>NZ_AUWY01000117.1 GCF_000447205.1 Sphingobium ummariense RL-3 | reverse complement strand
GCTGGAGTGGGATCAGGCTGAGGCGCAGGCGCACCGCCGGCGCTTTCGCCCGGCTTGCCCAGGACGCGGCGCCGCTTCACCTCAACCACGACCGTATTCTTGCGGCCATGGCTGAACTGCTGCTGCACCTGACCGGATTCCACGGTCCGCTTGATGCCCAGCGGCTTGCGGCCCAGAACCGGCTTGTCTTCCTTGCTGTCACTCATACGACTGAACTGTACCCTTCACTTCAAACCCGGCCGGATAGGCCCGCCGGCGCCTTATACCATGCCGCCGAGGGCACCCGGCGCATCGGCGGAGCCATGCTCCTCCTGCGCGGGCGCCCCGGTAGCGCAACCCAGATAGCTTTCCAAGCGGCCGAGGGCCGTACGCAGGCGCAACGCCGCCCGCGAGTCGGTCACCGCGATATGGACGACATTATCCCGCCCCATTGCCATAGATAGGGCGTTCCGGTCCACAGGCAAGACGATGCCGGCAAGATCCGTGCCTTCCGCCTCCTGTCCGACACGCAGCGCCTGGTTGAGCTTGCGGTTGCCATCCGCCGCCGCATCGGAGGCGTGGAGGAGCAGCTGGACCTGTCCCTTGCGGCACGCCACCTCGATCTTTTCCGACCCGGTGAGCAGCATCGAGGCACGCGCTTCCAAGCCCAGCCGGTCGAGCAGCGCCCTGCGCAGGCCCGTTTCCACCAGGTCCGGGAGGTCGTCCGGAATGGAGAGGTCCCCGGTCTTGAACGAACGGGCGAGCGCGCCCTTGAGCTTGCCCTTCGCCAGCGCGGTTTCCAGCTCGGCGCGCGACACGCCGATCCAGGCACCGCGGCCGGGCGCCTTGGCGCGGATGTCGGGCAGCACTTGCCCTTCCGGCCCGACCGCGAGACGGACGAGCATGTCGGGATCGGCGCGGTCGCCGGTCAGGATGCATTTGCGTTCGGTCATGCGGCGCCTCCCCCTAGGGCGAGGGAGACCGCACGCGAAGCGAGTGGTGGAGGGGTTTCACCCTCTCGATAGCGCGATACCCCTCCGTCTGGCCTGCGGCCAGCCACCTCCCCTTTCAGGGGAGGATGGTGAGTATCGCCATGTCGAAGCGTCAGCCTCTCATCGGGGAACAACCGCAACATTCGCGTCCTCCCCTGCTGGCGGCGCGGGCGCACGATCGGCAATCAGGATGCCGCCCGCGCCGTAATTCTCGGTCGACACCTCGGAAATCACCACCTGCACGGCAGCCGCCGGCTTGCCCAGCCGCTCGACGAGCGACTTGGTCACATCGGCCACGATGGCGGCCTTCTGCTCACGGGTGGCGCTTCCCGCCAGACGGATATCGACGAAGGGCATCGGCCTTAGGCTTCCTCATCCTCGAACCAGTGAGCGCGGGCAGCCATGATGATCTCATTGCCCTGCTCTTCGTTGAGGCCATATTCGGCCAGCACGCCGCCCTTGCTCTCTTCCGAATTTTCGTTCTTGCGGCGGCGCTGATCCACGCGCTTCTTCGCGATCAGTTCGTCGGTCGCAAGGTCGGCGAGGTCGTCGAGCGTCTTGATGCCCGCCTTGCCCAACGTCACCAGCATGGCTTCGGTGAGGTGCGGAAGCTCCGCCAGCGCATCCTCGACGCCCAGCGCCTGGCGCTCTTCGCGCGCGGCAGCCTCGCGGCGTTCCAGCGCTTCCTGTGCACGGCTCTGCAGCTCGGCCGCCAGTTCCTCGTCGAAGCCCTCGATCGAGGCCAGCTCGTCGACCTCGACATAGGCGACCTCTTCCAGCTCGCCGAAGCCTTCGGCGACCAGCAGCTGCGAGAGCGTCTCGTCGACGTCCAGCTCGTTCTGGAACATCTCGGACCGGGCGATGAACTCCTTCTGGCGCTTCTCGCTCGCGTCCGCCTCGGTCATGATGTCGATCGCCTTGCCGGTCAGCTGGCTGGCGAGGCGGACATTCTGGCCACGGCGACCGATGGCGAGGCTGAGCTGGTCGTCCGGCACCACCACCTCGATGCGCTCTTCCTCTTCATCGATGACGACGCGAGCGACCTGCGCAGGCTGGAGCGCGTTGACGACGAAGGTCGCAGTGTCCTCGCTCCAGGGAATGATGTCGATCTTCTCGCCCTGCATTTCCTGCACGACGGCCTGCACGCGGCTGCCCTTCATGCCGACGCAGGCGCCGACCGGATCAATGCTGCTGTCGCGGCTGATAACGCCGATCTTCGCGCGGCTGCCGGGGTCGCGGGCAGCGGCCTTGATCTCGATCACGCCATCGTAGATTTCGGGCACTTCCTGCGCGAACAGCTTCTTCATGAATTCGGGATGCGCGCGGCTGAGAAAGATCTGCGGCCCACGATTTTCGCGGCGGACGTTCAGGATCACCGAGCGGACACGGTCACCGACACGGACGACTTCGCGCGGAATCTGCTGGTCGCGGCGGATGACGCCTTCGGCCCGGCCGAGGTTGACGACGACATGGCCGAACTCGACCGACTTGACGACGCCGGTGATGATCTCGCCCACGCGATCCTTGAATTCCTCGAACTGGCGCTCGCGCTCGGCGTCGCGGACCTTCTGGAAGATCACCTGCTTGGCCGACTGGGCGTCGATGCGGCCCAGGTCGATCGGGGGCAGCGGATCGACGATGAAGTCGCCGACGACGGCGTCCTTCTTCAGCTTCTGCGCCTGCTTGATGTCGACCTGCTTGAAATAGTCGTCGACCGCCTCGACCACCTCGACGACGCGCCACAGGCGCAGGTCGCCGGTGTCGGGGTCGAGCTTGGCGCGGATGTCGTTTTCGGCGCCGTAGCGCGCACGGGCGGCGCGCTGGATGGCGTCCTCCATCGCCTCGATGACGATCGCCTTGTCGATCATCTTCTCGCTGGCGACCGAATTGGCGATCGCGAGCAGTTCGGCCTTGTTGGCGGAAATGGCGTTGGCCATGACTTCAGGAACCCTTATTCTTCGGTTTCAAATTCGTCCGCCCCTTCGGAGGAGAGCGGCATGGTAGCAGAAATCAGCGCGTCGGTCAGCATCAGCTTCGCTTCGCCGACCAGCGCGAACGGGATGACGACATCGCCGGCCTTGGCGTCCCGGAAAATGATGTCGTCGCCCTCGACGCCGTTCAGCACGCCGCGGAAGCTCTTGCGGCCCGAGACCGTCTCGGTGGTCGCGATCTTCGCCTCGTGCCCCGCCCAGTCGGCATAGTCGTGCAGGCGCGTGAGCGGACGGTCGATGCCGGGCGAGCTGACTTCCAGGCGATAGGCCTCCTCGATCGGGTCGGCCTCGTCCAGCACGTCGGAGAGGCGGCGCGAGATGGTCGCGCAATCTTCGATGACGAGCTGCTTCGTTTCCGGCCGCTCCGCCATGACCTGCAGCGTGTAATCCTCGCCCGACCCGAACAGCTTGATGCGCACGAGGTCAAAGCCGAGGGCGTTCACCTCCGGTTCGATCAGCGCTTTGAGTTCGGCGATGTCCGCCATGGATGCTCCGGGTCGTTAAAATGTGCGGCCTCCCCGCCGCAGGCGTTCCGCCCGCGACCCCGACATGTTTGACGATGTAAGGAAGCAAGCGCGATATAGGCAGGTTCGGCGGCGGCTGCAATATTATTCGTCAGCGGGGTGGCTGGATGATTTGGATGGCGGGTTTGGGTGGGAGTGGACATATGTTTATCCCCTTCCCCTCCCGCACGCGGGAGGGGCAGCGAGACTTACGAAGCGCAGCGGAGTTAGTCGCAGCGGGGTGGGCCTGCCGACTGTTGCGCCGGCCCACCCCCTAACCCCCTCCCGCAAGCGGGAGTGGGAAAGGTGGCCGGATCTACGGCCCCTCAGCTCGCCCGCTGCTCCAGCGCCGCGCCGATCATGCTGCGCCAAACCGCAACGTCGCCCGCCCGCGCCATCTGCCCGTCGGGCTCGCGCAGCGTGTGGAGGATCGCATAGGCGTCCTCGACATAATCCTGCCAGGCCGCGTCCACCGCGTCGGCCGCGTGCGGATCGCTGCCCTCGCCGTTCAGGCTCAGTTCGCGCCCCGCCAGCACGCGGGCGATGCGTTCGACGACGGGAGTGGCTGAAGTCGGCATGGCAGGCTCCTCTGGCTTCCTCTTTTCTGGCGTCAGTCTAGCATGATCGGCGGGGCGGAACCATCATTCGTCCGGCGTGAAGCCCGACGACGGCACCGGATCGCCATGATCCCCCGGGCAGGTGGTCGACGGCGGGTCGGACGCGTCCATCGAATCCTTCAGCCCCTCGTCCAGCTTTTCCTCGCGCGTCACGGCATGGTCCTGCGCATCGGTGGGGCGGTCGTCCCCCGCTTCCTCGCGGCTGTGGGGGCGTATGTCGGTCTTCTCGGTCATCGCTGCTCTCCTTCGGCATTTCAACGGCCGGCTGCCGCGCCAGGTTCCGGCGCGCGCGGCCCTCGCGCATCGACCAACATGCGGGACGGTTCGACCAGCATCGCCGCAAAGGGGCGACAAAAGCCGCGATCCGGCCTAGAGAAGCCTCATGACTTTCCTACCCGAAGATGGCGAACGCGGCGTCGCGCCGGCCGTCGCGCTCTATTCCATTCTCGGCTTCTGGTTCTTCTACGCCATCTGGGCTTCCCTGCGCGCGATGGCGATGGGCATGGACGCCCAGCTGGAAATCGCGGCGCGGCGCATGGTCGTCACGGTCATCGGCATCGTCGTGACATGGGTCTTCTACCTGGCGCTGCGCCGTTTCGACCACAAGCCGCTCGGCATCCGGCTGATCGCGGCCTTTTCTCTGGCTGCGCCCTTCGCGATCGCGATGGTCGCCGCCAACTACTACATGTTCAACATCTACTATCCGGTGGACGTATTCACCGACGGCGACCGCGAACAATATATCGGCCAGCGCAACTTCATGCTGATCTCCTTCATCGAGGACGGCAGCAACCGCTATTTCTTTCTGTCCGCCTGGGCCGGCCTGTACCTCGCCATCTCCTACGCCAGCGAGGCGCTGCGCACCGAACGCCGCGCCGCGCGGCTGGAACGGGCGGCGCAGCAGGCCGAACTGCGATCGCTGCGCTACCAGGTGAACCCGCATTTCCTGTTCAATACGCTCAACAGCCTGTCGACGCTGGTGATGCGCAACCGCCCGGACGAGGCGGAGCAGATGATCATGTCGCTCTCCAACTTCTACCGGACCAGCCTGACCGGCGATCCGCTGGACGACGTGCCGCTGGAGGAGGAGGTCCACCTCCAGAAGCTCTATCTGGATATCGAGGGGGTCCGCTTCCCCGAGCGGCTGAGCACCACCATCTCCGTTCCCGACGATCTGCTCGACGCCTGCGTCCCCGGCCTCATCCTCCAGCCGCTGGTGGAAAACGCGATCAAATATGGCGTCTCCCGTACCTCCAGCCCGGTGACGATCACCATCGCCGCCCGCGCCGAGGGCGACATGCTGCACCTCACCGTGTCCGACGATGGCGACAAGCCGCCGACGGAGGCCGACCGCGGCAACGGCATCGGCCTCGCCAATGTCCGCGACCGGCTCGCCGCCCGCTTTGGCGATCAGGCCGGTATCGTCTATGGTCCGCGCGAAGGGGGCGGGTTCATTGTCGACCTTACCCTGCCCATCGTTCGCCGGGGTTGCTGACATCGCCATGACCATCCGCACCATGATCGTCGACGACGAACCGCTCGCGGTCGAGCGGCTCCAGATGCTCTGCGCCCGCGAGCCGCGCATCGCGCTCGCCGGCACCGCCACAGACGGCGAGGCGGCTCTCCGCCTGATCGAGGGGCTTCAGCCCGACCTCGTCATGCTCGACATCGCGATGCCGCTGCTGGACGGCATCGGCGTCGCCCGCGCCGTCGGCCGCATGGGCATTCGCCCCGCGGTGATCTTCGTCACCGCCTTCGAGGGCTTCGCGGTCGAGGCGTTCGACCTGGCCGCGATCGACTATCTGCTGAAGCCCGTGGCGCACGACCGCCTCACCCGCGCGATCGACCGGGTGGAACTGGCGCTCCAGTCCCGCGTCCTCGCCCAGCCTGCCGTCTCGTCCGAACCGGAACCCGAATGGGCCGAGGAATTCTGGGTGCCCCACCGGTCGGAACTGATCCGCATCGGCGCGGCACAGATCGACCGGATCGAGGCGGAGCGCGACTATATGCGCCTCCATGTCGGGACGCACAGCTACCTCCTCCACCAGACGATCAGCGCGCTGGAGGAGCGGCTGGATCCGCAGCAGTTCGTGCGCCTGCATCGCTCCCACATCGTCCGCCGCGACCATATCGCCCGCCTGCGCCACGACGGCAGCGGCGTCTGGTTCGCCTGCCTCGCCGACGGCGAGGAAATCCGCATCGGCCGCACCTTCCTCGCCAACGCCCGCGCGATGACGGGGCGATAGCGACGCCTGGCGCGTAGGCAGTTATCCTCCCCTTCCAGGGGAGGATGAAAGCGGCTGTTCCATGAACTACCAATCAAAAAAGGCCCGGAATGACCCGGGCCTTTTCCCTTCGTGAAACCTGATGGATCGTCAGTTACCGACCACCGCCCGCTTGTTGTTGCCGGCTTCGGCATAGCGCTGGCCGCTTTCGGCGCGGGCGATCGCCGCAGCGACCGGCGTGTCGACATGGGCAAGGGCCTTCTTCTTGCAGGCCTGCTGCACCGACAGGTCGCCATTGGCGCACACCCGCGCGGCGGCGCGGTTGATGCGCGCGCGCAGCTCCTTCTGGTTCTCGGCCTGCGCCAGGTCGAGATCGCCGAAGCGGACCTCCATGGTGCGGCCGTTGGAGGCGAAATCCTCGGCCGAAGCAGCGCCGGCGGTGCCCAGCAGGACGGCGGCGGCGGAAAGGGCGGTGAAGAACTTGACGGGGGCGATCATGGCAAAAGTCTCCTCGAACTCGATATGCTGCCCGGCCTGCCGCCAGGGGGCTGCGGCGTGGCGGGTGGCGAACGGAGCTGCCCGGGGTCTTGGGTCGGGCCGTGCCCCGTTCGCCCATTCTCTCTACGCCGACTGGCCGGCGGGCGCGCGCCGCCTTCGACCGGAGGCGCCCCGGCTCGGCGAACGACGGACCTGTCGACAAAGGGCGGACAGCGGCGGACGAACGGCTCGACGAACGACATCGCCTGCGACATGAGCGACATTTCCGTAACGGAAAGCAGCCGTGGGCATGTCAGGCGGACATGAAAACGCCCCCGGCGCAAGGGAAGGCCGGGGGCGTATCCAGGATGCTGTCGGGCACTCCGGGATCGGTTGAAAATGTTCGCCTTTCACACGACGCCGGGCCGGGTGAACCGTCGCTTAACGATCGGACGGGCGCCTGTCTTGAAACCCATCATAGGGACGGGACGGGCGGCCGCTGCGTTCATTCGATGACCGGCCGATGCGGTGCGCCGGGCGGCATCAGCATGCCACGAACGACGGACAGGCTTCCACCAACGACGTCAGCCGCCCCGCGCGGGCAACCCCGCCTGTGCCAGCGCGTCGTCCAGATAGCGTTCGAACGCCGCGTCGCGCCCCGGTGCCCGATGCTTCAGCCAGGCCAGCGCCACCAGCGGCCGCCAGGCGGCCAGCGCCTCGTCCTCCAACCCCGACAGCTGCTGGTAGGTGCGCAGATAATGGCGTCCCGCCATGTCCCGTCCCCACCCCTTGATGCGGCTGTCCGACTGTCCGGGGCCGAAACGCAGCAGCATTTCCGTGCGCACCACGTCGGCCGCCGGTGCCGCCCGCGCCGCGCGGGACCAGTCGATGACGGTCAGCCCGTCGCGCGTGACGATCAGGTTGGCGGGGTGCAGGTCGCCATGCGACAGCCGGTCGCCTTCGACCAGCTGGTCCAGCCGCGCCAGCGCCGCGTCGCGCAGCGCGCCGCCCACCGGCCCCAGCTCGATTTCTTCCGCCAGGATCGCCTTGCGGCTGCGCATCAGCGGCACCTGCTGCTGATGGATCCTGTGCTGCAGCCGCACCATCTCGCGCATCGCCCACAGCGCCTCGTCGGGGCGAGACCGGATATGGCGCAGCAGGTCGCGCCCCTCGATCTCTGTATAGACGATCCCCTGCCGTCCGCCGACCGCGCGCCGCTCGACCGCACGGGCGACCGGCAGGCCGGTAGCCTGGATCGTCCGCGCGGCGGCGAACTCGCGTTCGATGATGCCGCCCTCGATCCCCTCGTGGAACAGCTTGAGTACCAGCCCGTCGCCGATGCGATAGACCTCCGCGCTCGCCCCCTCGGCGATGAAGGCGGCGCGGTCCGGCCCCCGCTCGGGCAGGACGGCCGTCATCGTCCCGCCGCCAGCTGCGCGCGCAGCTTCGCCAGCACGCCTTCGGAAACGCGCGGCCGCTCCGCCGCCTCCTTGCCGTCGCGCAGCTTCCTGCGGTCCTTTTCCGGCGGCGTCACCACGCGCACCCGCACCGGCGCGACGCCCCGCGCGCGGATGCCCAGCTGCTCGGCCGCGCCGCGCGACAGGTCGATGATCCGCCCGCCGCCTGAAAAGGGGCCGCGATCGTTGATCCGCACCAGGATGGTCCGCCCGGTTTCCAGCGCCGTCACCTCGACATAGCTCGGCAGCGGCAGCGTCGTATGCGCCGCCGTCACCGCCTTGGGGCGGAAACGCTCGCCATTGGCGGTCTGGTTCCCGGACTCGCTGCCGTACCAGCTCGCATAACCCAGCATGTCATAGGTCGGGTCGGCGGCAGGCACGTAGGTCGTGCCGCGCACCTTGTAGGGCGGCCCGACCCGCACCGGCGTATCGCTGACCGGCCGGTACCGCGTCCCGCCGCCGCACGCCGCCAGCAGTATCGTCACGGCCAGCACGCCGCCGCGCATCGTCCCGGAAAGTCCGCCGCTCATGCTCGCGCCCTAGAGGGATTTCCCATCGGATGGAATATCCGCGACCGGGATATGGGGGGAAAAGGGACGAACCGCGCCCCGTTCATCCCTATGTGGCAATGGCATGGCGATGGCCCTCGAACGCCCAGGCCGGCCGAGTTCCAGCCTCATTCGTCTCGATCGTCACGCCGTTCGATTGCCCATCCGCTGCGATCCAGTTCCTGCATCCCGCCGGTAATGGCGACCGTGTCGACGCTCACCCGCACGACCTTCGCCAGCAGCGCGATCATGCCCTCCTTGTAGTCGGCGAAGCGATAGCTGTTGAACTTCTCGCGGATCGTCGGATCGCGCGGCGTCTTCTCCTTGTGCTGGTCCAGCACCCAGTCGATCGCCGATCGGTTGCCGAGCCGATAGTCCCACGCCTCGCGCGGAATGCCCGTGATCTGCGTGTCCTCGTCGACGCGGACGAGCCCCTGCTCGGGCATCGACTTGAGGATGGGCTTGGGGTGCGTGCCCTCGGCGCGCTTCGGATTGGGGGTATCGATCCGCTCGACCGGGCATGGCTCGACCTCCTCATAGCCGATATGCATCGCCATCAGCGCCTCGCCCCAGGCGGCCCAGCGCGCGAAATCGGGATAGAAGGGGATGCGCGGGAACTCGCGCTTGAGATTCAGCGCGTATTTCTCGCGATAGACGGGGTCGTGGAGGACAGCATAAACATAGTGGAAGATCGCGTCCTTGGTGACGCCCTTCCTGCCATACTGTTTGACGAACTTGTTGAACGCCCAGTCGGTGATGTTGTCGATGCGCTCGCCGGATTTGGTGTAGCGGTAGCGGGCGACCTGCTGGTAACCATCGACCGCCGCGCCGAAGTGAAGGTCAGCGATGCCACTTACGGCCAGCACGCAATAGTCGGTACGTGAGCCAACGTCGCTGAAGCAGATTGCCTCATTGGCCGCGCCGAGAGGAAAAACCGTGTCGGAAAGCCCGGGGCGGTCGATAAACAGATCGGAGTGATAGAGCCACTCCGCATGAAACGGACGATATGCGGCCCGCCTTACACGACTGCGATCATAGGCTTCTGTAACGCGCGCACGCTTACGGCGCTTAAGCGTTTCCGACCATTTCATGGTATCCGGAAAGTGATCGGCACTAGGCTCAGGACTCGTTGATCACAGCCAGAAGAGCACGGTAGCTGCGAGGGCGATGGCGGAGAAGAAGACGGTTGGGCAGCGGTCGTAGCGGGTTGCCACACGGCGCCAGTCTTTCAGGCGGCCGAACATGATCTCGATGCGGCTGCGGCGTTTGTATCGGCGCTTGTCGTATTTCACTGGAAAGGAACGGGATTTCCGGCCCGGGATGCAGGGCGTGATGCCCTTTTGCTCGAGCGCGTCCCTGAACCATTCGGCGTCATAGCCCCGGTCAGCCAGCATCCACTGCGCCTTGGGCAGATCATCGAGCAGGGCTGCCGCGCCGGTGTAATCGCTGATCTGGCCGGCCGTGATGAAGAAGCTCAAGGGGCGGCCGTTGGCATCGGTGACGGCGTGAAGCTTGGTGTTCATGCCGCCCTTGGTCCGTCCGATCAGGCGGCCGAGATCCCCTTTTTTACCCCAAGGCTGGAAGCCGTGCGGTGGGCCTTGAGATAGGTCGCATCGATCATGAGGGTCTGCGGTTCGGCTTTCTGGGCGGACAGACCCTCCATCATCCGGCCAAACACGCCCATCTCGCCCCACCGTTTCCATCGGTTGTAGAGCGTCTTGTGCGGACCGTATTCCCTGGGCGCGTCTCGCCAGCGCAGCCCGTTGCGATTGACGAAGATGATCCCGCTCAGCACCCGCCGGTCATCAACCCGAGGCTTGCCGTGACTCTTGGGAAAATACGGCGACAAACGCGCCATCTGCTCGTCCGTCAGCCAATACAGGTCGCTCATGCTCAGTCTCCTCGCGGAGCCTGAATCACATCGCTCTCAGCCAATCA
>NZ_AUWY01000116.1 GCF_000447205.1 Sphingobium ummariense RL-3 | reverse complement strand
GGACGGCCTCGTCCGCCTGTTTCGCCTCCGCGCGAGCGGCGTCGGCGCTGGCGCTCGCCTCGCGCCAGCGGGCGAACAGGGCGCGCGCCTCCGCTATCCTGATCTGTTCGGACAGGCGGATATAGCGTTCCGCCGCCTTGGCCTGGCGGCGCAGGCTGTTGGCGCGGGCATCCATGTCGGCTAGGATCTCATCCAGCCGGGCGAGATTGGTTTCGGCGGCGCGCAGCTTCTGCTCGGCATCCTTGCGGCGGACGTGCAGGCCGGCGATGCCCGCCGCTTCCTCCAGCATCGCGCGGCGCTCCTGCGGGCGGGCGGCGATGACGGCGGCGATGCGCCCCTGGCTGACCAGCGCGGGGCTGTGCGGGCCGGTGGCCGCATCGGCGAAGATCAGCGCGATATCCTTTGCGCGGACATCGCGGCCATTGGCGCGATAGGCGCTGCCTGCGCCGCGCTCGATCCGGCGGGTGACCTCCAGCTCGCCGTCGGCGCCGATCTCGACGGCGGAGAACAGTTCGCCCTGTTCCTGCACCGTCAGCATCGACACTTCGGCGAACTGGCGCTGCGGCCGGCTGGCGGTGCCGGCGAAGATCACGTCCTCCATGCCGGCGCCGCGCATCGACTTGGCGCTGGATTCGCCCATCACCCAGCGGATCGCTTCCAGCAGGTTGGACTTGCCGCAGCCATTGGGACCGACGATGCCGGTCAGCCCCGGCTCGATCCGCAGCTCGGTGGGATCGACGAAGCTCTTGAAGCCGGAGAGCTTGAGCCGCTTTATCTGCATGGGGATGGATCGGGCCGATCCGAAAAGCCCACCCGCGGCCCCTCCCGCTTGCGGGAGGGGAGATAGAGAGGAACGCCGATCAGATGCCGGCTTCCTTGAGCTTGGGCTTCAGCTGCGACCAGGCCGCCGTGTTCTCCACGACCACGCCGTTGATCAGGAAGGTCGGGGTGCCGGTGATCTCATACTGGCTGTTGGCTTCCTCGACGCCCTTGGCGAGCTTTTCGGCTGCGGCGGTGTCGGCCAGGCACTGCTTCGCCTGGTCCTCCGCGATGCCGCGCTGCTTGGCGAAGTCAATGAGGCCCACCGCCTGCGCGAGCTGTCCGAAGCGCTGCGCCGGGCGCGCGCTCATCAGCGCCTGGTAGCGCGCGTCGCCCAGGCTCTGCGCCTTTTCGAACATGGCGGTCTGGTTGGCGAAGAACTGTTCCGACAGCGGATAATAGATGTCCTTGCCGCCGCAGCGGGCGAGCAGGCTGGTCGCGATGTCGATCGGATCGCGCACATAGTTGCGGAAGTCGTAGCTCATCTTGCCGCTGTTGACCATTTCGCGGATCTCCTCCGACGCCTCGGTAGCGAAGTCGCGGCAGTGGCTGCAGGTGAACGAGCCGAACTCGACCAGCTTCAGCTTGGCGTTCGGATTGCCCATGACCCAGTGGCCTTCGGGCGTTTGCGTGATGGTCTCCGCCCAGCTGGTGCCGGCGGGCGCGGGCACGGCGGCGATCGGTTCGCCGGCGGGCTTGCCGGCCTCCCCCTTCTTGTCGCCGCAGGCGGCGAGGGAGAGCGACAGGGCAATGAGGGCAAGGCCGGGCAGGATTTTCACGGGACGGTCCGCTCCGATGGAAGGAAAGGGGAAACCAGGGTCTATAGAAGCATCCGTTCGTCCTGAGTAGCCACTGAGCTTGTCGAAGCGGCATATCGAAGGACCTTCGACACGGGGCCTTCGACACGCCCAGTCCCCTGCTCAGGCCGAACGGTCTGTTTGGATTTCTAGATCACTGCGCCGCGTCGGGCAATGCGGCCTGGAGACGGGTCCAGTCCGATCCCCGCACCAGCGTGCCGTTGAGGGTGAAGCTGGGCGTGCCGGTGATGCGCACCTTGTTCCATGCCTCGTCGGTCATGGCCAGGATCTGCTTCATGGCGTTGGGATCGTTGACGCAGGCGTCGAGCTGAGCGGGGGTGAAGCCGCGCTTGGCCATCAGCGCATAGAGGCCGGTCTTCTGCCCGATGTCGCGCAGCGCCGCCTTCTCCTCGGTGGGCTTCACGGCGTCGCGATCATAGGCGGTCAGCTTCTCCATCCAGGGATCCTGGTTGGCGAACAGCGCCTCGTGATTGCCGAAGAAGCGGCGCGGGCCGCCGCAGCGCGCGAGCAGGGCGGCGGTGAGGTCATATTTGTCGCGCACGGCGTTGCGCACTTCGACGCTCAGTTTCCCGCCCTTCACATAGCGGTCGCGCAGCGGCTGGCTCGCCTCGCCGACGAAATGGGCGCAGTGGCTGCAGGTGTAGCTGACATATTCGACCAGCTTGGTCGGCGCGGCGGGATTGCCCAGCACATGGCCGCCAATGGGAGAAAGCGCGACCCGCGCGGTCCAGTTGGGCGCGGCGGCGGGGAAAGCGGCGGCGGGAAGGGCGAGGAGGAGGGGAAGGAACAGGCGCAGTTTCTTCATGGGGCAGGTCCTATGCGCCGCCGATCCTGAACGGGGGCGGAATGATCAGCCGATCTTGGGCAGGCCGCTGGAATTGGCAAGGCCCTGCGCGAGCGATTCGAGCACTGCGCGCAATTCCGGGTCGCCGATGTCGCGCAGCGAATCGCCCAATTCGACCGGCAGGGGCTTGAGGTTGCGGGGCGGTGGACGACGGTCCGGCGCGGGCGCCTGCAAGCTCCCCTGCCGCATCGCGACCTTCGCCACCGCCCTGTAGCCGAAAAAGCGGTTCACCCGCTCCATGATGTCGGGCAGCCCGTGCTGGATCATCGGGGCATGGCCGCTCATGACGGTGAGGTGCAGCGTCCCCTCCGCCTTCTTTCCCACCGGGAAGCGGATCGATTCGGGCGCGGTGATCGCTGCATAATGATCGCCGACGATTTCGGTCCAGCGGGTGACGATGCTCGTCTGGACGAAGCCGAACTTGCGGAAGGCGGCGGCGCCGATGTCGGGCATCAGGTCGGCGATTCGCCGCGGGCCGCCGATGCGCACCGGCTCGGGCGCGGGCTTTGCCGCGCTTTTCATTTTGGGGGCCGGGGGGCGTTCCGTCATGGCGTGCTTAATGGCATAGGGCTGCCATGCGCGTCGAGGGTGACCAAGGAAAAATCGCGCGCGACCTGCTCGCGCACTATGACGTCCATGCGCGCAGGCTGCCATGGCGCGCGCCACCGGGCGCCAATGCGGCGGACCCCTATCGCGTATGGCTGTCGGAAATCATGCTGCAGCAGACGACGGTGGCGGCGGTAGCGCCCTATTTCGCCCGCTTCACCGCGCGCTGGCCCGACGTCATGGCGCTCGCCGCGGCGGAGGATGCGGAGGTCATGGCCGCCTGGGCGGGGCTTGGCTATTACGCCCGGGCGCGCAACCTGCTGGCCTGCGCGCGGGCCGTGGCGAGCGGCCATGGCGGCGCCTTTCCCGATACGGAGGAGGGGCTGCGCGCCCTGCCGGGCGTGGGCGCCTATACCGCCGCCGCCGTCGCCGCGATCGCCTTCGGGCGGCGGGCGGTGGTGGTCGACGCCAATGTCGAGCGGGTGGTGGCGCGGCTGTTCGCCATCGCGACGCCCCTGCCGGCGGCACGGGCGGAGATTCGCGCGGCGGCCGACACGATCACGCCGGAGGCGCGCGCGGGGGATTTCGCGCAGGCGATGATGGACCTTGGCGCGACGATCTGCACGCCGCGCGGCCCCGCCTGCGGCATCTGCCCGCTGAGGGGGGATTGCGCCGCCTTTCGCACCGCCGATCCGGCGGCCTTTCCCGTGAAGGCGCCGAAGAAGGCGAAGCCGCATCGGTTGGGCCACGCCTGGTGGATGGAGCGGGCGGACGGCCATGTCTGGCTGGTGCGGCGGCCGGACAAGGGCATGCTGGGGGGCATGCGGGCGCTGCCGACGTCGGACTGGGGCGCGGCGCCTGACCCCGCGCCGCCGGTCGCGGCGGGCTGGGAGACGCTGCCCGACCCGGTGATGCATGTCTTCACCCATTTCTCCCTGGCGCTGACAGTGCATCATGCCCATGTGGACGGCGACCCGCCCGGCGAGGGGGAATGGTGGCCGATCGACCGCATCGCGGAGGCCGGCCTGCCCACCCTGTTCCGCCGCGCGGCGGAGGCAGTGATGAAGGAAAGACGGGATGCACGGCACTGATCCATTGCGCGGCCGGTTGCCGGGGTTCGTCGGCGGCACGCTGGACCGGGCCGATCCGGTGCGCAGCGATCCCGCGCTGTTCCTGGAGAGCCTGGCGCATCCGGCCGCGCTGCGCCTGCGGCTGGACGGGCTCGATCCGGTGGCCGAGGCGGGGCGCATTGTCCTCGACCCGCTGCCGGCGGGCACCGATCCGGCGGAGCATGTGCTGCTCGGCTATCGGGACGACGTGCCGGTCTTCGCGCAGCTGGTGGCCGGACTCCCGCATGGCGGCATTTATGCGCCGCGGGTCTGGGAAGTAGCGGCCGAACTGACTGCGGCGGACCTTGCCCTCTACGGCACTGCGCGCAGCCTGGTCGACTGGCATGCGCGGCACGGCTTCTGCTCGGTCTGTGGCGGGAAAACGACGGCACACAAGGCAGGTTGGGCGCGCAAGTGCGGGAATTGCGGCGCGGAGCATTTCCCGCGCGTCGATCCCGTGGTCATCATGCTGGCCGAGCATGAGGGGCGCGTGTTGCTGGGGCGCCAGCACCGCTTCCCGCCGGGCCGTTATTCGGCGCTCGCCGGTTTCGTCGAGCCTGGCGAGACGATCGAGGAAGCCGTCGCGCGCGAGCTGCACGAGGAAGCGGGGATCAGGGTGGAGGCGGTGCGCTATGTCATGAGCCAGCCCTGGCCGTTCCCGTCCTCGCTGATGATCGCCTGCATCGGCATGGCGCGCGACGACGCGCTGACGCTGGACGAGACCGAGATCGAGCATGCCTTCTGGTGTGATGCGCAAGGGGTCCGCGCGGCGCTGGCGGGGGAAGAGGATGCGCCCTTCCGCGCGCCGCCGCCCATGGCGGTCGCCTGGCACCTGCTGCGCCACTGGCTGGACGGGCGGGAGACCGCCTGAACCCGCCCCTCCATTGCACGCCCCGGCCCGAGCGCGTAAGGCGGCATCTCTTTCGCTCAAGGAACGTTTCCCCTCCATGCTCAGTCTCGAAGAAGCCCAGTCTCGCGCGCAGGATCTCGTCACGGCGGCGCGCAGGGCGGGGGCGGACGCGGCCGACGCGGTCTATGCCTGCAACGCGTCGACCACCGTCTCGGTGCGCCTGGGCGCGCTGGAGGATGTCGAGCGGTCCGAGGGCGAGGAAATCGGGCTGCGCGTCTTCATCGGCCAGCGGTCGGCCACCATCTCCGCTTCGGACATGAACCCGGCGACGCTCGGCACGCTGGTCGATCGCGCGATCGCCATGGCGCGCGAGGCGCCGGAAGATCCCTATGCGGGCCTGGCGCCCGAGGACCGATTGCTGCGCAAGCGCCCGCCCTCGCTCGACCTCGCCGATGCGGAGGAGCCCGAGCCGGCGGCGCTGCGCGAGCGTGCATTGATTGCCGAGGAGGCGGCACGCGGCGTGCCGGGCATCACCAACAGCGAAGGGGGCGGCGCGGCGAACGGCCGCAGCCAGCTGGCCCTCGCCACCAGCCATGGCTTTGCGGGCGCCTATGCGGGCACCAGCCATTCGACCTGGGCCAGCGTGCTCGCCGGCACGGGCGCGGGCATGCAGCGCGACCATGCCAGCCATAACAGCCGGCATCTGGAGGACATGGACGACGCCGAGGCGATCGGCGTTCGCGCCGGGCAGCGGGCCGTCGCGCGGCTCAACCCCGTGAAGGTCGAAAGCGGCGTGATGCCGGTGATCTTCGATCCGCGCATCGGCTCCAGCCTGGTCGGCCATCTGATCGGCGGCATCGTCGGCCCGGCCATCGCCCGCCGGTCGAGCTTTCTGCTCGACAGCCTGGGCGCGGCGCTGTTCGACGCGGGCGTCACCATCATCGACGATCCGCTGCGTCCGCGCGGGCTGCGCTCGCGCCCGTTCGACGGCGAGGGGTTGCCGGTGGAGCGCCGCGCGTTGATCGACGAAGGCGTGCTGACCGGCTGGCTGCTCGACAGCGCGTCGGCGCGGCAGCTGGGCCTGGCGCCTACCGGCCATGCCAGCCGGGGCGGCGCCGGCGCGCCGGGCGCGGGTGTCAGCAATGTGCACATGCAGCCCGGCAGCGCGACGCCGGGCGAGCTGATGAGCGACGTGAAGCGCGGCCTCTACGTCACCGAGCTGATCGGCATGGGCGTGAACGGCGTCACCGGCGATTACAGCCGGGGCGCGGCGGGCTTCCTGATCGAAAATGGCGCCGTGACGCAGGCCGTGTCGGAAATCACCATCGCGGGCAACCTGAAGGACATGTTCCGCGCCCTGGTGCCGGCCAGCGACCTGCAGTTCCGCTACGCCATGAACGTGCCGACGATCCGCATAGACGGGATGACCGTTGCCGGCGGTTGACCCCCATCTGCGCGGGCTGGTGGCGGCGGTTTCCGACGCCGCCGACCGGGCTCTGACGCTCTGGGCGGGCGGCCGGACGCAGGTGCGCCAGTGGGAAAAGCTGCCCGGACAGCCGGTGTGCGAAGCCGACCTGGAAATCGACGCCATGCTGCGCGCGAGCCTGTCGGCGCTCGATCCATCGGCGGGCTGGCTGTCGGAGGAGACCGCGGACACCGTGCACCGGCTGGACCTGCCGCGGGTCTGGGTGGTCGATCCGATCGACGGAACGCGCGACTATCTGCGCGGGCGGCCCGGTTGGGCCGTGTCGGCGGCGCTGGTGGAGCATGGGCAGGTGCGGCTCGGCATTCTGGCGGCGCCGGCCCGAAACGAACTGTGGATCGCCCAGGCGGGGGCCGGGGCGACACGCAACGGACGGACGCTGCGAGCCGGCGGTCGCACCGAACTGGCAGGTGCGCGGGTTCCCGCCGACCAGCTTCCCCGTGCCGACCGCGACCTGGTAACGGTGGAAAAGCCCAACAGCATCGCGCTGCGCATGGCGATGGTGGCGGCGGACGAGGCCGACCTGGTGGCGACGGTGCGCTGGGGCAATGAATGGGACGTCGCCGCCGCCGCGCTGATCGCGCTGGAAGCCGGCGCGGTGGTGACCGATGCGCTGGGCGATCCGCTGTCCTTCAACCGGCCCGATCCCACCGCCTTCGGACTGCTGTGCGCGGCGCCCGGCATCCACCATGCCGCGACCGAGCGCCTGGCGCCGAGGGCGCGCGAGATATTGGGGCAGGGCTGAGCGTCTCTACTTTGGCAGAAGGGTGACTGGCGCTTGCGGCGGCGGGCCGACCGCTCTTTTCCGTCCGGCCTGAGCGATCCGGCGGCTCTGCAGGAAGGCATAGGCCATCATCGTCATCAAGACGCAGTTCAAGGACGGCGTCCTGACGGTGACGCTGGCCAAAGACGAGAAAGCGGCCGCGCATACGCGCAAGATCGCGATCGAGAAGGCGTGAGCCGACGTGATGTCATCATTAGTATTTTTCCGGATTCCACCAGCCCGCGGACGGCGCGAGGATCGTCTGGTTGCCGAGGGCAGTGCCGCGGCGCGCCTTTTTCCACTGTCGCCTGCGAGGATATGCACAATGACGACGCCAACCCCTATAACCAGCGCATGGCAATCCTGGTTTCCGCTCCAGCCGGGGCTTCCGGATTACGAAGAAATGCTGCTCGCACTCCCCCGGTTGCAGGCGGCAGGGCTCAAGGCCCTGCTCGAAGAGCAGCGGGAAATGGTCGCCTTCGTGAAGCATCGCTGCGACGCGGATCTGCATCTGGCCGACCGGATAGCGCATGCCAATGCTTTCAAGGAAGTTTTCGACGCGATGCTGGTTTTCTACGAGGCGGCAGCGAAGGATTATTCCGCCGAAGCCGCCAAGCTGGCCGAACGCAGCTCCCACGCCGCGGGTGATGTGATGAAGAGCGTCAAGCAGGAAGCCGCGTCGTTGACCCGGCCCCAGGCGGTCAAGCAGGCAGCCTGAAGGGGGGAAGCGAAAGGGCGCCTACGATCGGAAGGTGCAACGGCCTTCGTTGCGATGCGCGGCATGGTCACATCCGGGGAGTGGGTGATGCCCTATATCGACCGCCCGCGCCGCGAGGCGGTCGAGCAGTTGCGCAGGGCCGCCGAACGCTGCCGCATGAAGGCTTCGCGCATGCGGCCCAGGTCTGAAAAGCCGCTTTCGCGCGCGACCTGCTCCATAGGGTGAGGGGTTTCCTCCAGCATCGGGCGCGCGGCTTCCGGCCTGATCTGTTCCACCGCCTTGGCAGGAGTCTGGCCGGTTTCGGCGCGAAAGGCGCGACTGACCTGACGGGGCGACAGCGCCGCCACTTGAGCAAGTTCGTCCACCGTCAGCGCGTTGGCAAAGAAGCGAGACGACATCCGCATCACCACCGGAAAGACGTGTGATCGATGGAATGACGATCTCGGCCGTTTGCCGCCGCGCCGGAGCGGGGTCAGGTCTGCAGAAACTGCGACCGCACCAGATCGGCGGCGCTTTGCAGGTCGGTGCGGGGCGCTGCTCCGAACACGCCGAAACCCAGCCCCTTGTCGGCCCAGGTCCAGCCGGCAACGCCGTCCTCCAGGCGGGGCTTCATGTGGTCCGTGCCATCCACCTCCATCGGGCGAACGTAAAGGGCGATCCTGCGACCGGCAGCATCCCGGTATAGGTACAGCCCGGCGGGACCATGCGCCGTCGCGACGAGCCGCCCACCGATGAGCGCCAGCCCGGCGCGCTGCAGGTCCGGCGCGCGGATCGGTCGTGACAGACGTTTCGAGAACCAGCCGTCGAGAGCGAAACGATCCGACGCGGGGAGTTCCACTGGCCGTGCGGCGTCGCTGGCATAGACAGCGTAACTCGATGCCGCCTCGCGGGCGAGGGCCGCAGTCCCTACGGTGGACGGCATGGTCCAGCCCCGCAATCCCCAGCCGGTAGCGCCGCTCAGCAGTACCAAAGCCCCGATGCCTGCTGCCTTCAGTCCGGAACGAAGCCGCCAGCGTTGCCGATCACGATTCCGCAAGCGCAAATCCAGGGCCGGGGGAAGGGGCTCATCCGCGATGGCGCCGAGTGCGGAGCGCAGAACATCGTTCTGCGCCCGATAGGCGGCAAGCCGGGCGGCATCTTCCGGGTGCGCACGCAGCCAGGCGTCCACTCCTTCCGCGCGCTCGAGTGGCAGACGTCCATCGACATGCGCTTGCAGGTCCGCCTCGGTGATGGGCCCTTCATTCATGGGACGATCCTGAGCGCAGGTTTTTCGAACGGGGTTTGCACGTTTTCATCCATCATTCGCCGCAACCGCTCTCTTGCCCGCGCAAGGCGCGACATGACCGTGCCTTGCGGCACATCGAGCACGGCGGCGGCTTCGGCATAGCTCAACTCCTCGACCGCCACGAGCAACAGCACGCTGCGCTGGTCCGCCGGCAAGAGGGCGATGAGAGCGAGCACATCGCGGGTCTGCGTGCCGTGCTCCTGGGAGGCTGGCGTGGCGAGGCGCGCTTCTGAAACACTCTCCAGCGGGGCGGCCATACCACGCCGAGCCAGTCTTCGCAGCCGATCCAGGGCCAGGTTATGCAGGATGGTGAAGAGCCAGGAACGCAGGCTCGCCCCTTTGCGGCGGCCGTGCCAGCCCCCGATGGCTCGCTCCAGCACGTCCTGTACGAGGTCGTCGGCGTCGTCGCGATGACGCAGCATGGCGCGCGCATAGCGGCGCAGTGCCGGGATCAGCGGCTGCATTTGCGCGATCATCTCTTCACTGAGCGACATGGCGGATCTCATATCGCATAAGACGAGGGCGAAGCGGCATTATTCCTGTGGAAGATAGCGGGGCAGGAAATTTTCGCATCGGCGGAATAACGCGCCGCCCTCAGCGTCCTACCCAAACAAGCCAATCGGGAAAGTGACCAATGCCTCTCAAAAAACGCGCGAGTTCCGGTGCTTTTGCGCTGATCGGAGCTATCGTGGTGCTGCTCGTCGGCGCGTTTGCCTGGGCGGCGGGATGGATCGGCCCGCGCAGGATCAGCGGCGGCGACGTGACGCGGGCCCTTGAATATAATGGCGGCGGCAGCAAGCCAGGCTACCGCCGCGCCCATGCCAAGGGCCTGTGCTTTACCGGCAGCTTCACCGCGAACGGCGCCGGAAGCGCGCTTTCCGACGCTAGCATATTCAAATCGGGGCGCTACCCGGTGATCGGCCGCTTTTCCGTGGCGGGCGGCAACCCCCTCGCAAGTGACGGCCGCAACGTGTTTCACTCCATGGCGCTTGTCCTGAAGTCGCCCGACGGTCAGGAATGGCGGCTGGCGATGGATCACACCCCGATCTTTCCCGTTGCCGACATTGCTTCCTTCATCGCCCTTCAGCGGGCAAGCAAGCCCGACCCGGCGACCGGAAAACCCGATCCCGCCGCGATGAAGCCGTTCCTTGCCGCCCACCCGGAGGTCAAGGCGTTCCAGGACTATATGGCCAAGGCCGTACTGCCGGGCAGCTTCGCCACCGCGACCTACTACAGCATCAATGCCTTTCGCTTCACCGGCGATCGTGACGTCACCCGCTTCGTGCGCTGGCAGTTCGAACCCGAAGCGAGCGGGCCGGGGCTCGACAAGAAACATCTGGAGCTATTGCCCCGCGACTATCTGTTCAACGAAATGATCGCGCGCACCGCCAAGGTGCCGTCGCGCTGGCACCTCAAGCTGGTCGTTGCCAACCCTGCGGACGTGACCGACAAGGCGACCGTCGCCTGGACCGGCCCGCACCGCACGATCGATGCAGGGACGCTGGCGATCGATGCCGTTCAATCCGAAGAGGCCGGTGCGTGCCGGGATGTGAACTTCGATCCGACCATCCTTCCTCCCGGAATTGCCCTCTCCGACGATCCGCTACTGGCGGCCCGGTCCAAGGCCTATTCCTCTTCCTTCACCCGTCGCGCATCGGAAGGCGCCCATCCCAGCGCCGTTGGTCAGGACCTCACAAAGGAGCGCGCGCGATGAGCCGCCATTCGCCGGACTTTCACCCAGCCCTGCGCGCGCTCCACTGGTTGATGGCCGCCGCCGTACTCGCCATGCTGTTCATCGGCGTCGGCATGGTTTCGACGACGGGTACCGCCTATGTCACCCTGCTGGCGCTGCACAGGCCGCTTGGCATCGCGATCCTGCTGCTGGTGCTTCTGCGCCTGCCGCTTCGGATCATGACCGGCGCGCCGGCGTTGCCTGACGATCTGCCCCGCATCCAAAAGCGGGCCGCCGTGGCTTCTCACATCCTGCTCTACCTTGCGATGGCGGGCATGCCGTTCATCGGGTGGGCCATGCTGTCCGCCGGCGGTTATCCCGTGCTCCTGACCAAGAGCATGGCGCTCCCTGCGATCCTGCCGCGAGACCTGGCACTGTACGCCTTCCTGCGGCAGGCGCATACGGTGGTGGCGCTGCTGTTCTTCGCGCTGATCCTCGCGCACCTTTCCGCAGCCCTGATGCACGGCCTCATCCGCCGCGACGGCGTGCTGCGAAGCATGACGGTCGGCCATCGGCGGGCGGGGGTCTCGCCGAAGCAGGACGATGCCGACGATTAGCTGGCCTTGCCCATCATGAGCGACCCCCCTGCATCCACCCGCAGGTGACAGTCGGCCCGAAGGACGTGAATCCGCGCCGCTTCAATTCCCCGGAGATCGTCCCGGAAAGGGCCGGGCGTCCATTCTCCATCCTGCCTCTCGTAATGCGAGTTTCCTGTGCCCGCCATGCCGGTAGGACGATGCAGCCGGCGGGCGTGACGTGGAGTGCCGGGCTCTGGCAAAAAGTTCATTCGCCATGTCACACCCGCCGCTGCCGCCTCGTCACGCAGACGAGCGCCATGAAATGGTGCCGCACGCGAAAGGATAGCCTCATGAGCGAGAACAAGCGTCTGATTTGGAACGAGGTCGCGCCCCAGGGCGCCAGGGCCCTTTATGGCATTCACCACTACATCATGACAGCCACGCACCTGCCGGAAGAACTGATCCACCTGGTCTTCCTGCGGGTGTCGCAGATCAACGGATGCGCCCATTGCATCGATCTCCACACCCGCGACCTGCTCAAGACCATGGCGGTCGACAAAGTGGCGCTGGTGCCGGTCTGGGCCGAGGTTCCGCACCTTTTCCCCGAACAGTATCGCGCCGCCCTCGCATGGGCCGAGGAGGTGACGCTGGTCAGCGAAACGCATGCTTCGGACGAAGCCTATGCCGCCGCATCGGCAGTGTTCGGTCCCAAGGATCTCGTCGACCTGACCATCACCATCGCCGCCATGAACGCCTTCAATCGGCTCGGCGCGCCGTTCCGGTTGCCGGTGAAGGCCAAGGCGTAAGGTAGCGGGGAAAGGCGGAGGTCGGCTCATACAGGCAGGCGCACCTGGAACTTTCCCGCCGTTCCGCGGTCGGACGTTGAACCGAAAGTTTCGAAGCTGTCGACCAATAGTTAGGTGAAGCAACCGGCCGGTTCGGGCGAATGTCTGACGAGAATGGTCGGCTGGAGTATCGGCGGCGGTGCAGGACCTTCAGTAGATAAACGCTACCATTGCGCGCCACCATATATCCACTATGCTGGATATATGGATAACGAATCGGCTATTTCAGCGCTCGGCGCTCTCGCTCAGGGAACGCGCCTTGATACGTTCCGTCTGCTTGTGCGTCATGAGCCGGCAGGCATGGCTGCGGGCGAAATCGCCCGCCAGCTCGACGTGCCGCAAAACACCATGTCGGCGCATCTCGCTATTCTTGCCCGTGCCAGATTGGTCCGCTCCGAACGCCATAGCCGCTCCATCATCTACCGTGCCGATCTGAACGGTCTGCAGGCCCTGACGCTCTTTCTCCTCAAGGATTGCTGCGCCGGCAATGCGGAGCTGTGCGCGCCGCTGATCGCTGAACTCTCACCCTGCTGCTGAAAGGACGCCCTGTGGCCGTCGACATCATTATCTATCACAATCCAGAATGCGGAACGTCACGCAATGCGCTGGCTATGATCCGCAACGCTGGCATCGAGCCGCATGTTATCGAGTATCTGAAAACCCCGCCCGCTCGGGAACTGCTGGTTCAACTGATCGAGCGCGCGGGGATCACCGCGCGCGATCTGCTGCGAGAGAAGGGCACACCCTATGCGGAGCTGGGGCTGGATGACCTGTCTCTATCGGACGACCGCTTGGTTGACGCGATGATGGCCCATCCCATCCTGATCAATCGTCCTTTGGTCGTTTCCCCCCTTGGTGTGAAGCTCTGCCGCCCCTCTGAAGCGGTGCTGGACCTTCTGCCGACGGCGCAACTTGGCGCTTTCGCAAAGGAGGATGGCGAACAGGTCGTAGATAGCTCGGGCCAGCGTATCGCCTGATGCTTGCTGCCGTTCTGATATTCATCGCCACGATAACGCTCGTCATCTGGCAACCCAGGGGCCTCGGCATCGGGTGGAGCGCCTTGGGGGGCGCGGCGGTGGCCTTGCTGGCCGGCACGGTCTCCTTATCGGACGTGCCCGTAGTCTGGGGCATTGTCTGGAATGCCACTGCGGCATTTGTCGCGATCATCGTCATCAGCCTGTTGCTCGATGAAGCCGGATTCTTCGAATGGGCTGCGCTTCATGTCGCTCGCTGGGGTAAAGGTAATGGTCGCCTGCTGTTCGCGCTGGTAGTCCTGCTGGGGGCGGCGGTATCGTCCTTGTTCGCCAACGACGGCGCAGCCCTGATCCTGACGCCCATTGTCATCGCCATGCTGCGGGCGCTGGGATATGGCGACAAGGCGACCCTTGCCTTTGTCATGGCTGCCGGTTTCATAGCCGACACAGCAAGTCTGCCGCTCGTCTTGTCGAACCTGGTCAACATCGTGTCGGCCGACTTTTTCAATCTCGGCTTCCGCGACTATGCCAGCGTGATGGTCCCCGTCGATCTAGCGGCGATTGCGGCCACGCTGGGCGCGCTGATGCTGTTCTTCCGGCGAGACATACCGCAAGCCTATGACGTGACCGCCGTGCGCGCACCGCGTGAGGCAATCCGCGATGCCGGCACGTTCCGCGCCGGTTGGATCGTCCTTGCCCTGCTGCTGGTCGGCTTCTTCCTGCTCGATCCCTTGGGCGTGCCCGTCAGCGCCGTAGCCGCCGTCGGCGCCATCCTGCTGCTTGCGGTCGCAGCACGCGGCCATGTCATTGAAACCCGAAAGGTGTTGCGTGGCGCGCCTTGGCAAGTCGTGATCTTTTCCCTCGGCATGTATCTGGTTGTCTATGGCCTGCGGAATGCCGGTTTGACGGATCATCTCGCCGCGCTGCTCGACCGCATGGCGCATGGCGGGATATGGGGTGCAGCCTTGGGAACCGGGGTAATTGCCGCCATCTTGTCGTCAGTGATGAACAACATGCCGACCGTGCTGGTAGGCGCGCTGTCTATCGACGCGACGCACGCTACGGGCGCGGTTAAGGAAGCGATGATCTATGCCAATGTGATCGGCTGCGACCTAGGCCCCAAGCTCACGCCCATAGGGTCGCTCGCGACGCTGTTGTGGCTTCATGTCCTAAGCCAGAAGGGCATCAGGATTGGTTGGGGCTACTATTTCCGGGTGGGGGTCACCCTCACTACCCCGATCCTGCTCATCACCCTTGCAGCGCTCGCGCTGCGCATTGGAATTGCCTAGATGCCCCTTCGCGACCTTCACGACGCTGACAATCTCCCGGCGCTCGATCGGACCTATGTCCGACAGCGGCCTGCCCTCGGCCTGGGCGCAAATGATCCCGCCCCGCGCATTCTGCTGCTCTATGGGAGCCTGCGTGAGCGATCATTTTCCCGCCTCGCCGTTGAAGAGGCCGCACGGCTCCTGCGCCTGTTCGGCGCCGAAACGCGCATCTTCGATCCTTCGACATTGCCGCTCCCTGACCAGGTGGTGGGAGACGATCACCCTGCCGTCCACGAATTGCGCGAACTGGCCCTATGGTCGGAGGGCCAGGTATGGTGCAGTCCCGAGCGGCACGGCCAGATTACGGGCATCATGAAAGCACAGATCGACCATCTGCCGCTTGAAATGAGGGGCATGCGGCCAACGCAAGGAAGAACGCTGGCCGTAATGCAGGTTTCGGGCGGATCGCAGTCGTTTAATGCCGTTAACACGCTGCGTCTGCTCGGCCGTTGGATGCGAATGTTCACCATCCCCAACCAGTCGTCCGTTGCTATGGCCTACAAGGAGTTTGACGATACGGGCCGTATGAAGCCGTCGAGCTATTACGATCGGATAGTGGACGTGATGGAGGAGCTGGTACGCTTCACCGTGCTTATGCGACCTCACGCAGCACAGCTTGTCGATCGTTTCTCCGAGCGAAAGCAGGCTGGTGTCCCTGTCGATCCGGCATCTGATCTGTCGAGCATCGCCATCGCACCTCAAGGCGAACCTACATGACTGCCTTTATTACGATGTCTGCTGCCTCGTCGGCGAAGCCGACGTTCAGGCGTTCATCGGCACCGAAGCCTATGCGGCCCATAAGGACGCGTGCCTCCCGGCTGCCGACAACAAGATAATCGCCGAAAATCCCGCGTTCGATCTTTCGGACCGGACCACTCTCTCCTGCTGGAATGCCAAAGCCGTCCGAGGATGTCCGCAGACGTTCGAACTATTGATCCTGAATATCAAACATACTTACGTCTGATACTGGAGATGGTCCAAATGAACCTCCTTCTCTCCCGTCATGACCGCAGACTTCACTGGTCCGGCGCTGTAGGCGTAGCAACGCCCCAGCATTTCCGGATTGTCGCGAGCAGGGCGACCCTCAGCTTGTGATGGCAGGTAGCGCCGGCCGATGGCTATGAGCCAGGTGCGCGCCAGGATGGTGGCGGCTTCAAGGTGATCCTGGTCGAAAGCGAGACTGGCCCATGCGGCAAAGCCTGCTCCTAGCGGCCTTCCCCGAAGCTCCAAAGGCTCGAGGATTGCGCCCTGCCGGACGAGCCAGCGACAGGCCAGCCTGCCATTTCGCCAAATCGCGAGGGGGACAGGCGAGTCGACCTCGTCGGGAACCTCTGCTTCATAGAGAATTTCCATGGATGGTCTGCGAGCATGGCCAATCGCCATGACCGCCAGGTCCAGAAGGTGGGTGCAATGATGGCGCGCGATCCCCCCGGCATAGAATTCGCGCCTTGGCGTACTGATCGGCAGCCCGACCAGCGACTGAAGCTGGCCAACTGCGCCGGGGCATGCCGTGGTGGGGATGCGGATGCTTTGCCCCGCGACGGCGGTCACGATCGTGCCATCGTGCACGATGGAGCAGCGCATCTCGTGAAAATTGTCGAGGAGATGGCCGTCGACCCGATCGGATTGCGTGCGCAGGGATACGCGACGAATGGTGGAGCCGGTACCGTAATCCGGATTGACCGGAAAGTTGAGCTGCTTGGGTCTCATGACAAGGGCGCGGACCTGCCGACATGGTTGCGACGTTCATGCGGCTTGTAGCGCGCCTTGTCCATCAACCTGCGGTCATACGAAATGCGGCGGTCGCTTCGCCAGGAAAGCGGTGACTCCTTCCCGCCCTTCGGCCGCTCCGGCGGACTCGGCAATAGAGGCGGCTTCGCGATCAAGCTGGGTGGAAAGGTCGGCGGTTGCCGATTCCACCAGCAAAGCGCGACATCTGGCGAGTGCGCGGATCGGCCCCTTCGCAAGCGCCGATGCAACAGTCGATGCCTCGGTACGGAGCGCGTCGTCGGGAACCACGCGCGTCACCAGGCCGATGGCGGCCGCTTCCTCCGCCCCGATCCGTCGATTGGTCAAGATCATCTCCTGCGCCCGGCGCATCCCGATCAGGCGCGGGAGCCACCATGATGCGCCACCATCCGGCGTGAGCCCGACGGCGCTGTAGGCCGAGGTGAAATGCGCAGAGGCGGCCGCAAGGGCAATGTCCCCCAATATCGCAAGGCTGAGCCCGGCGCCGGCGGCAGGACCATTGATCGCCGTGACCAAAGGCTTTTCCATCGTGGCGAGCCGATGGATTCCGGCGTGGAAACTGCGTGCGAGGGCACCGACCGCTGCTTCGGCATCTTCCCCGGCGGCGGAGAAGGCATCGATGTCGCCGCCGACGCAGAAGAACTTGCCGCTTCCGGTGAGGACGACGCAACGTATGGCCTGGTCCGCCGCGCAGTGCTCCGCCAGTTCATGCAGGCGGAATGCGAATTCAGGATCGACGGCGTTGCGCTTCTCGGGGCGTGCCAACGTCAGCCAGGCGACGTCTTCCACGATGTCCAGCGTGATTGCGGAGTTGTTCATCGGGCGCCGGCGCTTTCCGCCTGCCGCCACGCGAGGCGCATCAACTCCGGAAGTACCGCGACGCGCTCGCGCGCCTGCGCGGAGGAGGCGTTGCCGCGGATGACCCGGCCCTTGATGCCGTGGAAGATGGCCGCGAGACGAAAGAAGTTGAAGGCGATATAGAAGTCGTAGCCCGGCATGTCCGCCAGCCCCCTTCGCCGGCAATAGGCGGCGAGATAGGCCTCTTCATCGGCGATCCCGAGCGCGGCGGGGTCGCTCCCGCCCAGACCGGCGACGATGTGCGGCGGCATGCGGTACATCATCGCATGATAGGCGAAGTCGGCACCCGGATGGCCCAGCGTCGAAAGCTCCCAGTCGAGCACGGCCAGCACGCGCGGCTGCGTCGGGTGGAAGATCAGATTGTCGATGCGGAAGTCGCCATGGACGATGCTCGTGTCTTCGCCGGGCGGGATATGGGCAGGGAGCCATTCCACCAGCCGGTCCATATAGGGATCGCGCCCCGCCTCCGCGTCCTCGAGATATTGGCGGGACCAGCGCGCGATCTGCCGTTCGAAATAGTTTCCGGGCCGGCCATAGTCAGCGAGGCCGGCGGCCACATGATCGATGCTGTGGAGGTCGGCGATCGTTGCGTTCATCGCATCGAACAGCGCGGCTCTTTCCGCATGGGATACTTCAGGAATCGCAGCATCCCAGAAGATGCGGCCCTCCACCATGTCCATGACGTAGAAGATCGTGCCGATAATGGCGGGATCGGTGCACAGGCCATGAACGGCGGCGACCGGGAATCCCGCCTGGGAAAGGCTGGTAAGCACTTTTGCTTCCCGGTCGAGCGCATGGGCGCCCTTGAGCAGGAGGCCGGGCGGTTGCTTGCGCAGGACGTAGGTCTTGCCCGGCGTGATCAGCTTGTAGGTCGGATTGGACTGTCCGCCCTTGAACTGCTCGACCGTGAGCGGCCCGGCATAATCGGCGACATTGGCGCGCATCCAGGCGTCCAGCGCTCCCAGATCCAGCTCATAGCCGGGGCGGACGGCGGCGGTGCCGCTATTGTCTTCGACCAGGGCATTCATCGTGCGTCGCCTTCCCTTGAAATGGGCGGGGGCAGCCATTGGCCGTTCAGCATGTCGGACTTTGGCCCGTAGGCGCGGATCACGACAAAAAATGGGCCTGCCGGAGCGGGAAGCCAGTTTCCATCGGAGGATGCGGCGTGCTGGATGCGGATTTCGATGGAGCCGTCCTTCTGCACCTTCAGGCCCTTGGTCCGGTCGCTCACCAGATAGCGGCGAAGCGGATTGGGATGGAGGGCGAAGGTCTTCGCGTCATAGAGCGTGACGGACCAGAAGCTGTTGACGGGCGGAGGCGTTTGCAGCCGGAGCATGTAGCGCGACGATGCGCCGTCCAGTGCCGCGCCCTTGCCGTCCACGAATGTCGTGTAGGACGCGTTTTCTTCGCGCACATTCGCGCCGAGGCCTGCCATATTGATGACGGATCGGCGCAGATAATTGAACCCATAGACGCCCTTGTTGACCTTCATCCAGCCCGTGCCGGTGGGTTCGCCCAATTGCGACTTGGCCCGGGTCAGCATGCCCAGCGCGTCCGCATAGCCGCTTTCGATCGCCACTCGCGTGGCCGGGGGCAGCGTATCGGGATCGAACGGGCGGTCGCCCATCATGCCGAGCGGCCGGAAGCGCGACACGAGGGCCTCCTCGCCCGGCTGCAAGCCATTGGCCCGAAGCACATAGTCGAGCGCCCGGAGATACCCGATGGCGCCGGGGGCGGGTGGTGGTGGCGATGTGTCGCCATCGGAGCCCGCCGTCGCGTCGCCTTGCGGAGCGATGATCCTGACCGCATCCTGAAAAGCGCGCGCGGTCCGGACTTCGGCGTCGGACTGGGCGAAGGCGCGCATCAGGATCCAGAGCTGGGTCGTGGCGGCTGGATAGACCGTGACCCCGTCGGGGGGAGCTCCACGCCAGCCGCGCGGCACCAGCAGGAAGCGGCCGCCCTTGACGCCGATGGTGCGATTGCTGAGGTTGCTGGGATTGCCGAAGATATCGAAGATATTGAGCGTGAAATATTTGAGCTGCGTGGCCGGGATGTCGATTTCGACCGGACCCTTGCTCAGGTCGATCCAGGCCGTGGAGTAGAGCGTGTCCGTATTGGGCACCTTGAACGTGGCATAATCCGGCCCCGCGAGGTTCCTCTCATGCGCGAAGCGGTTGAACCCGGTGTAGTTGCTGGAACTTCGATCGAACACCTGCCGATAGAGCTGCTCATAGTGCAGATAGGCAGCCATGCCATAGACGGTCGCGTCGAACGCGACAGTCCGGAGCAGGGTGGCGCGATCCTTTTCGTCCCGGGGCAGCAGGTCTTCGCCATATCCAGCTTGCGAAGTGGGCGCTTCAGGCGCGGCGAAGTTCGCCGGCTGAGCATGTCCCGCGGTCGACACAAGGAACGGCAGGAGGATCAGCATCGGCCGCATGGCTGACATCGATCGTCCAGCGCTCATCCCTGCGCCGCCTTCCAGTCGCGCTTGATCTTCTTGGCCAGGCTCCACTTATGGACCTCGGTCGGACCATCGTAGATGCGGAAGGCGCGGATTTCCCGGAACGCCTGTTCGACGATGGTGTCGCCGGACACGCCCGTCCCGCCCATCACCTGAACGCAGCGGTCGGCGACGCGGAACAGTGCATCGGACACCGCAACCTTCGCCATGGAGCTTTCCGCCGTGCCGAGCGATCCCGTGTCGAGAACGCCCGCGCACCAGTCGATCATGCGTTCGGCCTGCTTCAAGTCGATCAGATTGTCCGCCAGCATGAAGCCGACGCCCTCATGATCGACCAGCGGCTTGCCGAAGGCGTGGCGGCGGCAGGCATAGTCGGTGGCGATTTCCTGGGCGCGCGTCGCAAGGCCGAGCCAGCGCATGCAGTGGGACAGGCGGGCGGGGCTGAGACGGATCTGCGCATAGGCGAAGCCTTCCCCACTCGCGCCCAGCATCTGGTCCGCCGGAACGCGCAGGTCGGCGATGTCGACTTCCGCGTGCCCGCCGGGCATCGAGCTGTCGATCGTGTCGATCACGCGCACCGTGCGGATCGCCGGGTCGGGCAGGTCGACAAGGAACATGCAGGCGCCATCGTCCGACCGGGCCATGACGATGCCGACGCGCGCGCCTTCCGCCCCGGTGATGAACTTCTTGCGGCCATTGATGATCCAATGGTTGCCGTCGAGGCGACAGGTCGTCTGCATCATCGAGGGGTCGGACCCTGCCCCCCCCGTTTCGGCAGGCTCGGTCATGAAGAAGGCGGATCGCGCCTCGCCCCTTATCAGCGGGTCGAGAAACCGCGCCTTCTGTTCGGCGTTACCCACCTTCCCGAGCAGATACATGTTACCCTCGTCGGGAGCGGCCGTGTTGCAGGCGAGCGGACCGAGCGGCGACAGGCCCGACCTGATGAGGACTATGGCCGTTTCCCGCTGCGTCAGATGCGATCCGTCCTGCAGGATATGCGGGGTCAGCACGCCAGCCTCGCGCGCCTTTGCGCGGAGTTCCATGACGAGCGCATCCTCCGGGCCATGAAAGCCCAGACGACCGTCCTTTTCATAAGGCATGACCACGGTCCGGACGAAGGCTTCCACCTTCGCGGCGATCGCATTTGCTCGCTCGGTCATTGTGCGGTGCTCCCCCCATCGATCACAAGTTCGGCGCCCGTCATGTAGCGGGACTCGTCGCTGGCCAGGAAAAGGATGCCGTCGGCGATCTCCTCCGCTTGCCCGATCCGGCCGAGCGGGACATCCGCCAGCAGGCTCCTGGCTATTTCCGCATCGGCATAGGCGGGGGCGGTGAGCGGCGTCGCGATGTGGCCGGGATGAATGGAATTGGCGCGCACGCCATTACCGGCGGTGGCGCATTCCAGCGCGGTCGCCTTGGTGAACATCCGGACGCCCCCCTTCGCCGCGCTGTAGGAGCCTGTGCCCACGCCAGCCACGATGCCCCGAATGGAGGACATGTTGACGATAGCGCCCCGTCCCGAGGCGGCGAGCAGCGGCATCATATATTTGGTCCCCAGAAAAACGCTGTCCAGATTGACTGCGATGATCGAACGCCATTGCGCTAGGCTCGTGTCCGCGATCGACGCGAACTTGCCGAACCCGGCATTGTTCACGAGGATGTCGAGCGTGCCGAACCGCGTTTCCATGCGATTCGCCAGCGCGGCCCATGCCTGCTCATCGGTGACATCCATGATGGCGGCCTCATGACCGTCGCCCGGCAGGGACGCGCGCGCATCCGACAGCGCATCTCCGTTTCGGTCCGCCAGGATGACTGTTGCGCCCTCTATCGCGAAGCGCCGGGCAGTGGCGAGTCCGATGCCCGATGCGGCGCCGGTGATAAGCGCGATCCGCGCCTGAAGCCTGCTCACGCCCTTTCTTCTTCCGCGTCGGCCTTGTCCTTGCTGAGGGAAATCAGGCTTTCGAACACCGGATTTCCCCGGGCAAGGATGGCTTGCGTCCGTTGCGCGATCACCTCGTCGTATCGCGCCGAGGTGAAGACATAGAACTGATCCCTCCGGATACCGTCGAATGCCTGGGCGGCGACATCCTCGGGCGACGGGGCATTCTGGAACAGATTGTCCGAAATCGACAGAAACTCCGCAGCTTCGGCCGGTCGACCGTCACTGGATCGCAGATGGGCAGGGCGGGATCGTTCGGCCTCGTAAATGCGGGTCGCGACCAGGCCGGGACAGAGCATGGTGACGCCGATCGGGGCGTTCCGTTCGCGCAGGCCGGCATAGAGGGCTTCGGTGATGCGGACGACGGCATGCTTGGACGCGCCATAGACAGCGGAGCCTTCGCCGCTCACGAAGCCGGCCACGGACGCGGTGTTGAGGATATGCCCCGGCCGCCCCTCCGCCAGCATCCTGGGCACGAAGCTGCGGATGCCGTTGACCACGCCATCCATGTTGACGCCGAAGGCCCAGCGCCAGTCCTCCAGCGCATATTCCCAGACGAGCCGATGACGGCCGCCGGGGACGACGCCGGCATTGTTGCACAGCAGGGATACCTCGCCGAAGCGGGACCATGCGAGATCGGCCAGAGCTTGCACCGCTTCAGGATCGGCCACGTCGGTCTTCTGGAGCACGATTTCTGCGCTGTCGATGGTACCGGCCACCGCTTCAAGATCGGCGAGATTGATGTCGGCGAGGACCAGCTTCATGCCCTCCCGCGCGGCCAGATGCGCAAGCGCCGCGCCGATGCCGCTGCCGGCTCCCGTGATGACTGCGGTCCTGCCCTTGAAGTCCCTCATAGGGGCGCGCTCCTCTCGCGTCGGCCGAATTGGCATGGCCTCATATGAGCATGCGATGTAATCGACCGTCCGGTCGGACGTCAACTCCCTATCAGACATTGACCGCGGTCGTGAAGCGGCATAGCCATACTCAACCGACCGGACGGTCTATACGCATTGGAGAGACGATGCCCGATCTTCTGCCCCCGCTCGCCAGCCTCGGCCGCCTGCGTCGCGACGCGCCCAAGACCGTCGCAGGATTCCGTCGCTGGCGCACTATCATTGACACTGATGGCGCTGTCCCGGCGAGGATGAAGCGATTGTTCGTCGCCTGCGCCGCGACGATGAAGGGCTATCGGGAACTTGCGACGCGGGAACTGGCCGAAGCCCGGGCGGCCGGTCTCACCGAAGCGGAGGCCGGGGCGGCGATCGCGATCCTGGCAAGCGTGCGCGGCGAGGGGGCGTCGCTGCGCTTCCATGATCTTTTCCGTGAGATTTACCCCGAAGCTACCGACCCCGAATGGTCTGACGACGACATGGTCGTGGAAGATGGCGCCGCGCAGGCCAATTTCCTTCACTATTTCGGCACCATGCCGCCTTCGCTCGGCAAGCTGTTCGAGGTCAAACCCTTGGGTGCCGACGCCTATTATCTCATGCGCGAAGGGACTTTGTCGGGGACGGCGCTGGGTCCTGTTTATGCGGAACTGCTGCTCGTCACTGTCCTTGTGGCCGACTATAGTTCATGGGCGTCGGTTCATATGAAGGGCGCGCGAAAGGCGGGCGCCAGCGAAGAGGCGGTGGCCGAAGCGGTGATCTGCGCCGTTCCGACCGCAGGCCTGTCCGCCTGGGTGATCGGCGCGACCGCAATGGATGCGTGAGGAACGGCCTGCCCTCAAAGACCGCTGACGAGGTGCCCGCCATCCACCGCGATGACCGATCCCGTCATGTAGCGCGACTGGTCGGAGCATAGCAGCAGGAGCGGTCCGTCCAGGTCGTCCATCTGGCCCAGTCGCTTCTGCGGGATGCGCGAGATGAGTCGCTGACCTGCGTCGGACGCGAAGAAGTCCCGGTTGAGGTCCGTTTCGATATAGCCTGGCGCGAGCGCGTTGACCCGGATGTCGAACGCTGCCCACTCCAGCGCGAGCGCCTTGGTCAACTGGATGAGGCCGGCCTTGCTCACGGCATAGGCGGCCAGCCCCTTGGACACCCGTTCCCCCAGGATTGAGGCGACGTTGACGATCGTGCCGCCTCCATTCCGCATCATCCGCGCCGCCAGCTGGGCCACGAGGAAGGCGCCGGTCAGGTTGGGCTGGAGCACCTGCGCCCACTCGGACGCGCTGAGATCGAGCGCCGCGCGCGTCTGGGCTACGCCTGCATTGTTGACGAGGATCGAGAGCGGCGCGGCCACGTCTCGCTCGATTTGCTGGAAGGCCGTCGCGACAGCGTCCGGATCCGTCACATCCATGGCGACGGGAATGCAAGTGCCGCCCTGCTGCCCAATCTCATCGGCAAGCGCCGCGAGCGCGTCGACTCGGCGCGCCGCCACCACAACGCTGGCCCCTTCCCGTGCCAGCAGACGAGCGAAATGCCGACCCAAACCCGAGCTCGCCCCCGTGACCAGTGCCGTCTTGCCTTCAAGTTGCATTGTCCGCTCCCTCGCACTTGCATTCTTGTCATCCAACCGTCATCCCTAGGGGGAACCGACCAGACGGTCGACTTACCTTTGTGAGAGGTAGGACGCAGAACAGGGAACCGAGGCTGCAATGGCGCGAGAAGCAGCAAAGAAAAGGCAGACGACCGAAGCGCATGACGAGAAGCGCAACGAGATATTGAGGCATTGCGCGGCGCTGTTCGACCGCGTGGGGTATCACAAGGCGTCGATGCAGATGCTGGCGGACGAGGTGGGCCTCGGCAAGCCGACGCTCTACCATTATTTTCCAAGCAAGAATGCCATCCTCTTCGCGATGCACGACGCACATATGAGCGTGCTGCTGGCCGGCCTGGAGGAGGAAGGTGGATCGGACGATCCGCTGGGCCGCCTGCGTGCGACATGCATCGACATACTCCGGCAGATTGCGGAGCATCCGGGCTACGTCCGGGCGTTCATGGACCATTATGAAGATCTGGAAGGCGAGATGCGCGACCATATCCGGGCGCAGCGCAATGCCTATCTGCAGCGGGTTCGCGGCATCATCGAACAGGGAATCGCGAACGGTCATTTTCGGCCTTGTGACCCCGGAATCACCACGCTCGGCTTCCTTGGCATGTGCAACTGGGCCTATAAATGGTATCCTCCCCTGGCGAAGCGCAGATCGCCGGAGGACGTCGCCGACGCGATCTGCAAACCCTTTTTCGAGGGGTTGAGCCTGAAGGACCGCTGACGATGACCGCGATCGGTCATTCCTGCACGATGCCGTCCGCTGCCTTGATCGACGCCGTCCGCTTTTCGGAGCCGGGGGGCATAGGGCCGGCGGCAGAGCGGCTTCGTGATGCGGTGATGGACCTTTGCGGGCTGCGTACGGCTGTCACGCACAATGTGGCCTCCCGCGAACCGATGCGCGACGGGAATGGCGCTGTGCTGGCAAGCGAGATCTTCGGGTTCCGAGGCGAAGAGTCGCGTTGGTGGGAGGTGCCTCAGCTTGCCCTTTCCTCGCCCATCGTTCACGCCTGCCGGGTGGAAGCCGAACCGTTCTGGTGCAACGCGCATGGCTTTTTCACCCGCCTGCCCAATCCGCTCCTCGACGTGATCGACCTGCATGATTTCCGCATCCGGGCCATGACGGCTGCCGCAATCGTGGTTCCGATCCACCTGCCGTTCGGGCAGATCGGCGCAGCCAGTTTCCTCTCGCCCGAGCCCGAGGCCAATGATCTGTCCGATGCCTATGCCTGTGCTGCGGACGCTCTGGCCGTGCTCGCGCGGGCCTTTGTGCAAAGCTATGTCAAGGTGACGGCGCGGGCACGCCCGGGCCTTGGAAGCATATCGTTGACCAAGCGCGAAGTGGAATGCCTGCGCTGGGCGGCTGCCGGGAAGACGAACGAGGAAATTGGAATCATCCTGGGCCTGCAACGCACAACGGTGCGATTCCACATCCGGTCGGCGTCGGTGAAGCTGGACGCGGTCAACCGCGACCAGACGATGTTCAAGGCGGCGCAGCTCGGCTTTCTGGGCATGATAAACTAGGCCGTAAACTCCTGTCGTATTGGTCAGAAGCCGACCGAACGGTCGGGCGCTATGTCTTCGGAAGGAGATAGCGATGCCCGACATACTGCCTGTTCCGATAGCCGACGGCCTCATCTGTCCCGATGCAGGCGGCATTGCGCTGCTTGCCTCCAGGGAGCGGGCGAGCGGTCGGCTGTGCTTTCCGGCGCGACCGGAAGACGACACCGGATACGACCGCATCGTGCTGCCACGAACGGGCCGGCTGTGGTCGTGGACTATCCAGCGCTTCCGCCCCAAGTCGCCGCCCTATGCCGGCCCGGAAGCGTTCGAACCCTATGCCGTGGGCTATGTCGAGCTGGACGGGGCACTGATCGTCGAGGGGCGCCTGGTCGACGTGGCGTTCGATGATCTGGCAATCGGCATGGCAATGCGGATCGTGCCGCTGCCCTTCGAGATGATGGACGGGGCCCTGCGGACCAGCTTCGGCTTCGCGCCGGACAAGGGGGGGGAGGCATGAGCGAAGATGTCTTCATCGTCGGTGCGGGCATCCATCCCTTCGGCCGCACGCCCGGCCTTTCGGGCCTGCAGCAGGGCGTCTTCGCCGTCCGCCAGGCGCTCGAACGGGCGGGGCTGGCATGGCGCGATATCCAGTTCGCCTTCGGCGGATCGGATGCCGCCGGGAATGCGGACACGATGGTGTCGGAACTGGGGCTGACCGGCATCCCCTTCATCAACGTCGCCAACGGGTGCGCGACTGGCGGTTCGGCCATGTTCGGCGCCTACAGCACGATCAAGTCCGGCGAGTTCGACATCGGTCTGGCCGTAGGCTTCGACAAGCACCCGCGCGGCTCCTTCTCGCCCCTGCCGGGGGACTGGGGGTTGCCTGACTGGTATGGCGAGACGGGGCTGATGCTGACCACCCAGTTCTTCGCCATGAAGATCCAGCGCTATATGAGCCTCCATGGCATCACCCCGCACACGCTGGGCGCTGTCGCCGAAAAGGCGTTTTCCAATGGTGTTCTGGCCGATCATGCCTGGCGGCGTGAAGCGGTGGACATCGACACCATCCTCCATTCGCAGATGGTCAGCGATCCGCTCACCAAATTCATGTTCTGCTCGCCCGGGGAAGGCGCGGTGGCGCTGTTGCTGGCGAGTGGCAGGAAAGCGCGCGAGCTCGGCCTGCCGGCGGTTCGGCTGCGGGCGGCAGCGGTTCGCACGCGTCCCCAAGGGTCGTTCGAGGTTTTTTCGCCGGCGTTGGACCTGGAGCGGGGCGGCTCACCGACCAGCGTCGCATCCAAGGCGGCCTACGAGATGGCGGGTGTCGGCCCCGAAGACATCGACATCGCGCAACTTCAGGACACGGAGGCGGGGGCCGAGATCATGCACATGGCCGAAAACGGCTTTTGCGCGGATGGCGAGCAGACCGCGTGGATCGCCGAGGGCCGCACCCGGATCGACGGCAGCCTGCCGGTCAACACCGATGGCGGGTGCCTCGCCTGCGGGGAGCCGATCGGCGCATCGGGGCTTCGCCAGGTCTACGAAAATTATGTGCAGCTGATCGGGCAGGCGGGCGCGCGACAGGCACCGGGCAAGCTGCGCCTCGGCTACAGCCATGTCTACGGCGCGCCGGGCGTGTCCGCCGTCGCTATCGTGGAGCGCTGACGCCATGGATCTCGCGCTTAGCCCCGAACAGCATGCGTTCCGCGAAGAGGTGCGCGCTTTCCTCGCCGCGTCGCTTTCGCCCGAGCTTCGGCGCGGGGCTGCGCTGACATCCGGTGTCTTCGCCGAACCCGATATCGCACGCGAATGGCAGGCGATATTGGAAGCGCGCGGATGGCTCGTCTATCACTGGCCGGGCCATGCGGGCGGGCCGGGATGGACGCCGATCCAGCGCTGGATCTTCGAGAAGGAATGCGCGGAGGCAGGCGCTCCGGTCCTTCCCGGCATGGGCCTGAAGCTGGTGGGCCCGGTGCTGTACACCTATGGCACCCCGGCGCAGAAGGATCATTACCTCCCGCGCCTGCGCACGGCCGAACATGTTTGGGCGCAAGGATTTTCGGAACCCGGCTCCGGCTCCGACCTCGCCAGCCTGCGGACTCGCGCCGTGCGCGATGGCGACCATTATGTCGTGTCGGGGCACAAGATCTGGACCACGCAGGCGCAATATGCGAACCGGCTCTTCGCCCTCGTCCGGACCGACGCGGACGTGAAGCCGCAGCAAGGCATCAGCTTTCTGCTGATCGACATGGCGCTCCCCGGCGTGACGGTCAAACCGATCCTCAGCGCATCGGGCGATCACGAGTTGAACGAGGTCTTCCTCGATGAAGTGCGGGTACCGGTCTCCGACCGTGTGGGCGATGAGGGGCAAGGCTGGTCGATCGCCAAGTTCCTGCTGGAGAATGAGCGGGGCGGGTCCAGCTTCGCGCCGGCGATCCTGGCTGATCTTGCCCGATTGCGCACATCGACAGGGCCGCTGACCGGCGAACTGGCGGATCGCGCTCTCCGGCTCCAGCTGGAGGCGGAAGCGCTGGAGATGACAGAGCTTCGGACGCTGATCGAGATCGAGCATGGCGCCGCGCCCGACCCGCGCAGCCTGACCACCAAGCTGCTGGCGTCCGAAATCCGACAGGGCGTGGAGGCGCTGGCGGTAGACGCCTTCGGTCTGGCCGGTCTTCAATTGCCGGTTGAGCGTCCCTTCTACGGCGACGACATGCCCTCTCCCGTCGGTTCGGCGCAAGCACAGGTCGCGGCGGCCCGCTACCTCAATGCCCGCGCCTGGTCGATCTTCGGCGGCACCAGCGAAATCCAGCTCACCCTCATCGCGAAGGCCGCGCTCGGCCTTTAGACAAAGAAGGATGCATCATGCCTGAAGCCTATATCGTTTCCGCCCGTCGCACCGCCGGCGGCCGCCGCAACGGCCGCCTTGCCGGCTGGCACCCCGCCGATCTTGGCGCCCTCGTTCTGGACGCACTGGTCGCCGACGCCGGTGTCGATCCCGCCGCGATTGACGATGTCATCATCGGTTGCGTCAGCCAGATGGGCGAGCAGACCTTCGCCTTCGGCCGCAACATCGTGCTTGCCTCCAGCCTGCCCGACAGCGTGCCGGCGGTGACGATCGACCGGCAGTGCGGCTCATCCCAGCAGGCCGTGCATTTCGCGGCGCAGGCGGTCATGTCGGGCCTTCAGGACATCGTGATCGCCGGCGGCGTCGAGAGCATGACGCGCGTGCCGATGGGTTCCCCCATCACGCTGGCCAAAGCCGGCGGCATCGGCGCCAATCCTTTCTCCGAGGCGATCCAGAAGCGCTATGGCGTGGAGATGTTCAGCCAGTTCCACGGCGCACAGATGATCGCGGACAAATATGGCTTCACCCGCGACGATCATGACCGGTTCGCGCTCGCCAGCCACCAGAAGGCGGCAGCGGCCATGGATGCAGGCGCGTTCGACAAGGAGATCGTGCCGGTGCCCATCGTCACGGCGGAAGGGGAGCAAGCCATCCATGACCGAGACGAAGGGGTCCGCGCCGATGCGTCGATGGAGTCGATCGGTTCGGTCAAGCTGCTGAGCGAGGGTGGCACGCTGTCCGCGGCGACCGCGAGCCAGATCTGCGACGGCGCGAGCGGCGTGCTCGTCGCGTCCGAAGCCGCCGTCAGGGCGCATGGCCTGACGCCCATCGCCCGTATCGTCAATCTGGCGGTCACGGCGGGTGACCCGGTCATCATGCTGGAAGAACCGATCCCGGCGACGCGGCGGGTTCTCGATCGGGCTGGCATGTCGATGAAGGACATCGATCTGTTCGAAGTGAACGAAGCCTTCGCGTCGATCCCCATGGCCTGGATGAAGGCGCTCGACGCGGACCCGGCGAGGTTGAACGTCAATGGGGGCGCGATTGCGCTTGGCCATCCGCTCGGCGCGACCGGGACGAAGCTGATGGCGACGCTCGTCCATGCGCTGAAGGCGCGCGGCCAGCGCTATGGCCTCCAGACCATGTGCGAAGGTGGCGGCATCGCCAACGCCTCGATCATCGAGGTGCTCTGAGCCATGAACCTCGCGCTCAGCGATGAGCAGGCAATGGTCCGCGACATGGTCCGCCGCTTTCTGGCGGACCGCTATGACGCGACGACCATGGCAAAGGGGCCGATGTCTCCGGACGACTGGCGCGCCTTGGGGGAACTCGGCCTTTTCGCCCTGCTGACGCCGGAGCAGGCAGGCGGTCTGGGCGGCGGCGCGGTAGAGGTGATGATCGTTTCGGAAGAGCTGGGACGCGCCCTTGCGATCACGCCCATGGCCGAGGCTATCCTGCTATGCGGCCGGGTGATCGCTGGTAATCCTGCGGCCGAGCGCTGGAGCGACAGGCTGATGCAAGGTGACGCGCTGCTCGCATTCGCATCGGGTGGCGCGTTTGTGGACGAAAGGCTTTGCGGATCGGCGGGCATCGTCCGGGATGGCATGGACGCTGAAGCCTTCGTCGTGGAAACGGAAGCGGGCACGCTTCTGCTTGTTGACGGTCAGGACAGCGGCGTTCGCAGGACGCCGGTTCGTCTGGTCGACGGCAGCATGGCGGCCAATGTGCGATTCGATGCGGCGCAGGCCCAGCCGCTCACGGTCCCGGCGAGCCTATGGGCCGAAGCTCACGCTCTCACAGGCCTGTCGATCGTCGCCGAACTGGTCGGCGCGATGGCGACCCTGCTCGACCTGACCGTCGATTATGTCAGACAGCGCCACCAGTTCGGCAAGCCGATCGCGAGCTTCCAGGTCGTGCAGCATCGCTGCGCGCGGATGTACACCTGGCTGGAGCAGTCGCGATCGTTGCTTCTGAAAGCGGCCCTGGTCGAGGAAGAAAAACGGGTCCAGGCCGTGACGGCAGCAAGGGCCTATATTGGCGACGTTGCCTTGAAACTCGCGGAGGAGGCTGTCCAGCTGCATGGCGGCATGGGGGTGACGGATGAACTCGCGGTCGGGCGCGTGCTGCGCCGCGTGCTGCTGCTGTCACGCCTCCATGGCGGTGGGATCGCCGCCCGAGCCGCCCTGGCAGCCTGACGGGATCGGCCATGGTCACGAAAGGCAGAGTTGAAGGGAAGGTCGTTCTCGTCACAGGCGCGGCGCACGGGCTGGGTAAGGCTGACGCCGAAGCACTGTCACGCGAAGGTGCGCGGGTGATCGTCGCCGATATCGACGAGGGGGAAGCGCAGCGGGTCGCCGATACGCTTCCGGCCGCGATGGCATTGCGTCTGGACGTGACCTGCGAAGCGCAATGGCAGGCAGCGCTGGAAGCCATCATGGAGGCGCATGGCCGGCTCGATGCGCTGGTCAACAATGCCGGCATTGCCGTCTTCGAAACGGTCGAGCAGTCGTCGCTGGAAGCATTCCGCCGCGTGATGGCCGTTTCGGCGGAAGGGACGTTCCTGGGATGCAAGACCTGCCTGCCGGCTCTGGCGGCCAGCGGCGCGGGATCGATCGTCAACATCGCGTCGGTAGCCGCGATCCGGGGCAATCCGGCGGTGTTCGCCTATAGCGCGGCGAAGGGAGCCGTGCTCTCCATGACGCGCAGCCTGATCGTGCATTGCCAGCAGCAGGACTATCCCGTTCGCGCCAATGTGGTTCTCCCCGGCTCGCACGATACGCAGATGGTGCGCAAGGCCTATCGCTTCGCCGCGCTCGAGTTGCGCGAAGCCGCCCAACGGCATGAGGGGCAGCCGGAGCATGTCGCTGATCTGGTCCTGTTTCTGGTGTCGGACGAGTCCGCCCGGCTGAACGGCGCGGAGATCGTGATCGACAACGGGCGGACGGTGGCCTGATGCTAGGGGCTCTCACAACCCGCTGAAGCAGGCGGGACTTTTGTGTTAATCGGTTGGACGGCTGGCGGATGCCATCCTGCCTCCGCTGCCCTTGCCTTGGGGCGGTAAAGGCGCATCATCAGCATGAACGGTTCGCGCGGAGCGGGCAGCCAGTTCGCCCGTCCGTCCACGCCGGGATCGTGATTCTGGATGAGAAGGCGAAGCGATCCATCCGGTCCATAGGTGAGGTCGGGCGTCCGGTCGCCGATCGAGTAGCGATCGATCGGATTGGCGGCCAGAAAGCCTTTCTCATAATAGAGCGTGATGGACCAGAAGCCGTCCACCGGAGGCAAATCCTGTTTACGAAAGCAGAGGGTGTAGTTGTTCCGGCCGTCGAGCTGTCGCCCTTGCGCATCGAGATGAGCGACCGGGTAAAGCGCTTCGCCCTTCTCAAGCACATAAATCTGGTCCATCGCCACGGCTGCGCGCAACAGGAAATCCCGATCGAAGCGGGAGCCGGCATAGCTGGTGGACCAGCCACCCGAAAGCGTGCCGAGATGGCGCGTCTTCTCCCGAATGATGGCAAGGCCATCGGCGACGCCACGCTCGATGGCGGCGCGCTCGGCTGCCGGCAGATGCGCGTAGCGGAAGCCGCTTTGGACGGTGAGGCCGATGCGGCGCAGGGATGCGACCAAATCGGTATCCTCCTTCGACACGCGCCAGTCTTCAAGCACCGTGCCCAGATCGACGAGAAGCTTCAGGCCTTCGGGCACGTCCTTCCTGTCGCCTGCCAAGGGGCGCTGCGATGTTATCGGCGCTTCGGTCAGGCGTCCCCCGCCAGACCATTGGCGCAGCCTTATCGCGTCCTGAAGGCGATGTACGTTCGACAGATCCTGTGGTCCGTCGACGAGGATGCGTCCCGCCACCATGAGGTAACGCTGCGCGCTGCGGACGACCTTCACGCCCTTCGGGATTTCTCCGCGATAGTCCGGCCCGACGATGAAAATCGGCGGAAGCCGCCCGCCATGGCTGCTCTGACCATAGGATTGCCGCGTCTCGCTGTCTGCGTCGCCGAACTGAAAGACATGGTAGCGTGTCCCGAAGTCTGGCGTGTCGAGCTGAAACGGCCCCGCCTGCGTGTCGAGAAAGGCGAGGCTGTAGAGTGTGTCGTTGTTCGGCGCGACACCGATCCGCGTGTCGGGTCCGGCAAGATCGCGCGCCTGCCCGATCCGGTTGATCGGAGCCGTGGCAAGCGTTGCCGGACGAGGAGCGAAAGGATGCTCCGGCTGAGTTGCCTTCTGCCGCAGCTGCGCAGCCCGAACCAAGGGGTAGCCCCAGACAGTTGCCCGAACGGCCAGGGTGTAAGGGTCGGTGCTTGCACCGGCAAATATCTGCCGCGTGTTCGTCGCGTTTTGGAGCGGCTCTGACTGAAGCGGCTGTGGGGCAACGACGCTCAACAGAAGGGCGAACAACAGCTTGTGAGAAAGGACTGGCAGCATGAGAGATTCAATGCTCCTTAAGATCTCCTGCGTAGAAGCGGGATGCCCAGGCGATGCTGCCAGCGCCCGCGAGCGAGAACAGGACCACGGCCGAAAGCGCGTAACGCAGCGATGTGTCGTGCATCCCGTCCGCCGCCGCCAGATAATCGCTGAGGAACCCCGTCAGCGCCGGCCCCAGACCGAGCCCGAACAGGTTGAAGACCAACAGGGTCACGGCCGACGTAAGTGCCCGGATGCGCGGCGGAACAACAGACTGCGGGACACCTATGATCGGGCCATAATAGAAGAACATCAGCATGGTCGCCAGGAAGCCGAACGCCAGCGACGCCGTCAGCGAAGGGATCAGGAACTGGACCAGCGCGGCCGGCACCATCAGGAGCATCGCGGCGGCGCTCACCCAGACGCGACCCGCCGGATCGCGCGATCCCGCCGCGTCCGACAGGCGGCCGCCCAGATAGATGCCGATGCCGCCTCCCAGCCCGTTCATCAGCGCCAGCCAGGAGGCGACGTCGGCAAGCGGCATATGGTGGACGCGCATGTAGAAGGGCGCGGACCAGCTCATCATCGCATATTGGGCGAAGGCATGAAGGGTCGTGCCGATCAGCATGTAGCGATAGGTCCGCAGCCGCCACAGGAAGCGCATGGCTTCGCCGAGGGGTGGCGCTTTTTCCGTTCTGGCCGAAAGGCCCGATCCCGTCCGCGCAGGCTCCCGCACGAGCAGCAGGACGAGCGGCGCCAGGGCCAGCCCTGCGACGCCGATCACCCCGAAGGCGAGACGCCACCCCAGCGCGGCGGCGATCCAGCCGCCCGATGCATAGCCAAGCATGATCCCGGCCGGGAGCGCCAGTCCCCATAGTGCGAGCGCCGTGACCCGCTTTTCGGGCGGGTAATAATCAGCGATGATGGAATGGGAAGCCGGCACGGAGCCCGCTTCTCCCAGTGCGACGCCGATGCGGAATGCGACCAGCGAGCCGAAGCCGGTCGCCAGGCCCGAAAGCGCGGTCATGCCGCTCCAGGTGGCGAGCGAGGCGGCGATGATGTTGCGGCGATTGAAGCGATCCGCCAGGCGCGCGATCGGAAGGGAAAGCGTCGCGTAGAACAGCGCGAAGGCAAGGCCGGTGAGCAGTCCGAGCTGGCCGTCGCTCAACCCCAGCTCCCGCTTGATCGGTTCCTGAAGCACTGACAGGACCGTGCGATCGATATAGTTGAACATCGAAACCAGGCCCAGCATGACCAGCATCGTACGGCGCAACCCGGCCGCGGAGGTGGTCGGCGGGGCAGTTAGGCCAATGGGAGGGCTGTTCATGCGCTTACCTCTTGAAAAGCTCTTTGATTGATGGGAGGCCCGCCTTGGGCGGGCCTCCCCGAATTATCGAACTTCCCTCGTCGGCAGTCCGTCTGGCAACCCATCAGAACTTGAAACGAACCCCGGCCGTGAGCGTGCGCCCGGCAACGTTGTAGAGCGTGAACAGGGTCGGGTAGAGAAGTCCCGGCGCGGCGGCCGCGGCAACCAGCGGCGGCTTGCGGTCGAACAGGTTCGTGGCTGTCACGAACAGCTCCGGCTCCCCGCGCACGTCGAACTTATAGGATGCCGTGGCGTCGGTATAGAAGACCGGCTTGATCGCAGGGACGGCATAGAAGGACGTCGGGTCGTTCTTCAGGTTGCCGATGGTCACCTTGCCGATCATAGACTCCTGCACGAACAGGGTGAGGCCCCCATTGGTGTAGTTGGCGCTGAGCGTACCCCTGAACTTGGGATAGGCATAGCCCGTCTGGCTGTTGACCCCATGGCCGGCATAATCGATCACCGGCGCGATGGAATTGGTTTGTGACTTGTAGCGGTCCAGGTAGTTGGCGGAGGCGCGCAGCGCGAGCTCGCCATTGCCGAGCTTGGTCCGGTACGACGCAGCAATATCCAGACCGCTGGTCCGCAGGAAGCTAATATTCTGCGTGATGAGACTCACCGAAATCGGATAGTTGCCGGCTGACCGGTCGCTGAAGGGCAGCGGCCTTTCGATAAGCGCACAGGTTGGTGATGTGCCGTTCGACGTTTCGCATTCGTTGATCACGTCGTTCAACCCTTGGGTAGCAATGGCGCCCTTGATCTTGAGATCGTAATAATCGACGGATAGGTCGAAGCCCGGCAGGAAGCTGGGGCTAAGAACGATGCCCGCAGCGAAGGTGTCGCCGGTTTCGGGATCGAGATTGGGATTGCCGCCGCTGAGCTGACGGATCGAACCCGACGTGCCCGTGTGTGGATCGTTGAAGTTCACGGGCGCGGTCTGAACGCCGGCGAACAGCTCGAACAGCGAAGGCGCGCGGATGTCCCGCGATCGCGTGGCACGGAACATGATGTCTTGGATGGGCTTGTAGACCGCGCCGACCTTCCAGGTCTTGACGCTTCCGCTGGTGCTATAGTCGGTGAGGCGGAACGCACCGTTGAGGCTCAGTTCTTCCGCAAAAGGCTTGCCCTTAAATATCGGAACCTGCGCTTCTGCAAAGGCTTCCTTCACGTTCAGCTTGCCAAAGGCCGCACCCACATTGGTGTTGTTGAAGCGGGTCTGACGATTGGCGGGAATGCCGCGCAGCCCGGTAAAATCGATGGGCACCGTGGGATCCGAATTGGACGTCAGGTCCAGCTTCTGCTCACGATATTGCCCGCCAATGGCGACCGTCACCGGACCAGCCGGAAGCTCGAACAGATCCCCTCGCGCCGACACGACGAAGTCGTCGGTCGTGTTCATCGCACGATAGCGGGATACGCCAAGGACGGTTTGCAAATCGGCGGCGGAGGGTGTTCCCGCGCCGAAGACATTGAGCGGCTTACACCCCGGATAGAGGCCGGGGTTGGTCAGCGTAACGCGGCATACGATCGAGCCATCGGGTCCGCGAACCGCGTCCAGCGCTGCTGCCAGCTTGGGAATCTCGACCTGCGTCTGAGCGAATTTGGTGACGGAATTGCCATGGGTATAGTCGGCGGTGATATTCCATCCGCCAAGGTTCCACTCAAGGCCGCCGTTGATGAGATAGGCATTGGTCGCCTCCCGCGTCGGGATCGGCCCCTGCTCGCCGATGAAGCGGAAGACGGTGAAGCTGTCATTGGGGCCCATTTGCGCCTGGACCGCCGGGTTCAGGAAGGCGTTGCCGCTGAAGAAGCGGAAGCCGAGCACGGACTGGGCCTGCGTATCGTAGCTGGTGACGCTGCGCGAATAGCTGCCCTGGACATGCGCCGTCAGCCCGTCGGTCAGGTCGTAGGCCAGTCGGCCGAAGCCCTGGGTCGTCGTCAGCGGTGCGATCAACTGGTTGAAACCGGGAATATAGAGGCCATCGCCGCCCACATTGGTGCCGGGCGTCCCGGTGGGGGTGCCGCGCTGTATCGGGCGGACCGCGCCGCCGGGCAGGAAGATGTTGTTGGCGAGCGAGGGCACGGTGCTCGTCAGGATGATGCCGTTATTATAGTCGTTGGTCGTGAAACGCAGGTTCGGCAGGAAGATGAATGGGTTTGCCGCGCGACCGGGTGCGGCGGTCGATCCGGGGACCGAGCCCACGGCCGCATAGGCGTCGTCACCATAGATGCGAGCGCTGCGCTTGATGCCATCGCTGTGAAAACGCTCGATCGAGGCAAGGACATGACCGCGATCGCCTGCAAAGCTGAGGCCCCCTGCAATGCCGATGCGATAGTTGCCGAGGTCGCCCCGTGTCGATACGCCGCGCTGCGCGACGCCCTTCACGCCGGTGAACTTCTTGTCGAGGACGAAGTTGACCGCGCCGCTGACGGCGTCGGAGCCATAGACAGCCGATGCGCCGCCGGTCACGACATCCACCCGCTGGATCAGCAGCTGGGGAATCGTATTGACGTCCACCGCGCCGCGGAAAGTCGTAGGCGGAACGCGGATGCCGTCGAGGAGGATCAGCGCCCGCGTCGGGCCGACGCCGCGCAGGTTGAGCAGATTGCCATGTTCGCCGCTATTGCCCTGCAACTGGCTGTTGGACTGTGGGCTCACGGAGTTGGCGAACTGCGGCAGCTTGTTGATCGCATCGGCGAGATTGGTTGGGGTCGCCTTCACCAACTCCGTTGTGGGCGCAACGGTGACCGGTGTCGGCTGGTTGTAGCCGTCGCGCACGACGCGCGTTCCGGTGACGACGATGTCGCGTGTGGAAGGCGCGCCGGCATCCTCCGCCGACTGCGGTTCGGTCGTCGCCGTTTGCGCATGGGCCGGCACGATGATCCCGGCAAACGCGCATCCCGAAAGGAGCGCCAATCGGCCAATCTTGAACCTTGTCATCATCTCTCTCCCTCTGATTAGGGCCATTTTGTCTTTCGCCCTGAAATCTCGTTTCATCCTGTCAGAAGATCAGACTGCGCCGGCCTCCTGCGCTGCCAGCCAGGCGGCCTTGGCGAGTGGTTCGATCCGTGTGACGATGTCTCCGGCATTGCTTGCGGTCTGCACGCCGTCGCGCGCCCGCCCGGCGATGCCTTGCAAAATCGCGGCCACCCGGAACAGGTTGAAGGCGCGGTAGAAGGGGTGCGTTGGATCGCCGCGAAGGCCGGTCCGCTCGCAGTAGCGCCGGGCATAGTCCTCCGCACTTGGAATACCGAGTGTGGCGAGATCGGCGCCGCGCAGGGTTCCGCGCACATCCACGCCCTCCGGCCTGAACCACTCCATCATATGATAGGTGAGGTCGCCGAGCGGATCGCCCAAAGTCGACAGTTCCCAGTCTATGACAGCGGAAACGCGCGGCTCGGTCGGATGGACCAGCAGGTTGTGGAAGGAATAGTCGCCATGGATGATCGTGGTGCGTTCTTCTGTGGCTGGAATCGCGCCGGGCAGCCAGTCTATCAGCCGGTCCATCTCCGGGATGTCGCGGGTGCGCGAGGCATCATATTGCCGCGACCAGCGCGAAATCTGCCGCGCGAAATAATTGCCCGGCTTGCCATAGTCGGAGAGCCCAAGCGCCGCGAAATCGACCATATGCAGCCGGGCGAGCGTTTCGTTCGCGGAATCGTAGATCGCGGCGCGTTCCGCACGGTCGAGGCCCGGCATGCGCGGGTCCCAGAAGCTGCGTCCGGGAACATAGCGCATCACATAGAAGATGCTGCCGATGACATCCTCATCCTCGCACAGCAGCAGCGGCTCGGCGATCGGCAGCCCGGCTTGGTGCAGGGCCTTGGTGATGCGATATTCGCGATCCACCGCATGGGCGGATTTCAGCAAAACGCCCGCAGGCTTGCGCCGCAGGACGTAGCGATGGTCCGGCGTCGACAGAAGGAAGGTCGGGTTGGATTGGCCGCCCTCGAACTGCTGGACGCGCATGGGTCCGGAAAGATCGGCGATCCGGCCCGTCAGATAAGCGGCAAGACGCGTCTCGTCGAACGCACTGTTGATGGCGACATCGACCGTCGAGCCGATCGTGGCGGCAGGCTGCGCAGCGCTCACGATGCGGCCCTTTCTGCATATTTGGCGAGTTCCATACGGGCGAGCTGGCGTTCATGCACCTCGTCCGGCCCATCGGTCAGCCGCACGATGCGGGTGTTCGCCCAAAGCTCGGCCAGGCCGAAGTCGTCGCTCACCCCGCCACCGCCGTGCGCCTGGATGGCGTCGTCGACGATCTGTTGCGCCATTTTGGGGGCAGCGATCTTGATCATCGCGATTTCGGCGCGCGCGGCCTTGCTGCCAACCGTATCCATCCTATGCGCGGCCTTCAGGCACAGCAGGCGCGCCATTTCGATCTCGCAGCGGGCGCGGGCGATCCGCTCTTCCCAGACCGAATGTTCGGCGATCGCCTTGCCGAAGGCCCGGCGCGAGAGGAGGCGGCGGCACATCTTTTCCAGCGCGACTTCCATCGTCGCGATGTTGCGCATCGTGTGATGGATCCGTCCGGGGCCAAGGCGCCCTTGCGCGATCTCGAAGCCGCAGCCTTCGCCCAGCAGCATGTTCTCCGCAGGCACGCGGACATTTTCCAGGGCGACTTCAAAATGTCCGTGGGGCGCATGATCGTAGCCGAAGACGGGGAGGTGGCGGACGATCGTGACGCCGGGCGTGTCGCGCGGCACCAGGATCATCGATTGCTGCCGGTAGGGTGCGGCGTCCGGGTCGGTCTTGCCCATGACGATGAAGAAGTCGCAGCGCGGATGGCCGGCGCCCGACGACCACCATTTCCGGCCGTTGATGACATAGTCGCCGCCCTCGCGGCGAATCTCGGTCTGGATATTGCGCGCGTCGGAGGAGGCGACGGCCGGTTCGGTCATCAGGAATGCGGACCGGGTCTTCCCGTCGCGCAGCGGCACCATGAAGCGCTGCTTCTGCGCGGGCGTGCCATAGCGATGCAGCACCTCGAAATTGCCGGTGTCGGGCGCCATGCAGTTGAACACCTCGCTGGCGAAGGAAATCCGACCCATCAGCTCGGCGATCGGCGCATATTCGACGTTGGTAAGGCCGACGCTGGTGAAAAATTCGTCGTCATGCTCAGATGGCGGCATGAAGATGTTCCACAGCCCCGCCGCCCGCGCCTTGTCCTTGAGTTCGTCGAACACGGGCGGAATCTCGGTCCAGCGATCGATCGCGGCCGACTGCTGATGATAGACGGGAACGGCAGGAACGATGTGCTCCTCCATAAAAGCGCGGACGCGTTCCATCCACTCCCTGGATTTAGCCGACTGTTCGAAATCCACGCATCCGCTCCATTTACGCCGCCGGATTCGAGCCGGCCTGCGCATGTTCTAGCGCTCACCCGACCGATCGGTCGAGCAATAACTACTCGACCGACTGGTCGGCTGTCAAACTGGTCAGGGAAGAAATTTTCGGTTGACGCCCGACCAGTCGGTCGATCATCTGGGTCGCAGGAGAGCAAGCGATGACGAATAGCCCATTGATGGATGTCGCCCTGTTGCGGGGCTATGCGCCGTACACGCTTGCAGGATACGACATTTTCCGATCAGTGATCGAATCGGACGGCGCGGTGCCGGCTCGTCTCAAAGCGCTGTTCGCAGCGGTGGCTGCCGTCGATCGCCGCCATTTGCCCCTTGCGCGCCGGGAGCTGGAACGCGGCGTAATGCTTGGCCTGACCTCCAAGGAGGCGACCGCAGGCCTCATCGTGCTGTCCAGCCTCCGCGGCGAGGCTGCGGCGCTCGATTTCGCGCAGATCATCGAGGAGAGTTTCGGCGACGTCGAGGCGCCGGACCCGCAATCCCTGCCCACGGCGGCGGAGGGGGAGGCGGAGGCCAATTTTCGGGCCTATTGGGCAGGGAACATCCCGCCACCGCTCGGCGTGTTGATACGCCTCGTGCCCCAAGCGGCGGACGCCTATTATCTGATGCGGCGGGGCAGTATCGACGCCAACCCGCTTTCGCCCAAACATGGCGAACTGCTCCTGCTGGCCATCCTGGCGGCGGGATACAGCCCCATGGCCGCGACCCATGTGCGCGGCGCCCGCAATGCTGGCGCCTCCGACGAGGAAATTGCCGAAGCGGTGCTTTGCGCCGTTCCGTCGGCGGGGATCGCCGCCTGGATGGCGGTGGGCGGCATGCTTGCCCCGCCTGAAGAAGGCGGCATCGCCCGCTGACACGACACATCTTTTCACATCTTTGCCAAGGAGAGACTTACATGGAACCGGAAAAGGACGTCATCCAATATGAAGTGGCTGACAACGGCATCTGCACGATCTGGCTCAATCGCCCGCATGTGAAGAATTGCGTCAGCCCCCAGCTGCTGCGCGACCTCGAGGCGGCAGTGGACAAAGCGGCCGAGGATAATTCGGTGCTGGCGGTCGTTTTCCGTGGCCGTGGCCATACCTTCTGCGCCGGCGCGGACCTGGGGCAGCTCGTCGGGCCGGTGCTGCACGAAACCAGCACCTCGCTTCAGCTCGCGATCGACTCCGCGCGCACCTACGACAAGATCTACAATATGAAGAAGCCGACCATCGCCTGCGTCGAGGGTTACGCGGTTGCCGGCGGTTTTGAGCTGTTCATCTCGTGCGACTTCGGCATTGCCGCCGACGACGCCAAGATCGGCGACTTCCACATCCGCCGCGCCCTGTTCGGCGGCGCCGGTCCGATCTATCGCCTGCCGCGCTATATCGGCATGCGCAAGTCGAAGGAGCTGATGCTGACCGGCAAGCTCTTGTCCGGCAAGGAATGCGTCGAATGGGGCCTGTGCAACGCCTCGGCGCCCAGCGACCAGCTGGAGCAGCTGATCCAGGATTTCTGCGCGCCGCTGATCGACAAGAGCCCCTTCTGCATGTGGATGACCAAGATGGCGGTCAATCGCGGCATGGACGCCGACACCAACTCTCTCATCACGCTGGAAACCATGACCTGCAACGTGGTGCATCACTCCGCCGATGCGAAGGAAGGCGTCGCGGCCTTCCTCGAGAAGCGCCAGCCGGTCTGGACGGGCAAGTAAGCCATGGCGGTCAGCATGGTCGTCCTGGCCAGCCGGCCGCAGGACTGGACGCACGAGCAGTTCACAACCTGGTGGCGTGGGCCGCATGCCGACGCCGCCAGGGTGCTGCCGGGCCTTCTGGCCTATCGGCATGGCGCGGTGACGAAGGATTATGACAATCCGGAAGCGCCCGGCTGGGACGGCCACGCCGTGCTGACCTTCGCTGATCAGGCGGCGCTCGACGCCGCCTTCGCCTCGCCCGAATGGAAGGCGGCGACCGCCCAGACGAAGGGCATGGGCGGTCGGCGCATCATCCTCATCACCGATGAAGTCGATCTGCTTGCCGGAGACGATCATGGCTGACTGGAACCCCGGTTTCACCGCCGCTCAATTCCGCCTCGACGGCAAACGCGCGCTCATAACCGGCGGACGCGGCGCGCTGGCCGAAGCGATGGCCGCGACGCTGGCGGACCTCGGTTGCGCCGTCGCCCTCGCGTCCCGCACGGAGGCCGACTGCGCCGATCTGGCCGCCGGCATAGCCGAGCGGTTCCGGGTTCCGGCCGTCGGCCTTTCCTGCAACATCGCTGACGAGGCATCGGTGGAGGCGGCGGTCGCGGGAACGGTCGAACGGCTGGGCGGGCTCGACATCCTCATCAACAATGCGGGCGCGTCCTGGTGGGGGCTGCCGCAGGATATCCCGCTCAAAGGCTGGCAGAAGGTGATGGACGTCAATGTGACCGGCACCTTCCTCGCCTGCCGGCACGCCGCGCGCCACATGATCGCGGCGGGGGGCGGTGCGATCGTCAACATCGCGTCGGTCGGCGCCTTCCTGTCCTATCAGCCGGACGCAGGGCAGGTCGTTCCCTACACCACCAGCAAGGCGGCGATCGTTCACCTGACCAGCGATCTCGCGGCCCAATGGGCCGGTCACAACATCCGCGTCAACGCCATCGCGCCCGGTTCGATCGAGACCGGGATGACCGAAACGCTCGATCCCGCCATTCAGGAAAAGACGCGCGCAGGCATATTGATGCGCCGCTTCGGTCGCCCGGACGAAGTGGCAGGCACGCTGGCCCTGCTGGCGTCGGACGCGGGCAGCTTCATCACGGGTCAGACCTTCCTGGTCGACGGAGGGCAGTCCCTTGCCTGAAGAGCAAAGTCATCCGGCGTTCGAATGGGACGCCGAGCGGCTCTGGCCGCAATTCGCCCGCCTTGCCGAGGCCGCGCCGGACGCGCTTGCCCTGGCGGATTGCGACGACCGCCTGTGGAGCCGGGAAGAGCTGCGAGGGCAGGCGGTCGAGATCGCAGCCCTGCTGCAAGGCGCGGGAGTCGGATCGGGCGACCGCGTCCTCGTCACCGGGCACAAGAGCTCCGCGACGATCGCCACGGCGCTTGCCGTATCCTCGATGCAGGCGACTTTCTGCCCCGTATCGCCGAAACTCGGGGCGGGCGATCTTGCCACACTCGAATCCTCGCTCGGCCATGCCGCCAAGGTGAGCGGCGCTGGCAGCGCCCTGCCCGAGGTGGCCGCTGTCGTCGGCGACCGGTCGACTGATCCGCGCGATCGCGACACCGCGCTCATCGGCTTTACCTCCGGCAGCACCGGCGTGCCCAAGGGGGTGATGCATGGGCCCGAAGCCCTGAATTACGCGACCCGCGCCTGCGCTGCCATTGCGGGTTTGCAACCGGACGACGCGATCCTGGGCATCGTCCCGCTCGACAGCGCGCCCGGTTTCACTTTCACGGCGCATTTCGCGCTTTCATTGGGGCATCCGCTGGTGCTGGTCGACCCATGGGTGCCGGCGGAAGCGCTGCGGCGAGCCGAACGCTATGGCTGCGGCTGGGCGATCGCGGTGCCGACGCATCTGTTCACGATGGTGGAGGCCGCCCGGCTCGGCGAATGGACCGGCCGCCTGCCGCTGCGCGCCATGGCGGTGGGCGGCAGCGCGATGACGCCGGAGCTGATCGAGGATGCCGACCGGCTGCTCGGCCTCAAGGCGCTGCGCATGTTCGGCATGTCCGAATGCATGGGCCATGCTTCCACCCATCCAGCCCATTCGCTGGAACGCCGCCAGCTGTTCGACGGCATCCCCTTTCCCGGCACGCAGGAGGAGGCGTTCGACGCCGAACTGCGCCCGCTGCCGCGCGGCAGCCGGGGGCAGGCCGGCGTGCGCGGCCCTTCGCTATTTCTGGGCTATGCGCAGGGCATGGGGGCAGGGCAGGAGCGCATGACGCCCGACGGCTTCTACCTGACCGGCGACGAAATCGTCCGCGACGAGGCGGGCTTCGTGCGCGTCGTCGGCCGCATTAAGGACCAGATCATCCGTGGCGGCTTCAATATCGATCCGGCTGAGGTCGAAGCCGCCCTGCTGCGCCATCCCGCCGTTGCGGAAGTGGCAGTGGTCGCGGTGCCCGAACGCAAGTTGGGCGAACAGGCCTGCGCCGTCTGTCGGCTGCGCACGGACGACGGGAGCATCGGCCTGCCCGCCCTGCTCGACCATCTCTCCCAACAGGGCCTGTCCCGCAAGAAATGGCCCGAACATCTGGTGCTGGTGGAGGCCATGGCCGTCACCGCCACCGGCAAGCTCGACAAGAAGGCGATGGCGGCCATCGCCGTGGAGGAGGTCGCCCGCAGACGCGCGGCGCCGCCCCCCAGACAGGACGCATGACATGAAGCAGACCGCAACCAGCGTCGTCGCCGACGGCGTCGCCCTGATCACGCTCGACAATCCGCCGGTGAACGCGCTCTCCGCATCCCTCCGCCAGGGATTGCAGGCCGAACTCGAAAAGGCATTTGACGATGAGGCGGTTGGCGCCATCGTCCTGCTCTGCGCGGGACGGACCTTCATTGCCGGCGCGGACATCACCGAATTCGGCCAGCCCTGGCAGCCGCCGTCCCTGCCCGACCTCTGCACCATGCTGGACGATGCGCCCAAGCCCGTCATTGCCGCCATCCATGGCACGGCGCTTGGCGGCGGGTTCGAACTGGCGCTCGCCTGCCACTATCGGGTGGCGGCGCAGAGCGCGAAGGTCGGCCTGCCAGAGGTCCATCTAGGCCTGCTTCCCGGCGCGGGCGGCACCCAGCGCGTGCCCCGGATCGTCGGTGCGGAGGTTGCGCTCGAGATCATCACGTCCGGGCGGCAGATCAAGGCTGCCGAAGCCCTTGCGCTCGGGCTGGTCGACGCCGTGGTCGACGATGCGGCCTTGCAGGATGAGGCGCTGGCCTTCGCGCGCCGCATCATGGTCGATGGGGGTGCGAAGCCGCGAATACGCGACCGGGCCGACGCGCTCCGGGCCGATCGGGATCGCCCGGAGCTGTTCACCGCCTTCGCCGCTGCGAACGCGCGCCGCTTCAAGGGGGTCGTCGCGCCCGCCGCCATCATCGAGGCCGTCGAGGCGGCCGTGAGGCTCCCCTTCAACGAAGGGCTGGCAAAGGAAACTGCCTTGTTCGAGCGGCTGGTTACCAGCCCGGAGTCGGCCGCCCAGCGCCATGTCTTCTTCGCCGAGCGCGAGGCGGCCCGTGTTCCCGACATTGGTCCCGACACATCCGCTATCGACATCGGGTCGGTGGGCGTCATCGGCGCGGGCACGATGGGCGGCGGCATCACGATGAACTTCCTGAACGCCGGCATCCCCGTCACGCTGGTGGAGACCAGCCAGGAAGCGCTGGATCGCGGCCTCGCCACCATCCGCCGCAACTATGAGGCGACGGCGGCCAAGGGGCGGATGACGGCGGCGCAGGTGGAGCAGCGCATGGGCCTCATCACGCCCAGCCTCGATCTCGCCGCGCTTGCCGAGGCCGATCTCATCATCGAAGCCGTTTATGAAAGCATGGACGTCAAGACGGACATCTTCGCCAGGCTCGACCGGATCGCCAGACAGGGCGCGATCCTGGCGTCCAACACCTCCTTCCTCGATCTCAATCGCATCGCCGGGGCGACCAGCCGGCCGGAATGGGTCGTCGGCCTCCACTTCTTCTCGCCCGCCAATGTCATGCGCCTGCTGGAGGTGGTGCGAGGCGCGGCAACGTCCAAGCCCGTGGTCGCGACGGCGATGCGGCTCGCCAAGCGGATCGGCAAGGTGGCGGTGCTGAGCGGCGTATGCGACGGCTTCATCGCCAACCGGCTGCTGGCGCCACGGGGCGCGCAGGCCGAAGCGATGATGCTGGAAGGCACGCCGATCGCGGAGATCGACCGCGTGCTTGTCGATTACGGCTTTGCCATGGGGCATTTCCAGATGATGGATCTGGTGGGCCTGGACGTCATCGGCCGGAACGCGACGGAACGGACCGTGATGGGCGATCTGGTCGCCGCCGGTCGGCTGGGCCAGAAGCGTGGCGCAGGCTATTATGATTATGACGAGAAGCGGCGCTCGCGTCCTTCTGACGTGACAGACAGGCTGATCAAGGAGGTGGCCGCGGCCCACGGCGTCGCGCATGCCCCCACGTCGGGGGACGAGGCGCTGCTCGCGCGGCTGCTCTATCCGGTGGTCAACGAAGGCGCGAAGATTCTTGAGGAAGGCATCGCGCTGCGTGCGTCCGACATCGATATAGCGGCCGTGCTCGGCTATAACTGGCCGGTCTACCGTGGCGGGCCGCTGTTCTGGGCCGATCAGGTCGGGCTGGACCGGATCGTCGCGGACATGCGCCAACTCGAGGCGGTGCATGGCGAAAGCTTCCGCCCTGCGCCCCTGCTCGTGCGACTGGCGGAAGCGGGGCGGCGGTTCGGCGACGGGGCTTGATCCTCAACCGCGCCTGGCTGCTCGCGCGCAGGCCCGAAGGCGCGGTACAGGCCAGCGATTTCGCCTATCGCGAGGAGGCGTTCGATGCGCCTGCCCTGCAGGAGGGAGACATTCTCGTCCGCACGCGGATCATCTCCTGCGCGCCGACGATCCGCAACTGGCTGAACCCGCCCGAACGCAGCTATCGCGGCGCGATCGGCATCGGCGATCCGATCCGGGGCATGGCGGCGGTCGAAATACTGGCGTCGCGTCATGCCCGGTTCGAAGCCGGCCAGTGGGCAACGGCGGTGGCGCCCTGGCAGGATTATGCCGTCCTGCGCCCGGATGAGGCAGCCGTTCCCATTACGCCGATCGCCGCCGGGATGGATCCGGTCGACGCGATGACGCTTTACTCGCCCAACAGCCTGACTGCCTATTTCGGCCTTTTCGCCGTAGGGGAGCCAAAGCCCGGCATGACCGTCCTCGTATCCGGAGCGGCCGGATCGGTGGGGGCGATGGCGTGCCAGATGGCCCGCATCGCGGGCTGCCGGGTCATTGCGGTGGCGGGCGGTCCCGATAAATGTCGTTGGCTGAAGGAAGAAGGCGGCGCGGACATGGCGATCGACTATCGGTCCGCGAACCTTCCCGCGGCTTTGAAAGAGGCCAGTCCGAAGGGCATCGACATTTTCTTCGACAATGTGGGCGGCGACATATTGCAGGCCGCCGTCGACCGGATGGCCCCCCATGGCCGCATCCTGCTCTGCGGTCAGCTGGCCGCTTATGATTCGAACATCCCGGCCGCTGGCCCAAGGGACATGATGAAGCTTGTCTATGGCCGAATTCGGATGCAGGGCTTTGTTGTCGGGGATTATGCCGACGACTATGCGTCCGCGATCGCATCGATACGACAATGGGAAGCGGAAGGGCGGCTGCGCAATCGTTATGATCTGCGGGACGGGTTCGATCGCATACCCGACGCCTTCGTCGACATTTTCAACGGGCGCAATGCCGGAACATTGATCGTCCGGATCTGAATCGTCGCGCTTCACGAGGGGGTCGCCATTCCAAATCTGCCCTTGTCGTGGCGCTTGATGTCCATTCCCGCCCGGATTTTTGGTCCACCCGAGGTGCCTGAAATCTCGTTCGGCCATTCTCGTCAAGCACGATTTGCCGACGTGCTGGGCCAAAGCCCTACTCTTTGCTAAGGCGGCCTGTGCTTCAGCTCCCCCTTCCTGCGAAGGGCTCCCAACTCGACCAGTGCGGCGAGATCGCGAGTGGTAGTTGCTGGTGCGGCGCCGGTAATGATCCGGTAGTTTGCCGCGCTGAGGCCGCCTTTGAAGCCATGCGGGCCTTCAGCGAACATGCGAAGCAGGGCCTTCTTCTGTCGCGGGTTGATCTGGCCGCGAAGACGGTTGAGCAGCTTGGCCTTGGCCAGCGGAATGGACATGGCGCCCGCATGCGATCTGATCCGCGGCACCCCGGCCGGCAAGGTCCTCGCTGACCGTGCTTATGACGCCGACTGTCTGTACGGCCTCATCTACGAGCAAGGCGGCGAGCCGGTCGTCCCGCCCCGCCGCCATCGCAAATATCAGCATCCATATGATCGCTTCGCCCACAAACAGCGATGGGGCATCGAAGGCTTCTTCGCCAAGTTCAAGCAGTGCCGTCGCATCGCTATTCGCTACGACAAACTCGCCGCCAACTTTCTCGGCTTCGTCAAACGCGCCAGCATCATGCTTTTGGATCAAATAGGTAAATCGACTACAGCCTAAAGCTTCCCGTATTTCGCCTCGAACCCGGCAATGTCGCCGGCCGCCAGATATTTCGCCTGGTCGACCCACTGGTCGCGGACGGGGCGGCCGCGGAAATTGCCGAGCTTTGCGTCGACGGCCGCGATGTCCTCATCGGTCCAGGCGGCGATCTGGGCGAAGCTGGTGACGCCGAGCGCCGTGAGCTGGGCCTTGAGCTTGGGCCCCACGCCCTTCATCCGCAGCAGGTCGTCGCCCTCCGTGGCGGGCGCGGCGATCGACGGAGAGGCCGGGATCGGTTCTGCCGCCGGAGCCGGAACGGGCTCTTCGGGCGCGGCCGTCGGCGCGGCGGGCGCTTCATCCGGCAGGACGGGCGAAGGGGAGACCGCAGAAACCGGTTCGACCGGCGGCGGCGGAGGCGACGTCGTGACGAGCGCCGCGGGCTCGCCGGCCAGGAACTGCGGCGCATCCGCCACGCTCTCGACGGAAATGGATTCGCCTTTCTTCTGCCGCCCCGAAAGCAGGAAGATGGCGCCGATCACGACCAGCAGGCCGATCAGCAGCCACAGGCCATAGTCCATGAAGAATTCCTGCATCGCTCTGCGTCCTCCCTATTGTGTGGGCCTATTTAGGGACGGATCGGGCGGCGGGGCAAGGGCCGCTATTCGGCTCTATTGCGCTTCTCGGGCCACTTCCCGCCATCCGATGTCGCGGCGGCAGAAGCCGGTGGGGAAGTCGATGGCATCCACCGCACGATAGGCGGCCGCCTGCGCCTCGCCCACGCTGTCGCCGGTCGCGGTGACGTTCAGCACGCGGCCGCCATTCGCGACAATCCTGCCGCCTTTCTCCGCCGTGCCGGCGTGGAAGACGCGGGCGCCTTCCGCCTCGGCTGCGGCGATGCCCTCGATCGAGCCGCCCTTTTCGGGCGTGCCGGGATAGCCCTTCGCTGCCATGACAATGGTGAGCGCTGTGCGATCGGCGAGCGTCACCGGGCCCTGCTCCGCCAGCCGGCCCTGTGCGACGGCGAGCAGCAGCGCGGCGAGATCGCCGTCGAAGCGCATCATCAGCACCTGGCATTCGGGGTCGCCGAAGCGGGCATTATATTCGATCAGCTTGGGCCCTTCGTCCGTCAGCATCAGGCCGGCATAGAGCACGCCCGAATAGGGCATCCCCTCGGCCGCCAGCGTTTCGACCGTCGGTCGCACGATGCGGTCGATCACTTCCGCCTCCAGCGCGGGCGTCAGGACGCGCGCGGGGCTGTAGGCGCCCATGCCCCCCGTATTGGGCCCGGTGTCGCCGTCGCCGACGCGCTTGTGGTCCTGCGCGGAGCCGAAGGGCAGGATCGCTGTGCCGTCGGTCAGCGCGAAGAAGCTCGCTTCCTCGCCGGTCATAAATTCCTCCAGCACCACTTCCTCCCCGGCCGCGCCGAAGGCACCGGAGAACATGGTGTCGAGCGCATCGAGCGCCTCTTCCCGCGTCTGGGCGATGATGACGCCCTTGCCCGCGGCCAGCCCGTCCGCCTTGATGACGACGGGCAACCCGAAATCGGGCAGTGCCGCGATCGCGCCGTCCTTGCTGGTCACGCGCTCGTAGCGCGCGGTGGGGATGTTGGCGCGCCTGCACAGGTCCTTGGTGAAGCCCTTGGACCCTTCCAGCTGGGCCGCCCGCTTGCCGGGGCCGAAGACCGGCGTGCCCGTAGCGCGCAGATTGTCGGCCAGTCCATCGACCAGCGGCGCCTCCGGCCCGATCACGACAAGTCCGATCGAATGGCGGATGCAGAAGTCGACCACCGCGCGGTGATCCGCCGCATCAAGGTCGACCAGCGCCGCATGCTGGGCTATGCCGGGATTGCCGGGCGCGGCATAGAGCGCCTTGCACAGCGGCGATTGCGCCAGCTTCCACGCCAGCGCATGTTCGCGGCCGCCGCCGCCAAGCAGAAGGATGTTCATGACGCCCATGTCCCCGGAATATGATGCGGAATTTGATGGTTCGGGGCGCCTGTTAGCGGAGGAACGGGCAGGGGACAACGCGCCGCCGCTGTCGGTCAGCGAATTGTCGGCCCGGCTGAAGCGCACGGTCGAGGACCGGTTCGGCCATGTCCGGCTGCGCGGCGAGATATCCGGGTTCAAGCGTGCGGCGTCCGGCCATCTCTATCTCTGCCTCAAGGACGACAATGCCGTCATCGACGGGGTGATGTGGAAGGGCGGGGCCGCCCGCCTGGCCTTCGCGGCGCAGGACGGGGTGGAGGTGATCGCCACCGGCAAGCTCACCACCTATCCCGGCCGGTCCAAATATCAGATCGTGATCGATCGGATGGAGCTGGCCGGCGAAGGCGCGCTGATGGCGTTGCTGGAGAAGCTGAAGGCGAAGCTCGCCGCCGAGGGGCTGTTCGATCCCGCGCGCAAGCGGCGGCTGCCCTTCCTGCCGCGCACCATCGGCGTCGTGACGTCGCCGACGGGGGCGGTGATCCGGGACATATTGCACCGGCTGGCCGACCGCTGCCCTACCAATGTGCTGCTTTGGCCGGTGCTGGTGCAGGGCGAGGGCGCGGCGGCGCAGGTGGCGCGCGCGGTGCGCGGCTTTTCGGCGATGCCGGCGGACGGCCCGCTGCCCCGTCCGGACCTGGTGATCGTCGCGCGCGGCGGCGGGTCGATCGAGGATCTGTGGAGCTTCAACGAGGAGATCGTGGTCCGGGCGGTCGCGGAATGCACCATCCCGACGATTTCCGCCGTGGGGCATGAGACCGACACGACGCTGTGCGACCATGCGGCCGACATGCGCGCGCCCACGCCCACCGCCGCGGCCGAGATGGCCGTGCCGGTGCGCGCGGAACTGGTCGCCATGCTGAAGGAACAGGGGCTGCGCATGGACCGGTCCGTGCGGCGCGGCGCCGCGCAGGCGCGCGAGCGGCTGGAGATGCAGGCGCGGCTGATGCCGACGCCCGACACGCTGCTCGCGCCCCAGCGGCAGCGGCTGGACCAGCTGTCGGATGCACTGGCGGGCGGACTGCGCCATCGGGTCGCCGAAGCCCGCGCCCATCTGGGGCAGGCGGGCGGGGCGCTGCGGCCTGCCTTGCTAAGGCAGGCGCTGGGCCGCGCGCGGGAGCGGGTCGAGCGGCTGCAACTCCGTCCGGACTATCTGGCCCGCGTCCATGCCGACCGCGCCACCGCCTTCGACCGGTTGTCGCGCCTGTTCGTCTCGCTCGATCCGGACAGGCCGTTGCAGCGCGGCTTTGCCCGCGTGATGGCGGGCGAGCATGTGGTGAAGGGCGTGGCCGACGCGCGCGCCGCCGGGCAGGTCGTTCTGCACTTCAGGGACGGGGCGGTCGGCGCGACCGTGGAGGGCGCCCCCCTTGAGCCGGACGGCCCAACCGGCCTATCTTCCCCTCAGCGCCCCGCCCGCAAGCCGCGCGGCGAGGGCGAGACCCGGCAGCAGGACCTGTTTTCCTGATGCCCAGACCCGATGGAAAGCCCCTGTCGCCATGCTGATGTCCAACCGCGATCGCCCCGCCCGGCTGCATTATATGCCCTACAGCTTCCGCGTGTTGCAGGCGGGCGACCATGTCGTCTGCGCGGTGACGGGCGCGAAGATCGCGCTGGAGGAGCTGCGCTACTGGAGCATCGCCCGGCAGGAACCCTATGCCAGCGCAGAGGCGTCGGCACAGGCGGAGCGGGAGGCCGGCACGCTTTGAAGGGACGGCTGGCCGCCCTGATGCTGGCGCTGCTGCCGGTGGCGGCAACGCCGGCCCAGCCGTCCGCGTTTCAGCTTTCCGGCGCGCCGGGCCAGGGCGCGACCATGCTGGGCACCGCGCCGCCGGGCACGGTCGACCTTCGGCTCGACGGCCAGCCCGTCGCGATGGGTGCGGACGGCCGCTTCCTAATCGCCTTCGACCGTGACGCGCCGCCGCAATCCCGATTGGTCGCGCGGCTGGCCGATGGGCGGCTGATCGACCGGCCGCTGACCGTCGCGCCGCGCGACTGGCGGATCGAGCGGGTCGATGCGCCGCTGCGGCCGACCAGGAGCAGCGAGGCCTTCCTCGCGCTGCGCAGGCCCGAGCTGGAGCAGATCGCGGCCGCCCGGGCGAAGACGACGGCCGCGCAGGGATGGCGGCAGCGCTTCATCTGGCCGCGCCGGGGCCGCATTTCCGGCCTGTTCGGCTCGCAGCGCATCTATCGGGGGCAGCCCGGCGCCTATCATGGCGGGGTCGATGTCGCCGGCGCGACGGGCGAGCCGGTGGTGGCGCCGGCCGATGGGGTGGTGATCCTGGCGGCGGACCACCCCTTCACCCTGGAAGGCAATCTGCTGATGATCGACCATGGCCATGGCCTCAACAGCGCCTTCCTCCATCTGTCGCGGATCGACGTGAAGGTCGGCGACACTGTGGCCCAAGGGCAACGCATAGGCGCCATCGGCGCCACCGGGCGCGCGACGGGGCCCCATCTCCACTGGGGCATGAAATGGAACGAGGCGCGGATCGACCCGATGCTGATCGCGGGGCCGATGTCGCAGGCGCGGTAGGCGCCCGCGACGCGCTCGCCGCCGTTCGCGCGATCAGCCGATGCGCTTCATGCGGACGGCGCGCCCCTCTATCCTGCCCATGAAGCTGCCCATCGACGCGCGCTTGATCTCGATCTTCATGCCCGGCTTGGGTTCGCGGAAGGTGACGGCTTCGGTCGTCACCCACTGCGCGCCATCTTCCAGCCGGATCTCCCATTTGCCGTAGCCCAGGCTGCGGACCGAGGCGATGGTCGATTCAATCTGGGAATAGCCTTCGGCCTCCTTCTCCTTCTCCTCCTCGTCATCGCCGCCGCCCAGGAAGGGCAGCTTGGGAAAGGAGAAGCCGAACAGGGTCTTGCGCGTCTTGCCCAGCTCCGTCTTGTCCAGCACGACGACCTCGTCGCGCTGCGAAGCGGTTTCGATCGCCGCCACCTGACGGTCGAAACAGGCCAGCCGCTGCGCATCGTCCGTGACCGTCCGGCACTGGAGCAGGTCGTCCAGGATCTGGGGCCTTGGCTGCTGCTTGCGCGGCGCGCTGGCGCCCGGCGCGGCCAGGCACAGCGGAATCGCGAGCAACAGGATGTGCGGCATTTTCATGGATGGTTCCCCGATCAGCGCGTGATGCCCTTGGCTTGCACCCGGTGGGGCTGGCCCGTCAACTATTGCCTTCGGACGATGAGAGGGGCCGTCCAAGGCCATATTCTGTCAGCCCTCGCTGCTACGCAGCATGATTTATACATGCTCCCGCGATTATGGGAAATTATCTTGCTTTACAGTCGAGATATTCGTCTACCGCAGTGTTGTTGCATTTTTGATACAGCGCTGTTCAAAAGCGAACGGCGGCGTTTCGGGCGCCTATACACGCTTTACACGGCCTTCCTCCCAACGCAGGTTTCGCCCATCCGTGCAGGGGGGTCGCTGTCGGGCACTTTCATCCCCTTGCAGGTACATATGTGAAGGCAGGTCATCTGCCGAACTCCAGAGCAAGGGACTGGACAGTGAAGACATTTTCCAAAAGGGCACTTCTGCGTGCCGGCGTCGCGCCTGCGATTCTGAGCGTGTCGCTGGCTGCAACGGCTGCGTTCGCGCAGGACGCGCCGCAGGCTGCCGAGGCTGAGAGCGCCGACACCATCGTGGTGACCGGCTCGCTCATCAAGAACCCGAACCTCGCCCGTTCGACCCCGGTGACGGCGACCACCGCCGACCAGATCGAACTGAAGCAGAACAACACCGCGGAAGACATTCTGCGTGAAATCCCGGGCATCGTTCCCAGCATCGGCTCGGCCGTGAACAACGGCAATGGCGGCGCGTCCTTCGTCAACCTGCGTGGCCTGGGTTCGAACCGCAACATCGTCCTGCTGGACGGCGACCGCCTGGTCCCCGCCGAACTGAACGGCCGTTTCGACCTCAACAACATCCCGGTTGCCTTGGTCGAGCGCGTCGACGTGCTGACCGGCGGCGCGTCCACCACCTATGGTGCGGACGCCATTTCGGGCGTGGTGAACTTCATCACCCGTTCCGACTTCGCCGGCTTCGAAGCGAACGTCTCGAACCAGATCACCGAAGACGGCGACGGCAACTATGTCCGCGCCGACATCACGATCGGCGCGAACTTCGACGACGGTCGCGGTAACGCGGTGTTCGCCGTGGGCTACCAGCAGTCGGACCCGGTCTATCAGGGATCGCGCAGCTTCTCGAACGACCAGGTCGATTCCTACAGCGGCGCCATCGGCGGTTCGGGCACGTCCACTCCGTCGCGTTTCTCGAACACCAACCCCTCGGGCACGGCGACCGGCAACGGTACCCGCCAGATCACCGCCGACGGCACTGCCTTCCGCCCGACGACGGCGTTCGACGCCTTCAACTTCAACCCGTACAACATCTTCCAGACGCCGTTCGAGCGCTTCAACATGTTCGGTGCGGCCCGCTACGAGATCAGCGACGCGGTCGAGGCCTATACCCGCGGCATCTTCTCGAAGAACACCGTCAAGACCATCATCGCGCCGTCGGGTGCGTTCGGCATCGCCGTCCAGGTGCCGCTGAGCAATCCCTATCTCACCACCGCGCAGCGCAACGCCTTCTGCCAGCGCAACGTCGCGACCGCGGCTCAGATCGCGGCGGGCACCTACATTCCGTTGCTCACGCCGGCACAGTGCGCCGCCGCGGCGACGGCAGTCGATCCGAGCGACCCGAACTATCGCGAAGTCACCACGGCTTTCTCGCGCCGTGCGACCGAGCTGGGGCCGCGTATCTCGGAATTCACCACCACCTTCTTCGATTATAAGGCGGGCTTCCGCGGCGGCATCACCGACACCATCAGCTGGGATGTGTCGGGCGCCTATGGCGAGAGCGAGCAGACCCAGACCCAGCAGGGCTACTGGCTGAACTCGCGCGTGCGCCAGGCTCTGCGGGCGACCAGCACCACCGAGTGTCTGGACACAACGAACGGCTGCGTCCCGCTGAACGCCTTCGGCCCCGACGGCTCGATCACGCCGGAGATGAATGCATTCCTGAACGCCAACAGCCAGGTCGTCACCAAGACCTCGCTGGCGCAGGCCAACGCGACCATCAATGGCGATTTCGGCTGGGCGGTGCCCTGGGCCAGCGACGCGGTGGCGTTCGCGATCGGCGGCGAATATCGCAAGTACACCGCATCGCAGGAATCGGACCTGCTGTCGCAGTCGGGTGACCTCGGCGGCGCCGGCGGTGCGGCGCCGAACATCGCGGGCGGCTATGACGTCTACGAAGCCTTCGGCGAACTGGTGCTGCCGCTGGTGCAGGACAAGCCCTTCTTCCAGGATCTGACCGTGGAAGCCGGCATCCGTTACTCCAAGTACAGCGTCGACGCGCCGAGCAACCCGTCCTACAAGACGACCACCTGGAAGGCGGGCGGCAGCTGGACGCCGGTCGACGGCTTCAAGATCCGCGGCAACTATGCGCGTGCGGTGCGCGCGCCCAACATCGCGGAGCTGTTCGCGCCGGTGAACACGCTGCTCACCAACCTGTCGGTCGACCCTTGCTCGGGCGCCGCGCCGGTGACCAACGCCAATCTGGCGGCGGTCTGTATCGCCCAGGGCGCGCCTGCCACCACGATCGGCTCGATCACCAACGATCCGGCCGGCCAGGTGAACTACACCGGCGGCGGCAACCTGAACCTGAACCCGGAAAAGTCCAACAGCTGGACCCTCGGCGCGGTCTTCCAGCCGAGCGCGCTGCCGGGCTTCTCGGCGACGGTCGACTATTACAACATCAAGATCACCGACGCCATCACCTCGCCCACCCCGGGCGATGCGATCTCGGCCTGCTTCGACAACATCACCGCCGCCAGCGCGACCGATCCGTCCTGTACGGTTATCCGTCGTAACCCGCTGACCGGCGAACTGTTCGGCGAAGCGGCGACGACCCCCGGTCTGTCGCTGGTGACCTCGAACCTGGGCAAGCTCAGCACCGATGGCGTCGATTTCTCGCTGAACTATCAGAAGGATATCGGCTTCGCCAACCTGTCGCTCAGCCTGATCGGCAACTGGACCAACAGCTCGAAGTTCCAGGCGACCTCCGCCTCGCTGAACCGCGAATGCGTGGGCTACTACTCGGTCAACTGCGCGTCGATCCAGCCGGAATGGCAGTTCTCGCAGCGTACCACGCTGGGCTTCGAGAAGTTCGACCTGTCGCTGCTGTGGCGCTACATCGACACTGTCAATTTCGAGCCCCAGCAGCTGGCGGACGATCTGGCCGCGGCAATCGACGCGGGCTGCACCGATCCCAACGGCGCCGATCCGGATGGCTGCATGGTCGACCCCGAGTTCCGCAAGATCAAGGCGGAGCACTATTTCGACCTGACCGGCCGCTTCCACGTGTCGGACGAGATCACCATCACGCTGACGGTTCAGAACATGCTGAACAACAAGCCCAAGGTGGTCGGCAACACGCTGGGTTCGACCAGCTACAACAGCGGCAACGTCTATCCGTCGACCTACGACGCGTTGGGCCGCCGTTATGCGGTCGCCGCGAAGTTCCGCTTCTGATCGATCCGATCGGAACGAAAGGAAAGGGCCGGCATTGCCGGCCCTTTTTCTTTTTGCCGCCGTTGCCGTCGGGTCGGGCTGGAGAGACGGCCTGCTGCGAGCTGGCTCTGATCCGCCCAGCGACACTGTGAACTTCGTAGGAACGCGCCCGCTCCTTGCCCGATGGAACGGCGGGGTTCACAACGGGTTCAAGCCTCGCCTCCTAGAAAAGCCATCCCGAACCAACGGAGAAGACCCATGAAGCGCATCCTTGCGCCCCTCGCTCTGGCGCTGGCCGTGTCCGGCCCCGCCGCCCTGCTGTCGGCGCCTGCCGTCGCCCAGCAGGACGTATCCGACCTCGGCCAGGTCAACGCCTATATCCGCGCCGTCACCACCATGACCGCCGATTTCGCGCAGACCGACCGCAACGGCCAGACGCTCACCGGGCAGCTTACCATCAAGCAGCCCGGCAAGATCCGCTTCCAGTATCAGAAGGGCGTCCCGCTGCTCATCGTCGGCGACGGCAAGGCGCTGACGATGATCGACTATGAAGTGCGGCAGGTGCAGCGCTGGCCGATCGGCAACTCGCCGCTCGGCGCGCTGATCGACCCGTCGAAGGATCTGTCGAAATTCGGCCGGGTGATCCAGACCGGCGATCCCAAGATCCTTTCGGTGCAGGCGCGTGATCCCAAGCGGCCCGAATTCGGCACCATCACCATGATCTTCAACCGCGACCCGTCCGGTCCGGCCGGCCTGCAGCTTTATGGCTGGGTTGCGCTGGATTCCCAGAACAACCGCACCGCAGTCCGCCTCACCAATCAGCGCTACGGCGTGCCGGTGGCGAATTCCGCGTTCCGCTGGGTCGATCCCCGGCCGAAGGGACGCTCGACGGGCGGTTAATGGAGCGCGTGCTGCGATGGATGGAAAACTTTCTGCTTCCGTTCATCCAGCGCTCATATCCGGAACGCTAATCAGAGCATCGACGGCGCGGGACGCTATCCGGGATTTCCCCCCTGTTACCCGGATCCAGCCTTCGCCGCAGAGCGCTTCAAGGGCGCGATCGAGACCCCCGTTCCACGCCCCCGGAGCGGGGGTCTTACTTTGTGCCGCCCCGGCGCCGGGGAGGGCCACCCTTGCGCCGCGGGGCTTAGGTGCCTAGTGGGATCGGCATGCCCCAAACTCTCAGTATCGCGTCCTGGAACATCAACAGCGTCCGTGCCCGGCTCGAAATCGTCGAGCGCTTCCTGATCGAGGAATCCCCCGACATCCTGTGCCTGCAGGAAACGAAGGTGGTGAACGACACCTTCCCTGCCGGCCTGTTTCGCCAGCGCGGCTATAACCATCAGGTGCTGCACGGCCAGCCCATGCACCATGGCGTCGCCATCCTGTCGAAGGTGCCGATCCGCGAGCACGACCGGCTCGACTGGCAGGCCAATGGCGAGGCGCGTCATGTCGGCGTGCGGCTGGACAATGGCGTGCGGATCGAGAATGTCTATGTGCCCGCGGGCGGCGACATCCCCGACCGGACGCTCAACCCCAAATTCGGCCAGAAGCTCGACTTCCTTGAGCGGATGATCCAGTGGTCGACCGCGCTGGACGACAAGCCCACCATCCTCACCGGAGACTTCAATATCGCCCCGATGGAATGCGACGTGTGGAGCCACAAGCAGCTCCTCAACGTCGTCAGCCATACGCCGATCGAGTGCGAGATCCTGGCCCGGCTGCAGGCGTCGAACAACTGGGTCGACATCGGCCGCAAGTTCTTCCCCGCGCCGGAGAGGCTCTACACCTGGTGGAGCTATCGCGCCCGCGACTGGTCGGAATCGGATCGCGGCCGCCGGCTGGACCATATGTGGATGACGCCCGACGTGGCCGAAAAGGCGGTCAGCCACCGTGTCATAGAGCCCGTGCGCGGATGGCTGCGGCCTTCGGACCATGTGCCGATCGTCACGGAATTCGCCTTCTGATGTCCGCCCGCGCTGCCGCCCGCGCCATCGACGCCCTGCGGCGCGGCTGGGCGGTGACCGTACGGGCGGACGACGGCGCGCTGCGGCTGATGGCGATCGAGGGGGCGGATGCGGTGACGCTCGCCGGCTTCGATCCCGAAGATCGCGCAGACCTGCTGATCTCCGCCGCGCGCGCGCAGACGCTCAAGCTCGCCAACCAGCTCGCCGCTGCCGATCCCGACCTGCCGGTGCTGATCGCCCGCACGCCCTGGATCGACGCTGCCGCCGCGATGGCGATCGCCGATCCCGTGCGCGACCTCGCCTCGCCGCTCAAGGGGCCCTTCCAGGCGAAGGCGCTCGCCGCGCCGCAGGCTGCCGAGGCAGCGCTGCGTCTGGCAAGACTCGCCGGGATTCTGCCCGCTTTCTTCGTCGGCAGCACCGAAGGGGAAAGCGAGGTCGTCGTTGAGGTCCCCGATGTTGCAGCCTATGACGATGCGGCGCATCTTGCCATCGCGACGCGGGCGCGCCTGCCGGTGTCGACAGCGGAGAATGCGGAGATCGTCGCCTTTCGCAGCCCCGACGAGCCGCGCGAACATGTCGCCCTGGTCATCGGCCAACGCAATTCCAGTCCGCCGGTGGTCCGGCTGCACAGTGAATGCCTGACCGGCGACGTGCTCGGCAGCCTCAAATGCGATTGCGGTCCGCAGCTGCACGAAGCGTTGCATCGCATCGCCGACGCGCAGTGGGGCGTGCTGCTCTATCTGCGGCAGGAAGGGCGCGGCATCGGCCTCGTCAACAAGCTGCGGGCTTATGCGCTGCAGGATCAGGGCTTCGATACGGTCGACGCCAATGTCCGCCTCGGCTTCGCGATCGACGCGCGCGATTTTTCGGTTGCGGCGCGAATGCTCGACCTTCTCGGCATCGGCACCGTGCGCCTGCTCACCAACAATCCACAGAAGGTGGCGGGACTGGAAGGCGCGGGCATCAGGGTAGCCGAGCGGCTGCCGCTCGTCCTGCCCGCCAACCCCTATAATGAACGCTATCTGGCCACGAAGCGCGACCGCACGGGCCACCAGCTGTGAGCGTCGTCCATGTCGACAGCGCCGCCGCCCGCCTGCGGTTCGGCGCACTCGACATGGCCTGCACCCTCGGCAGGGGCGGAAGCTGCCCTGCGGCGGAAAAGCGGGAAGGGGACGGCTGCACGCCGATCGGCACTTGGCCCCTGCGCGGCGTCCTGCTGAGGCCGGGCAAGGCCGACCCCGACGGCATCCGCCTGCCATGGCGCTGGACCCGCGCGCAGGATGGCTGGTCGGACGATCCGGCGGATCCGGCCTATAATCGCCCGGTGCGCCTGCCCCGTTCCTTTTCGGCCGAAACGCTGCGGCGGCAGGACGATGCCTATGACATCATCGTCGTGCTCGGCCATAATGACGCGCCGCCGGTGCCGGGGAATGGCAGCGCGATCTTCCTCCACCTTTCGGAAGGGCGCCCGACCGCCGGCTGCATCGCGCTGGAGCGCGCCGACATGCTGCGCCTGCTGCCGCTCCTCACGCCCGGCGACGTGATGGAGATCGCCTGAATCAGGCCCGCTCCAGCATTTCGGTGGTCTCGCCGCCCGCCGCTTCCAGCAGCCGCCGCTCCAGCGTCTGCAGCCGGCCCTTGCTCTCGATCTTCCCGCCCAGCAGGTCGGTAACGTAGAAAGTATCGACCGCCCGCTCGCCATAGGTCGCGACATGCGCGCTGTGCACCGTCACCTTGGACTGGAACAGCGCGTTCGCCAGGCTGAACAGCAGCGCCGGCCGGTCCCGCGCGTTGACTTCGATGACGGTGAAGCGGTTGGACGCCTTGTTGTCGATCAGCACATTGGGCACGATGCGGAACGCTTCGGCACGGGTGCGGGGAAGCGGCCGGGCCTCCAGCTTCGTGATCATCCGGTGCCGGTTCGCGAGCGATTCCTCGATCGCGTTGCGGATGCGCGTCAGTTGCTCCGGACTGTGGAACGCGCCGCCTAGCGGATCCTGCACCAGGAAATTGTCGATGGCGACGCCGTCGCGCGTCGTGTGGATGCGCGCATCGATGATGTTGCCGCCCGCCAGGTGGATGGCGCCGGCGATGCGGTAGAACAGGCCCGGATGGTCCGTCGCATAGACCGTGACCAGCGTGGCGCCGCGCTGCGGATAATATTGTGCGGCGATCGACAGCGGGGAATCGCCTGCCGCCAGGATATGCTGCGCATTGTGAAACAGGATGTCGTCGGGCTCGGCGATCCAGTAGGATTCGGGCAGCCGCCTGCGCAGCGGCTCGAACTCCGCCTCGGTCTGTCCCAGGGCCAGGCGCAGTGCCTCCTGCTTCACGACGACCCGCTCCGACCGGCCCTTCTGCTTGTGGCCGAGCCGCAGCACCTCCTCCGCCGCCTCGTAGAGGTCGCCCAGCAACTGGCGCTTCCAGCTGTTCCAGACGCCCGGCCCCACGGCGCGGATGTCGACCACGGTCAGGCACAGCAGCAGTTTCAGCCGTTCGGGGCTCTGCACCACGTCGATGAAGTCGAGGATGGTCTTGTAGTCGGAAAGGTCGCGCTTGAAGGCGGTCGCGGACATGAGCAGGTGATAGCGCACCAGCCAGGCGACCGTCTCCGTCTCAGCGGGCGTCAGCCCCAGCCGCGGGCAGAGATGCTCGGCCACTTCCGCACCCAGGATGCTGTGGTCGCCGCCGCGTCCCTTGGCGATGTCGTGCAGCAGCACTGCGACATAGAGCACCCGGCGCGAGATCAGCTTGCCCATGATGTCGGTCGCCAGCGGATGGTCCTTGGCGAGGTCGCCCTTCTCGATCTGCGCGAGCAGCCCGACGGCGCGGATCGTGTGCTCGTCCACCGTGTAGTGGTGATACATGTCGAACTGCATCTGCGCCACGACCCGGCGGAAATCGGGGATGAAGCGGCCGAACACGCTCGATTCGTTCATCCAGCGCAGCACCGTCTCGGAATCGCGCGGGGATGTCAGCACCTGCAGGAAGGCGGCGTTGGCGCGCGGGTCGCGCCGGACCTTGGCGGAGATGAGGCCCGCGTCGCGGCTTGCAGCGCGCATGGCGCTTGGATGGATGGCGAGGCCGTGGCGGTCGGCGACTGCGAAGATCTCCAGCAGCCGGACCGGATCCTCCTGGAAGAAATCGTCGCTCGGCAGCGCGAGTCGGCCCCGCTCGAGCACGAAGCCGTCCAGCTTCTTGGGACGACGGAAGAAGGCGGGGACATAGCGGCGCCCCTTCGCCGCGAGCTGGTCGTCCAGATGCGCCAGGAACACCGCGGTCAGGTCGCCCACCGTCTTCGCGTTGAGGAAATAGTAGCGCATGAAGCGCTCCACCCCCGATCGGCCGTGCCGCCCGATGAAGTGCATCCTTGTCGCCGTCTCGAGCTGCAGGTCGAAGGTCAGCCGGTCCTCGGCGCGGCCGGTGATCATGTGCAGGTGGCAGCGCACCGCCCAGAGGAAATCCTCCGCCTTCTGGAACTGGCGCAGCTCCGCCTGGGTCAGCAGGCCGACATCGACAAGCTCCGCCACCGACCGGACCCGGTTCACATATTTCCCGATCCAGAACAGTGTATGCAGGTCGCGCAGGCCGCCCTTGCCTTCCTTGACATTGGGTTCGACGACGTAGCGGCTGTCGCCCATCCGCTTGTGCCGCTCGTCGCGCTCCTCCAGCTTCTCGGTGACGAAGGCGCGGGCGGTGCCCTGCATCACCTCCGCGTCGAAGCGCTTCGCGGTCTCCTCGTAGAGCGCTCGGTCGCCCCAGATGTAGCGGGCCTCCAGCAGGGCGGTGCGCACCGTCAGGTCCGATTTCGCCATGCGCATCGTCTCGTCGACGGAGCGGCTGCTGTGCCCGACCTTGAGGCCCAGATCCCAGAGCGAATAGAGCATGGATTCGATGACCTGCTCGGTCCATCCCGTCGGCTTCCAGGGCGTGATGAAGCCGATGTCGACATCGCTGTGCGGCGCCATCTCGCCCCGGCCGTAGCCGCCCACCGCGATCAGCACGATGCGCTCGCCGGTGCTGCGGTTACCCGCCGGGTAGAGGTGATGGGTGGTCGCGTCGTAGAGCAGCCGCAATATCTGGTCGATCAGGAAGGCGAAGGCCGTCACCGCTTCCCGCCCGCGGGTGGGCTTGGCCTCCAGCCGTCGGGCCACCTCCAGCCGTCCCGCTTCCAGGGCGGCCTTCAATTCCTTCACGATCAGCGGGCGCAATATCGCGCGATCGCCCCGATGCGCCTGCGCCAGGGCGGTGATGCTGTCGGATATCGCGCGACGGTCGATGATGGTGCGGCGCGACCCCAATGCAGGGAACTGCATGACCATGGCGCCTATCTAGTCGCGCTTCTGCGCTGCGGCCAGTTGTTTCAATCGATAGATGTGATCGAGCGCCTCGCGCGGCGACAGGGCATCGGCATCGATGGCGTCCAGCGCCGCGTGCAGCGGATCGGGCGCCTGTTCCTGCTGCGCGGCGGCGGCGGCGAACAGCGGCAGGTCGTCCAGTCCCGCGGCAATCCCCCCGGTTTTCGCCTTGCCCGCCTCCAGCCGCGCCAGCACGTCCTTGGCCCGTTTCAGCACATGGGCGGGCAGGCCCGCCAGCCGCGCCACCGCCAGGCCATAGCTGCGGTCCGCCGGCCCTTCGGCCAGTTCGTGCAGCAACACCAGGTCGCCCTTCCATTCGCGCGCGCGGACATGGTGCAGCGACAGCGCCGGCAGCGTTTCCGCCAGCCGCGTCAGCTCGTGATAATGGGTCGCGAACAGGCAGCGGCAGCGGTTCACTTCATGCACCGCCTCCACCACGGCCCAGGCGAGCGCCAGCCCGTCATAGGTCGACGTACCGCGCCCCACCTCGTCCAGGATCACGAAGCTGCGCTCGGTCGCCTGGCTCAGGATCGCCGCGGTCTCCACCATCTCGACCATGAAGGTCGACCGCCCCTTGGCAAGATTGTCCGATGCGCCGACGCGGCTGAACAGCCGGTCCACCAGCGTGAGCGTCGCGCGTTGCGCGGGGACGAAGGCGCCCGCCTGTGCCAGGATTACGATCAGGGCGTTCTGCCGCAGGAAGGTCGACTTGCCGCCCATATTCGGGCCGGTCACCAGCCACAGCCGATCGTCGGGTGACAGGCCGCAGTCGTTGGCGACGAACGGTTGCCCCTGCTGCCGCAGCGAATCCTCGACCACCGGATGCCGCCCGCCCACGATGTCCAGGCAGGGACCGGCGCCATCCTCCGGCACGAAATGCGGTCTTTGCCAGCCGCCCTCCGCGGCGCGCTCGGCGAGCGCTGCCGCCACGTCCAGCCGGGCGAGCGCATCTGCGGCGCGGGCGATGTCGGCCTTGCGCGTCAGCACCGCCTCGATCAGCTCCTCGAGATGAGCGGCCTCGGCGGCCAATGCATGGGCACCCGCTTGCGCCACCCGGCCCGCCTCTTCGTGCAGATCGACCGAATTGAAGCGCACGACGCCGGCCAGCGTCTGCCGGTGGGTGAAGCCGCTTTCGGGGCGCATCAGCGGGTCGGCCGCGCGCGCCGGCACCTCGACATGATAGCCGAGCACACCGTTATGCCGGATCTTGAGCGAGCCGATCCCCGTCTGCTCGCGATATTTCGTTTCCAGCGCGGCGATCGCGCGGCGCCCGTCGCCGGCCATGCGCCGCAGCTCGTCCAGCGCCGCGTCATAGCTGTCGGCGATATAGCCGCCATTGGCGGTCTCGGTCGGCGGGCTCGGCACCAGAGCGCGGGACAGCATGTCGACCAGCGCTCCATGCCCGTCGAGCGCCGGCAGCAGTTGCGCCAGCAGCAGCGGCCGGTCGGCCAGCCTGCCGAG
>NZ_AUWY01000115.1 GCF_000447205.1 Sphingobium ummariense RL-3 | reverse complement strand
GGCGACCCGCGCCCCATCGCCAGCCGGCCCAGCGCCCGGCCGATATCGGGCAAGGCCCGCAGTGCGGCGCGCAGCGCATCGCGCAGCATCGCGTCGTCATGGAGGAAATGGACCAGCCCCAGCCGCGCCTCGATCGTGGTTGCGTCCATCAGCGGCGCGGAAAGATCCTGTGCCAGCAGCCGTGCGCCCGCGCCGGTGACGGTGCGATCGACCGAGCCCAGCAGGCTTCCCGCCCGCGCGCCCGCCATCGTCGCCACGATTTCCAGGCTTTCGCGCGTCGCCGCGTCGATCGCGACATGGCCGCCGCTCGTCTTGCGCAACGGCGGCGCGAGGAAAGGGAGGGTGCCCTTTCCCGCATGGTCGAGATAGCCGATCAGGCCGCCCATCGCCGCCAGTTCCGCCCGGCCGAACTGGCCGAAGCCATCGAGCGTCGCGACGCCGAACAAGCGCTTCAGCGCACGTTCGGCGCCTGCGCTGGAAAAGGCCCCGGCGTTGAAGGGGTGGGTGTCGGCCAAGTCGAAGGCCGATCCTTCCGCGACGACGATCTCGCTCGGCCGCAACCGCGCCAGCTCGGCCGGCAGGTCCGCGACCCGCAACGTCAGCGTCTCGAAGCGTCCGGTGGAGATGTCTGCCGCTGCGAGGCCGATCTCCGCCGCTTCCGCGCCGCCGGTCCTTGCCAGCGCGACCAGCATGTTGTCGCGCCGCGCATCGAGCAGCGTTTCCTCGGTCAGCGTGCCAGCGGTCACGTAACGGACGATCGCGCGCGCCACGAGCGCCTTGGAGCCGCGCGCCTTGGCCTGCGCCGGCGTCTCGGTCTGTTCCGCGATGGCGACGCGGTGCCCGGCCTTGATGAGCCGCGCGAGGTAGCTTTCGGCGCTGTGCACCGGAACGCCGCACATCGGGATCGGCGCCCCATCATGCTCGCCCCGACTGGTGAGTGCGATGTCCAGAGTCGCCGCCGCGGCCTTGGCATCGTCGAAGAACAATTCGAAAAAGTCGCCCATACGGTAGAAGAGCAGGCAATCGCGCGCTTCGGCCTTCAGCGCCAGATACTGCGCCATCATCGGCGTGGCGCTTGCGGCGAGGCTTTCCTTCTCCATCGACATTTTCCAGCGGATAGCGGCAACCACCCGATGAGGAAAGGGCCGCAAAAATGCGCTTCTCGCACTTGCCCACAAGATATCCTTGCCGCTAGGGCCTGCGCGAAATCGAGTGGAGGCGGGTGCGCGATGTCTGACAGGTCGAATGTCGAATTTTCCGAGCGCGAGGCGCTGTTCTTCCATTCGACCGGCAGGCCGGGGAAAATCGAAATCATCGCATCGAAGCCGATGGCGACGCAGCGCGACCTCAGCCTCGCCTATTCCCCCGGCGTCGCCGTTCCCGTGCGGGCGATCGCGGAGGATCCGGCGACCGCCTATGATTATACCGCCAAGGGCAATCTCGTTGCCGTGATCTCCAATGGTACCGCTATCTTGGGTCTCGGCAATCTGGGGGCGCTCGCGTCCAAGCCGGTGATGGAGGGCAAGGCGGTCCTGTTCAAGCGCTTTGCCGACGTTGACTCGATCGACATCGAGCTGAAGACCGAGGATGTCGACCGCTTCATCGACGCGGTCGAACTGATGGAGCCGACCTTCGGCGGCATCAACCTTGAGGACATCAAGGCGCCCGAATGCTTCATCATCGAGCAGACGCTGAAGGAGCGGATGAACATTCCGGTCTTTCACGATGACCAGCACGGCACGGCGATCATCGCGGCGGCCGGCGTCATCAACGCGGCGATGCTCACCGGCCGCGACATGAAGCACATGAAGGTGGTGGTGAACGGCGCAGGCGCCGCCTCCATCTCCTGCACCGAACTGATCAAGGCGCTCGGCGTCCCGCATGAGAATGTCATCATGTGCGACAGCAAGGGCGTGATCTGGCAGGGCCGGACCGAAGGCATGAACCAGTGGAAATCGGCCCATGCGGTGCCGACCGACGCGCGTACCCTGGCCGAGGCGGTCAAGGGCGCCGACGTGTTCCTGGGCCTGTCCGTCGCCGGGGCGATGTCGCAGGACATGGTGAAGTCGATGGCGGACCGGCCGATCATCTTCGCCATGGCCAATCCCGACCCGGAAATCACGCCGCCCGATGCCAAGGCAGTGCGTCCCGACGCGATCGTCGCCACCGGCCGCTCGGACTATCCCAATCAGGTCAACAATGTCCTGGGCTTCCCCTTCATCTTCCGCGGCGCGCTCGATGTGCGCGCGACCACGATCAACGAGGCGATGAAGCTGGCGGCGGCCAAGGCCATCGCCGAGTTGGCGCGCGAGCAGGTGCCGGAGGAAGTCGCCAAGGCCTATGGCCGATCGCACAGCTTCGGCCCGGACTATATCATCCCCGCGCCCTTCGATCCGCGCCTGATGGAGATCGTGCCGTCGGCGGTGGCGCAGGCGGCGATGGAGACCGGCGTCGCGCAGAAGCCGATTTCCGACATGGCTGCCTACCGCCAGTCGCTCAAGGCGCGGCTCAATCCGACGACCTCGGTCCTGACCACCGCCTATGAGGTGGCAAAGGCCAATCCCAAGCGCGTCGTCTTCGCCGAGGGCGAGGAGGAAGTGGTGTTGCGCGCGGCGATCCAGTTTCGTGACCTCGGCTACGGCATCCCTGTGCTGGTCGGCCGGCATGAGGTCTATGACAAGCTCAAGGCCCTGGGCGTCGCCGACCCGCAGAGCTTCGAGCTGCACAACAGCGTCAATTCGCCGCTGGTTCCCGACATGGTCGACCTGCTCTACAAGCGCCTTCAGCGGCGCGGCTATCTGCGCCGCGACTGCGAGCGGATGGTCAACCGGGACCGCAACATCTTCGGCCCGCTGTTGCTCAAGCTGGGGCAGGCCGACGCGCTGGTGACGGGCCTCACCCGCCCCTATGCGCAGACGCTGCGCGAGGTGCGGCGCGTGATTGATCCCGCACCCGGCCGCACGCCCTTCGGAATCCACATCATGGTTGCGAAGAACCAGACCGTGTTCCTCGCCGACACGACCGTCAACGAGCGCCCCTCTGCTTCCGAGCTTGCCGACATCGCGGAGGGCACTGTCGCGGTGGCGCGCCGCATGGGCCACGACCCGCGCGTCGCCTTCCTTTCCTATTCCAACTTCGGCAACCCGCCAGGCAGCTATCTGGACAATATCCGCGATGCCGTGACGGTACTCGACGAACGGGGCGTGGACTTCGAATATGAAGGCGAGATGGCGCCCGACGCCGCCCTCAACCCGACGGTGATGAAGAGCTATCCGTTCAGCCGGCTGTCCGGTCCTGCCAATATCCTCGTGATGCCGGGCCTGCAATCGGCCAACATCTCGGCCAAGCTGCTGAAGGAACTGGGCGGCACCTCCATGATCGGGCCGATCCTGGTCGGCGCGGAAAAGTCCGTCCAGATCGCGACCATGGCCTCGAACGCGTCGGAACTGCTGACCCTTGCCGTCCTCGCTGCCGGCGGTATCGCGCTTTAAAGGCGCCGTGCCGACTGGCGCGCGCGCCCGAAAAGGTGTAACACTCTGCCAGTTTACGTAAACGTAAATCAAGGGAGAGACAATTGCCTAGCTTCACCGCGCCGACCGCCGATGTCCGTTTCGCGCTCCGGCAGGTTGTCGAACCCGGCTCGCTCGACGAGGACATAGCCGAGGCCGTGATCGAGGGGGCCGGCCAGATTGCCGCCGACCAGTGGGCGCCTTTGCGCGCCGCCGGCGATCGGGAAGGCGCCCGGTGGACGCCCGAAGGCGTGAAGGCGACCCCGGGTTTCGCGGATGCCTATCGAGGTTTCGTCGCCGGCGGCTGGGGGACGATCGGCATAGACGAGCGCTTCGGCGGCCAAGGCCTGCCCTTTGCGCTGCAGATCGCCGTCTACGACCTGCTGGGCAGCGCCAACACCGCTTTGCTGCTCTGCCCCATCCTCAACAATGGCGCGGTCGAGGCGATCGCCCATCATGGCAGCGACGCGCAGAAGGCACTCTGGTTACCCCGGCTGGTTTCGGGCGAATGGACCGGCACCATGAATCTCACCGAGCCGCAAGCGGGGTCGGACGTAGGCGCGCTCAAGACGCGCGCCACGCCCCGCGGCGACGGCAGCTGGTCGATCAAGGGCACCAAGATCTTCATTTCCTATGGCGATCACGACATGGCCGAGAATATCGTCCATCTCGTTCTCGCCCGCACCCCCGGTGCGCCCGAAGGCACCAAGGGCATCTCGCTGTTCCTCGTTCCCAAATACCGGCTCGACAGCGACGGGCGTCCGGGTGCCTTCAACGACGTGCGCGTCGTATCGCTGGAGCACAAGCTCGGGCTCCATGCCTCGCCCACCTGCGTCATGAGCTATGGCGAAGACGACGACTGCATCGGCGAGATGATCGGCCCGGAACATGGCGGCATGCGCGCGATGTTTACCATGATGAACAATGCGCGCCTGCTGGTCGGCCTGCAGGGCGTCCATGTCAGCGAAGCCGCGACCCAGGCAGCGGTCGACTATGCCCGGACCCGCATTCAGTCCCCGCTTGCTGGCTCGGCCGACCGCAGCTCGGTTCCGATCATCGAGCATCCCGACGTGCGCCGTATGCTGCTGCGCATGCGGGCGCAGACCGAGGCCGCGCGGGCGCTGGTCTACTACACGGCCGGCCAGACCGACCGCGCGCAGGCCGGCGATCCTGCGGCTGCAAGCCGCGTGGCGCTGCTGACCCCGCTGGCCAAGGCCCATGCGACCGACATCGGCTGCGAGGTCACCTCGCTCGCGATCCAGGTCCATGGCGGCATGGGCTTCATCGAGGAAACCGGTGTCGCCCAGCTCTATCGCGACTGCCGCGTCTTCCCGATCTACGAAGGCACCAACGGCATCCAGGCCGCCGACCTCGTCACGCGCAAGCTCGACCTTGATGGCGGCGCGGCGTTCGCGGCGCTGCTCGCCGACATGGAGGCGGATGCGCAGCATGGCGCATTGCGCGCGCTGATCGCGCAGTGTCGCGATGTAGGCGCCAGGCTGGGCGGGGCGGGGGTGCTGGACCGCCTTGCCGCGAGCAGCCCGTTCCTCACCATGCTGTCCACGGCGGTCTGCGGATGGCTGCTGGAGCGCCAGGCCGGGGCAGCGTCGGACGAAGGAAACGCCTTTGCTACGCGCAGGCGCGCCGCCACGGCTTTCTACCTGGATCAGGTCGTTCCCCATGCCAGCGGGCTCGCGGGCGCCGTCTCCGCCCCGGCCGCGGCGCTGTACGACCTTCCTTCCCCAGACTTTGCCTGACCGCCCCAATTTCGCTTGCCTCGCCGAGGCTGCTGGCCGAAGGAGTGGCGGAAAGGGGGGACGCGAACGAGATGATCGGCGAAGTGGAATTTGACAGCGCGACCTTCCGCCGTGTGCTGGGCCATTATCCGACCGGCGTCTGCGTCGTCACGGCAAGCGAACCCGGCGGCGGGCCGGTGGGCATGGTGGTGGGCTCCTTCACCTCCGTATCGCTTGATCCTCCGCTGGTCGCCTTCTTCCCCGCCAAAAGTTCGTCGAGCTGGCCCCGGATCAAGGCGGTAGGCACGTTCTGCGTCAACGTCCTCGCCAGCGACCAGCAGCCGCTGTGCCGGCAGCTGGCCGGCGGCGCGGCGGACAAATTCTCCGGCGTATCCCATCGCCATTCGGCCAACGGGTCGCCGATTCTGGATGGGGTGGTCGCCTGGATCGACTGCAGCCTGGAAGCAGTGCACGAAGCAGGCGATCATTATATCGTGCTAGGCCGCGTCCAGGCGCTCGGAGTCGAACGCCCTGGTCCGCCGCTGCTGTTCTTTCAGGGTCGCTACGGCGCCTTCGCGCTGCTCGACTGATTCCGCCGGCACGCACCCGTTACGGCTCATTAACATGTGGGAATTATTCTGGGTCTGCCCCCGCCCGGATCGTTCATGACAGCTCTGCTCATCACCGTCGACACGGAACTTTCCGCATTGCTGCACCGGAACGGGGTGCCGCTGGAAGAGAATGTCCGCCGTTCGATATGGGCCGAGGCCGGGCGCGCCGCCTATGGCATCGGCTGGCAGATGGCGTGCCTGTCCCGCCACGGCCTGAAGGGCGTCTTCTTCGTCGATCCCCTGCCGGCGCTGGTCCACGGCGCGGACTTCCTCACCCCCATCGTCCGCACGATCGTGGCGGCGGGGCATGAGGTGCAGCTTCACATCCACACCGAATGGCTGGAATGGGCGGTGGATTCGCCCGTGGCCGGAAGGCAGGGCCGCAATATCGGCGACTTCTGCCTGGGCGACCAGATCACTCTCCTTGGCCTGGCGAAGCGGCTGCTGGAGGAGGCGGGCGCTCCGCCGATCAAGGCTTTTCGGGCGGGCAATTTCGGCGCGAACGACGATACGTTACGCGCGCTCGCGCAGGTCGGCCTCCGCTGGGACAGCAGCGTCAACCCCGCCTATCTCGGCCGCGAATGCCGGATCACGGCCGATCCGCAAGCGATCGGCGCGACTCGCCAGCTGGGCATGATCGAACTTCCCGTGTCGGGCATCGCGGATCGCCCGGGTCGTTTCCGCCCCGCTCAGGTCTGCGCCATGTCGGCGCAGGAGATGCGCGTGGGTCTTCGCCATGCCGTGCGGGAAGGGCATGATGCTTTCGTCGTCGTGACTCACAGCTTCGAGATGCTGTCGCGCGACCGCTCCCGACCCAACCATGCGGTACTGGGGCGATTCGAGCATCTGTGCCGGGATGCTGCACGGCTGCCCGGCATACGTTCCATGGGCTTTGCCGATCTTCCGGCGGCGCTGCCCGACCGGCCCGCCGGGCCCCGAACCCGCGCGCCTGCGAGCTACGTCCGCACGGGCCTCCGCATGGCGCAGCAGCTCTGGGCGACATGGCGCTACGAGCGGCGGTTCGGCCCGGCATGAGCAAATCCCTTCCGGGTGCGATCGTCCTGGGGCTCGACAGCGCGATCGGCCTTACCATCATCCGCGAGCTGGGCGGTCATGGCGTGGCCGTTCATGGCGTTGGTCGGGGCGCTGGGGCGATCGGAGCGGCTTCCCGCTACTGCACCTCCGCAACCGAGCGACCGAAAGGGGCCATAGCCGACTGGCTGCCGGGGCTGATCGCCGCAACGGGCGCCCGCGCCCTGCTGGCGACCTCGGAAACCGATCTGATGGAGCTTGCAGCCCTGCCGCAGACGATCGACGGCTGCCATATCCTGACGCCACGGTCCGCGCAGCTGGAGCAGGTGATCGACAAGGGACGCACGCTTGCCGTCGCGGCGTCGGTCGGGCTCCTCGTTCCGCAGACCTGGCAACCCGCGGAGGGCGATGATTTTGCCGCTCGCGCGGCCGACCTGCTCTACCCGCTGGTCGCCAAATGGGCCCGCCCGCCCCAGGCCATCGCTCTGCTGGAACAGGCGGGGCTCGAATGGATCAAGGCGGAATATGTCCGCACCCCGGACCAACTCCTCGCCTTGCTGGAGCGCTATCGCCCGATAGGGCGCTGGCCGCTGATCCAGCAATATTGCGGCGGCGTGGGCCTAGGTCAGATGCTCTATATGGAGGAGGGGCAGGCGACGCTCCGCTTCCAGCATCGCCGGCTGCACGAATGGCCACCCGAAGGCGGCGTGTCGACGCTGTGCCAGGCCGAGCCGCTGCAGCGCCACCGGTCGCAGATGGCGTCGTCCGAACAGCTGCTGCGCGCCCTGCGATGGGACGGGCCGGCGATGGTCGAATATCGCTACGAAGCGGAGAGCGGCCGCTACTGGCTGATGGAGGTCAACGGGCGCTTCTGGGGCAGCCTGCCGCTTGCCTGGCATTGCGGCGCCTGTTTTGCCTGGGAAAGCTATCGGCGTGTGGTGTTGGGCGAGCGCGACCCGGCGCCGCTGCCGCGCGGCGACTTGCGCGCTCGCTACATGATCCCGGAAACCAAGCGGCTCGCGCGTCTGCTGCTGGCGCGCGACCGGATCGGCGATCCCTTCTTCCGCGCGCGGCCGCTCGCGGACCTGGCCGGCTATTTCCTCGCCTTCCTTGACCCGCGCATGCGCTATTATGTCTTCCTCTGGCGTGATCCGGGCCCTTGGCTCCGGGACATGGTGCAGGGGTTCAGGAAAGCCTTGCGCCGGGAAAGGCGCTGACCAGCCGCTCCACCGCCCCTTCGATGCGGCGCAGGCAGGTCACCATATAGCGGTCGTCCAGCCCGTAAGGATCGTGAAGATGGGGCAGCACAGGGCGCGCCCAGCGACCGAGAAGCAGCCGGGGCAGCGAGCGCAAGGCGGGATCGGCGGCGAGGCGATGCAGCTGCCGCACCTCCATCGCGAGCAGCAGGTCGCCGGACTCCGGCCGGTAATCGGCCAGATCGAGCGCGCGGTGGCCAGACAGATCATGTCCGAGCGCCCGGGCAGCGGCGACCGCCGGTTCATGGGCGGGCCGGCCGGTCGTTGTCGACAGCCCGAAGGAGGCGGTACGCAGCCCTGCCTTGCGCGCCACCGCCTCGGCAAAGGCGCTGCGGCAGACATTGCCCTGGCAGACGAACACGAGCCGCCGCACCTGGGCCGGATCAGGGATCCGGCTGGCGGACAGGCCGAAGGCCAGCTGTGGATAGGAAAGCGCCAGTCGCACCAGGCCGCGCCATGTGCCGAAACGCGACCGGATCATCGGCCAGGTGCGCGAAAAATGGCGGAGACGGAAGGATTAATAACCAGAGGCAATCGAGCCCGGTTTTCCTGCGACTTGCTCCATCACGGTGCTGCTTTCCTACATTCCATACCACAAACATCCCTACAGGCATCGAAAACCCGTGGCACGACGCCATTGTGACGAGAACAAAAGTTGATGTCCAGTAGCCAAATAGCCTGCTCAAGAACGCCTTGGGGATCACGATCTGTCCATAGGCGATTTCAGGTTTGCAGCCTCAACGCGGATATATGGCTGCCGGTAGCGCGGTATCTGTCCCCTCACTGCTTATGAATGTATGACCGCTGTTGGAACTGACCAGTGGCGATCTGGATGTCCGATTTGTCGGCGGTTGCTGCCTCGGGGCTGATCAGGTGCCGTCTCCAACTTGAAGAAAAATCCCCAGACCAACTAGCGCCGTGCTTGGTGTTGCCCTTTTCGCCCGCGTTTCTTCAGCATCGGTAGATTAGGTCCACCAGCTTGTTCACAGGTGCAGTATCAATATCCAGGGAAACAGCGGCTTTGATCGACCCTGTCGCTGGTCCTTTTCGGGGTCGAACCTACCGCCCGGGAATGATGAGTGGGCCTGTGGCGAACAGACGTCGAGCATTGGTCAACGATAAGGCTTGTTTCCATCGCCTCGATGTGAGCAAGGACCTTGTCTCGCTGCCTGATGAATGCCGAACCCGGCCAACGCTGCGCGCGATACTAACCTGACAGGACAATATATGGGCCAACTGCGCACAGCAAATAACCGTCGCAACCGCGCGGTTCGCAATGCGATCGGGCGCCGACGCGCTGCCGCAGAAATCCTGACGGGCGACACCGCCGTGCCACCGGCAAGCGAGGCCAAATCAGAGCGAAGCACCTCCTGAGCGACGCCGTCGAGGCCCGCGATCTGCCGATTGAATTGATCGACACGGCGGATATTCCTGGCGGCGGTCAATTGCTCCTGCGCCGGCGGGGTAACGATTTCGCGATCGAGTATGGTGAAACCCAGTTGATGGTAAGCTGGGTCAGCCGGTCCGAGCAGGCCCTGGCAACGCTCGCCTGCCAGCGCGTTTGCAAGGACGACGCACGGCTGCTGATCGGCGGGCTCGGCATGGGATTTACGCTGGTCGCGGCACTGGCTGCCTTGCCCGCAAATGCCAGCGTAGTCGTTGCCGAACTCGTCCCCAAGGTTCTGGATTGGGCCAGGGGACCGTTGTCCCACTTGTTTGGCGATGCGCTGGCCGATCCGCGCCTTACAATGGAAATTTGCGATGTACACGACCTTATCGCAGGATCGCCTGAACGATTTGACGCAATCCTGTTGGATGTCGACAACGGACCCGACGGGTTGATCAGTCTCGCCAATGACCGTCTTTATTCGGTTGGAGGGTTGCAAATGGCCCATGCCGCACTGCGTCCGGGCGGCGTTCTCGCAATCTGGTCCGGCTATCCGGCTTATGGCTTTGCCGACGAACTCGAAGACGCAGGCTTCATCGTCGAAGAGGTGCATCTGCGTACCGGCGAGCACGGCCGGGGTGACCGTCATGTCATTTGGCTGGCGACCAGGTCGTGAACTAAGCATTGAGGTTCGATGCCAGGTCAGCCTGCCGACACCGAGTCGCCCAAGCCGCTCGAGGTCCGTGGAATTGTCGTCCCTGTTGATTGCTACTGAGAAGTGACCCAGGGGATCCCGTAATTTTCACTGATAATTGACCCATGCTTGAACCCGTCCCCGGCTGTGACGAGCGGGGGACCATGGTGTGTTGGACATGGCATTATTCGAGAAACTCCCATGCCGTTCGCCTGTCGGTAATTGGCCTTCCGCCGACAGAACTGCCGTTACCGACCATCAATTCGTTGGAAGCAGCTCTTCATTCATTGGTTGCTGACGGCGGCCGCTGGCCGGCTGCTGTCAATCGGCTTCGGGTCACTGAATGCAGAAAGCCGACGGCGAGATACCTCAATCGAACATTCCGGGGGGATTAGAACGTCGCGCAACTTCCCGCATTACAAAACTGCTACGAATTTTTGCAATATGCGGAAGTATGGATAGTTCTTGACGGTAAATTTTGTCATATTCATTGAATGAATTTACATGGATCATAATTATGAAATCCGTATCTCCCGACACAAATCCACAATATGACATGGATGGGCATTTGACGACTTCCTGCTCGAATTCGTTAAGCACATTCTCTGCCTGTGATCGTAATTCGATCATGACCATTACGACGCCGCTGAAACCCAATGCTGCCATGTTCACTTGGGCATGATAGCTCTGGATGATCCCGGCATCTTCGAGGATCTTGCGCCTCCGCGCCACCGCGCTGCTGGAAAGGTGGATACGCTCCCCTATCGAAACGTCCGAGGCACGACCATCGGCAGACAGGATACGAAGGATTCGCAAATCCACGCCATCAAGCGAAAAAGATAGTGATCTGTGCAAAATCTTGCCCCCTCTTGACAGAATTCCGCAATCGGAGCGGTGAATAGGGCAGAGATTCACAGGAAGCGCAATCTCGATTCTGTTAGCATCCATTGGGCCTGATGAAGGAGCAGACAGAGCCATCCGGTCGATGTCTGCCACCTTCCAAGCAAGGGACATAAGGCGCCGCACTGGCGGCAAATGGGGCTGCGAAACGGAAAGACGGTCATCGATAATCGCCGGAACGCCCGTAGTCCTTGAGAAGGGGATGCCCTGAAGGTCGGAACAGATCGACAGGGGAAAAGACATATGGGCATCGAAGAATCCGGCCGCCGGAGCGCGTCTGCGTGCCTCCGCCTGCGGCTCATGGCGACCGCAAGCCTTTCCGCATTGCTTCTCGCGCCCGGCCATCTGGCGGCACAGACGGCAGAGTCGCCTGCCCCCGTCCTGGAAAGCGCCGCACCGCAGGAAGCGGCGGGCAGCGGCGAAATCACCGTCACCGGCACGCGCATCGTCCGCGACGGCTATGATGCGCCCACGCCGGTCAGCGTCATCAGCACCAAGGAGCTGAAGGCCGAAGCGCCGGCCAATATTTCCGACTTCGTCAACACGCTGCCGGCCGTGCGCGGTTCGGGCACCGCGGCCTCGTCCAACGGCTCCCTTTCTAACGGCGCGGCCGGTATCAACACCGTGAATCTGCGCAACCTGGGCGCGGCGCGTACCTTGGTGCTGTTCGACGGCCAGCGTTCCGTGGCATCGACGACCACGGGGCAAGTTGACGTCAACACCTTCCCCCAGACGCTGATCGCGCGGGTGGAGGTCGTCACGGGCGGCGCTTCCTCCGCTTATGGGTCTGATGCCGTCTCGGGCGTCGTGAACTTCGTCCTCGACAAGGAATTCACGGGCTTCAAAACCAATTACGAATATGGCGTCACCACCTATGGCGATGGCGCCAACCACAAGATCAATTTCACGGCCGGGAAATCCTTTTCCGAAGGGCGTGGGCACATCCTCCTGTCCGGTGAATATTTCACGCAAAAGGGGATTCAGTCCATCGACCGGGACTGGAACGACAGCGGATATTTCCTCGCTAACAACCCGGCCTACAGCGCCGCCGCTTGCACCGACAGTTCCGCGACAACCCTGTGTTATCCCGAATATTATGTCGGGTCAGGCATAGGAACGGGCCAGTTCACCCCCGGCGGTCTCATCAGCACGGGGCCGTTGAGAGGAACCTATTTCGGATCGATCGATCCGGCGACGGGCAAGGCCAGCGTCAATCAGCTCGTGTTCGGCGCGACGAGCGGCCAGTGGATGCTGGGTGGCGATTACGACATCACAAGCGCGGGGCATCGCAGCAGCGCGACCCTTTTGCCCTCGGAAAAGCGCCACAACGCCTTCGCCCGGGTGAGCTACGACTTTTCCCCGGCATTCAATATCTTCGGGCAATTCTCCTACAGCCGCTACGGCGGCCAGAGCTATTATCAGCAGACGCCCACCACCGGCGTCACCATCCAGCGCGACAATGCTTTCCTGCCTGACAGCGTGCGCGCCGCGATGGTCTCCAACAATCTGAACTCGATCCAGATCGGCACCAGCAACATCTTCCTGCCGCCCCAGGGCAGCGACAATATCCGGCAGGTGTTCCGCTATGTCGCCGGCGCGAACGGCGACTTCGGCACCGGCGGCATCGACTGGTCCTGGGACGCCTATTATCAGCTTGGGAAGGCCAAGACCCATGAGGAGCTGACCAACGCCTGGAACATCCAGCGCATGGCGAATGCCACGGATGCGGTGGTAGCCCAGGCGGGCAATGTCGGCGGCTATGCGGCCGGCACGATCGTCTGCCGTATCAATGTGGACGCCAATACCGCCAATGACGACAGGAACTGCGCCCCGCTCAACCGCATCGGCACGAACGGCGCGTCTGCGGCGGCGATCAACTATGTCCTCTACGGCGGCCTCCAGCCGCTGCGCAAGCAGGAGCTGAAGGAAGAGGTCGCAGCGGCCAATTTCTCGACCAACAATCTGGTCGACCTGTGGGCCGGGCCGATCTCGCTCGCCTTCGGCGGCGAATATCGCAAGGAATCGGTGACCGGCTCGGTCGATCCGCTCTTCCAGCCGATCGTCGCCAACGGCGTGACCACGGGCACTTGGATCTATGGCAATTATCTGCCGACCTTCGGTCGCTATAATGTGAAGGAAGCCTATGTCGAAACCGTCGTGCCGCTGTTCAAGGGCATGGATTTCAACGGCGCCTTCCGTATTACCGACTATTCGACGTCCGGTTCTGTCCAGACATGGAAGGCGGGCCTCAACTGGCAGGTGATCAGCGATATCCGCCTGCGCGGCACGCTGTCCCGCGACATCCGCGCGCCCAATCTGAGCGAATTGTTCGCGCCGGGCACCGGCCGCACCAATACCGTCAACGTGCCCCAGGCCGACGGCAGCACCATTCCCTATCAGTTCAACGAATCCACCGTGGGCAACCCGGACCTGAAACCGGAAGTGGCCAGGACGTTCGGCGTGGGTGCCGTATTGACGCCCAGCTTCCTGCCGGGCTTCTCCATGGCGGTCGACTATTACAACATCAAGATCGACGATGCGATCGACTCGCTCGCGGCGCAGACGCTCATCAACCAATGCTATGAACAGGCCATCGCCAACGCCTGTTCGGCCATTTCGACCACCGGTGGACGCGGCGTCACCACCCCTGGCCTCGCCGTCACCAGCATCGAGATCAAGCCCACCAACTTCGTCAGCCAGAAGACCAGCGGCATTGACATCGAGGCCAGCTATCGCCGGGAGGTCGGCCCGGGCGCCCTGACGCTGCGCGCACTGGCCAGCAAGGCGTTCAAGCTGGAAACCGATAATGGCGTGACCGCGACCACCGACGCGGCGGGACAGAATACAGGCGGCCTGCCGGACTGGACCTATCGTTTCTCGGCTGGATATGATCTGCCCTCGGGCTTCAGCATCCAGGCGATCGCACGCGGCGTCAGCGGCGGCGTCTACAACAACAACTATATCGTCTGCTCGACGGACTGCCCCGCATCCAGCGCCGACTATCGCACCATCAACCTCAACAAGATCAAGGGCGCGACCTATTTCGACCTGAACGCCAACTATGCCTTTGACCTGGGTGGATCGAAGACCGAGCTGTTCCTGTCGATCCGCAATCTGTTCGACAAGGATCCGGTGCTGGTCGGCAATGGCCCTACGGGCAACAATACCCCGGCCTATCCCCAGACCAATCGCGCCCTTTACGACGTGCTGGGCCGTGTCTTCCGTCTGGGCATACGGCTTTCGATGTGACGTCCTGATCTCCGCTTTCTTTCCTCATTCCCGCTGTCTTGTTCAAGGAGGATGCCCATGCCCGTTAAGTCCCTTGCCCGGCCATTGCTCGCGGCCCTGCTGACATCCATCGCCATCCTTCCCGCTTCCGCTCATGCGCAGGCGGACGCCGCCCTGAAACAGGAGGCCGCCGCCCACATCGACGGCCAGGCGAAGAAGGTGCAGGAAATGGTCGATTCCATCTTCAGCTTCTCCGAGCCCGGCTTTCAGGAATTCAAGACCCAGGAATATATCACCGATATCCTCGCCAAGCAGGGTTTCAAGATCACCAAGGGCGTGGCCGGCATCCCCAGCGCCTGGACGGCGACCTGGGGGGACAGCGGTCCCCTGATCGCGCTGGGCAGCGACGTGGACGGCCTGCTGGGCCTGTCGCAATATCCCGGCATGACCGGCATCAAGCCCATGGTGGAAGGTGCGCCGGGGCATGGCGAAGGGCATAATGCGGGCATGCCGCTGATCGTTGCGGCCGCCATCGCGGCGAAAGATGTCATGGTGAAGCACGGCATCAAGGGACGCCTGATGATCTGGCCGGGCATCGCGGAAGAACTGCTGGCGACCAAGGCCTATTATGTGAAGGCCGGCCTGTTCAACGGGGTCGATGCCTGCATCTTCACCCATGTCGCTTCGGGATTCGGCACTGGTTATGGCGATGGCGGCAACAACGGCATGGTCTCGGTCGAATATATGTTCAAGGGCCGCACGTCCCATGCCGCCGGCGCGCCATGGGCCGGCCGCAGCGCGCTGGACGGCGTGGAACTGATGGATATCGCGTGGAATTTCCGGCGAGAGCATCTGCCGCTCAGCCAGCGCTCCCACTATGTCATCACCAATGGTGGCGGCCAGCCGAACATCGTGCCGGGCGAGGCAACGGTCTGGTATTATTTCCGAGACCGTTCCTTCAAGGCGATCCGCGACCTGTACGAAACGGGCAATAAAGTATCGGAAGCCGCCGCCATGGCGACCGACACCACCGTTTCCCACCGTATCCTTGGCTATGCAGCGCCCAATTTCGGCAACAAGCCGATGGCCGAAGCCGCGCAGGCCAATATCGAGACCGTAGGCATGCCGAAATGGACGGCTGACGACCAGGCCTTCACCAAATCCGTGCAGGAAGGACTGGGCTTCAAGGTCCAGCCGCTTGCCGACAAGGTCAATCCGCTCGTCGATCCGTCGGAGCGCAACTCCGGCATGGGGGGCGGTTCGGACGATATCGGCGACATCATGTGGACGGTGCCGACCATCACCATCCGTTTCCCTTCCAATATCCCCAGCATGATCGGCCACAACGTCACCTCGGCCATCGCCATGGCCACGCCGATCGCACACAAGGGCGCCATCGCGGGCGCGAAGGCGGTGGCGATGACGGTACTCGACCTGGTGACGACGCCTGCCCTGCTGGCAGAGGCGAAGAAATATCAGCAGGAAGTCCAGTTCAAGGACGAGAAATATGATCCGGTGCTGACCGACGAAGATAAGCCGGCGATCTGGCTCAACAAGGATATCATGGACAAGGTACGGCCGGAGCAGGCGAAATACTATTATAACCCGGCGAAATATAAAAGTTATCTCGACCAGCTCGGCATCGCCTATCCGCCGAAGAACTGACCTCTCCCGGATCGGGCCTTCCGGGTTGCGCCGGGTCCGATCCGTTTCCCTGCGCAGCGGGATGCGTCAAACCGCTCTCGCTGCGCCGCCCTGTCCTTCCCTTTCGGAGCCGCGATCGTGACCAATGCCATTTCGAGAATGCGCAGATGGAACAGCCCGTCCCGCCTGCTGCTCACCGCCCTGCTCTCCACCGCCTCCCAGGCCATGGCCGCGCCCGCGCCGACCGAGGCCAGGGGGATGGCCGGCCAGGAGCGGAAGGACGGCTTCATCCCCTTTATCTGGGATGCCGCCAAAGGGCGGGTCCTGATGGAGATCGGCTTCTTCGATCAGGACATACTCTATTATGTCTCGGCGGCGACGGGCGGCGGCTCGGTCGAACTGCCGCTCGACCGTGGCATATTGGAAAGCACGGTCATCCATTTCGTGCGCGCCGGGAACAAGGTGCTGGTCGAGCAGCAGAATCTGAAATTCCGGTCGCTGACGGGCGACGCCGCCCATGCGGCAGGGGTGAAGGACAGCTTCCCGTCATCGGTGCTGGCCGCGCTGCCAGTGGAAAGCGAGGCGGGGGGCAAGGTGGTCGTCGATGCGACAGCCCTTTTCATGCGTGACGCCGCCAATGTGGAAGGAGACCTGCGCCGGGCGAAGCAGAACGGATATCGCTTCGACGCCGCGCGCAGCGCTTTCTACCCCAAAAGGATGAAGGCATTCCCCGAAAATACGGAAATCGAGACGGTCGCCACCTTCACCACGACCGACGCGCCCGGCACGCTGGTCAACGCGGTGACGCCCGACCCGCGCGAATTCACCTTGCGCATCCACCATAGTTTCCTGAAGGCGCCCACGGGCTACACGCCGCGCGCGGCCGATCCGCGCATCGGCATCTTCGGCCCGCGCTTCAAGGACTATTCCCGGCCGTTCGACGATGCGCCGGAAACGACCTGGATTTCCCGCTGGCGGCTGGAGAAGAAAGACCCGTCGGCACCGGTGAGCGAGCCGGTGAAGCCCATCGTCTATTATTTCGATCCCGCCATTCCTGCCCCGATCCGACAGGCCATGAAGGAAGGGCTGTTGTGGTGGAACAAGGCGTTCGAGGCGGCGGGCTTCCTCAATGCCATCCAGGCGAAGGATGCCCCGCCCGACATGGACCCCATGGACATCCGCTACGCCTATGTCCTGTGGATCAACCGCGACGAGCGAGGCTTTTCCAGCAGCGGCAATTACAACGACCCGCGCACTGGCGAGACGCTAGGGTCAAAGACGCATATGGATACGCACCGCATCCGGTCGATCGCCAATTATTGGGACGCCTATCAGGGCGGCCTTCCGGCAGACGGCAGCGGGATCACCGTCGCCGACCCCAGCCTGATCCAGCCCGGGGCGTTCGACGCCATGCCCAAGGGGCAGCGGGACATGGCGCTGCTGCGGCAGGCGCTGCTGACCGCGCATGAACTGGGGCACACGCTGGGTTTCGGCCATAATTTCGCGTCGAGCATCAACGACCGCGCGTCCGTCATGGAATATCCCACGCCGCGCGTGGCGGTAAAGGACGGCAAGCTTGACCTGTCGGACTCCTTCCAGAAGCAGGTCGGCGCCTATGATGTGTTCATGACACGCTATAGCTACACGCCCCTGCCGACCGCACAGGAAAAGCAGGGGCTTGACGCGATCATCGCGGATATGCGCGCAAAGGGCATATTATATGTGCCCGACAGCGACCCGCGCTGGACCTGGTATGACGACCGGGCGACCCCGGTCGAAAATCTGACCGAAAGCATGGCCGCGCGGAAGATCATGCTGGGCAATTACGGACCGGACATGTTGAAGCCCGGCGAGCCCTTGGGCGCATTGCGTAACGTCCGACTCTGGATGGCCTATCTGCACCATCGCTATGCCATCGAATCCGGTCTCAAATATGTTGGCGGCCAGTTCAACAACATCGTGGTTAAGGGCGAGACGCTGCCACCCACCCAGTTCATCCCCGGCCAGGAGCAGCGTGACGTGCTGGGACTGCTCATGCAGGCGATCGAGCCTGAGAATCTGATGCTGCCGGAAAGCCTACTGCGACAGCTGACCACCGATCCGACCGGCAATCTGGAGGATCTGTCGGCGGACGATGTGTTCGATCAGTTCCGCGCCGCGCGCATCCTGGCGGGCATGGTGGTCGAACCGCTGTTCGACCGGGAACGCGCCGCGCGCATGATCGCGCTTGCGGCGCGGCAGCCCGATGCGCTGACCTTTCCCCAGATGGTCGACACGATCCTGTCGCATAGTTGGCAGGCGCCGATCGGCGGCGATGGGCAGACGCGGGCAATCCGCCGCGTAGTGCAGGATGTCGTGCTGAAATCGATGATGGCGCTGGGCGGCACGCAGGATAGCGCGCCCGAAGCGCGCGCCTATGTGCTGGATCGCCTGGCAGTGCTCGCCCGCGATCTGGACAGGCGCAAGGATGGCGACCCGCTGACCGCCGCCTTCTACCGCCAGTCGGCTCGCGATATCACTCATTATCTGGAGGATCCGGCCGCTCATGCGCCCAAGGAGGTGATCCCGATTTGGGGCAAGGGGCCTCGATCGCGCTTTCCCCTGCCACCCGGTCCCCCTCTGGGCGGCTGACCGTTCCTCCACCTCCTGATCCGATCTGCGTTTGCATCCATGACTGCGGCTGGCATGGTTCGGTGCCCGCCGAGTGGTCCGGTTTGATTGTTAGTGCATTGTCGCCTCCGGCGCCATTGTCGGCCACAGGTCGAACGAAGCGGAACCAGGGGGCAACCATGCCGTTCGCCTCGATCACCAGGTCATAGCCGTCGCGGTCGCAGTCGGTGCGCAACAGTTAGAAGAGTTCGTCGCGCAGCAGAAGCTCTGAGGTGACGGCGGCGCTCAGATACCGGCCAGGCCCGGATTTCTCGAGCGCGCTGCCCGGCAGTTGCGAGCGACACCTTTGCAGCGCTGCCGAGGCCGAAGTCGCGGCGGTTGCCGTTTTTCTGGACGCGGCAGACCCAGCTTTTCGCGCCGCTGGTCTGGATCACCAGGAAAAGGCCATCGCCATCACCATGTCAGCCCGGGCGCGTAGCCGCTTTCACCGAAGTCGCAGAGAGCCTTCCCATAGCTCAAAATCTCCCACATTTTTTCCCACATTGCCAATCGGTCGCCGATGGACGAGCGGGGATGGGAGGGGACGCGAATCACGCTCAAAGCCGCAGAAAAGCTAGGCGGCGTGGACAAATTCGAACAGGCGCAGGTGATGCTCAGGCTAGCGGGGTCTCCGCTGCTTTTTCTATGATCTTTCGTGTCAGGTACTCGTAGATGCCACGCTGCCGACTGTCGTTCTCGACGATCTCGGCAGCTTTGATAACATAGTCTGCCTTCAGGGCAGCATTGGCGTCGGCAAGGCCCGACCGGATTGCGGGTATGACCTCTTCGGCAGTCAAGCCTTCGTGATGCCGACACTCGCCAACCGCTGGAAGCACTGTGACCGCAAATTCCTGCGGGCTTCCCCGTCCAACGGTCAGGCGAAGCATGTTGTGCGTTGGACCGGTGACATGTTGCGCGGTGAAGGTGCCGTCTCGTTCAGTGATGTGCATATGACCCCCTGGCGACGAATATAACACACGAGCGACCGCGATCCATTGGGCGGCACCGGCCCGATGGAAAAGAGATGCCATCGTTGACGCAGCCGAAAAGGGTTGATTCAAGGCTGTCTTTTGGAGGCAGGTTTGAGCCGGGGCGATCTCACCGAAGCAGAGTGGCGCATTTTGAGGGATTTACTCCCGATAGAACCTAAAAATCGTGGGCGTGGCAGGCGGCCCGAACAGAATCGTTCGATCATCAACGGCATACTCTGGCGGCTTCGATGTGGCGCTCCGTGGCGCGATGTGCCGCCCAAATACGGCAGTTGGAACACCATCTACCGCCGGTTTCGACGCTGGAGCGAAGCCGGGGTTTGGGAAAGCGTCGCCGTGACGCTCGCCGAGATCATGGCGGACAGTGGCTATTACAGCATAGACAGCACCACAGTCCGCGCCCACGTCTCGGCAGCGGGCGGAAAAGGGGGACTCATCGACGCGCTCTTGGCCGCTCGCGGGGCGGGTTCACCAGTAAGCTTCACTGCGTGGCTGATGCCCTCGGAAGACCGCTCGCCTTCATCCTGACAAGCGGTGAAGCGGCAGATTGCAAGGCATATGATGCCTTGATCGGCCTGCCTGAACGTGCACCTGATGCACTGTTGGCCGACAAGGGTTACGATGCCGACGCAATTCGTGCCGACCTCGCCGAACGGCAGATCGAGCCCGTAATTCCGGGCCGCTCAAACCGCAGGGTGAAGATCGACCATGACCGGACGATATACAAGCAACGCAACCGCATCGAGCGCATGTTCGGGCACCTCAAAATCAATCGTGCCATCGCAACCCGCTATGACCAACTGGCCAATAGCTTCCTCGGCATGGTCCATCTCGCCACCGCCAGATACTGGCTCAAATTTGTCCACGCCGCCTAGCCTTTCGTGATACGCGGTGGATGGGGGGAAGACAGAGTGTTGGCGGAGACGGAGGGATTCGAACCCTCGGTAGGACTAATCATCCTACGACGGTTTAGCAAACCGCTGGTTTCAGCCACTCACCCACGTCTCCGCACGAATTTGCCCACCGCGAAGGGCGGGCAGTGGCTTGGTCAGGAGCCTATAGCGAGCGGCTCGGGCCATGGCAACGCCGTTATGCAGGGCAAAGACGCAGCATCGGGAGCATCGTCGATTCGATCCGGCGCGGAATCGACTCGTGTCGCCGTTCGTTCATTGCCGTTTCAGCTTGGCGCTCGATAATCTGCGCGATGGTTTCACGGACAGATTGCGGGGAATGGCGGACATGATCGGGATGATTGGGCGTTTCGCCGTCCGCTGCGCGCGCACCGGTGCCCTTGCCGCGGGCCTCGCGAGCCTCTCTTTGACAGCGCCGGCGCTTGCCCAGGTGCGTACGGTCGATCCCAACACCGCGATCGACGCCGATCTGGCGCCGCCGCCCGCGGCAAGCCAGGCGCCCACCGATCCGGGG
>NZ_AUWY01000114.1 GCF_000447205.1 Sphingobium ummariense RL-3 | reverse complement strand
ACGAGCCAAGTGCAAAATCCGTCACATTAGGGTGGCTCTTGCAGTGTATCGTCACATTGAGCGCAAACCCACCCTTTTGTGACAGACGAATGGTGTCACTCGGCCCTATCACTCTGGGGTGTACCCAAATGTTATAGGCCGATCAGCCGCCTCACGCTGCAAGCCGTCCAAAATCAATCCGGTCGTTCAGGTCGAGGTCGAAGCGGCCATAAGGGTTCACATGACTGTAGATCAACGGCGTGAGACCACGATAATCTTCCGGCGTCATCCGCCCCGCCCACTTCGGCTCAACCAGTACGGTCTGAAGCATGCGGGTGTTCACATACACCAGCGACGCTTGCAGGAGGTGTAGCGCCAGAACGGAGATTTCCTGCTCATGGATGCGGTTGGTGGCGATCTCGCCGCCCTTGCCGAAGAACACGAAACCATTAGCGCCGTTCCAGTTCTCAACCACATTCAGCCCTTCGTGGATCTCGCGGCGGAATGCCTCCTGACGCAAATACCGGCATAGGAAGATTGTTTTGACCGCGCGGCCGAGTTCACTCAGCGCCTTGTAGGTCGGGTGCATCACTTCGGCTCTGGCAAACCGGAGCAGGATCGCTTCCGGATCGGCGGTGCGCGATTGCATGGCAGCGGCATATTTGACCATTTCGTCATATTGTTGCTCGATCTCGTCCCAGTCGATCGGGCTGGAGAGGATCGGCAGTAAATTGGAAAGCCGCGTGCGCATGCCGGCTTGGGGAAGGGCCAGTTTCTGGCGTGCCACTGCTTTCAGCCGCGGGGCAAGCTCAAATCCAAGGAGTCGGCAGAACGCAAAGCCGACTGCGCTCTGGCCGTGGCTATCGACGTACTGGCGCTGGATTTCCATGTCGGTGCAATGGCGTAGCACGCCTTCGATCATGGAGGCGACCTCCGAGGAAGAGCACCGCTTGAGCTGGGAATAAACGCAGGTCGCGCGCTTCTCCACATGCCAGTAGATCATGACGCCACGGCCGCCATAGCGGGCGTGCCATTCCGTCATCAGGTTGCGGTCCCACGCGCCGAACTTCGTTGAATCGGACGCGCATGCCGTGCCCGCATCTCCCCATACTGCGGCATTGCGGATTGCCAGTGTCGCGTTTGCTACCCGCGCGCACGCCTCCCTCAGCGCTGGCGCGTGGATGAAACGGCGATGGACATGCAGCAATTCCTCGTAACTGACATCGGGTGTTGCGCCAGCGACCCGCTTGAGCCCGGCGTTCGTGCCCAAGCCATAGAGACACAGCAAAAGACGCTGAGCCAAGGCTGCTTTCGACAGGGTAACCCGCGAGGCCGACGTTTCGAAAGCATCCATCAATCCCGTGTCCAGAGCAGCCTCTTTCAACACGTCCAGCAGTCCGGTCATCGGCCAGCGCTGACCGATCTCGCTTTTGATCGAAGCGAGACCCTTCGGTTCGGGCAAGGGCTTGAACGGTGTAATCGATATCCGGTTGTCGCCGCGCCACAGGAGCCGGACCTTGTCGTTTTGTGGAATATTGGCATTGAGGAGCAACAGTTCCCGTTCAAGCTCCTCCCGGATCGAGGCGCAAAACGCCTGCGCATCTGGCGTCAGGCTGAGGCCGGAATAGTACGCATCTCGCCTGATCTCGAAGTCCTTGGGAAGATCGTCATCGGGATTGCGATAGCGATCCGCCCCGACCACCCAGATTTCTTTGGAGCGGATGCGGTCGCGCAGTTGCGTCAGGACGCAAAGCTCATAGCTGATCCGGTTTACCCGCCCATCGTCATCAATGACGGAACTGCGCCATCGCGCTGGAATCACCTCATCGATCGGAACATCCTGCAATGGCACGAAGCGGCATCCGCCATCCACCTTGCTCCTGATCCAGTCGAGGGCCGCCAGGACCGGCCGCCACACCGCGTTGTTCGACCGGAACTCAAGTACGGAAAGCAGGCTTGGCAGCATGCGCCGGTAATGATTGGCCCAGGAACCACGCATCACCTTGTAGATGCGCCGGTCCAGAGCGCCCTTCGCATGGCTCTCCTTGACGATCGCCGCCAGCTTGGCCTTACCGGCGATCGGGAAAATGACATCGCAGATGCGCCCCGATGGTTCATTGATCGAGGCGCTGGCGATCTCGACCAGCAGGCGCTCCTTTCCATAGACCCGCTCGATGTCTTTCGCGATATCGCCCACCACCTTGCGTTTCGAGCGCGTTCCGATCTTGTGAACGGTTTCGATCAGCAGGTCGATCATCGCGTCAGTGAGTTGCGCCTCCCGCGACATTAGATAAATCGCATAAAGGCCGAGCTGTCGCGCCGGCGCATGCCGGCGCATCTCCGAGGCCTTTTCACCGGCAACGCGGCGAACAATCTGATCGACCCATGGCTTGCCCGTAGCCGTCAGGAGATCATGGGGAAGATCAAGTCTCTGGATAAAGGCGAGTTTCTCGGTCACGTCGAGAATGTTGTCGAGCGTTGCCTGTCCGGCGTCACCCTTCATCCTGTTGAATCCGGTCGAGCTGTCCGGATCGGCAAGCGAGGCTTCCAATAACGCCACCGCATCTGACGAAAGCCGATCACTGGCTCCGATCAGCCAGGTGTCCAGATAATCTTGCCGTTGTGAGCGAACGACACGTTCAAGCTCCTTGCGCGACGGCCCATAAATACGCCGGTCCCGGCACCACAGGAAAACATGCTCAAGCATGGCATTGATCGACTGGCCGCCCGGGCACAGCTCGCCAGCAATCCATTCCGTCAATTGCGCGCGATCCACCCGCTTCATGCGGTGATATCCAAGATGGATCAGGATCTCCGCACAATGCCGTCGTGCTGTCCGACTGGAAAAGTCATAACCGGCTATCTCGCCAGCCTCGACACCGAGTTGCTCGGCCAGATACGAGAGGCCATCGGTAGGGATTGAGCCGGGATCGATCGCGAAAAACCCCAGGGAAGCGAAGAATTTCAGCTGTGCGGCGAGGCCAAGGCGCGTCAGGGCCGGCTTCGAATTTACAAAATCAATATCGGCAAAGCTCAGGCTCCATCGTCCGATCAAATCCCCGCCCGGAATACTCCGATCCATCAACCCACTCCCTATGATGGAGCGAACTGTCCTCTTCTATGATTTCCATCGTCAATACCGAATGCCACGTTCCCAAAACGTTCTCCGACTTGGCCAAAATCGCAGCTTGGGGCCGACTGGGCCAATTCGGTCGAAACCTCCATGCCTATTGCGCCGCCTTCACGTCGATCGTGCAGCGCACCGCCTTCTTGGCCTTGGCGGCCTTCTCGCGGCACGTCTGAATAGCCTCGCGGTTGCCATCCGCGAGCGGTGCCGCCGCGACGATCACGCCCCAGCTCTCGGGCGCGGCCGTCTGCATCAGGTGTTGCCCTGCTTCCCACGGGCTACCCTCGTCCAGAACGCGCGTCGCCAGGCGCTCGGGCCAGCGCCAGCTTGTCGGCGCGAGAAGCGCGAGCGGTATTTGCGCCAGGGCGTAGAGCAACATCCCCAACACCACGCCGCCCAATCCGGCCCACACCAGCCAGCGGTTCTGCTCGTCGCCCCGGCGCGCGGATGCTAGCCGGTTGCCGATCTCGCGGGCGGCCTTGTCCAGCCCTGCGCGTGCCTCGGCGACAAGCCGCGCGTCCTCGCGGCGCGCGCCGCTCGCCGCCGTCGCGATCTGGCTCGTCATGGAATCCGGGGTCATCGACAATAGCGGACTTTTGGCGATGGGATCGATCCGCTGGGCGAGCGCCACCAATATTTTCTCCGTGCGCTCAAGCGTCGGCTGATAATCGGGTATCTCGATGGACTCGCGCGCGGCCGTCAGTCCCTCGATGGCACTGCGCAGCAACGACACCTCGCGGCCAAGCTGGGCGAATGCCCGCGCCGCGTCATCCTCGCCCATGTCTTCGCGGTCGTCGTCCATATCCTCTCCTTACCGGCTCATCCCCAAGCCCCTGCCGAGCCCCAAATCGCGGGTCAGCTCGCGGGCAAGCTCACGGCTCTGGTTGATGCCCCTCTCAAGCCCCAACTCGCGACTACGGCCGCGCAGGAGCGATTCAACCTGGGGATCGCGCTCAAGGCTTTTCGCCATGCCCGCCATTTCCTGCCCCGCCTTTTCCCGGCCCGACATGTCGCCGGCGCGATAGAGGCGGTCCCGATCGGCGCTGAGGCCCTGCCAGCGTTCCACGAACCGATCGGCGCGCAAAGCCGGATCGACGCGCACGCGGGCTTCTCGGGCCATCGCCTCGATCATCGGGCCGCTGCGCCCCGCCGCCGCTTCGCGCAGCAATTCAGGATTGCGCTTCATCGCCTCCGTCATATCGTCCGAAGCCCCCGGCCGGAGCGTATCGAGCGCATGGATCGCGCGCTCGAGCGCGACCTTCTGATGCTCAAGGATCGGCGCACCCGATGCCCGCGCCTGCAACACCACCTCGGCCGAGCGCGAGGTCCGCTCGACAGCGCGCGCGAAGGCGCGGTCCTCGCCGCGATCGGCCCGCGCGGGCGAAGGCGTCGCCGGCGTCGCGTCGAGCTTCAACCCGTCGAACATGCCGCGCTTGGGTTTCTCGCCCTGGACACGCCCCGGCGCGGGTCGCTCGATCGGCTTCGGCTTGAATCCGTCGAACATGCCCCGCCGCGGCTGACGCTCACCCGCGGCCTTCGCCTCCTGATCGCCGCGGCTGATCGGCCGTGGATCCTCACGCACTTCGCGCGAATATCCACGGCGAGGCGCAAAGATCTCGACCCCCTGCCTCTCGGGCGCATCCGGCAAGCGGATCTCGCCCGACAACCCGCGCCGATCGGCGAAGTCACGAACCTCGGCGTCGCGGTCCCGATACATCGGATAATCCGACGCCATATCCTTCGACCGCTCGCGCGACAGGGTGCGGACAAGCTGGCGCTGATCGGCGAAGTCGTCGCGCCCGTAATGGAGCTGCACCCCGTCACGGTGTCGCGACAAGCCGACATAAGCCGAATGGCGGTCCATGCCGGGGGTGGCGAGGACGTGCGCCCGATCGACCGTCACGCCCTGCGATTTATGGATGGTCGCCGCATAGCCATGATCGACATGGGCATAGTCTTTCAGGTCGAACGCGACCGATCGACCGTCGTCGAGCCGGACCGCCATATGCTCTGGCGTAACCCGCTCGACCTTACCCAGCGTGCCGTTCTTCACCCCAAGCCCGCGCTCGTTCTTGAGGAACATGATGCGGTCGCCGCTGGCGAACTCCCGCGCGCCCCGCTCGGCCTTCACCTCCACGTCGGGACCAAGCGCAGCCGAGTCACGCAAGCGTGCGCGCGCGGCCAGGTTCAAATCGCGAACCTCGGCATTGGTGTGGGTGAGGATGATCCGGCTCTTGTCCGGATCGGCAAGGCGCTGCGCGTCCCAACCGTCCACCAGCTCGGCACGCGCCTGCTCGCGCGTGTCGGCCGCCTCGACCATCCCATGACGCTCATAGGCATGGATCGCCTCGCCGGTCCTGCCGGTCGCCAGCGCCCGCGTGGCGTCCTTCTGCCAATCCTCATGCTGTCGGCGTATCTCGCTGATCTCGGCGGCACCGTGCCGCTCGGCCAGCGCCCGGAACGCGGCACCCGCCTCGATCGCCTGCAACTGCTCGGCATCGCCGACAAGCACGACCTTGGCCCCGGCCCGTTCGGCTTCGCCAAGCACGCGCTCCATCTGGCGCGTGCCGATCATCCCGGCCTCGTCGATCACCAGCACGTCGCGCGGCCCGAGCTGCTCGCGGCCCTGCCCCCACTGATATTCGAGGCTGGCGATCGTGCGCGAGGCGATGCCCGATCCGCCTTCCAGCCCCTCGGCCGCGATCCCCGACAGGGCGGCACCGCGCACCGTGTAGCCGGCGCGCTCCCATTCGTCGCGCGCCACGCCCAGCATGGCCGACTTGCCGGTGCCGGCATAGCCGACCACGATTGAAAGATCGTTCCGGCTGGTGATATGCGCCAACGCGGCTTCCTGCTGGGTTCCCAGCACCAGGCTATCACTCCCGGTAGCGGCCACCCCCCTAACGGCCGCTGCCGGGAGACCATGCCCTCCCCGCTCTGCAAGCCTGTCAGCGGCCCGCTCAAGCCGCTGCTCGACCGCGATCATCTCGCGCGAGGTGAACCGCTCCTGCCCTTTCCCGTCCTGCCCCAGCCCCACCAGCTCGGGCGACGCCTTCACCGCGCTCATAGCTGTAGGCGCTTGCAATCGTAGCGGCGTCTGCTCGCAAACGGAGCGATTTTCT
>NZ_AUWY01000113.1 GCF_000447205.1 Sphingobium ummariense RL-3 | reverse complement strand
GGTTCGAGCGCAGGCGCAGATCGAAGGTGCGCTCGATTGCGAGGAAGAAGTCGGTGTCGTCGCCATCACCGACCCAGCCAACCGTATCGAGCACCTGCATGAACCCGGCTCCTCAGCGGTTCTGCAAAACGACCGTTTCTGACGAGCCGATCGCCTTGCTGGGCCGGCAACGTAAATCTGCGGGCCGCACTTTGTCAAAACTGTTCTGGAAACCCGCGTCGCAAAACGGTATGCCCCGCACGAGTTTGGAGAAGATCAGACGCTCATGCGGGTCGGCTATGCCAGGGTCAGCACCAGCGACCAGAACCCCGAGCTCCAGCTCGATGCGCTGCGGCGGGCCGGCTGCGAGCGGGTGTTCACCGAAAAGGCGTCGGGCGCGCGCGATGACCGGCCCGAACTGGCGCGCATTCTGGAAGACGTGCTGCGCGCAGGCGACACGCTGGTTGTTTGGAAGCTCGACCGCCTCGCCCGCTCGCTCAAGAAGTTGATCGCCACGGCCGAGGATCTGGAGCGCGAGAAGATCGGGCTGGTGTCGCTGACCGAGAGCATCGACACGACAACGCCGGGTGGCATGCTCACCTTTCACGTGTTCGGCGCCATCGCGCAGTTCGAGCGTGCCCTGATCCGCGAGCGAACTACCGCGGGGCTAGTGGAGGCGCGCCGGCAGGGTCGCAAGGGTGGCCGCCCATCGGCAATGCGCCCGAGCGACGTCGCCGCGGCACGGGCGATGATGAAGGAGGGCACGTTGCCGGTGCGCGACATCGCCAAGCGCATGGGCGTGTCGGTCGCGACCCTCTATCGCTATGCAGGCAAGCGCGGCAGCGGTGCATCGATCAAGGAGGCTGCAACAGCCCATGGCTGACCGGGCGAAGCGACCGCCTGGAGAGGCGCTGATCGATCTTCGCCGACGGTTGTCGCTGTTGCCCCCACGCGACCCCGGTCGCACCGAGATCATCGCCCGTGCGGCCGAGGCCTATGGCATCTCCATCTGGACCCTTTACCGGGCGTTGCGCGAGCTGAACCGCCCCAAGTCGGTGCGCCGGTCCGACCATGGTGCGACGCGGGTTGCCCCGCAGGCCGAGATGGAGCGCTACGCCGAGATCGTCGCCGCACTGAAGATCAGGACCACCAACAAGAAGGGCCGGCACGTTTCGACCGCCCGCGCCATCGAGTTCCTGGAAACCGATGGCGTCGAGACGCCGGAGGGCCTGGTCAAGGTAGCACCCGGCCTGCTGAAGCGGGCGACCATCGACCGGCTGCTCCGCTCATCAGGGCTGGACTATGCCCGCGTGACCCGCCCCCACGCAGCCGTTCGTTTTCAGGCGCGGCGATCCAACGAGCTGTGGCACTTCGACATGAGCCCGTCCGACCTCAAGCAGGTCGAGGCGCCGCTCTGGATCGAGCAGGGTCGCGGCAAACCCACGCTGATGCTGTTCTCGGCCGTCGATGACTGCTCGGGCGTGGTCTACCAGGAATATCGCAGCGTCTATGGCGAGGATGCCGAGTCCGCGCTGCGCTTTCTATTCAACGCCTTCGCCGCCAAGCCTGAGCCCGAACTGCCGTTCCAGGGCCTGCCGGTCACGATCTACATGGACAACGGCCCGGTCAGCCGGTCGCGCGTGTTCCAGTCGGTGATGGGCAGCCTCGGCGTGCGCGTCCTCACCCATCTGCCGCCGAAGGCCGACGACCGGCACACCGCGGCCCGCGCCAAGGGCAAGGTCGAGCGGCCGTTCCGCACGGTGAAGGAGGTGCACGAGACGTTGTACCACTTCCACAAACCCAAGGACGAGGCGGAAGCCAATCTGTGGATGCGGCGTGCGCTGGTCACCTACAACAACGGCGACCATCGTTCCGAGCCACACGCGCGGATCGAGCACTGGCTGCGGCACCTGCCCGGCGATGGCGTGCGGGCCATGTGTTCATGGGAGCGGTTCTGCGCCTTCGCTCGTGAGCCCGAGCGGCGCACCGTTGCGGGCGACGCGACCGTCTCGGTTGAGGGCGCTTCCTACGAGGTCGAGCCCGAGCTCGCCGGCGAGACGGTGACGCTGCTCTGGGGGCTGTTCGACCAGCAGCTCTTCGTGGAGCATGACGGCAAGCGGCATGGCCCTTACGAGCCGTCGCGCGGCGCCGTGCCGCTCTACCGCTATCGCAAGTATCAGAAGAGCCGCGCCGAGGAGCGGCTCGACAAGGTGGTCCGGCTCGCTGACCAGCTGGGGCTGCCCCGCGCGACCGTGACGGGCGGCGACCGGCCGCTGCCGTCGCTGCCGCCCTCCACCGCAGGGCTCGCGGTGCGGCAAACACCTTTTCCGGAGCCGGCGGTCGAGACGGCATACCCGACCGGGCTCGCGGCGCGCCACGCCATCGTCGACCAGCTCCGGCGACCGCTCGGCTCGCTGCCTGAGGCAGACCGCGCCTTCATCGACGCGCTGCTGGGCGAAACGCTCGACAAGACCATCATCGCTGACCGCATCCGAGAGCGGTTCCAGTCAAGACGGGGGACAAGCTGATGCTCGCCGACGTTCAATCCAGCTACGGGCTCGCCCGCCCGTTCCAAGGCGTCGGCAACTTCGAGACAGAGCATCAGCGCAACCTCGTGCGCGAGGTCTGTGCGGCCGTGCAGACCGGCAGGTTGATCGTCGTCTCCGGCCTGGTCGGATCGGGCAAGACGCACCTGCTGCGCCGCATCGAGGACGAGCTGGCCCGGGCGGGCAAGGTCGCCGTCGCCAAGTCGCTTGCGGTCGACAAGCGCCGCACCTCGTTGCCCTCGCTGATCGAGGCGCTGTTCTACGATCTCTCGCCCGGTGACCGTGCCCAGGTGAAGATTCCCAAGCAGGCCGAGCGCCGCGAGCGCGACCTGCGCGACATCATGCGCAAGGGCAAGCGCCCGGTCGTACTGGTGGTCGACGAGGCGCATGACCTGCACCACAAGACGCTGACCGGCCTCAAGCGGTTGATGGAGGTGGTGGCTGATGCCGGCGTGCTGCTGTCGGTCCTTCTGGTCGGCCATCCTCGGCTACGCAACGACCTGCGCCGCCCGCAAATGGAAGAGATCGGCTACCGCACGACCACCTTCGACTATGAGGGCATCGGCGCCGAACGCCGCGACTATGTTGCCTGGCTGCTCGGCGCCTGTGCGGCCGAGGGGGTCAAGGTTGCCGACTTGATGAACGAGGACGCGATCGACCTCATCGCCGAGCGCCTGCGCACCCCGCTCCAGATCGAGATGCACCTGACACTCGCCTTCGAGCAGGGCTTCCGCTTCGCTGCCAAGCCCGTCACGGCCGAGATCGTCGAGCAGGTGCTGTCGCGGGCGATTGACGACCTCGAACCCACGCTGACGCGCAACGGTTACGATGCGGGCGCGCTCGCCAGCCAGCTCAACACCCGGCCGTCCGACATACGCGCGTTCCTCGCCGGAACGCTGGACGCCGAACACACCCGCGACCTGACCGAGCGGCTCCGCGAAGCCGGTGTGCCGATATGATACTGGCTGTCCTCGCCTTGGTATCTCCCGCACGCGGACGCAACGCATGTCGTCTGTGCCACCGATTGTGGACGTTGCGCTTCTCTCATAGCCTGCCGGCATGAACAGGCATCTTACCGCAGCTTCTTTATCGATCGTCAGCTTGCTCAGCGCGTGCTCGGCCTCGGCCGAGAGGAGGTTGGAGGGACGAGTCTTCGACATCCCGAGAGCCAACGACATATCCGACAATGATAAGCCGTTCTTTCTACCAGCGCTCGATCCCAGCGACGGGTTCTCGTTCTACCTAAATCCGAGCGCAAGCTTGCCGGAGCGAAACTTGGTGGGCGTGGCAAGCAAGAAGCGGATGTGTGCCCGCGCAGCGGGAACAGAGGCGCTTGTCAACTCGACTGTCTGCGCAAGTCGCCCGCTTTCATGGCGCGGCCGAACACTGCGCAAGGTAAGTGATGGTGTTTTCTGGACATACCAGTTGCCAGCCGAAGCAGGTCAGAAGCGTCCTCCATCGCTGGCGAGTTGCTCCGCCATGGGCGGAGGCTCGCGGCCGGGGCTCTGCACGGCCAATCTGCCGTATGACAATCTCGTGCTGACGATTCACTTCCGAGACAATCAGGTCGGCTCGCTCCAGGCATTATACGATCAATCCGTTGCTAGCCTGAGGAAGTGGGAGCGCTGATGCTTACGGCAAACCCGGCGGGAACGATCGCTGCCAGACCGCTCACCGGCACTCCTCGCTATTGGCAGAAAGCGAGAACAGGCCTTCTCCGTTTGCGAGCAGGCGCGGATGATGGCGAGCACATTGTCGCATAGCGTGAGCAGCATGGCCCACCTGCTGTCAGCAAATCTGAGCAGAAATCCGCGCTGTTTGCGAGCAGAGGCCAGTATCTTTGCAATCGCCTACAGCTAGGCGCAGAATGTCGGCACGGGCAGCATGGCGCAATAGGGTTGCTCTAGAAGCTATTTGCGCCATGGCTTTCGCGCCTAGCGCAGATGGTATAGATTGTGCGCCATATTTGGACGAGCGAGGTTCAAACCCTGCATGGACGGTCAGGACGACGCGATGAAATCGGCCATGGAGCTGTTCGCAGCTCGGCTTGCAAAGCGCGATGTAGAGAGGCCGATCACCGACCATCGAACCGTCGAGCGGTTGATCGCGATGCTGGAACCGCATGAGCAACAGGTTGTCCGCTTGCGGATCGGGCTTGGCCCCTCTCCCGCGCTCACTCTTGCCGCGACTGCAAAGATCGTCGGTGTGTCGCCAAGCCGCATCGGCCAAATCGAGGACAAGGCATTCCGAAGGATCAGATGGGTCTGCAACAACATAGACATTCACGATCGTTCGGCGCTGGATGCTTTGATCGCGCGCAGGCGTGATGAAGCGGCTGAGGCCGAGCGGATCAGGAAACGCGATGCCTTGCAAAAGGCGCTAGATCAGGAGCGGAAGCGCAAAGCCAAGCAAGACCGGGACGAGGTCAGGCGAGCGAAGGCGCGCGATTCCGCTTGGAACCGCAAACTACGCGTGGCGCAGGCTGAGCTTGATCGGATGAGATCCGACGCTCAGTTTTTTGCCGAACAGATCGCTCAAATCGAGCAGCGCGCTAATTGGCTGAGGGCAATTTTGCCGCGCGACCGCCAATTGGCGGCGCTGCGCGAACAGGCCGATGAAATCCGCGATGCGATCGCGAGCGCAGAAGCCAGCATATCCAACATGCTGGCCTCGCCCCCGGATGGTCCCCAGCTAGGCAAGGAAGCTTCAACAAACGATGGCCACTGATATTGAGCCGTCCCCCGCCTTCGCGCCGCAGATCGGCCGCGTTTATTTGCGCGTCAGCACCGATGCACAGGACTTACGCCGACAGGATGCCATCGTAGCCGAGGCGAAGGCAGCGGGCTATTATGTCGCGGCAGTCTATCGGGAGAAGGCATCGGGTGCCCGTGCCGACCGCCCCGAGTTGCTGCGTATGATTGCCGATCTTCAACCCGGTGAAGTGGTGATTGCCGAGAAGATTGACCGGATTAGTCGTCTTCCCTTGGCCGAGGCCGAGCAGCTGGTTGAGACAATTCGTGCGCGAGGCGCGCGACTTGCCATTCCCGGCGTCGTGGACCTGTCCGACCTCGCGGCCGACGCCGAGGGCATCGCCCGCATCGTGCTCGAATCTGTTCAGGCGATGCTCTTGAAGATCGCCCTGCAGATGGCTCACGACGATTACACCGATCGCCGCGAGCGACAGCGCCAAGGTATCGCCTTGGCAAAGGCCGCAGGGCGCAGCGGAGGGCGCAAAGGCGATCGGGCAACGCACGCCCGCATTGTGGCATTGCGCGAAGCGGGCAAGAGCATTGCCAAAACGGCAGAGCTGGCCGATTGCGACCGCAGCACCGTCAAGCGGGTGTGGGCGGCCCATCGTGCCGCCCAGGTGCAAGAACCCAGCCCTCAGCGAAATCATCGTGAGCGGAACCGCTGATTGCCCTTTCTGTTCGGCTTCAAGCCGGTGGCAGCTGCCACCGGCAGTCCCCTGCTCGCGTCAACGGACTGCCAGCTACGGAAAGAGCGGCGGAGCCGCGACAGGGTTTTCCAATCCCCGCCGTGCCGATCGAGCGCAGCGACCTATGGGTGCCAATGGCCAGTGGCAGCTGCCACCGCCGCCAGTCCAAATTGCTGCATCTACTCGGGCCGTTTCCTTTGGGCGTTGCTGTCTGACGGATACGAACTCCACATCGCCACTAATGCGGGCAAGCAGAAAACCGGCCTTCGGCCTTGGGTTTCCGCAAGCGGACCCTCCCATTTTCAGCTTGCCCGCGTAGCTCAGCTCCGCCGCAAAAAATCCGTCAGCAACGCTTATCCAAAGGAGACTACCATGCAGAACATCGCTGAATTTCGGATCATCGGCCGCGTTGGCAGTGTCGATACGACCGATAAAGTCACCCATGTTTCCGTCGCCGCGAACTACAACCGCAAGGATGGCGATGAATGGAAGACCGATACGCACTGGAACCGCGTGACGTTCTTCCGCCAGCTGGCAGAGCGCGCCGCTGACTTGGGCAAGGGCGACCTGGTTCACATCACCGGACGGGTCCGCCAGAACAGCTACGAGAGCAATGGCGAAACCCGCTACTCGGTGGACCTGATCGCTGAGGGGCTGGGTATCTTGGTTCGGGGCGGGGCTGACTAAGCCCCCCCCCCTTTCACCTAAAACGGGCGGCCTGGTGGCCGCCCTTTTTTGTGGACAATGCTTTTCACAGACCCTAACAAGAATAGGGTTTAACTACGTGAGGCATGTGTGGCAGCCAAACTGTTCAATCGTGTAGCGAGCTTGCGCGTCGCTTCCGGACTTACGCAATCCGAGCTGGCAGCGAGGATTCAAGTCTCCCCTGAAACAGTCGCGGCCATCGAGAACGGCAGACAGGACGCCACTTTGCTGACGGCGCTACGTATGTCGCGTGCCCTGCGAACCGAGGTGCCGAACATCTTCAGGGAGCAGCCTTTCCCTAAGCTGATCGGCTCCGAGCGAGGCGAGAGCCGAACAGCTTAGGAGGCCGCTATGCGCCGTGAGATTGCCAGCAAACTTCGGCGCGCAGCCAGCGTGCTACGGACTGTCATGCTTTGGGCATCGCTTGCCCTGTGGCTTGCGATCGCGGCAACCGCGCTGATCGTCGTCCTTGCAGTCGGACTCGCGGCCTATTTCGCTTTTGGCTGGCTAGGAGTGGGAGCCGTCGCCGTCTTCGTGCTGATCGTTTTCTTCGGCAAAGACCCACCAACCGAACAGACCGGCCCGCGCCGCAAGGGCAAGGGCCTCAACCTGAACGACGATCCGAACCCATGGTATATGCAGTCGCAGTATCGCTTCGGATCGGGAAACAGCGCCGCTCATAACCGCTGGCACAAGTAGCCCGTGGCGCAGCCATTGAAGGGATTCTCAATGCGAACAATCGTAGTGACCAATGAGCGCGGCGGCATCGGCAAGACCACGCTTACCTGTCATATTGCGTGGCATCTGGCCGAGCAGGGCAAGCGTGTCGTGGTCCTGGACCTGGACAAGCAATGCCACAGTGCCGGGATGCTGAAAGCCGAGTTCGAGCAGATCGGCCCGGTTCAGTCGATTCTTGACTTCGACCCGAACGAAGAACCTCCGGCGCTGGCCTGTTTCAAGAACACACGGCAGATCGTCGAGTTGACGACTGACAGCCCGCAGCAAGGCCAGCACATCGGCGCTTATGTCCGCGCCATTCGTGCCGGCCTTGCCAAGCACTACGACTACTGCGTGATCGACACTGCGCCCGCGTGGGATGGCCGGAACCTCATGGCGCTGATTGCGTCCGATTATGTCGCGGTCCCACTGGACCCCGACAAAACCGCGCGTCAGTCGCTCAACGAAATCTCGCAAAGCATCAGCCTTGCAAACAAGGTGCGCGGGGAGGGTAACGCGACCCGGTTCGGGATCGTGTTCAACCGCGTTCAGACAACGAGCGAAGTTTCAAAAATGCTGATGGACCGCATTGGGCAGGCGCTTCCTGCCAATGTGGTGCCGCACACCATTCCGCACCGCGAGCACATGCGCGAGGCGGCTTTACTCGAAATTCCCGTTTGGCGCTTGGCAAAGGACACGCGGCGTAGCGCGCCGATCGTGCGCGAAGTCGTCTCCTACATTGTCGATCAAGCTGAGAGGGAAGCCGCATGAGCAAGGCAGCTGTCAAACCGGCGAAGAAGAGCTTTGCCGACTTCGATATGGACGCGATGGACTTTTCGGCCGTCCCCGCGAATACCGAGTTCAAGGCAGCTGGACGGTTTCAGCGCCTTCCGCTCGATGACATTGATCCAGACCCCACGCAGGTTCGCCGGGAGTTCGACCAGGCCGAGATTGATGCACTGGCCGCAACCATCAAGGACCGCGGCTTGCTGCAACCCATCGTTGTCGCGCCAACATCGAACGGTCGCTACATCATCCGCTACGGAGAGCGGCGCTATCGCGCGTGCCGCCAGCTTGGTTTCGACCAGATCGACACCGTTCTGGATCAGGCGGACGCCGAGCGCGATATTGGCCTCGACCAGTTTCTTGAGAACGAGCAACGCCAAGCCCTAAGTCTGGCTGAGCGCGTCAGTTTCATCGCGAGCCGCGTCAGTGACACGCTCTCGACAAAGGATCTAGCCGCGCGCATCGCCAAGCCGCATTCGGAAGTGAAGCGGCTCTACTCGCTGCGCACCTTGCCCGAGGACATTCTTGCCGCGTTGAAGAATTGTTCTCCGCGTGCCGCCGTCGCGATCAAACACGCGATCGAGCTGGACGAGCAGGCCACGCGCAATTTCGTGGCAGCAAACGAAAATCCGACAGCCGCCGCCTGTGAGCAGTTTCTTGCTACGCTCCAAGGCAGCCCCGAGGAAGAGACCGCGCAGGCCGGTGCCGCTAAAGCGATCGACGATCCAGCGTCGCCCCAAGAATCGCGCGCCTTGGTGGCAGCTGCTACCAGTGCGACGGACGATCGTCGGGAGCGGCCTGAACTGGACGCTCACGACGACGAGCGGGAAGGGGAGGGGGCCGTGCTTGCCGATCCTTCCGATCACAAGCCGCGCGCCCCCCGTCAGCCGAAAGAGGCTACCGACGCACCGGCTATCATCATTCAGGGCCGTCGCGGGATTGTTCTAAGTGGCCAGGTCACGGTTCGGTTCGACGGCGAGGCCGCGCCCCAAACCTTCGACTTCTGATAGCTTTTACCGTCCACGTTCTCTCAGCATCGAGGCGACGTGGAATTTAGAGCGGTGGCAGTTGCCACCGCTTTTTGTTTGTGGGGTAGGTATCTACTGTATGGCAGGATAAGCCTTGCGGCGGCTAATGTTAACCGATACGCTCAATCCTATCGGATCGCGCTTCACGGTTGGGAGATACCTACCCCACATGGAAAAGACGCTGGGCTTCAAGATCGAGGCAACCAAGCTCGCAAAGATTGACGCGCTTGCGCAGACGAGGGGAGGGCGCGGCCCCTTCATGCGTCAACTGGTTGACGCCGTGCTCCGGCAGTCCGGGGCGGCCAGCGAGGCCGCACCTCTTGTTGACCGCGAGGCCGCTGGCGAGCATCGCCTTTATCTTCGGCCGACCGAAACCGAACTGGCCGTGATCCGCCATCGCGCAAAAGAGCGCCGCATGACCCCGGCGACCTGGGCCATGGCTCTTGTGCGGCGACACATCGGCATTGCCGCGCCTGTCGATCGCGAATTGCGCGAAGAGCTGTTGAATTGCCGTCAGGCGTTGCAGCGCATTGGGCGCAACGTGAATCAGATCGCCCGAGCCGCTAACAAGATGGCGCTGGCGGACAATGCAGCGGAGATCGCCGGCGAGCTGCAAAAGGTCAACGACCTGCGCGCGGCGATCGGCGCGGCCGTCGAAGGTATCGGCGCCGCTACGAAAGCTGACCTGTCCTATTGGGAGGTTTCCAGTGAGCGACTTTGATAGCAGCTTTGAGGCGGGACAGCTTGCCGCGCTGTTCAAACCAAAGCTGACCAGCGACCCGAACAGGCGCGGGGCCGATATGTTGCTGCGCTCGCTGAGTTCGAGGCGGGCAGGCCAGGGCGGGAGCACGCGGGCGCGGCTTGCTCGCGTTGTCAGCCGTGCCCCGGAGGTCATGGTCAAGGTTACGGGCAGGCCGAAGGGCAAGAACCACGCGGCTGCGCATTTCGACTATATCGGCCGGAAAGGCGATGTGCCGCTTGAAACGCGTGATGGCGACATACTGACTGACAAGGAAGCTCGGGCGGAGCTGGCGCGCGATTGGGGCGATCCTGTCTATTGGCGTGACAATTCTACCGTAGCCGCCGTGAGCATGGTTTTTTCGATGCCGGCAGGGACAGACCCCGACAAGGTTCTTTCAGCGGTGCGCGAGGTCGCGCGCAGCGAGATCGGGCATGAGTGGGATTACGTCCTGGCGCTGCATACGGACACACCGCGGCCCCACGTGCATGTGACGGTTGCCGCGCGCGGCGACACAGGGCAACGCTTCAACCCGCGACCTCAAACGCTGCATCATTACCGGGAGCGCTTTGCAGAGGAATTGCGGGCGAGGGGGGTTACTGCCGAGGCAACGCCTCGCGCAGCGCGTGGTGTCGGCCGAGCCGGTCAGAGCATGGCCCTGAATCGGATGAGGCAGCGCTACATGGCCGGCACCGCACCTGCGCCGTTTGCCAATCAGAAGATCACTGCGGCCGCGCGAGACCAGCTGGCGGGGCGGTCAACCGCTCCGGATTTCGTGGTGCGCGGGCGGCAGGCATGGAATGAGACGCAACACCGCTATCTAGCTGCCGCCAAGCGGCTTGAGACAAGCAGCGATCCAGCTGACCGCCAGCTTGCCGACCAGGTGCGGCAATTTGTGGGGGCAGGGCGAACGCCTACAATTCATGAGCGATCGGTAGCCGCGATGGAGCGGAAGCGGCAGAGCGAACGATCTAGGAACCGCGATCGTTCGCGGGAAGGGCCAGGACGATAGTTATTGGCCGTGCTTGGTCCAACCAACGCTGTTTGCACGTTCCAAAGCGACCAATGCGTCTGATACCGCCTTCTGTGCGACTAGAAGATAACCTTCGGCAATGCTGGGCCATGTTAGCTCATCGAACGGATTTGTGACGTTGCCGTTGAAATAGTCGAGAGCTTCATGAGCGCGTGCAGCCGCCTCGATTACCTTGCCGGTATGTTTCTTTGCCCTGTCAGATTTCTTCATCGTGCCTCATGAGGGGGCGTTTGCGGGAGGGGGCGGAATCCTACGCTAAGGATTTGGGCCAGCGATATTCCCCGGTTAGATTGATGTGTTCCCATCCCAACGGCGAGACGTGGGCGAGTAGATCAGGCGCGATATGGGTACCGCTGGCGGCCCGGGTATTGACGACCTCGCCGAGCTTCATGGTGTTCCAGAATATGATGATGGCGGCGAGCAGGTTCATTCCGGCGATGCGATAGTGCTGGCCTTCGCCGGATCGATCCCGGATTTCACCTCGGCGGTGGAAGCTGATGGCGCGCTTTAGGGCGTGGTGGGCCTCACCCTTGTTGAGGCCGATCTGAGCCTGGCGCTGGAGGCCGGCATCAAGAATCCAGTCGATCATGAACAGGGTTCGCTCGATGCGGCCCACCTCTCGCAATGCGAGGGCCAGCTCATTCTGGCGCGGGTAAGAGGCGAGCTTGCGAAGAATCTGGCTGGGGGCGACGATCCCCGCTGCGATCGTCGCCATGATGCGCAGGATGTCGGGCCAGTTGCGCTCGATGAGCGGTTCATTGATCTTACCTCCGACCAGCGCTCGCACATTGGCCGGCGTCGCGTTGGGCGTGAAGGCATAGAGTCTTTTCTGAGGGAGAGGGCATCGCGTGGAAGGTACGCCAGACAACGCTAAGCGAGAACATTTCAAGAACCGTATGATGGCCGTTACCGCCGGAGGTCGCTAAGCCCCAGTTCTTCCCACATCCATGTAAAGTCATAGGTGCCCATCGGATCGGCGGTGCCCGATTTTGCCGCGCCATTTTCGATATATTTGAGCCAGTCGGCTACCTTTATGGCCGCTTCGACCTCGACCTGAACGACCGGATTGATTTTGGACGGCTTGCAGCGTGAGGCGGCTGATCGGCCTATAACATTTGGGTACACCCCAGAGTGATAGGGCCGAGTGACACCATTCGTCTGTCACAAAAGGGTGGGTTTGCGCTCAATGTGACGATACACTGCAAGAGCCACCCTAATGTGACGGATTTTGCACTTGGCTCGTATCGGATATGCCCGCGTCAGCACCACGGACCAGGATCTGGATATCCAGATTGGCCGCCTCAAGAATGCAGGTTGCGAAATTATCCGTTCCGAGACCGGATCGGGGGCCTCGCGGAGCGGGCGCACGGAACTGGAAACGATCATGCAGTTTATGCACACCGGCGACGAGCTGGTCGTGCTGCGGCTCGACCGGCTCGGCCGCTCCACGCGCGATGTCCTGAACCTGGTGCATGAGCTTGATGAAAAGGGAGCTTCGCTGCGCATCCTTGAGCCAGAGGTGACGACGGCGGGCGACATGGGGCGAATGGTCATCACCATACTCGGCATGGTCGCCGATATGGAGCTGAAGTTCATCAAGGATCGTCAGCGCGCCGGGATCGAAGCGGCGCGCGCCGAAGGCGTTTACAAAGGCCGGAAGAAGAACGTCGATGACGATGAAATCCGCCGTCGCCTTGCCGCCGGCGCCAGCAAGGCCCGCGTTGCCCGCGACCTGAAGGTCTCACGAATGACCGTCTATCGGGCGCTCGACATTATTCCGTCACAGACCAAACTGCCGGAAAAGCCGCCCCCTCCCGCAAACGCCCCCAGCACTCGCCGATCGCCTTGGCCTTGCGGCCCGCGCTGGTGAAGCCGATCGCGACCCGCACGCGCGAGGGCAGGGGGCTTTCCAGCGCCTCGAACAGCGGAGCCATGCCCGCCGCCACCCGGTTGAGCCAGCTTTCGCGGTTGTCCTGCGTCATGCCTTCTACTCCCTTCGATCGCCTGTCCGGCGATGGCCATGCCATCGGCCGGAACACGGACGCCCAAGAACGCCGGCGAAAGAGGGGGGCAGCGGGATTCGACGGGGGTGGAGCGGCCGCAGCGCAGCGAGGCACGGCCCCGTCTAATCCCGTTGCGGGGGAAAGGCGGCCGGGACCGCCTTTCCCCCTTCAAACGAAGATCCACGCCAGAGCACGCCGGCACAGCAGGGCAGGGGCCTTGCCCCGGCCCTCACGCGAGGATCGTCACGCCTATGCGCCAAGACCGCTTGCGGGCTCGGTCGTAGCCTTCAGGCGGAGATAGAGCCGTGCCCGAAGGGACGCGCCAATATGTCTTTCTAATGGCTAACTGGTATCATAACGCCATCGTTTAGATATACATATAATAGCGGATTGCGCTGGATCGCCTCCGTCATGCAGTCCGGCTGAAAGCCCCTTCAGGTGAGAACGACCCTACGCTTGCGCTAGTGCAACAGTTGCACTATATTGAGACATGGTCACGATGTTTCGCGGTCCCCGCTGGAAGATTGCCGTCTATGGTCGCGATCATGGCGTGCCGCATTTTCACATCGAAGGCCCGGATTTCCGCTGCTCGGTGGCAATCGCGACGTTCGAGCTGATCGTCGGCACCGTGCCAACGGCGGTCCTGAAAGACGCTTTGGAATGGGCGGGGCCGAACCAGGCGCTGCTCATGCAGACATGGCAGGAGTTGAACGGATGAACGTCACCGACAAGACCCGCACCATTGCCGCCGTGCGCGCGATTGGTCCTTCGGTGCTGCATGTGTCGTGGTCGGATGGCACGGCCGCCGATATCGAGCTGGGCGCGATCCTCGATGATCGCGCCTTCGCCGCGCTGCGCGATCCCGGCGAGTTCGCCAAGGTCGAGCTAGGCGATTGGGGGCATAGCCTGACCTGGCCATCGGGGGTCGAGCTGGGCGCGGACATGCTGTGGCTCGAAACGCTCTCGGCAACCGGACATGGCGACGTGCGCGCCTTTCTCGAATGGCGGCTGCGCCATGCCCTGTCGCTGTCGAAGGCGGCCGACGCGTTGGGCGTCTCGCGCCGGATGGTCGCCTATTATTCCAATGGCGAAAAGAGAGTGCCCAAGCCGATCCTGCTGGCCTGTCGGGGCTGGGAGGTCAGCGACGGGCTGCATCAGGCGGCATAGGCGGAGCCCTGCGAGCGATCTTCATCCGCCACGGCGAATCCACCGGCAACGCCGGCGTGCCCTGCCATGATCTCGCGACGATCGAGCTGACGGAGCGCGGCTACGAACAGGCGAGGGCGGTCGCGGCGAGCTGGACACAAGCGCCGCGCTCATCGTCACGTCGCCCTATACGCGCACCCGACAGACGGCCGCGCCGACGATCGCGCGCTTTCCCGGCGTGCCGGTCGAAATCTTACAGAAAATGTCATCGTTATGGTGCGAAATTCATTTCGCCGTTGCAATTTATCTGCCTATGGAAAGCCCGCGACCCAGAATGGCTCATCTTACCAGAGGCACTCTTTTTCCTGACCCCTGCCCCGAAACGGGCAGGGGGCGTTTTATATTGGATTCTCGTTTTAACAGCCCTCGCCAGCGCTCCTATGCTAGCAAGATGTTGCCATAATCACTCTGTCACAGGCTTCTCAGCGCTCTTCTTTGTCGACGGCCTGCCTCCAGCAGTCTTTTTGCCCTGTCTTGGCTTACGTCCAAGGCCGATCTTGACCGCCAGGTCCTTGCGCTGCTGAGCATAATTGGGGGCGGTCATGGGATAGTCAGCCGGCAGTCCCCATTTGGCGCGATATTCATCCGGGGTCATCTGATAGCGCGTCATCAAATGGCGCTTAACCCGCACTATTCATGAGGCCTCCGCTCCGGGTTCGTGCGAGCATGGTTTGTCGGTCGTCGGGTGATCAGAGCAAGCTCCTCCGGCGGTTTTTTTCACCGCGTCAGGATCGATGGGCTTTTCGAGGTTGAAGGACGAGGGCTCGGGCTTTGGGCGGCACTGCCGCGCTGGTTATGTGGGTGCCGGCCGGAGGCCGGTGGCAATGGTTCTGAACAGGCTGGCATCGGGACAGGCTGACGCGAAGGCGACGCGGATGCGCGTAGCGGTTTCGATGACGCGGGCGGCGACCTTGAGCAACCGCAGGCGCAGCGTTGCGAACTCGGCGGTGGCGAGCGCGGCAGCCTTCGGGATTTCCTGCTGGATGCGCCACACGAGCCAGTAGGCGGCGGTGTGCAGGATGAGGCGCATCTGGTTGGCATTGGCTGAGCGGCACGAGGTACGATCGCTGGCAAGCTGGGTCTTGTGGCGCTTGATCAGGTTCTCGGCGTTGCCGCGCGCGCAGTAGAGGGTGTCGTAGATATGCTCAGCCGAACCTTCGGCCAGCGAGGTGACGACATAGCGGATGTCCATGCCCAGCGTGCTGGCCTCGATCCGGGCGACGACGCGGCGCTGGCACTTCCAGCTCTTCGCGCCGTAGCGGGTCTCGGCATAGTTGCGCAGGACCGGATATTGGCGCTGAGCCCGCTTAACCGCGCAGGCATCGGCGGCAGCGACGATTTCGGGATCAGCACGCAGCGCGGCGTTGGTCGGCAGGCCGAACACGTAGTCGACGCCGGCCGCCTCGCAGAAGGCCATGACCTCGGGCCGGCCATAGTGCCCGTCGCCGCGGATGGTGATGTGCGTTTCGGGCCAGTGCCGGCGCAGATGGCGCACCAGGCGCCGGATGTGGCCGGCAGCTTCGGCGCCCGACGGTGTCTTGCCGGTGCGCAGCAGCATCGCCACCGGTCGGCCGGTGGCAGTGTCGTAGACATGGATCGGCAGGAAGCAGCGCTCGCCATGATGCCCGTTCCAGAAGGAGAGCTGCTGATAGCCATGAACAACGTCACAGGTGTCATCGATATCCAGCGTCACCGCCGCCGGCGCGGCGGGGTAGCTGGTGCAGTAGATGTCGATCATCGCGGCCATCATCCTGGCCAGTTCGCGTGTGGTCGGCGCATTTTCCCACCGGCTCATCGTCGGTTGGCTGGCCAGCCCCGCGCCCGATCCCGGCAGCTTGCCCAGCGCCAGACGGAAGCCCGGATCGTCGCGCAGAGCGTCGAGATCATCGGCGTCTTCATAGCCGCAGGCGATCGCGAACACCCGGGCACGCAGGATGTCATCAAGGCGATGGATCACCCGCACAGGGTCCCGCGGATCGGCAATGCAAGCCGCAAGCCGCCGGCAAAGCCCCATCGCGCGCTCGGCCTGTGCCAGCAGCAGAACACCGCCATCCGAGGTGAGCCGACCTCCGTCGAACGCGGCTGTGATCTTCTTGCGCCCGATCGCTGGAAACGAAAATCCCGGCGCGCTATCATCGCTCCCGGCGGGTGTGGCCCGTGGCATAAATTGCCTCGCTGCAGGACTGGTCTAGACACCCATTTTCCTACATCAAAGCAATCGCTTACACCACTCCCGCCAACCCTGCTGACTGAGCCCGATGAATAAGCCGGGTTAAGCATCTTGAGTTTTTTGCCATCTTCAAGACAGACGATGTAGTCAGGCTTTACCGATGACCGCACGGACACTGCGGGTTCCTGCTTCTCGGCAGGAGCCTCTACGGGCTGATTTAGGGCTGAAAGAGCGCTATGCACGTTGGCAATGAGCGTAGCGACATCACCGACAGCCACGCTGTTGTTCGATACATGTGCGGCAACAATGTCGCTGGTCAAGGTGACAAGAAGTTCAGTCTGGTTAGCATTTTCGCTCATTAAAGTGCGTCCCGTTATGTTGATGCCCGAAATGTGATAAATTCACCTGATGCGATTGTCGATGCGCCTTATGATACTCACTCGTCAATATCCGTCTAAAATGTGTACATCTCCGCACTATTTTGAATTTAAACCAAACAGAAATGCATAGCTGCTACTGAGGTGGTCCCGCCTTGCTGGACAGTTTGGCGGCTGAGTTAAGCTAATCCCGGTTGTCGTTCATGCCGCCTGCTTGATCATCAGATCATGGGGGGCATGCCCCCCATGATCTGATTGCCCGTTTCGCCGATAGGCCTCAACCGGCGTTCTGCCGGCAAGGCTCGAGTGCGGACGCTGGGTGTTGTAATAGGTGATCCACCGACCAAGACCAACCTTCAGCTCCGAACCGGTCTCAAAGGCATGGAGGTAGACGCATTCGTACTTCAGGGAGCGCCAAAGCCGCTCGATGAAGACGTTGTCCATCCACCGTCCCCGACCATCCATGCTGATGCGGACCTCGGCCTCGCGCAGCACGCTGGTGAAGGCGAAGCTGGTGAACTGGCTACCCTGATCGGTGTTGAAGATTTCCGGCTTGCCGAACCGGGCCAGAGCCTCTTCCAGCGCCGCGACGCAGAAGCCGGCATCCATGGTGTTCGACAACCGCCAGGCCAGGACCTTCCGGGTCGCCCAATCCATGACCGCTACCAGATAGAGGAAGCCCCGGCGCATGGGGATGTACGTCACGTCGGCGCACCAGACGTGGTTGGGCCGCTCGATCGCCAGCTTGCGCAGCAGATACGGGTAGACCCGGTGCTGCGGATGCGGATCGCTCGTGCGGGGACGCTGGTAGATCGGCGTCAGGCCCATCTTCGCCATCAACCGCCGTGCCCGACGGCGACCGATCTCGTGTCCGGCACGCCGCAGGTGCCGCGCCATCTGGCGGCTGCCATACCACGGGCAGTCCAGGAACGTCGCGTCGATCACCGTCATCAGTGCCAGCGTTTCATTGGTCTCCGGCGCCGGCGCATAGTAATAGGACGAGCGGCTGATCCGCAGCAGGCGACACTGCGCCGAGATTGACAGGCGATGGTGAGCAGGTTCGACCATCGCCCGCCTCCGGTCCACGCTCATCGACCGAAGGCTTTCGCTAAAAAATCCCGCTCCACGACCAGTTGCCCGATCTTGGCGTGCAGCTTCTCGACCTCGCTCTCGCTGACAGCCTTGGCTACATCACCGGCTCCGGAAAAGGTGCTCGCCATTCCCTCGATGGCCTGCCGCTTCCACGATGCGATCATCGTATGGTGCACGCCATGCTTGGCAGCCAACTCCGCTAGCGTCAGGTCGCCCCGGATCGCCTCTAGCGCCACCTTCGCCTTGAAATCCGCGCTGTAGCGCTTCCTTGTCGTCTTCATTCCCGTACCAATCCATCAGGTCGGGAGTAGCTTAACACCCTGTCCGAAAAACCGGCACCACCTCAAGATGACCGGTCACCAGCCATTCGAACAGGTGACGCATGGCGGCCAGCTATTGTTTGACGCTGGGCGCGCTCATTTCGTGCGCCAACGCTGCGACCCATCCCGCTACGTGCAGCGGCTGTACCGCTGCGAGCGACGACACACCGCGCGCGGCGACCCAGGCGAGGAAATTGCCCGCCGCCCGCATATAGGCGCGGCGCGTATGCGGATTGCGAATGGTGACCGCGAAAAATTCCAGGAAGCGGGTCCGCGTCTGGTCGTCGGCCGATGCCACGATCGCAGGTAGCGCCAGCGCGGGCGGCGGGGCCAGTAGGATCATAGACCGCATCTCCGGTTCACACGCCCGCGCCGCACATGCGCGGTGGGCGAGATGATCGACACCGCATCGGGCGCCAGATTTTCCACGGCCTCGCAAATCCCAAAAACCTCGACCCGTCCACCGTCATTATAGATGCGGCCCGAGACTGTGCCATGAATAAGGGCACGGCTGCCCGCTTTGACGGTGAGGTTGCCCGCAATCGTGCCGTGCAGGATGAACCGCACGCCTTCCTGCAGCGCCGCGTCACCGACGATTGTCCCATGGAGGGTGAGGTCTTCCGCAATGGCGAAGGGCCCCTCGATGAAATCATGTTCTGCACGCATTATGGCGCATCTCAGTCGAAAGGGGATCAAGGATTGTCGGTGTCATTGCAAGCCTCCTGCTCTTTCATAGAGCGCGACTTTGCCGGAAGCGGCCAGTTGCGCGCCCCATATTTTGACAGAGGGTATGCCTGGGAGGATTTGAGACAGGATCGATACCAGCGGCGCCCAGAGCAGTTCGCTTTCCGCGACAATGAAGATTCGCTCGTCGGCGTCCAGCATGATCGCAATGACCAGTACAGCCATGCGCTGGTCGCCCGCCCAATCGACCAGTGCCAGAACAGCCTCAACCATCGTGATCGCAGACCAAGGGGCAATCTGCTCCTGTCCCTCGACGCTCAGCATCAGGCCGGCTTCGGCGATGCCAATGATCTCGCTTTCCGGGGCCTTGTCCATAGAAGCTCTGTATCCGATTTATATCTACGATAAGGACACTATCACATGTAGGCGGAGTGGAATCCCATGGCAGCAATCGCCTTGTGCCTGTAGGACACCGTTTAAGACGTTTCTGGCGGCAGGGCGCTAGCGTTGCCAGGAGAATATCGAAACCCTATCCTCGCCAACTTGCCGCCGCACGCCATTTCCACGCCTATCGCGTCACCTGACATTCGTCAGTGCTCTTTTTTCAACAAATCCTGCCATTTCCCATCGATTGGCCGATCCCGTGCCGCGATGATGTCAGGATGGAGGGAGCGCTCTGGCGCCATTTCAGCGATTGTGCGTGCCATAATGCCAGTACGCGTCTTCCAACTCGGATGCGTACGGCTACGAAACAGGCTACCAGCATGCGCAGGACCGAAGGCCTGCCAGAAAAGCAGGGCGATTTTGGGGTCGTATCCAGCATTGGTTAGTAGCGATATAGACAGAATATCTGCTTCCAATTCGGTTTGCCGGAAAAACCGGACATTGCGGCCGATACCCGACAACAGGCCATAGCTCACGCCCTTTGCTTCTAACCGCTCGCGGTGACGCAGAATATTATGGGCCAACTCATGCGCTATCGGCACGGGCGCCCACTGTGGATAGTCGGTCAGGAAACGACTGCTGATCTGAACCAATTCACCATCCGCCTGAGCAAGAAAACTATTGCCAAAGGCCACTTCGAACCGCGAGCGACAGGCAGGAACCGGGATGACCCTGCGGATCTGATCGACGCCGCTCCGACGTATATGCAGCGTGATCGGACCATTAGGGGGAAGCGCCATGATCTGGTGGGTCGCTGCTATGAGAGAAGCGGTGCTCGAGTTGGTCTGGGGATCCGTAGGGCGAAAGCGCGTTTGTCCCACGCCAATCACTGTATCATCCTCCTTGATATCCGCTGCGGCGGCAGGAGATTTGGCGATCACCGCTTCAACCCCTACCGGTCCATCGAAATGAAAATGACGGATCGCTGTCTCGCGGATGTCACGCGCATATTGATCGGGCGTATGAAGCAGCAAACCCAAACCCGGTTCCTGCCGGTCGCACAAGGGGGCATTGGCGGTGGCGAGGCGATAGCCAATGCCGGCCATCTCTGCATCAAGTGTGCGAATGACCTCAAAGGGTGGCGCCTCTTGTGCCGGTGCTGGCGCAGCGGAAAGAAGTGGCGCCGATATGATGGCAACGCAGAACATCACATATTTCCAAAGCCTTGCGCGGCAAATCCTGCTAGGGTCGATCAGTGTCATTTCCACTGCTTAAAGCCGTTAAGGGTTTGCATCCAACGATGCTTGTAAAAATTCTCTCTTGCTTTGGCCGCCGCCCTTCAACTGTCGCCCATGTCCCTGATGGCCGCCGCTTTTACGCGATCGGCGACATTCACGGCCATCTCGATCTGCTTGACGGCCTGCTGACGCGGATCCGCGACGACGAGTTGGAACGCGGTCAACCAAAGGGCGAATTGATCTTTCTCGGTGACCTTATCAACCGAGGACCTCGATCGGCCCAGGTGATCGACCGCCTGATCAAGCTCAAGGCTGACCGTCCCGAAACGCGCTTTCTGCTCGGCAACCATGAAGAGCTTTTCCTGACCGCGCTTAGCGGAAACCGCGAAGCGATCCGCTTTTTCGACCGCATTGGAGGAGCAGAGACGATCCTAAGCTACGGCATAACACGGCAAGCCTATGAAGCGGCCAATTATCTCGAACTCGCTGCGATGCTGCAATCTGCCGTACCTCTCTCTCACAAGCGCTTCCTTGAAAGCTTCGAGGACATGATCGTTGAAGGCGACTATGTCTTCGTCCATGCTGGCGTCCGCCCCGGCGTACCACTCGAAAAGCAGCGTGCGGGTGATTTACGCTGGATTCGTGAAGAATTTCTCCGCGAATCTGAGAAACATGCTTCGCCTGCAATTCCAGGAATGGTGGTCGTCCATGGCCATACGATCTTTGAAAATATAGCCGAGCATCATGGCCGCATTGGCCTGGACACGGGTGCCTATCGTTCGGGCATTTTGAGTGCGATGGCTTTCGAAGGGGATAAACGTTGGATCATTCAGGAAATTGCGGAACAGCGCGGCAGTAAGCGGCGTTCTGAAGACGAGGCAACGCAAGTCCGCCAATAATATGCTTGCATGGTTGCAAAGCCAATGCTAATTGAAACCAAACTTTTAGGATGCTTGATATGCGTTTGAAGCTTGTTCTTGCCGGTTTGATGGCGTCGTCGCTGATGGCCGCACCTGTGATGGCAAACTCGGCATCCGCCCTTTCGGTTGCCAAGGCTAGCAACGTGAAGGCGGTTACCGCTCCCAAGAAGGCCAGTAAGCTGTCATCGACCGCAGTTGGTGCCGGCGTGCTACTGGCCGGTGCTCTGGTAGTTGTCGCAGTCACGACGGATGACGATGATCCAGACAGCAACTGAGCATTTGAGAAATAATTGAAATGGCGGCCGTCGAGCCGCCATTTTTCTGTATATCCGGGGGTGGGATAGGCAGCGCTTTGACAAGCCTTGCTTACGCTGGGGCTATTGAGTGCTCGGAGTATCGTCTGTTGCCAAAGTCACTTGGCAACAGACAGCACGAGCCGCCCTCAGAAATTCGCTTGTTGATTTCAATCTAGGGCTGACAAGGCCCCGCAAATTGCCGGGGTTTATTTGGAAGCAGGTATGGGAGGCTTGTCCTGCTTCATCGGCGCCGATTCACCTTCCTCCAGGGTCAGGACATTGACAGGGGTAGATGCTAGCTCCATCGGAACATAGGCCCACCCGTCGAACAGCATAGGCTTGCTATTATCGACCCGGCGCAATTCTCCATCCTGAAAGATCATCGCCCTCTCCCTGTTACTATCGCTTTGCAATAATATAAAGCAGCGTGACTTTAAACCTGCCGTTGGCAGCTCATCCCATTTAACAGTCGTTTAAACGATAAATTAAAGGGTGCAGCCGCGCGGTATATCCGATATTCGCCAATGTTCCGCTTCAGATAATCATGGCTCCGATTATTCCGTATCATCTTGATATCCCACGAGAATATCATCGCCTTATCCTGTGGATCAGTGATAAAACGGGCCTTGCGGACAATCTTCTCCATATTCATAGCGGACTGGCCATATTCGTGCTGACACGGCTGATAACGCGCCGTCCTTATAGCAGCTTCATTCCCTTTTTATGCGTCATCCTCGCCGAAACCTGCAATGAAATTCTCGACTATCTCGCTTATGGGTGGCGACCGACGGACACCTATTTCGATATCGCCAACACACTGTTCTGGCCGTTGATGATCAGCCTCGCTGAACGGGTGAAGCCGGTGTCAAAGCGGAATAATATATGAGTCCCTTTAACTTGCCTTAACTTGCCCATTATGCCTAAGAGGCGCTCACAATTTCAGGGGCAGGATTTCCATGTGCGGAATAATCGGCATTGTTGGCCATGAAGGTGTCGCCGAACGGCTTCTCGATGGTCTCAAGCGCCTTGAATATCGCGGCTATGATTCCGCCGGAATTGCTACGGTCCATAACAATGCGATCGAACGACGGAGAGCCTCCGGCAAGCTCGGCAATCTTGCCAATGCGCTCGAAACTGAGCCACTTTTCGGCGCTATCGGCATCGCCCATACGCGCTGGGCCACGCATGGCGGGCCAACCACCAACAATGCTCACCCCCATGCCACCGACAAGGTTGCCGTCGTCCACAATGGCATCATCGAGAATTTTAAACCGCTACGCGAGGCATTGATCGCCCGCGGCCGCGCCTTCACAAGCGAAACCGACACCGAAGTCGTCGCTCACCTGATCAGTGAAAAAGTAGAAGCCGGTGCCGACCCTGTTGAGGCGGTGCGCGATGTGCTGCCGCAGTTGCGCGGCGCCTTCGCGCTCGCAATCCTTTTCCGCGATCGACCTGACCTTCTCATTGGAGCGCGGCTAGGCTCACCACTGGTCGTCGGCGTCGGGGAGGGGGAGACCTATATTGGCTCGGACGCACTTGCCCTGGCATCGCTCACCCAGCGGGTCATCTATCTGGAAGAAGGCGACTGGGTCGTCTGCAGCCGGGAAGAAGTACAGGTTTTCGACCAGGCCAACCAACCGGTCGAGCGCGCGATCATCCAGTCGGGGGTGGATGGAGAATTGATCTCCAAGGGCAATCATCGCCATTATATGATCAAGGAAATTTATGAGCAGCCGATCGTGGTTGCCCAAACGTTGCGCTCCTACCTCCAGCGCATCGACGAGACGCTGACGCTGCCGATCCCCGATTTCGACCTGTCAGCGATCAGGCGGGTGACGATCGTCGCCTGCGGCACCAGCTTCTATGCCGGCATGATCGCACGCTACTGGTTCGAGCAGTTTGCGCGCGTACCCGTCGATCTCGATGTGGCGTCTGAATTCCGCTATCGCGCACCGGTGATCGAGCCGGGCGGCCTGGCGCTCTTCATCAGTCAGTCGGGGGAAACCGCCGATACGCTTGCCGCGCTACGGCATGCGCGCGAAGAGGGCCAGAAAATCGCCGTTGTCGTCAATGTCCCGACCAGTTCCATGGCGCGTGAGGCCGATCTGCTGCTGCCAACCCATGCTGGCCCGGAAATCGGCGTTGCTTCGACCAAGGCCTTCACCTGCCAGCTCGCGGTGCTCGCCGCGCTCGCTGCCAATCTGGCGCGCGCCAAAGGACGATTGACGCCCGAAGACGAACATGCGGTCGTCAAACATCTGGCCGAAGCCCCAGCTGCGCTCAACGCCGCTCTCGCCTATGAAGACACGATCAAAGGCGTCGCCGCTGACATCGCGATGGCACGCGACGTGCTCTATCTGGGACGCGGCACTGATTATCCGCTCGCGCTCGAAGGCGCGCTCAAGCTTAAGGAAATTAGCTATATTCATGCTGAGGGCTATGCCGCCGGCGAGATGAAGCATGGCCCCATCGCCCTTATCGACGAGAATGTGCCGGTCATCGTCATCGCGCCTTCAGGCCCTCTATTCGAAAAGACGGTCAGCAACATGCAGGAAGTGCAAGCGCGCGGCGGGAAGGTGGTACTGATCAGCGATTATGACGGGATTCGGGAGGCTGGCACCGGTTGTCTGGCAACGATCACCATGCCAAAGGTCCATCCGCTGATCGCGCCTCTGGTCTACAGCGTGCCGGTGCAATTGCTGGCCTATCATGTGGCGGTCACAAAAGGCACCGATGTAGACCAGCCGCGCAACCTCGCGAAGTCGGTAACGGTGGAGTAAGGGACGCAATCGCCATTCGTCAGGCTAAGGTTGGTCACATTAGCCTTTTCCAGGAATATCTTAGGGCGCATTGGCCGCCACGATTATCAAGGACGCTCAAGGCAAATGACGAGGGAAACGCAAAGCGCCCTTCTTAACGCGCTCGAGGCATTAACCAGTCTGCCACGCTCGGCGCGTAAATGGATGGTCTTCGGCTTCGATTGCCTGCTCTGCCTGATCGCTGCCTGGGTCGCCTTGGCTCTGCGGCTAGGTGAATGGCCACATGATCTGCACGCACTCCTGATCCTAACTGCGACGACGCTTTTATTCTGGACCATTATCGCCTGGCCAACCGGACTTTATCGCAACCTTATACGCTTTTCAGGCGCCCGCGCATCGGGCAGGCTGTTCTACGCCTGCGCGATGCTCGGAATTCCGCTGACGATCATCTTCGGTTTCATCCAGATAGACGGCGTGCCCCGCACGATTGCCGTCCTGCATCCGATCATCTTCTTCCTGTTGATGCTTTTTATGCGCCTCAGCCTGCGCTTCGTTGTGAGCGACTATCTCCATCTTGCGCGTGGCAGGACCGAGGAGCGACGGCGGCTGCTCATCTATGGCGCGGGGCGGGGCGGGCAGCAGCTTGCCAATTCGCTGCGGCAGGAGCCACATCTCCTGCTTGTAGGCTATATCGACGATGATGAGCGCCTCAGCAATCAGCAGCTTGATGGTATTACCGTCTGGCATTCCTCCATCCTCGACAGCGTCCTGGAAGAGCGGCGGGTGAACGAGGTTGTCTTGGCGATCCCGAGCGCATTGCGCGTACGTCGGCGCGAGATCGTGGAGGCGCTGCAGGCCCGCAAGATCCGCGTGCGCATGTTGCCAGGCATCGGCCAACTGATCGACGGCCATTTCGCCGTTAATGACATTCGCGACGTCCAGGTCGAGGATTTGCTTGGCCGCGATGCAGTCGCACCAAATGAATTGCTGATGGGCCGATCGCTTTTGAGCAAAAACGTACTTGTGACGGGCGCGGGCGGCTCGATCGGCAGCGAACTGTGCCGCCAGATCATTCACTCGCGGCCGAAGCGGCTGATCCTCGTCGAGCAGTCGGAATATTTCCTCTACGCGATCGAGAGCGAATTGCGCAGATTGGCGCTCGCCGAAGGTTGCGAGCTCGAGCTGATCCCCGAGCTGGCTGACGTCGCTGATAAGGATTCCGTCTTCCGCATCTTCCGCCGTTGGCAACCCGAAACCGTCTATCACGCCGCCGCTTACAAGCATGTGCCTTTGGTCGAGAGCAATCCGATCGCGGGCATGCGCAATAATATCTTTAGCACCCTCTATTGCGCACTCGCCGCCGAGGCGGTGGGCGTCCGGCGCTTCATACTGGTCAGCACCGACAAGGCAGTGCGCCCGACCAATGTCATGGGCGCGTCCAAACGGGTCTGCGAACTGATCCTGCAGGCGCGCGCGCAGGAGCAGGACAAAACGCTCTTCACCATGGTCCGCTTCGGCAATGTGCTGGGATCGAGCGGCTCGGTCGTGCCCCTGTTCAAGCAGCAGATTGCCGCCGGTGGCCCGGTGACGATCACGCACAAGGATGTTACCCGCTATTTCATGACTATTCCTGAAGCTTCGCAACTTGTGATCCAGGCTGGCGGCATGGCCGAGGGCGGCGAGGTCTTCGTCCTAGACATGGGCCAGCCGGTGCTGATCCGAGATCTGGCCGAGACGATGGTCCGATTGTCTGGCCTGACGGTGCGCGATGCGGCGACGCCGGAGGGCGACGTCGAGATTATCGAGGTAGGATTGCGCCCTGGCGAGAAGCTGTATGAAGAGCTTCTGATCGGCGACAATCCGGCGCCGACAGTGCATTCGCGGATCATGCAGGCGCGCGAAGCGGTGCACCCATGGAATTCCTTGTCGGATATTTTGGAAGGTCTGGCTGATCGTCTCAGGCAGGGTGATGTCTCGCAAGCGCTCTCCATCCTCCACAAGTTAGTCCCGGAATATCATCGTCCAACTCACAAAGCTGCCGCCCCAAATTTATCCATCTAAACATAGACAACGGATCTATTCTCAATGCCAGATAGCACGGCTAACCTAAAGCGCATTTTCGTCACCGGCACAGCTGGGTTTATCGGTTTTCATCTTTCCAGGCTTCTGCTTGCCGAAGGATTTGTCGTTGCTGGTTATGACGGAATGACCGACTACTATGACGTCAATCTTAAGCGCTCTCGGCATGCGGATCTGAGTGAAAATGCAAATTTCACCGCGACCGAGGGCATGCTCGAAGACCAAGCGCTGCTCGATGACACCATCGACGCCTTCAAGCCCGACGTCATCGTCCACCTCGCCGCCCAGGCGGGCGTGCGCTACAGCCTCGAAAATCCGCGCGCCTATCTCGACAGCAATGTCATCGGCACGTTCAACGTCATGGAAGCGGCGCGGCGCAACGCGGTGCAGCATCTGCTGATGGCCTCGACCTCCTCGGTCTATGGCGCGAATGAAGACATGCCCTTCATCGAGACCGAAAAGGCCGATACGCAGCTCACCATCTATGCCGCAACGAAGAAGGCCAATGAATCGATGGCGCATGCCTATGCGCATCTTTATACCCTTCCCACGACGATGTTCCGCTTCTTCACGGTCTATGGTCCGTGGGGTCGCCCCGATCTTGCGCTTTACAAGTTCGTCGGTGCGATGCTCGATGGCCGTCCGATCGACATCTACAATAATGGCGACATGTATCGCGACTTTACCTATGTCGACGATCTTGTCCGTGCGATCCGCCTGCTGATCGACGCAGCGCCCGAGCGGCCGGCATCGCGCGCCGACATCGTGGCCGGAGACTCTCTCAGCCCCGTCGCGCCGTTCCGCATCGTCAATATCGGCAACAACGACAAGGTGCGCCTGCTCGACTTCATCGATGCGATCGAGGCGAGCCTGGGAATGAAGGCGATCCGCAACTACATGCCGATGCAGACGGGCGACGTGCCCGCCACCTGGGCCGATGCCTCGCTGCTCGAGCGGTTGACCGGCTATCGTCCGGCGACTGATTTCCGGGACGGCATCGCCAGTTTCGTCGCCTGGTTTCGTGAATATTCGGGGAAATAATGCTGGGTAGTCGAGCAAGGGCAAGCCTATGTCGGCCTCTGCCCTTCTCGCGTCCGACATAATATTTGCTTCGTCGACGTGCTGAAGCTCACAAGAAGGCAGTTCGGCGAAACAACCGATGCTTTACGGAAGCAGAACCGACCTGAAGTGGTATCACACGCGCGAGCTGCTGATCGGCTTTGCCGGCACACCGGCAACAATCATACCTGGTTCGACATCCTCGGTTACAACTGCATTGCTGCCCACGATAGCATTGGCACCAACATTTCGACCGGGCATGATGACGACATGAGCCGCCAGCCAAGCGCCTTGACCAAGCGATACTGGGCCATGATCATAGCCTTGATCCTTGATCGCAGCCCCACTGTTGGCAAAGCGATGCATGCTCGACTGTAGGTAGACAAATCCCGAAATCAGCGATTTTTCACCGACATCGATGCAATCACCGCCATTCAGCACCGAATACAGGCCAATGCGGGCGCCGGCCCCGATACGGACAACCGATTCATTCGCGGCAAGAATACGAACACCACGATCAATGCGGACATCGTCTTCGATGACGAGGCGCGCCTTGCCATGGACCCGCAACTCCACGCCGCTACGGAACTCAACATTATCGCCGATATCAAGTTGGGCACCCGGATCAATCAAGCACCGCGGCAGGCTATCACAGCGAAAATTAGACCCGATCCGCACATTGCTCGCACCATAGAGCAGCCGGAACAAACGGGCGAAGGTTGATGGCGCGCCACTGCGGAGCCATGATTGCATTGTGCGCGCCAACATCTTCATCTGCGATCCTTCGGGGTGCCGCGCAATCCTAGACCATGGCTGGCTTTGCGGCAAAGCAGGACCTCCCCATGTTCATGGGTATCCAAGGTGCGCCTATATCCTCCGCTCACGCCAGCATCAGCTAGCCATGCGGGCATGGGTCATGATCAAGGCGCCCTGCTGTTTGTGATCTGGCGGTAAACCATTTCATGCATTCGCGTCGTTGCAGCGATGGAGTGGTGATCGTCGATATAGCGCCGTAGCCGTCGTCCGGCGGCCAGCGCTGCCGTTGGGTCCGCGATCATGCGGACCAACGCACTGCCGAATGTCTCGGCGGCGGCGATCGTGCCGCGGTCGACACCCAGAATCCGTGCATTGGCACCCACGGGTGTCGCGACAACCGGCATTGCTTCGCTACCGGCTTCCAGCATCGCCATCGGCATACCCTCGAACTTTGACGGCATGACTAAGATGTCAGCCTTACGCATTACCGTCCGCACGTCACGGGTCAGACCCTTCAATTGTACCCGGTAACCCAGGTTAAGTTGCGCAATCAGGTCACGCATCTCTGTTTCCAGCGGGCCTTCTCCATAGAAATCCAGCTTCAGGTGCGGATTGTCGATCGCCGCCATGATATGAATGAGACCAAGCGGATCCTTCTGGTCTGCCAGACGCCCGATGGAGACGAGTTGCACTGGCCCGCCTGGCTCCCAAGGGGTACGGACCGGCTCAGCCAGCGGGACATCCACTCCATTGGGAATCACCACCACATTGTCTGTGTTCAGCGGCGGATGCTGACCTTCCACAAACACGATATCCGCCGCGCGACGACCACGCAGCGCGCGCACGATTGCGGACCGCAGCGGTGGGAAAGCCAGTTCGTTGCAATGGCTGGTAAAGCACAAGGCAGGCAGCTGGCGGATGCCGGTGGTGGCAATGGCGGCAGCGGCCAGTGAGTGAAACATGTGCGCGTGGATCACATCGGGCACTGTTTGCCGCACATGGCGTCGTAGGGCCAAAAGCGACGCAGGCGCACCCACGCCACGCATATCGAACACATCGACCGACCGGCCCTGATGACCATAGACATCAAGTGCCCGTTGGTCATCCAGCAGGATCGCAAGCCGGACATCGAAGGCGTCCGGGTTGAACCGAGGCATCATTTCGAGAACCAGACGTTCCGCCCCGCCAGGACCCAGGCTGGTTAGGATTTGCAATATCTTAAGGCGCCTCACACATGTTCCCCTTGCACCGGTGCGATTTCGAGCGCGATGTCCCATTGAGCAAGTATGGCGTCCATCGAGAAACGCCGGCTAACGCCGCGCGCGGCATCGGCAAGTGCCTGCCTTTGCCGATCGTCCGTCATCAGCATGATCAGCGCCTGCGCCAGCTTATCCGGATCGGGTGAACGACCCAGCAGCAGGCCGTTTTCGCCCGTAACGATCATGTCCGCCGGACCGGTGTCGCAATCGAAACTGACGACTGCGCAACCATGCGCCATCGCCTCAAGCAGCGTATTCGGAAACCCTTCGTAATAAGATGTCAAAGTGAATATCTGTGCCCGCTGATACCAATCCGCAATATTCCCCGCCGCGCCGAGCAAATGCACCCGACCGATCATGTCCACGGCTGCGATCCGCTGTTCCAGGGCGGGGCGCTCCGGCCCCTCGCCGACGATCGCCAACTGCCAGTTGGACTGTCGGTCGCACGCGCTAGCAAAGGCGTCGATCAACACATCGAAGCCTTTCTCAGGCACTAGTCTCCCGGCTGCGAGAATCAACCGCGTTTCCGCGTCCAGCAGCACGGCAGGGTCGAGCGCGGGACGGTTTGTCGGCAGCGGCAGGACGACAGGGTTCGCGATTGCCATTCCTCGAGCTGTCGGTATGGCTCGCGTGACCCATTCCAATCCCCGGCGGGTTTGTATGACCACGCGCTCCGCATAGGGATAGAGCAGTTGTCGGGCCTTGCCAAAAAAGCGCGAACCGCCTTCAGCAGGCGGATAGTTGCGTTCGCTGACGATCACTTTGATGCCAAGGCCCAGGGATGCAGCGATGGCGAACAGGTTGGCATCTGTGACGAACGCTACGACGCGATCGGCCTGTCGGGCCTTGATCAGGCGGCGCAGTGCGAACACGCGGCATATTTGCCTCGCGATCCGTCCGCCCCATCGAAATTTAACGAGATCGGCAAGATACACGACCTCCACGCCGGCCGGAATGTTATAATAGCTGGCGGACCCCCCGCCTGAATAGGTCACCACGAGCGTGATCGTCCAGCCACGCGCCTGCCATTCCCGGATCAAATTCACCGCGACCCGCTGAGCGCCTCCCATGTCCAGACTGCTGATGGCAAAGACCAGCCGCATATATTAGCGCTCCACCATCGGCACGATCTGGACGCTCGAACCTAATACTTCCTCTATCCACCTTATGCTGGAGGAAGGGTAGGCGACAATAATCGCAGGGATTTCTTCCTGTTCCAGAAAATCGACCTCGAGACTATATTTCGGATAGCTGAAATATAGTCGCCGTTCTCGAACACCGCATTCTATCATGCTGCCATAGGCGGCATCAAGCTTCGCACGGTTGCGGTCCGTGGGATGAAAGCGATATTCAATGGCTGCTGCGTCTCTTGGCAGGCCTGCGGCTTCCTGTGCATCGAGTGCGCGTTGAATATAGGCGTCAATATGCTTGAGCAGCGGAATCCCGAGGATCATGACACTCGGCCGCACCCTCTTCTCGCCTAGCAGCAGCCGACAGTTGGCGTAGCTGTTGGAGAGCACGGGATATCGGCAATCTGCCGATATCTGATCATGATAGCAGGTAAAAAAGGGCGTGGCATCCGTCGCGCGGCGAATTGCCAGGTGTCGCAACACGGCGGGCATCAGCGGCCGTTGCTTGTGCAGAGCCCTGCGGATCAAAGCGACCGCTCCGCCACTTTCAAAGGCGGGGCATAATCCATAGTGCAGGGTTGAAAATCCACCGTCCATCAGAACAAGGAAGGCTCCGCGGGGCATGGCTGCCACATAGAGACATTTGGTGCGCCATGCATCCAGCAGGACCAAGTCATATTGCTGCTGACGCGCTTTGAATGCCAACCTACCAAAAGAAAAAAACCAGTAGAAGTAGGCGAGCGGGAGAAGCGCTGCTTTTATGGACAGGATGAGTGCGCGGGGCCAATGGCGCTTGGTATTCAGATAAGCCGCGCAATAGGCGTAAAGGTCCGGATCGGCCACCCTGGTCAGCGGAATCCGGCGTTGCTGGCATATTTCCTGCACAGCCACTGCATTGGCATGAGTACCGATTACAATAGCGTGAATCTCGGCCTCTGGACAATGGGCGGCCACATATTCGGTCGCATTTATCAGGTCATAGGGCTTTTGCAGCAGACACAAGACGCGTCGGTTTGTGCCATTATTATGTGCGGATATTGGCATGGTGGCTGGATCAGAAATTCGGCTGCACATACAGCGAGATGGCCGTGCACAGCCCCAGCGCGACAAGCGCTCGGTTGTTATCACGGCACATCAAGGCCGCAAAGATGATGAATGGCATCACATAGGTCTGCATACGTAAAAAGTCGAAGGTAAAAGGCAGCACGATAGCGATGGAAATAGTGGCAAACAGCATGAAGCTACCGATCGGCCCGCGAGTCTTTGGATATAGCAGCCATGCCATGAAAATCATGGCGGATGAGGCCAGAAACCTTTTTATAATATCGGCTTCATAAGTAATGTAACCAGCAATTCGATCTTCCGGAAAGAGAACTTCTTGATAATAGGTCAGCAAGGCCCAGCTGGCGATCATGACGACAATCACGATCCGATCGTACCAGATTTCTGCATAGCCAGATGCCCCATCTGACTGCCGTTCCTTTCGAAAAAAGATCATACGTAGCAACACCACTGCGGCAAACGGCGCATATGTCATGTGCAGCATCACGCCAAGCAGCATCAATATGCCAGCAACCGGCAAGGAAGATGCGAACAAGGCGTGCAGGACGAAGGCGTTTGCCGCCCCCTGCCGGATCACCTGTGTATAATTAAACCCCATCAGGGGAAGGATCAGGAGAAGCAGGAAAGCGGCGATCCTGTACCAATGTGCCTTGGACCGGAACCCAAGGTAGAGATAAGACGCGCAGGTAAAAGCGCCTATGATGATGAACGGATCAGACTGCGGAAACTGTTCGACGAGGGTGCGGACCAACCATGCGAACAGCGACGGGTCGCGATGGGCGTCATAGGCGCCGGTTTGCAAGTTCAGCCGATATTGAAACGCATCCTGCTGATCGATGACGACCAGAAAACTGGCAAGTACATAGCCGACACCTACGGAAAATAACGCAAGAAGAAGCCGCTTCACGACGCTGGCTTGCGGCAGCCGACCAAAAGGGGGGAGGACAGAGGCTTGCCTGACCATGGGCAAACGGATGTCGTGCTGCGTTAGGGTCATCATGCTATCACAGGGAAAAGGCGGAAACGGCATCCGCCTTCAGCTGGATCGAATCCTTGCCCGACATTTCGATATAGGCGATATTTTCGCCCAACAGGCTGCCCATGCCGATCACCTCATGCCACAGCGCGAGTATCGCGCCGTTGAACCGATACAGGCGTTCGCGGACATAGGATAGCTCATCCAGTCGTCCTGGATTGAGCAGCCGCAAGCCTTGCTGGCCATGCGTAAAAACCGGCTCGCGCTCCTGATGCACCGAAACTACTGAATCGCATTCGGTCAGCCGCAGAACACTTAGCGCCTTGTCGACATGCTCGGCGCGGCGATTGAAGGCATGAATGCTGAGGAACGCCAGACAATCCGGTGCACTGTCATACACCCCGCGATGTCCGGCGGCAGCTTCCGACAGGATTTCGCGTAACGGCACGGCGCTTTCGACAGCGACGGTCTGGCGCAATTGCCGGCGGTGGGGCGGGACCCGTCCGTCACGTTCCAACTGTTCGGCAAAAGTGAGCACCCGTTCGCTGTCCGACGTAACGACCGTGTCAGTGACCCGTGTCGCGCCCGTCGCAGAAAGGATGGCCCGTTCCAGCAGGCTCTGCCCGTCAACCTCGTGATACGGCACGCCGGGGAAATCGGGGTAGGATTCGCGCGCACCGATCACTGCCAGGCAACTTGGCTTGTAACTTCCCTCCAGCGTATCGCACAGCCGCGACAGGATTTTCGACCGCGCGGCCAGCAGGCGCTGCGAGTTACGGCTCAGCGACGTTGAATGTTGCCGGTAGTAGAAGACAGGCGTGTCGAGATTGGCGGCCTTGACCCGACGCCGCAGTTTGAACCAAAGTTCCCACCCGTCCTGGGCATTGATATCCTCCGAATAGCCGCCGACAGCCTTAAGCGCACGGGCGCGCACCATGGTGCAGGCGCCGTGCGGCGGCAATTGACCCGACTGTTCTTCGGCATTGATATCATAGCCGCGTTCGACACCCAGAATTTGGCCGTCAGCGTCGGTATAATAATAATTACCATAGACCAGACCGAGTTTATCGTCCGATTCCAGCTTCGCCACCATGACGAGCAGGGCGCTTTCATCCAGCCAGTCGTCAGCGTCGAGGCGGACCAGATATTTGCCGTTCGCCGTTTCAAGTGCACGGTTGGCGATCCACTGCAGGCCGCGCGGTTGAACGTTGTGGACCAGCCTGATGCGGCGCGGATCGGCGCGACGCAAGGATTCTGCTATTTCAAGTGTATCATCATCGGACGCTTCGTCGAAGATGATCATTTCCCAGTTGGCATAGAGCTGGCGCTGCACGCTTTCTACCGCCTGGCACAAAAACCGGCCATAATTGCGGCACGGGACATAAACGGTCACCAGTGGGCCGGAACCTACGAAACTGTCAGCCATGCCGCCGCCGTCCTCCCCTGCACGATGCCGAATCGGTCATGCGTGGTCCGCATAGGCCATTAGCTATGGCTAATTCGGACGCTTCATTCATAGTCTGCACCAGATACAATCGCGCGAAACGGTTCGAAAGCATGGAGCGCCGTCGCGCCGACGATCCGATCAAAATCGCGCGCGTCGGTGCCATGAGCCGGACGCAGCACGCACAGATCATCGGCCGTGATCGTCGCGCCGGCCGCTACGGGGCGGCAGGCATAGGCGGCGCGCCGGAACGATGTGGTATGCCCGGTCGACACTTCGCTCGGTTGGGGGACCTTCACACCCCGCCCGCGCAGGGCGATGATCTGAGCGATATCATCTTTGAGGGCACGTACTTCATCGGCGGTCAGCGACACCAGATGGTCACGGAATGTCTGCCCCTCCCGACCAAGTGTGAAATGAAATTCCAGCGCCTCAGCGCCCATCGCCGTGGCGGCGCGCAGTGCCATCATGCCGGTGGTGTGGTCCGAATAGCCGATCGAAAGTCCCGTCATCGCCCGCAGCGTGTCCATGACGCACAGATTCGCATCGCTATCGGGAATGGGATACATGGATGTGCACTGCATCAGGCACAGCCATTCCGGCTGCCGATAACGGTCATCGACAGACTGAATGAACGCCACCGTCTGCAGGATCTCGTCCAGCGTGGCGAGGCCTGTCGACAGCAGGATCGGCTTACCGCGTTGGGCAAAGTTACGCAGCAAGGGCCATGCGGTCAGATCTCCAGAACCGATCTTGTAGAAATCCATATAGGGGTCGATCCATTCCAAGCTTTCCAGATCCCATACGGATGAAACATAACCGACACCCGCCGCGCGGCACATTTCAGCGAGCGCGATATGTTGGTCCGGCGTCAGTTCAAAACGTTTAAAATGGGCGTGGCGGTCCGGACTTTCGACCGGACTAACTAGCGCCGTCCCGGTATAGATTTGGAATTTGACGACATCGGCACCTGATGCGATGGCCGCTTGCGCCAGCGCTTTGGCAGCCTCGAAATCCCCCTCATGATTGCCCCCGATTTCCGCGATCAACATCGGACCAGCAGCACCGCGCCATGGCGATACGACGGATTGGCGCCGTGCCAGTCGGGCAATATCGGACATGTCCAGCCGCGCCACATCGGGACCGGCAGCGTCCAGTACGGCGCTGATACGATCCAGATCGTCCGCATCGTCCAGCGCAAGGTCCAGCCCGGTCGCAGCCGGACAGCGAAGGTTGCGGTAAAGATAACGATTGCCGATGTCCGGATTATCGTACAGCCAGGACGTCACATGCTCACGATGGCCCATGTCGCTGACCGCCGCCATCTGGTCCCGGTAAAACGCCGTGCGGACGACTTCGACGCTCATACCGTAGGGAAAGGTACGACCGGGCACATTTGTCACCAGATCGAAGACGCCTGTATCTGCAATCGCCGTCATTTCTGCCAGGGTGCGCTGATCGACGAACACATTGTCGCCGTTGATCCGGACGGCATAATCCCAACCATTTTTTTCAGCGCACTCCAGAAAGCGCCCCGCGACATCGTCGAGACTGCCACGGAAACAGGCCACGCCCGCGCGTCGGCAATAATCCGCGATCGGATCGTCGCTCGCCTCGTCCGATGTCGCAACGACCACGGGCCTGTCGGGAACAGCCTTGTTAATACGATCAAGGATCAGGCCGAGCACGGTACGCCCGCCAAGTTCCCTCAAAATCTTGCCTGGCAGCCGCTGCGAATTGTAACGACACAGAATGATGATACCGGTCTTCATGAGCGTCGCCCAATCTCTCTTGCGGGAATTCCACCGTAAATCGCTCCGGACGGCACCGTGCCGCGGACAACCGACCCGGCTGCAATGATCGCCCCTGAACCTATGGTGCTGCCGGACAGGATGACCGCCTTTGCGCCGATCCAGACATCGTCACCGATGCTGATCGGGCGTGTGACATTGGGTTGACGGTTCATGTTGGTCCCGGCCGCAATGCCATGGTCGCTGTCGACAATATAGACGAAGGGCGCGATCATGCAGTCATCGCCAATATCGATCCGTTCCGATGCATAGACAAAGGTATGAAAACCGATCGTCGTGCGCATCCCCACCGACACGATGGCCGTAGGGCGGCAGGGGCATAGGTGCGCGTCCGATTTGATGATCGCTTCCGCGCCGATGCGGATATTGCCCGGATAGCGCAGCAACTGCGCGCGCGGGAAAATCACGGACCCCGATCCCAGATGCGCCCCGCGCGCGCTATGCCACAGGGAACGCAGGCGCGACGGCAGCGCAGCCGGCAGATGCGCCCGTAGCTGGCGATTGGTGGCCTGTCCGGTCTTGATCATCTGCCTTTCCCCGATGGTGCCGGCCGGACCGGGCCACGCAGCGACACCAAGCCGGATTTTATGCGGTCAGCCAGCATGTTGCGCTAGTTGCCTGAAATGAGGACTGGTTTCCACCAGTTCGTCATAGGTTCCTTGCGCGCAAAGACGTCCCTTTTCCAGCATGTAGATGGTTTCGCACGAACGCACAGTAGACAGTCGATGTGCAATGATGATGGCGGTGATGGAAGCACCCAGATTATAAATGGCGTTCATCACCGTCTGTTCGGTCTGATTGTCAAGCGCGCTGGTGGCTTCGTCCAGAATGAGCACTTGCGGATCGCGGTAGAGCGCCCGGGCGATGCCGATCCGCTGACGCTGCCCACCTGACAAGCGTACTCCGCGTTCACCCACCATCGTGTCGTAACCGTCTGGCATGTCCGCCATAACGAAGGCATCGAGATCGGCGATGGTCGCGCATTGGATTGCTCTGTCACGATCCACATCGTCCGGATGCTCGCCAAGAGCGATGTTGCCGATCAGACTGGTGTCGGCAAGGAAGATGTCCTGCTGCACATAGCCCAGCGTTTGTTGCCAGGCGCGGCAATTATTGTGATTCACCGCCGCATCGTCGACCATGATCTGGCCGTCTGTCGGGTGGAGCAATCCGAGCAGAAGATCAACCAGAGTGGTCTTGCCACAACCAGTACTGCCGACCAGACCGATCTTGGCGCCAACGGGGATGTCCAGGCTGATGTCAGTCAAGGCGTTGCGGGCGGCGCCGGGATAGCGATAATGAATATGATCGAGCCTGATCCGCCGGGTTACTGGCAGGCGCTGCGGAGCGGCAGTCGGCATTTCGGCCAGCCGCTGGCGTTCCTGCATGTCGGAGTAGACTTCGTCTAACGCGGCAACACCGAACCGCATGTTGGCGATGGAACTGTAAATATTCTGCGCTGCCGGCAGCAGGCGCAGACCGGCAAAGGCATAAATGCCCAGCACCGGCAGCACCTGCCCTAGTCCAGTGCCGGATCCACCGCCGCTGGTGATCAAAAGGATCAGCGCCAAGGCGATCACCCCGCCAAAGCCAATCGCTTCTATGAGGAATTTCGGCAGTTGCGCGACGGTGGTGTTGATGGCCTGCGTTTTCGACTGACGGATAGACGGTGTCTGGAAACGGTTGAGATAGGCGCTTTCCCGCCCCAGCAATTTGATGGCCTTGATGCCGCCCAATGCCTCGCTCGCCGCAGAATAGCGTTCGCGGTTAGCGGCCACCCGCTCCCGACCGACGCGTCCCAGAACCCGACGGACGGCCATGAAGATCGCAGCATAGGAGCCGCCAATGATGACTAGCGCGCTCACTGCAACGGCAAAATCGAGCACGAGCAGGAAAATGATGATGCAGATGGCAACCACGCCATAAGAGACCATCTGGATCAGCGGGCGGACGAAATTCTGCGTGATCTGGTCCACCTCCGACAGGATGCTCTTGGCAAGGTCGGAACTATTGCTCTGAATGAAAAATTCATATGGCTGGCGGAGATAGGTTTCGAGAAGGCGCTCACTCAGGCTGTGGCGCATCATCTCTGTGTAGTCATTGAGAAAATAGTTGGTGACAACCCGAAAGGCCGCCGAGAAGAGCACAACGATAAATGACGCGACGCCGAGTTGGATAAGAAAGCTGTTCATGTCCGGGCGGCCGAGTTGGTCGTACAGCGCGGCCAACCAGGGATTAGAACCGACCAGCATCGTGTCGCCGAGCACGGCGAGGAAGGGCATGATGGATGCTACGCCCAACGTTTCGAGGATCGCCATGATCGCAGCCATACCAAGCAGCAGCAGGCCGCGCCGCCGTTCCCGCGGCGTCAACAGATCATAGAATCTGGCGGCGGCGCTGCGCGGGCGACCGGCATAGGCCAAACCCGCTCCGCCCCGGACGGAACCGATCGCGCCATTGCCCGGCATGTCAGAGGCGGGCATCGGACAGCTCCGCCGGAAGTATGGACTTCAAGTCATAGATGATGCCACTCGGCGTGGCGAGCGCACGAATATCTTGCGGCGCCATGTCCTGAAACTGCCTATGGGCCACTGCGACAATTACGGCGTCATAGCTACCTGGCTCAGGCTGCGCGATGGTTGATATACCGCATTCGTGACGCGCTTCCTCCGCATCGACCCAAGGGTCGTACACATCCACATCCACGCCATAGCTCTGCAATGTACTGACGATGTCCACGACCCGCGTATTGCGAAGGTCCGGGCAGTTTTCCTTGAACGTCAGCCCCATAACCAGCGCCTTGGCGCCATTCACATGAATACGGCGCTGCAACATGGTCCGCACCATCTGATCGACGACGAACGTGCCCATCTCGTCATTCAGTCGACGACCAGCCAGAATGATCTGAGGATGATAGCCGATCGCTTCAGCCTTGTGAGTCAGATAATATGGGTCGACGCCAATACAGTGCCCCCCGACCAGCCCCGGCTGAAACGACAGGAAATTCCACTTCGTGCCAGCCGCAGCCAGCACTGCCTGCGTGTCTATGCCCATCTTGTTGAAAATGATCGCCAGTTCGTTGACGAGCGCGATGTTGAGATCCCGCTGCGTATTTTCAATCACCTTGGCGGCTTCCGCGACACGGATGCTGCCGGCCTTGTGGGTGCCAGCGACGATGATTCCGCTATAAAGGCTGTCGATCAGATCAGCGGCTTCCGGGGTCGAACCGCTCGTCACCTTGCAGATATTGGGCAATCGGTGCGCCTTGTCGCCCGGGTTGATCCGTTCAGGACTGTAACCGACATAAAAATCCTGATTGAACGTCAGTCCGGATTGCGCCTCAAGGACTGGAACACAATCCTCTTCGGTACAACCGGGATAGACCGTGGACTCATAAATGACGATGTCACCAGACTTCAGAACCTTGCCCACCATTTCAGATGCGCGCAGCAGCGGAGTAAGATCAGGACGCTTATGCGCGTCGATCGGGGTAGGAACCGTGACAATATAGACATTGCAGTCGGCAATATCGTCAAGCTGCGTACTGAACGTCAAATGGCTGGCAGCGTCCAATTCATCGGCATCGACCTCAAGCGTCGCGTCCTGACCTGCACGCAGCGCGTCAATGCGCGCCGTATTGATATCCAAGCCAACGACAGGCCTTTGCCTGCCGAATTCCACCGCCAACGGCAGGCCCACATAGCCAAGGCCGATAACGGCAATTTTGAGATCGGCAAGGTTCCGGATTGTCATTGAAAATGCTCCATCGGACTGGCGTGCAGCCCCTGCGGTTGGTTGCGACCGAAGCGTGGTGGGCGAATATGGTCAATTGTCTGATTGCAGCCGCTCGGATGCAGGCCTGCTGTGGTGGAAAATAGCTTCTTCTTGTTCCAACGCCTCAATTTCAGCCTTTAGGGATTCATATTCCGCGACCCTGCGACGAAGGAAGTTAGCGGCCATCGCGGCTCTTATTGCCAAACCTTCCGGTGTCAAAACATAAATATAGTTTTTCTTGTTACCTGACTTTTGAAAGTTCTCAACTTTGACATGACCTTTGGCGATCAGTCCTTTCAAGCAGTAATTAATCGCTCCAAGGCTGATGCCAGCCGATCGCGCAATCTCTCGTTGCGTGAAATCCGGCCGCTCGCCCACGGCACGCAGAACGCGGAATTCGCTGTCATATCGGTCGTCGCGAGATTTGATATTACCCAATTCATCAGCCTCATGTCCCAGCGCGATCGCTGAACGACGACGATCGTACCTTTATACCGCGTTCAAATTTGAACTACCGGACATGCCGGACGAAAGCAACCTCGTCGACAGCCCCCCGCTTGACGCTGGTACAGCGCTTAACTGATAGCGCGATCACCCAGCCAATGATCCTGCCAAGCCTGAAACATCAGGATCGGCCACAAGCGTTGCATCAGATTCTGGCCATCTTTCAGGTGCGTGGTCCATGCCGCTCGCACCTGCTCGGGATTGAAATAACCCTCGGCGCGGATACGGCGATCATCCAGCAACATTTCCGCCCATTCACGCAGCGGTCCACGCAACCAGGCGTCGATCGGAATGCCGAACCCTGCCTTGGGACGTTCGATCAGCGTCTGCGGGACATGACGATACAGGATTTCGCGCAAAGCCCATTTGCCGGTCCGTCGGCGAATCCGCATGTGCATGGGCAAGCGCCATGCGATCTCGGCCACGCGATGATCCAGAAATGGCGCGCGCGTTTCAAGACTGATGGCCATAGCGGCGCGGTCCACTTTGCACAAAATGTCATTGGGCAGGTACAGCATCGCGTCCGCGAACATCATTCGCGCCGTCGGATCGGCGCATGCCAATGTAGAAATCACGTCATGATCTTCATGCGCCGCGATACCGCTCTGACGCAGTACCAGATCCGGCGTGCGCCATTCGCTGATGAGATGGCGATAAAAATCGTCGAATGTCCGTGCGCCAACTATAGCGTTGGAGACTTTATGAACTTTGTACCCCACATGGCGGGCATCGACGCCACTCAAAAGTCGGTCCCACGCCTCACCCGGCACTCGTTGCACGCTCTTGGCCATCAATTGCCGCAGCGCAAAGGGAACCCGTGACGCCTTGTTCCACAGCGAAGACCCCCATAGATAGCGATTATAACCGCCGAACAATTCGTCGCCGCCATCGCCCGATAGCGCCACGGTCACATGCTGACGCGCGGCGCGACTAACCAGATGGGTCGGGATCTGGGATGAATCCGCAAAGGGTTCGTCATACATGGTCGGCAACGCCGGAATGACGGCTTTTGCATCGGCGTCCGACACGAACAGTTCGTAGTGATCGGTGCCGAGATGATCCGCGACGGCCCGTGCATGGGTCGCTTCGTTATATTCAGCATGTTCGGACCCAACCGTGAAGCTGCGAACGCGCTGGCCGGATTGACGCTGCATCAAAGCAGCGATCAGTGACGAATCGATGCCTCCGCTCAAAAATACGCCTAACGGCACATCGGCCTGCAATTGCAGCGCCACAGCCTCGTTCAGCCCAGCTTCCAACGTGGCCAATGCTTCGGTTTCGTCTGCAAACTGGTTATTGAATCCGGCGGCAAAGCGATCGGGAAGAGACCACCAGCGGCGAATTTCCAGCGTTTCATAGTGGGTTCCGGCGCGCGGCGGAGTGCGCGGCGGCTGCGCGGGCGGGGTGCCCGCCACCGTGAGCAGGCACCCTGGCTCCAGCTTGAAGATACCCTTAAAAATGCTGCGAGGTGCGGGAATCGCCAGATAGCGCATGAGAAGTGCCAGCGCGTCACGGTCGATTTCTCGTGTGAAATTCGGCCAGGCGTCAATCGCCTTCAACTCAGATGCGAACAGGAAAGTCTGTCCGGACCAGCCGAAATAGAGCGGTTTTTCACCAAACCGGTCGCGGGCAAGGTGCAGTTTCTGGCACTGCCGGTCCCAAAGTCCCAGAGCAAACATGCCGACCGCGCGTTGCAGGGCAGCGTCGATACCCCAATGCTCAATGGCAGCCAGCTGTCAACGGCGGAGCAAAAGTCGGCCATTCGGCGGCGTAAAACCAGGCCATCGTGTTACATGCCGGGGGTAGTGGCGTGAGGGCGTAGCCCGAGGGCCACTCCCCCCGGCATTGGTGTAATTTTCAGGGTCTGGTTTTGGCCTTGCGGGCCCGGCTGTGCGCGAGGCGATAGCTTTCGCCGTTCATCTCGAGGATGCTGACGTGATGGGTCAGGCGATCGAGGAGCGCGCCTGTGAGACGCTCAGATCCGAAGGTTTCGGTCCATTCGTCGAAGGGCAGGTTGCTGGTGATGAAGGTGGAGCCGCGTTCGTAACGCTGGGAGATCAGCTCGAACAACAGTTCGGCGCCGGTCTTGGAGAGCGGCACAAAGCCCAGTTCGTCGATGATGAGCAGCTTGTATCCGGCCATCTGCTTCTGGAAGCGCAGAAGACGGCGCTCGTCGCGGGCCTCCATCATTTCGCTGACCAGCGCTGCCGCGGTGGTGAAGCCCACCGACAGTCCTTTCTGGCATGCTGCCAGTCCGAGCCCCAACGCTACGTGCGTCTTTCCGGTGCCTGATGGCCCCAGAGCGATGGCGTTCTCACGCCGCTCGATCCACTCGCAGCGCGCCATCTCGAGCACCTGCATCTTGTTGAGCCTGGGGATGGCGGCGAAGTCGAAGCTGTCGAGGCTTTTGACGGCGGGGAAGCGCGCGGCCTTGATGCGCCGCTCGACCATGCGACGCTCCCTGTCGATCATTTCCATCTCGACGAGGCGGGCGAGGAAGCGGATATGATCGACGCCTTCAGCGGCACATTGCCGCGCGAGCTTGTGATGCTCACGCAGGCACGTAGGCAGCTTGAGCGCCTTGAGATGGTGAGCGAGAAGGATCTCCGGGGCCTGATCGCTCATGCGGCCTCCTGCCGGTCGGAGAGCAGGCTCAGATAGGCTCTGGCAAAGGTCTTCTCGACCGTGGTGCGTGGCAGGAAGGGATAGACGTCCAGGTCCAGCCTGGGCGGTACGCGTTCGATCCGGCACAGGACGAGGTGCTTGACGGCATCGAAGCCGATGGCGCCAAGATCGATGGCCTGTTCGACCGCCGCCTGGAGATCGGCGAGGGTGAACGTTTCCAGCAGGCGCAGTACCTGCACATATTCGCGCTTGCCATGTTTGTGCATGCGCCCTTCCATCAACCGCTGCAGTGTCGTGAACGCTTCGGGCAGGTCCCAGCCCTGCAAAGGCGCAGCCTGGTCGAATGCGTTGATCTTCTGCTCGATCAGCGGGAGATAATGGAGCGGGTCGAAGGCAACCTCCTCGCGGGCATAGCAACGAGGATGACGGGCGATGACTTCGCTGCGGCAGCCGATCACCACCTCATCGACATAGGCCCTGATCCAGACCTCCTGATGGCCCCAGGCCACCGGAACCGAATAATCGTTGGTCCTGTAGCGCACCAGGGATTGCGAGGAGACCCGCCCGCCTTTCTGATCGCAGGCCTCGAAGGGTGTAGCGGGCAGAGGCTGCATGGCGGCAAGATCGCGCTGCAGCCGCTCACCGATCGTCTCGCTCTGCCCGCGCACCTTGTCCTGCTGGCGCTCGCGGCATTGCTCCTCCAGCCACAGGTTGAACGCCTCCCAGGTCGGGAACTTCGGGATCGGCACCATGAAGTTGCGCCGGCAATAGCCTACCAGCCCCTCCACATTGCCCTTCTCGTTCCCCTTGCCCGGGCGAGCATAGCGGTCGCGGATCACGTAATGTGACAGGAAAGCGCTGAACAATGTTGCACGCTGCCGCGTGCCGTCGGGCAGGATCTTCGCCACAAGGCAGCGATCGTTGTCATAGACGATCGAGCGCGGTACCGCGCCGAAAAACGCGAAGGCATGCACGTGTCCGTCCACCCAGGCCTCCGCCACCGCCGCCGGATAGGCCCGCACATAGCAGGCATCACTGTGCGGCAGATCGAGCGCGAAGAAGTAGGCCTTCTGCTCCACCCCGCCGATCTCCACCAGCGCTTCCCCGAAATCGGCCTGCGCATCTCCCGCAGGGTGCGCCAGCGGCACGAACATCTCCCGGCTGCGCTGTTCGCGCTCCCGGATGTAATCCTTGATGATCGTATAGCCGCCGGTGAAACCATGCTCGGTGCGCAAACGGTCGAATACCCGCTTCGCCGTATGGCGTTGCTTGCGCGGGACACTGCGGTCACCCTCAAGCCATCCATCAATGATCGCCACAAACCCGTCCAGCTTCGGGCGCTGCGGTACGGACTGGCGCCGGTAACCCGGCGGCGATGAAAACGACAGCATCTTGCGTACCGTATCGCGCGACACATTGAAACGCTTCGCCGCCGCCCGTTGGCTCATGCCATCCGCGCAAGCCAGACGGACCTGAAGATAAAGTTCCACGCTGTAGATCCCCACACCTCCCTGACTCGGCAGAAAGGCTTCAAGGTGGACGACTTTTACGCCGCCCGCAGCAGGACTATCCCGCCGCTACCGTGGTCGAATATTGCTCCGCCGTTCTCA
>NZ_AUWY01000112.1 GCF_000447205.1 Sphingobium ummariense RL-3 | reverse complement strand
CACCCTGCGCGACATCGCCGGCCCGGTGCTCGCCATCGCCCGCTCCGGCCTTGCCGCCCGCGCGCGGCTCAACGGCGCCGGCGACAATGAAACGGGCTATCTCTCCTTCCTCGAAGAGGTCGTGGCCTCAGGCAAGACCAACGCCGAGCGGCTGCTGGAGCGCTATCACGGCGAATGGCAGGGCGACCTCAGCCACGTCTACGAGGAAGAAAGCTTTTAGACAAAACCCCCGTTCGCCCTGAGCTTGTCGAAGGGCACCGCTGAGCCGAAGGCGAAGCCACTTCGCTTCGCTCGGTGAAGGGCTTCGACAAGCCTGTCCTGAGCCTGTCGAAGGGGTCGGCCCGAACGGTGGGTTTTATTCCGCCGGCTGCACCACCGGCCCGGCGACCCGCTTCCTGCCCGTAACCCAGGCGAAGAATCGCGGCACCGCCCCGTTGCGCTCCATCCAGTCGCTATAGACGCGATAGTCCGGGTCGGCGGACAGGTGCTTCTCCTCCGTCTTCGCCCGCCAGTAATAGACCGCGTTGGTCAGCCCCAGCATCGCGCAATTGCGCACCATGTCGGTCAGGCTGTGGCTGACGGTGAGGAAGGGCAGGGAGGAGAACCACCAGAACAGGTTCTTCGACAGATAGGCCGGATGCCGGCTCCAGCGATAGGGGCCGTGCGTCAGGATGCCGCGATGGGTCAGGTTGGAAAAGCGGATACCGAACGCCACCGTCGCCCAGGCATAGATGGCGGTCAGCAGCACCAACCACCCGCCCAGCAGCCATTGCAGCGCCGTCCTGCCCTGCGTCCAGACGTCCCATTCCGCCCCGCCCGCATGATAGTCGAGCGGCCCGCCGCCGCCCATCAGCACGAAGGGCGGGTAGCAGATCAGCGCGGCGAGCCAGCCTTCCAGATAGGGATTGGCGGTGCGGATGTGCGAATCGAGCGGCTTCAGCGTCAGCATGTAGCCTACCGTCGCCATGCACACGTCGATCATGAACATGACCGCGATCAGGAAGCCGGCGAGCGCCACCGGATGGGCCAACGCATCCTCGATCCGCCATTCGACCACGCTGGCGAAATTGCCCGGCACGATCGACACCATGAAGGCGAGGAAGAAGCCCTTGACCGCCCAGGCCCGCGCATGGTTGGCGACCTGCCCCATGTCGGCGGCCCCGGCCGCCCCGCCGATGACCCACTGGCCGAAGGCATAGCTCGCATCCTTCGGCTCGACGAGCCGCCGGTCGAGCCAGATCACATAGGGGATGGACGCGCCCACCAGCCAGGGCGCCGCCGCCGCGAACAGGTCCATGGAAAAGCGATAGTCGCCCCGCCAGTACCAGCGGGCGATGCAGTAGAAGATCGCGATGCCCAGCCACGTCGCCCACAGGCCCGCTATCTTGACCAGGCTGATGTCCAGCACGTCGCGCACCGGCCGCGCCGGTCCGTTCCAGTCGATGCCCGTCGATGCCCGGCGATGCACCTTGTCGACGATCAGCGACCACAGCACCATCGGCAACCCGCAGGCGACTACCGCGGCGATTCCGGCATTGGGGCCGTTCATGCCATAATGACGTGCCACCAGCGTCCAGACGCCCAGCCCTGCCAGCCCCGCCAGGCCAACGCCATGGCTGACGGCCGATTTCGGTGGGGGATCGGCGGAAGAACGCATGCCCGCTCCCCTAGCGGAAAATGGTAAGCAAGCGGTGAAGGCGCGCGTTCAGGCGGCCGCCGGCAGCGCCTCCGCCAGCACCAGCCCCCGCCCGGTCAGCGCATAGTCACTCGCCGGGGGAAATCCATCCACCAGCCGCCGGTCGACCAGTTCCAGCCCCACCAGCCCCCGCAGGCTTGCCGTCATGGCGCGCGGATTGGCGTTGCCGATGCCACGGGAGATGGCGTTGAAGCGGCCGTTCCCGTCCGCGATCAGCCGCAGGATCGGCAGGCTCCAGCGCGACAGCGCGTCGGGGGCCAGCCCGATACGCGCCTGCGCCGCCGCGATCGCCCGGCACGCCTCGCCGATCCGCGCGCCCTCCGCGCTCAGCAGATATTCCGGCCGCAGCGGATGCCCATGCCCCGGATTGCGGATGATCCAGCCGGCGCCGGCCGCCGCCTCCAGCGTCCGCGACAGGCTCTCGCGCGCCATTCCCAGCCGATGCGCGGCCTCCGCGAAGCGCGCTCCGCCGCCACGCTCCGCCAGAAAGGCCATCAGCGGAACCGTCCAGCGATAGCGGCCCAGTTCGGAAAGGACGTCGATTGACAGCATAGGATAGCAACTATACTTTCGTGACTCGACGGGCAAGGGACGCGGAATCAACTGTCCGCCTCGCTGTCCGCCTTTGAACGGGAGGAGGCATCATGGCGACGGTGGAAGACCTCACGGGCGGCGCGGCGGCGATGGGCTATGACGGCGGCCTGACCCTGGCGATGCAGACCGCCAGCCTCGACGATGCGATCCGATGGTATGGCGACGTGCTTGGCTTTACCCTGCTCTACCGCGTCGACGAAATCGCCTGGTGCGAGCTCCAGAGCCCGGTCGCCCGCGTCAACCTCGGCCTCTCTCAGGTGGAGTCCGTGACGCCCGGTGGCGGCGCGGTGCCGACCTGGGGCGTGACCGACATCGCCGCCGCCAAGGCCGCGCTGGAAGGGCATGGCGTCCGCTTCGACGGCGACATCGTCGAATATCCCGGCATGGTGAAGCTGCTCACCTTCTTCGACCCCGACGGCAACGCGCTGATGCTCTACCAGGATCTCGCGCAACCCGGCTGACGGATCAGCCGCCGCCCAGCACGTTGATGGTGAAGGCGATCACGCCCAGGTTGAAGACGAAGGCGGCGAGGCAGTGGAACAGCACCGTTTTCCGGATCTCCGTTCCCGTCACCGCCACGTCCGACGTCTGGAAGGTCATGCCCAGCGTGAAGCCGAAATAGAGAAAGTCCCAATAGCCGGGTTCCTCGACGCCGGGAAAATCCAGGCCGGCGCGATCCTTTCCCTTCCCGTCGGCCAGATACCAGATATGCGCATAGTGCATGGCATAGACGAGGTTGGAGAAGAGCCAGGCCAGCGCCAGCGTCGCCAGCACCAGCGCGATCGCGCCGGCACCGGCGCCCCCATGGCCCGCAACGGCGACTCCCACCGCGACCAGCACCACCAGCGACACGACGCCGGTCAGCAACAGCATCAGTTCGCGATTGGCGTCATTGGCCTGCGCCTTGCGCCGCATCTCCTGCGGATCGGCGCCGATCAGCGGCAGGAAGGCGATCAGGAAGGCGGCGGCGGCGATGTCGAACCCCGCCATCACGGCCTCGTGCCAGGGAATCGCCATGGCCAGCGGCACGGCGCTGAGCAGCAACAGCAGGAACATGCCATAGCGCCGGGGAAAGATGGGCGAGGCGGCGGCGCTGCGGTTCATGCACGCATAGAAGACCGCAAAGCGCCCCCGCGCAAGTCCCTCAGAGCACCGCCGCCACCAGGCCCATGGCCTGCGCCTCATTGGCTTCCAGATACCAGTTTTCCGGCGCCTTCTGCAGCAGCTCTTCCATCGTCACCTGCGATCCCAGGATCAGGTTCTGGAACCCCTCATTCTGGATCGCGATCGACGACTCGATCTCGTTCAGATTGGCCTTGAGCGTCGCGATGCAGGTGGACAGCGGTCCCGCCAGGTTGATCGTCTTGGTGATCAGCCGCTCGTGGATCATCAGCCGCGTGCCCCGCGTCAGATAGCGGTTCTCGGTCGCAAAGAAGCTCATGAAGGTCGCGCCGGCCGAATAGACCGCCGTCTTGCCCAGGAACACCAGCCGCCGCTGCGGATAGAGATCGGAATGGAAGCGGATGTCCTCGCCCATCATCCGCGCGATCTCGGGATCGCCGCCCAGCGTGGAAATCTCCACCACCACCAGCCCCTGCTGCGGCGCGGTGGACAGGCAGTTCTTGAAGTGCAGGTACATGCCGTGGTCGACGATGCCGGATAGCATGATCGCCGGAAATTCGAAATCCTTCGGGCCGAGAAGAGGCGCGGTCATGAATGTTTCCTCGTTGCAGATGGGGGATCGGGCTGCACTACGCACGGGGCGGCAGATATTTCCCGCTGGTGCCACGCGCATTTGGCTGTAAGGAACAGATCATGACCAAAGGGCATGGGGCATGATCGCGAAGCTGAAGGGGCGGCTGGACAGCACCGGCATCGACCATGCGATCATCGACGTGGGCGGTGTGGGCTATCTGGTCGGCGCGTCCTCCCGAACCCTCGCCGCGCTCGGCCCGGTCGGGGAAGCCGTCACCGTCCATACCGAAATGCTGGTGGCGGAGGATTCGATCCGCCTCGTCGGCTTCGCCCGGGCGGAGGAGCGCGACTGGTTCCGCCTGCTCACCGGCGTGCAGGGCGTGGGATCGCGCGTCGCGCTCGCCATCCTCTCGGCGCTGGAGCCGATCGAGCTGCACCGCGCGGTCGTCACGGGCGACAAGGCGATGATCGCCCGCGCCAACGGCGTTGGCCCCAAGCTTGCCCAGCGCATCGTCAACGAACTCAAGGACCGCATCGGCGCTGCTCCGACGCCGATGGGCGCCCCCGGCACGGCACCGATCGCAATCCCGGCCGCCGGCCATGCCGCCGACGCCCTCTCCGCCCTCCAGAATCTCGGCTTCAGGCCCGCCGAAGCCAGCACCGCCGTCGCCGCCGCGGAAGAGGAACTGGGTGAGGGCGCAACGCTCGACGCCCTCGTCCGCCTGGCGCTGCGGAAGGCGGCGAAGTGACCGAAGACCGTCTCCTCACCTCCTCCCGCCGGGCCGAGGATGTCGATGCCGCGCTGCGTCCGAAGTCGCTCGCCGAATTCATCGGCCAGCAGGCCGCGCGGGAGAATCTGCGCATCTTCATCGAAGCCGCGAAACAGCGCGGCGAAGCGCTCGATCATGTGCTCTTCTTCGGCCCGCCCGGCCTCGGCAAGACCACCCTTGCCCAGATCGTCGCGAAGGAAATGGGCGTCGGCTTCCGCGCCACCTCCGGCCCGGTCATCGCCAAGTCGGGCGACCTCGCCGCCCTACTGACCAATTTGGACGAGGGCGACGTGCTGTTCGTGGACGAGATCCACCGCCTCAACCCCGCGGTCGAAGAAGTGCTCTACCCCGCGATGGAGGATCGCGCGCTCGACCTGATGATCGGTGAGGGCCCCTCGGCCCGCTCTGTCCGCATCGACCTGCCGCACTTCACCCTGGTAGGCGCGACCACGCGGCAGGGCCTGCTGACGACGCCGCTGCGCGACCGCTTCGGCATTCCGGTGCGGCTGCAATTCTACACGGTCGAGGAACTGGAACTGGTCGTGCGCCGTGCCGCCCGGCTGCTCGACCTCGCCATCACCTCCGACGGCGCCATCGAGATCGCCCGGCGCTCGCGCGGGACGCCGCGCATCGCCGGGCGCCTGCTGCGCCGGGTGCGCGACTTCGCGCATGTCGCGGGTGCGAAGGCCGTGGACGCGAAGGTCGCCGACGCCTCGCTCAGCCGGCTGGAGATCGACCAGCTCGGCCTCGACCTGATGGACCGCCGCTATCTGATGATGATCGCCGACATCTATCGGGGCGGCCCGGTGGGCGTCGAGACGCTGGCCGCAGGCCTCTCGGAACCGCGCGACACGATCGAGGAAGTGATCGAGCCCTATCTGATCCAGCTCGGCCTCATCGCCCGCACGGCGCGCGGCCGCTGCCTCAATGGCCCGGGCTGGAAGCATCTCGGCCTCAACCCGCCCGCCGGATCGCAGGACGGACTGTTCGACTGACTTCGCCCATCCGAAACCCGTTCGGGCTGAGCCTGTCGAAGCCCCTTTCTTTTTTGAAGAGAAGTGCGGCCCTTCGACAAGCTCAGGGCGAACGGAGTGGAGGTTTAATCCGCCCGCATCGCCTCCGCCACCAGCGCCTCGGCCTCGATCAGCAGCGCATCGTCCACCGCGTGCTGCGCCACCTGCTCGCGCCCGATAAGGATCAGCACCGGCACCGCCAGCGGGCTCACCCGGTCGAGCGCGACATGCAGCATAGTCCCCGCCGCCCGGTCGATCAGGTCGCCCAGCCGGCCGACATCGGTCATCCGCGCCCGCGCATCGGCCCAGGCGGCCTGCAGCAGCATATGGTCGGGCTGGTACTTGCGCAGCACGTCGTAGATCAGGTCGGTGGAAAAGGTCACCTGCCGCCCGGTCTTGCGCTTGCCCGGATGCTGCCGCTCGATCAGGCCGGAGATCACCGCCACATCGCGGAAAGCCCGCTTGAGCAGGCTCGACTGCTCCACCCAGTCCACGAACTCATGGTCTAGGATGTCGGCGGAAAACAGGCTCTGCGGGTCGGTCACCGGCTTCAGGCCATAGACCGCCAGCGCATAGTCGTTGGACACGAAGCCGATCGGCATCAGCCCCAGCGCGTCCATGCGCCGCGTCAGCAACATGCCAAGCGACTGGTGCGCGTTCCACCCCTCGAAGCTGTAGCAGACCAGATAATGCCGCCCCTCATGGGGAAAGGTCTCCACCAGCAGCTGCCCCGGCTGCGGCAGCGCCGACCGGACCTTCTGCATCTCCAGCCATTCGCGCACATCCCCGGGAAAGCGGTGCCATTCGTCCGGCGAGGCGAGGAAATGGCGCACCCGGTCGGCGAGCCGGGTCGACATCGCCATGCGGGTCCCGCCCCAGCTGGGGATGCGGGCCTGTTTCGACGTCGCCCGCACCACGAGGTCGGTCGTGTCCATCCGCACCACCTCCACCGCCATGCCGGAAAAGAAGAAGCTGTCCCCCGGCCGCAACGTCGCGGCAAACGTCTCCTCCACCGTGCCGAGCTTGCGCCCGTTGGCGAAGCGCACGTCGAGCACCGGCTGGTCGACGATGATGCCCGCGTTCATCCGGTGCTGCTGGATGAAGCGGGGATGCGACACGCGCCATGTCCCGTCCGGATCGCGGGTCAGCCGCTTGAAGCGGTCATAGGCGCGCAGCGCATAGCCGCCGCCTTCGATGAAGTGCAGCACATGGGCGAAATCCTCTTCACCCAGCGCGCTATAGGGCGTGGCGGATCGCACCTCCGCCAGCAGTTCCTCCTCCCGGAACGGGCCGGCGCAGGCGATCGCCATCACATGCTGGGCCAGCACGTCCAGGCTCCCGGGCCGGAAATCGTCGGCATCGCGCTCGCCCGCCTCGATCGCATCGAGCGCCGCGCGCGCCTCCAGATATTCGAAGCGGTTGCCGGGGATCAGGATCGCCTCGCTCGGCATGTCGAGCCGGTGATTGGCCCGCCCGATCCGCTGGAGCAGGCGCGAGCTGCCCTTGGGCGCGCCCATCTGGATCACGCAATCGACATTGCCCCAGTCCACCCCCAGGTCGAGCGAGGCGGTCGCCACCAGCGCGCGCAGCTTGCCCGCCGCCATCGCGCTCTCGACCTTTCGCCGCGCCTCGATCGACAGGCTGCCATGGTGGATGGCGATCGGCAGGTTGTCGTCATTGGCCGACCACAATTCCTGGAAGATCAGTTCAGCCAGGCCCCGCGTGTTGCTGAAGACCAAAGTCGTCTGCCGCCGTGCGATCTCCTCCATCACCTGCTTCGCAGCATATTTGCCCGAATGACCCGACCAGGGCACCTTTCCTTCCGGGATCAGGATCGCGACGTTCGGCTCCGCCCCCGCCTCGCCCAGGACGGGCGTCACCGATCCGATGTCGCCATCGGGTGCCAGCCAGGCGCGATAGGCATCGACATCCGCGACCGTCGCCGACAGCGCCACCCGGCGCAGCCCGGGATTGATCGCCTGCAACCGCGCCATGGACAGGTTCAGCAGGTCGCCCCGCTTCTGCGTGGCAAAGGCATGGACCTCATCAACGATGACGGTGCGCAGATCGGAGAACAGCAGCGCCGCGTCCGGATAGGACAGCAGCAGCGACAGCGATTCGGGCGTCGTCAGCAGGATCTGCGGCGGCCGCACGCGCTGCCGTGCCTTGCGGTCGGACGGCGTGTCGCCGGTGCGGGTCTCGACCCGGATCGGCAGCCCCATCTCCTCGATCGGCGTCAACAGGTTGCGCCGCACGTCCACCGCCAGCGCCTTGAGCGGGGAGACGTAGAGGCTGTGCAGCCGGTCGGTCGGGTGAGCGATCAGGTCGGCCAGCGTCGGCAGGAACCCCGCCAGCGTCTTGCCCGCCCCGGTCGGCGCCACCAGCAACGCATGCTCGCCACGCTCCGCCGCCGCGAGCATCTCCGCCTGATGTGCCCGCACCCGCCATCCCCGCGCTGCGAACCAGCTTTCAAGGATGGAGGGGAGTGCGGGAGGCATTGAGGGAGATGTAGGGGGTACGCCCCCCGGACGGAAGTGGCTGCCGCCGTCCCCTGCCCCGCTGCACTCCGCTCAGTCGATCGTCACGCCCACGATGCGCCAGACGCCATCCTCGCGATCGAGCGAAACCGTCTCCACGGCATCGGTGGCCCTGTTGGCAAAGCGCGTGCGGAACTTCACCACCTCATAGCCATGCGGCGGCGCCGGCAGATTCTCCTGGCTGAGGAATGTGCGCGAGACCATCGCGCCGAGCGGCACCCTGCCCTTCTCCGACGCGTCGGCCCAGACCTGCACCGTGTTCATCTTGCGGAACGTCGCCCCGGTCGCCCGGTAGCTTTCCTCCCACCGCCCCTGATCGATCAGGGCCAGGAAGTTGCGGGCTGAATCCACCACCTCCGAATGGGCAGCCGCCTGCGCGGCGACCGGAGAGGGCGGGGAAGCGGCTTGGGGCAGGGCGGCAAGCGCCAGCAGGCCAAGAATCAGTGTCATGAGAAGACCTCCGATGATGATCCAGGGCTGGCGGAGCGCCCGCCCCGCGCCGCTGATCGGCGCGCTTCCCTGATCCTCCCCGGAACCGGCGGCGTCTTCCCCGATTCCCCTGTCCCCCGACAAATCGGGGGTCGCTGGTCCGAAATCGCCACCTTCCGCTTCCAGCAACAGGCGGGCGGCCTCGCGGCTGCTCGACACCGCCATCTTGCGTCGGGCATCGCGCAGCCGTTCGTTGATGGTATGGACCGACAGGCCCAGGCTGCGCGCGACCGATTTCGCGTCGTGCCCGCGGACGATCAGGCGAAGGGTCTGCTTCTCCTTCTCCGTCAGCGCCCAGAAATTCTCGTTCGCCTGCGCGTTCATGGCACGAGACCTAGGTCGGGCATCCTGCCGCAGCTACCCCGAAAAATTCGTATGCCCCCACAGATGGGCCGCCCGCCCATAATCCGGGCTATGTAGAAATATTCATGCCTGCCCGCGAAAGATTATATCTTTCTCCCTCTGGCTCCTTCCCCCGCTCCTGCGTTACACTCCTGTCACCCGAACGGCGCATCAGACGCCGCCGAACCGCAGGAGAAGCATATGACCGGCGAAACAGAAGCCGACCTCACCGGCGCCGAGCCCAGCCGCAACCGCCGCCGCCCCAAGCCCCCGATCATGGAGATCGACGGCCGCAAGCTGAAGCCGGCAACGCTGATGATGGGGCATGGCTATGACCCGACCCTCTCGGAGGGTTCGCTCAAGCCGCCGATCTTCCTCACCTCGACCTTCGCCTTCGAGAGCGCGGCGGCAGGCAAGCGCCATTTCGAGGGCGTCACCGGCATCCGTCCGGGCGGCGCGGAGGGCCTGGTCTATTCCCGCTTCAACGGCCCCAACCAGGAAATTTGCGAGGACCGCCTGTCAGTCTGGGAGGAGGCGGAGGATGCCCTGCTCTTTTCCAGCGGCATGTCTGCCATCGCGACCACGCTGCTGGCGCTGGTCCAGCCCGGTGACGTGATCGTCCATTCCGCGCCGCTCTATGCCGCGACGGAATCGCTGATCGGCCGCATCCTCGGTCGCTTTGGCGTCAAATGGCTGGATTTCCCTGCTGGCGCGACGGAGGAGGAGATCGGCGCGGTGATCGAGCAGGCGAAGGCCCTGGGCCGCGTCGCGCTGATTTATCTGGAAAGCCCTGCCAACCCCACCAACGTGCTGGTGGACCTCGATGCCGTAGTTGCGCGGCGCAACTTGTTGTTCGCGGCGGAGGCGCAACTGCCACCGATCGCCATCGACAACACCTTCCTCGGCCCGCTCTGGCATCATCCGATCTCGCACGGCGCGGACCTGGTGATCTACAGCCTCACCAAATATGCCGGCGGCCACAGCGACCTGGTGGCGGGCGGCGTGCTGGGGTCCAACGCGCTGATCAACACCATCCGCCTGATGCGCAACACGATCGGCACGATCCTCGACCCGCATTCGGCGTGGATGCTGCTGCGTTCGCTCGAGACGCTGGAACTGCGCATGACCCGCGCCGGCGAGAATGCCGCGAAGGTCTGCGCCTGGCTGCGCGACCAGCCGCAGGTGGAAAAGGTCGTCTATCTCGGCTTCCCGGAGGACGACCGGCAGGCCGACATCTACCGCCGTCATTGCACCGGCGCCGGCTCCACCTTCTCGCTCTACCTCAAGGGCGGAGAAGCGGAGGCCTTCGCCTTCCTCGACGCGCTCAAGATCGCCAAGCTCGCCGTCAGTCTCGGCGGCACGGAGACGCTCGCCAGCCATCCCGCCGCGATGACGCACCTGTCAGTGCCCGCCGAACGCAAGCGTGCGCTCGCCATCAGCGACAATATGGTGCGTATCTCGATCGGCTGCGAGGATCCCGACGACCTGATCGCCGACTTCGCCCAGGCGCTGCGGACCATCGCATGAGCGATCGTCCCGTGGTGCTGGTGGGACAGCCGCTGCTTGGTCCGCTGATCCCTCTACTGTCCGCGCACTATGATGCCGTCCCGCTGTGGGAGGAAACGGGCCACGCCCGCCTGGGCGAGGCGCGCGCCATCGTGTGGGCCGGCGAGTTCCCGCTGGAGCAAGCGCTGGTGGAGGCGATGCCCCGCCTCGGCCTCATCGCCTGCTTCACCGTCGGCTATGACGGCGTCGACCTGGACGATGCCCGCGCGCGCGGCATCGCCGTCACCCATGGCGGCGATGCCAATGCAGAAGATGTCGCTGACCATGCGATCGGCCTCATCCTCGCCCACCGCCGCTGGATCGTGGAGGGCGACCGCCAGCTGCGCGCCGGCGGCTGGACGATCGAGGCGAAGACCCGCACCCATTCGCTGGGCGGCGCCCGGCTCGGCATCGTTGGCATGGGTGGGATCGGCATGGCGACGGCAAGGCGCGCGGAAGTGATGCGCATGCGGATCGGCTGGTGGGGGCCGCGCGACAAGCCTGACCTGCCCTGGCCCCGCGCCGAAAGCCTGCTGGCGCTGGCGCAGGACAGCGACATCCTGCTGGTCGCGGCGCGTGCCGACGAGAGCAACCGGCGGATGATCGACGCGGGGGTGATGGACGCGCTGGGGCCGCAGGGCGTGCTGGTCAATGTCGCCCGCGGCCAGCTGGTCGACGAGCCCGCGCTGGTGGAGGCGCTCCGGTCCGGCCGCCTGGGCGGCGCGGCGCTCGACGTCTTCGATCCGGAACCCACCGATCCCGCGCGCTGGGCCGATGTCCCCAACTGCGTGCTCACGCCCCACACCGGCGGCGCCACGCATGAGGCGGTCGGCCGCATGGCGTCATCGCTGCTGGCGAACCTCGCCGCGCATTTCGCCGGGGATCCGCTCCCGAACCGGATCGCCTGACAGGGCGCGTGTCGCAGAGGGAAAGCTTATGCCCAGTCCACCCGCGGCCATCCGCGCGCCTGCGCCAGCAGGGCGAGCGGCTTGTGCGGATTGGCGGCGAAGGGCTCGTCGGCGAATTCCAGCATCGGCGCGTCCGACACATGGTCGGAATAGGCCCGGATATGCGCCTGGCTCCGGTCGATCGCCTCCGCCGCCATCCAGGCCTTGATCATGCGCAGCTTGCCCGTGTCGTAGCAATTTTCACCCGCGATCTTCGCTCGCACATAGCGCAGGTCCTGGCTGAGGTGATCGGTCGCGATCACCGCGTCGAAGCCCAGCCGCCGCGCGATCGGCTCCACATAGAGCCGGTAGGAAGCGGTCGCGAGCACCAGGGTGCAACCGTCGGCGCGATCCCTTTCGATCTGCGCCACTGCCCCGTTGCGCAGGTTGGTCGCGATCACCGTCTCCGCATAGCTCTCCACATGCGGCATCAGCTTTGCGCGTTCCACGTTGAACCCGATCATCAGCCCCTGATTCAGTTCCTTGAGCCGCGCCCGCGTCACCAGCCTCAGCACATAGGCAAGCATCAGCAGCAGGACGCCGGGGAACAGGACCAGCCGCCACGGCGCCATTCGCCGCGCGACGTGCAGGAGGAACCCCGTATAGGTCCCGCTGAAGGTGACCGTGCGGTCCATGTCGTATATCGCCAGCCTGCGCCTCATGCCGTTTCCGAAACTTTCTCGCTGCCCCTTCGTTCTGGCTTGCGGATGGGCCGTTTCGGCTTGCCGTGCAACCGATATTGGACCACTACTCCTCCCGCATGAACAAAGCCGCTGATCTGGTCGAGGAAACGCGTGACGGCAGCAGCGTCATCCGCCTTTCCGGCACGCTGTCGGTCGCCTGCCTGCGCGATCTGCCCGCGCGGCTGGATGCGGTGACGGGGCCGGTCGGCGCGATCGACCTGGGCGACATATCCCATATCGATACCATCGGCGCCTGGACCGTCCACCGCACCGCCCGGCGCCTCGGCGCGAAGGTCATCAACGCGAGCGACGATGCGCGCCGCCTGATCGACACCGTGGCCGGGTATGACGAGCCGATGGCCATCCGTCCCGACCATGTCTCCCCACTGCAGCGGATCGTCGGACAGATCGGCGAGGCGGTGATCAACTCCGGCACCACCCTGGTCGGCCTGCTCGGTTTCTTCGGGAGCACGCTGGTGGCCAGCTGGAGCCTGCTGCGCCATCCGCGCCGCTTCCGGCTCAATGCCGTCGTGCAGCGTTTCGAGGTCGTCGGCGTCTCGGCGCTGGGCATCATCGGCCTCATGAGCTTCCTCATCGGCATCGTCATCGCGCAGCAAGGCTCGGTGCAGCTCAAGCAGTTCGGTATGGAGGTGCTGACGATCAACCTGGTTGGCCGCCTCACCTTCCGCGAACTGGGCGTGCTGATGACCGCGATCATGGTTGCCGGCCGATCCGGATCCGCGTTCGCCGCGCAGCTCGGGACCATGAAGCTGACCGAGGAGATCGACGCCATGCGAACCATCGGCGTGTCGCCGATGGAGGCGCTGGTGCTGCCGCGCACCCTGGCGGTGGTGGTGATGATGCCGCTGCTCGGCTTCTATTCGTCGATCGTCGCGATCATCGGCGGCGGGTTCCTCTGCGCCGTGGCGCTGGACATTCCGCCCATCACCTTCGTCCAGCGACTGCGCGAAGTGGTGCCGATCACCGATCTCTATGTCGGGCTCATCAAGGCGCCGGTTTTCGGCGTCATCATCGCGCTTGCCGGCTGCTTCCAGGGGATGCAGGTCAAGGCCAATGCGGAGGAGGTGGGGCTGCGCACCACCGCCGCCGTAGTCCAGGCGATCTTTCTCGTGATCGTGATCGATTCCTTCTTTGCGGTTTTCTTCACCTGGGTGGGCTGGGTCTGATGGCGCCGCCGGCAGTCGAGGAGGAACGCGTCGAGTGCGCGGTCGAGCATGGCGATATCGCCATCTCCGTGCGCGGTCTCAGGAACAGTTTCGGCGACCAGCTGGTGCATGACGGGCTGGACCTCGACGTGCGCAAGGGCGAGATATTGGGCGTGGTCGGCGGATCCGGCACCGGCAAGTCGGTGCTGATGCGCTCCATCATCGGCCTGCAGACGCCCGATGCGGGCGAAGTCCATGTCTTCGGCGAATCAATGATCGGCCGCCTGGATGACGAGGCGCTGGCCATCCGCAAGCGCTGGGGCGTGCTGTTCCAGGGCGGCGCGCTGTTCTCGACCCTGACGGTGGCGGAGAATGTCGAGGTGCCGATCCGGGAATATTATCCCAATATCGGGCCGCAACTGCGCGACGAGATCGCCGCCTACAAGATCCGCATGACCGGCCTGCCGGAAGAGGCGGGGCCGAAATTCCCGTCCGAGCTGTCGGGCGGCATGAAGAAGCGCGCCGGTTTGGCCCGCGCGCTGGCGCTCGATCCCGATCTGCTGTTCCTCGACGAGCCGACCGCGGGGCTCGATCCCATCGGCGCGGCGGCGTTCGACGATCAGACCCGCAAGCTGCAGCAGACGCTGGGGCTTACCGTCTTTCTCATCACCCACGACCTCGATACGCTCTATTCGATCTGTGACCGGGTGGCGGTGCTGGCGGACAGGCAAGTGATCGCGGTAGGAACCATCCCGGAGCTGCTGGCGCTCGACCATCCGTGGATCCAGGAATATTTCAACGGCCCGCGCGGCCGGGCCGCCACGGCGGCGGTGGAGCGCGAACGCGACAGGTCCGCCGCCGCACAGGACGGCCAGGGGAACGGCCAAGGGAACGGAAAGCGATAGGATATGGAAACCCGCTCCAATCATGTGCTGGTCGGCGTCGTCACGCTGCTGCTGCTGGCGGCGGTCATGGTCACCGCCTTCTGGTTCTCGCGCCTGTCACAGGGCGACAACGCGGAATATGACATCTTCTTCAAGCAGTCGGTGAACGGCCTCGCCAAGGGATCGGGTGTCAATTATTCGGGCGTCCCCTCCGGCCAGGTCGAACGGATCGAGCTGTGGGACCGCGATCCCAGCTTCGTGAAGGTGCGCATTTCCGTGAAGGAAGGTACGCCCGTGCTGCAGGGCACCACCGCTACCATCCAGGGTGTCGGCTTTACCGGCGTGTCGGAGATCGTGCTGGACGGCGCGGTGAAGGGCGCGCCGCCCATCGGCTGCCCCGCCAACAACCCGCTGTCGGCCTGCCCCGACGGCGTCCCCGTCATCCCGACCAAGCCGGGCGCGCTCGGCGAGCTGCTCAACAATGCCCCGCAGCTGCTGGAGCGGCTCTCGACGCTTACCGAGCGCCTGACCGAGCTGCTGAACGACAAGAACCAGCAGTCGATCGCCGGCATCCTCGCCAATGTCGAGCGGGTGTCGGGCGCACTGGCCGACCGCAGCCCGGAGATCGCCGCTACTCTCGCGGAGGCGCGCATCGCCGTTCAGCGCACCGGCATCGCCGCCGAGCAGATCGGCAAGCTTGCCTCCACCACCGATTCGCTGCTGAATGATCAGGGCCGCCCGCTGATGGCCGACCTGCGCAAGAGCGTGCAGGCCGCGACCAGCACCATCGATCAGCTCGACAAGACGATCGCGGAGGCGCAGCCGGGCGTCCACGCCTTCAGCAACCAGACGATGCCGGAAGTGAACCGCCTGGTGCGCGACCTGCGGGAAATGTCGCGCGCCTTCCGCGGTGTCGCCGAAAAGCTCGACCAGCAGGGCGCGGGATCCATCGTCGGATCGCCCGCTTTGCCCGACTACAAGCCTTGAAAGGGAGCCGGATGATGTTCCACAAAAAACCCTATGCACCGGGCTCCGTGTTCCTGCTCGCGACGGCCTTCGCGCTCGCCGGCTGCGTCTCGATCGGGGGGAAGCCGCCGCAGCAGCTGCTGACGCTCGATCCTGCGCAGAAGGTTCAGGCCGGTACGCCGCGTGCCGCCGCCACGGGGCCAGGCCTCATCATCCTCGATCCGGAAGCGCCCCGGGTGATCGACACGATCCGCGTGGCGGTCCAGACGACGCCGACGTCCGCCGCCTATGTGACGAAGGTGCAGTGGGCCGAAACCCCTCGCCACCTGTTCCAGCGCCTGCTGGCGGAAACGGTCTCCGCGACCAGCAACCGCATGGTACTCGATCCCGGCCAGTCCGGGGATGAGCGCACGCAACGCCTTACCGGGGAACTGATCTCCTTCGGGCTCGACGCGCGCACCAACAGCGCGGTCGTGACCTATGAGGCGGTGCTCACCAATATCACCGGCACCGTGGTCGCCCGGCAGCGCTTTACCGCCACCCAGCCCGTGGGCGGCAAGATCGAGGCGAACACCATCGGCGCCCCCCTGAACGCGGCAGCCAACAAGGTCGCGGCCGACGTGGCCGCCTGGCTGGGGATCGCGGGCGGCTGATCCTCGCGATGCGCGGCGCTCCTGCGAAGGCAGGGCGCGCCGCCGCCCTGCATCGCCTTACTCCAGGCTTTTGCTTGCCTGCTCGGTCACGTCCTTCGACAGGCCGGGCTCGGCAAGGATATGCTGCAGTTCCGCCCGCATCATCGCTCCGCGCATGTCGTCGAAGCGCCGCCAGCGCCCCAGCGGCGGAACCAGCCGGGCCGCCGTCTGCGGGTTGAGTTTGTCGAGCGCGATGATGCAGTCCGCCACCAGCCGATATCCCTTGCCCGACTTGTGGTGAAACGCCCACTGATTGCCCGCGAAGGCACCATAGAGCGAGCGCACGCGGTTGGGATTGGTCATGGTGAAGTCCCGGTGCCGCCCCAGTTCCTCGACCAGATCCACCGTTTCGGGATAGAAGGCGAAGGCCTGGGTCTGGAACCATTTGTCGAGCGTAAGCGCATCATCCCGATAGCGATTGTAGAAGATGTCGAGCGCCGCTTCCCGTTCAGCGCTGGTGCCGTTGGCGAGGGTCGCCAGCGCCGCCTGCCGCTCGGTCATGTTGTCGGCCTCGTCGAACTGCGCATAGGCGACCGCCGGGCCGTCCACCACCCCTGAGGCGACGAGGTAGTGCAGTGCCGTGTTGCGCAGCTTGCGCGCGCCCTTTGCCGTCGAGGACAGGGAGAAACCGTTAGCCTTTGTCTTCGCATGAATGTCGCGCCACAGCGGCTCCAGCTCGGCGCCGATGCGCTGCTGCAGCCCATCGCGCGCGGCGTGGATGGCATCGGGATCGACCACGCGCATCTGGTCGCCCAGATAGGCCTCGCTCGGCAGGCGGATCGTCTCCGCGATGAAGGCCGGGTCGAGCGCCGGATCGGTCACGGTATGGCGAACTGCCGCGATCACCGCAGCCTCGTCGACCGCATGCCCGCCGATCTTGCCGATCAGTACGTTGACCATCAGCTGCTGCATCGCCTCGTAGCGGGCGAAGGGATCGTCGTCATGCGCCGACAGGAATGCCAGGTCGGCCTGATCATGGTTGGTTTCGACGATGACCGGGGCGGAGAAGCCGCGGTTGATCGACAGCACCGGCGCATCGGTGAAACCCTTGAAGGAAAAGCGCTCACTCGCCTCCGTCAGCATCAGCAATTCGTCGCCATGGTGGGTTCCGCTCGCCCGATCGAACAGGGCGACGCGCAGCGGGATCGCCATCGGCTGCTTGTCAGGCTGGCCCGGCGTGGCGGGAACCGCCTGCTCCAGCGCCAGCTCCGCGATGCCCGTGGCGGGATCGTGCGACAGTGACGCACGCACGCGCGGCGTGCCCGCCTGTTCGTACCAGAGGCGGAACTGGCCGAGGTCGATCTCCCCGCCCTCCTCCATGGCCTGCACGAAATCCTCGCAGGTCGCCGCCTGCCCGTCATGCCGCTCGAAATAGAGGTCTGTGCCTTTGCGGAAGCGTTCCGGGCCCAGCATCAGCGCCATCATGCGAATGACTTCCGCACCTTTGTTGTAGATGGTCGCGGTATAGAAGTTACTGATTTCCATATAGGATTCCGGTCGAATCGGATGCGCGAGCGGCCCCGAATCCTCCTGGAACTGCGCTGCGCGCAGGATGCGGACATCTTCGATCCGCTTGACCGCATGACTCCCCATGTCTGCCGAAAAGCTCTGGTCGCGGAAGACGGTGAAGCCTTCCTTGAGGCTCAGCTGGAACCAGTCGCGGCAGGTGACGCGGTTACCCGACCAGTTGTGGAAATATTCATGCGCCACCACACCCTCGACACCGTCATAGTCGATGTCGGTCGCCGTTTCCGGATCGGCGAGAATATAACGCGAATTGAATATATTGAGCCCCTTGTTCTCCATCGCGCCAAAGTTGAAGTCGGCCACGGCGACGATGTTGAACACGTCCAGATCATATTCGCGTCCATAGACCCGTTCGTCCCAGGCCATGCTGTTCTTGAGCGCCTGCATGGCGTGGGCGGTACGCGGCAGATCGGCTTCCTTGACCCATATGCCGAGCTTTACCTCGCGCCCGCTCATCGTCACGAAGCGATCAGCATTGCAGGCCAGATCGCCTGCCACCAGCGCGAAGAGATAGCAGGGCTTGGGAAACGGATCGTTCCAGCGCGCCCAGTGCCGCCCGTCCGGCAGGTCGCCCTGGTCGACCGGATCGCCATTCGCAAGGAGTATGGGGTAGCGCGCCTTGTCCGCAGCCATCCGCACCGAATAGCGCGACAGGACATCGGGCCGGTCGGGGAAGAAGGTGATGCGACGGAATCCCTCCGCCTCGCACTGGGTGCAGAGCAGCCCGCCGCTGGCATAAAGCCCCATCAGCTTGCTGTTCCCCTCGGGCGCGATCTCCACCAGCGTCTCGATGCTGTGGCTTTCGCCCGTAAGCGGGATGAGCAGCGCCCCCGCTTCCATCGACCATTGGCCGGTGTCGAGCAGCTGCCCGTCGACCTTCACCTCAAGCGGCACCAGCCTGTCGCCATCGAGCCGCAGCGGCCTGTCATGATCGCCGTTGCGCCGCACCGCCAGCATCCCCCTTATCCGGGTCGCCGCCGGGTCGAGATCGAAGTCGAGGGTGATATCGGGTACCAACCAATCGGGCGGACGATAGTCGGAACGGCGGATGATCGCAGGGGCTGCGGCGGCGGTGGATTGCATATCGGCCATGCGGCCAAGCTAGGCATTCAGGAGGAAAAAGGCCAGTGCCGCGCACGCATTTGCGCGCCTTGGCCGGAGCCCTGATCTAAATCCGTTCCCCGGACAGGCGCTGGCACAGCATGTCGAGCTGGTCCAGATTGGCGTAGCGCAGCGACAGCGCGCCGCCGGTCGCGCTGCCTTCATGGGCGATCTCGACCTTCAGCCCCAATATGTCCGCCAGATGCTGCTCCAGGGCAGCGATGTCCGGGTCCTTTTCGCCCGCCCCTGCTGCCGATTGCCGACTGGCGGGTGCCGCATCTTCACCTTTGCGGGCACGTCGCACCAGCGCCTCGGTCTCGCGGACCGAGAGACCCTTATGCTGCACTTGCTGTGCCAGCTGCTCGCAGTCGGGCACGCCGATCAGGGCGCGGGCATGGCCCATGGAAATGCCCTTCGTCATCACTGCCTGCTGCACCGATTTCGGTAGTTCCAGCAGCCGCATCAGATTGGCGATATGGCTGCGCGACTTGCCGACGATCCGGCCCAGCGCTTCCTGGCTGTGGTGGAATTCGGCGATCAGCTTGCGATAGGCCTCCGCCTCCTCGATGGGATTGAGGTCCTCGCGCTGGATATTCTCGACCAGCGCGATCTCGAGCGTCTCCTGCTCGTCGAAGTCGCGAACCAGCGCTGGAATACGATGCAGTTGCGCCCGCTGCGCCGCACGCCAGCGCCGCTCGCCCGCGACGATCTGGAAGCCGGCGCCGTCCGGCCGCACGATGATCGGCTGGATCACGCCCCGCTTGGCGATGCTTTCCGCCAGCTCCTGCAAGGCGCCTTCATCGAAATGGCGGCGCGGCTGCTCGGGATGAGGGTGGATCAGCGCCACTTCGATGTTCTGCACCGCCTTGCCGTTGGGGGCAGCGGGCGTCCCCGCCTCCGCGACGGGTTCCTCGCGCTGGACATCCCCCAGCAGCGCCGACAATCCCCGGCCCAGCCCGTGCGGCCGCTTGGTGACCTTCGCCTTTTCTCCCGCCTCGGTGCTCAAGCCGCCGCCTCCTGGCGAGGCAGGCGTGCAATCAATTCACGTGAAAGGCTCATATAGGCTTCGGACCCCGAACAGCGAAAATCATAGATCAGCGCCGGAACGCCGTGGCTGGGCGCTTCGGACAGGCGGACATTGCGTGGAATGACAGTGGTGAAGACGAGGTCGCCCAGCACGGCGCGAACATCGTCCGCCACTTGGTCCGTCAGCCGGTTCCGCTTGTCGTACATGGTCAGCGCCACCCCCAGGATTGACAGGCCCGTATTGAACCGGCTGCGAATCCGCTCGACCGTCTGGAGCAATTGCGACAGACCCTCGAGCGCAAAGAATTCGCACTGCAATGGCACCAGCAGCGACTGCGCCGCGACCATCGCATTGATCGTCAGCAGACCCAGCGACGGCGGGCAGTCGATCAGGCAGACGTCCCATCGTGCTGGGGGCGCCTCATCCAATACGCGGTTAAGCCGATGGGTCCGTTGCTCATAGTCGATCAACTCGATCTCGGCGCCCGACAGATCCTGCGTTGCCGGTACGATGTCCAACTTGGGCACGCGCGTGGGGATGACCGCATCCTCCAGTGCGCAATTGCCGACCAGCAGATCATAGCTGGAATGCACACGGTCGGACTGGCCGATGCCCAGCCCGGTCGAAGCGTTACCCTGCGGGTCGAGATCCACCAGCAGAACGCGAAGCCCCGTGGCCGCCAGACCGGTGGCGAGGTTGATCGCGGTTGTGGTCTTGCCGACGCCTCCCTTCTGGTTGGCGATAGCGATGGTGATCATGCCCTTGCCCTCCTGGTGACCGGTTCAACCCCGCGCGCCACGATGATGGCGCTTTCGACATCGGTCACGCTGCGTTCCACGTGAAACGCACCTTGCCATGCCGGACGCGCGGTCTCCAGCTCAATTTCCGCATTTCGTCCCTTTGGAAGCACCCACAGAGTGTTTTTGTCCCCAATATGGACAGCGGACTCAAGCAGCCGAGGCAAAGGGGCATAGGCACGCGCGCTGATAACAGCGGCAGCCTGAGGCGGCACCACCTCGACCCGCCCGCCAAATACAGACGCATTGCGAAGGTCCAGCTCCCCGATCACCTCCTCCAGAAAGCCGATCCGCTTTCGCCGCGACTCGACCATCAGGACAGAACGTTCGCCAAGGCAGGCAATCACCATACCCGGCAACCCGGCGCCTGATCCCAGGTCCACCCAGCCGCCCTCCCCGGCTTCCTCTGCCAACAGGAGGAGCTGCGCGGAATCGACAATGTGCCGGGCCCATATATGCGCCTTGGTGGATTCGGCGATCAGATTCTGCTCTTCGGCCGCGTGCAACAGCAAGGCGACATAGCGCTCCAGCCGGTCCCATGTTTCACGTGGAACAGAAAATTGCGCCCGGAGCCAGGCCCGCGCCTCATCCTCGGTCATGCCGCCTCGCGCCGGAGATGGACCAGGATCGCCGCCAAGGCTGCCGGCGTGATGCCGCGCACCCGCCCCGCGGCCGCGAGACTGTCGGGGCGCGCTCCCTCCAAGCGCTCAATCATCTCGGCCGAGAGGCCGCCAATGCACCGATAATCAAAAGCGGCGGGAATAGTTACGCGTTCGTTCCGCCGCAGATCGGCAATTTCGGCATCCTGCCTCTCGAGATAGGGCGCGTAATGCGCATCTTCCCAGATCTCGTCCCGCAGATCCTCGGGTGCGTCCCGCAGAGAGGGCGCTAGGTCGAACAGCAGGGCCCGCCCCACTTCGGGAAAACGCGCCCAGTCGAACAGACTGCGCCGTGCTCCGTCCTGCCGCACGGCCGCGCCGACCCGCGCCATCTCGCTCGCTGTCATGCAGCGACGCAGCTCCGCATCGATCAGCCCGCGCCGGTCCTGCCGCGCCGCGTATCGCCTTCGCCGCTCCTCTCCGACGAACCCATGTTCCAACCCGATTGGCACCAGACGCGTCTCCGCATTGTCCGCCCGCAGGCGCAGCCGATACTCCGCCCGTGCCGTGAGCATGCGATAGGGCTCGGTCACGCCCTGGAGCACAAGATCATCGATCATCACGCCGATGTAGCTGCTCGCCCGGTCCAGGATCATCGGCATCTCGTCGCGCGCATGGGCGGCTGCGTTCACCCCCGCCACCAGCCCCTGGGCAGCGGCTTCCTCATAGCCAGTGGTACCGTTGATCTGCCCGGCACAGAAGAGGCCCGGCATGGCCCTCACCGCCAGGGACGAGTCGAGAGCGCGCGGATCGATATGGTCATACTCCACCGCATAGCCGGGAACGACGATCTCCGCCTTGTCCAACCCGTGCATCGACCGGACCATGGCCTGCTGCACATCGGTGGGCAAGGATGTGCTGATCCCGTTGGGATAGACCAGCCGATCGTCGAGGCCTTCCGGCTCCAGGAAAATCTGGTGCCCGTCGCGGTCGCCGAAGCGGAGGATCTTGTCCTCGATGGACGGACAATAGCGGGGGCCCCGCCCCTCGATGGCGCCGCTGAACAGCGGCGACCGGCCCAACCCCTCGCGGATGATCTGGTGCGTCGCCTCGTTCGTCCGGGTAATGGCGCAAGCAAGCTGTGGTAACACGCGCGTTGATGACAGGGGCGACATCGTCCAATTGCGTGAATCGGACGGCTGCTCTTCCAGCGCACCCCAATCGATGGTTCGTCCATCAAGGCGCGGCGGGGTGCCGGTCTTCAGTCGAGCGATCGGCAGGCCCAGATCGCGTAGCTGATGCCCCAATGCCGTGGCAGCCCGTTCGCCGGTGCGTCCGCCTTCATTCCGCTCCTCCCCGCGGAACAGGCGGCCGCCCAGAAAGGTGCCGGTCGCCAGCACCACGGCGCGTCCCGTCAGCGCCGTGCCATCAGCGAGAATCAGTCCGGTGACGCGGCCGTGCTCCGTCGCCAGCGCTACGGCCTCGCCTTCCAACAGCGTCAATCCCGACTGCTGCGCCAGCATTGCCTGGATCGCCCCCTTGTACCGCTTGCGATCGGCCTGAACGCGCGGTCCCTGCACTGCGCTCCCCTTGCTGCTGTTGAGCATCCGGTAGTGGATGGCCGCAGCATCGGCCGCGCGGGCGATCAACCCGTCCAGCGCGTCCACCTCGCGCACCAGATGCCCCTTGCCCAGGCCGCCGATCGCCGGATTGCAGGACATGGCGCCGACGGTGTTTCTGTCGAACGTAAGGAGCGCGACGGCGGCCCCCTTGCGCGCCGCGGCGGCAGCCGCTTCGCAACCGGCATGGCCGCCACCGACCACAATCACATCATAGCTTGTGTGCATGGCAGCGCCTTTACCAGATTCCCCCGGAGAAGGTCAAAAGCGTTCCACGTGGAACAGCCGCCTATTTGCCGATGCAGAATCCGGCGAAAAGGCGGTCGAGCATATCCTCCGTCCCTGCCTGCCCGGTCAGTGTGTCGATGGCGCGGCGCGCCTGTCGCAGATCCTCTGCCAGCATCAACAAATCGGCCTGCCTGCCGGCCTGCCCGAGATACCGGAGGAGCGCGGTCACTCCCTGCCTCTGACGGGCGTGCAGGGCATAATCCCCCTCTCGCGGCAGAAGCGCGGCGGCCTTCTCCAGCAACAGACGAGCCAGCGCGTCCATTCCTTCTCCACTCAGCGCCGACAACTTCAGCCCCGGATGGCCCCGATGATCCATCCGGTCGCTTTGCGCCGCAATCGGCACGGCGTCTTCGCGCGGCAACGCGTCCGGGTCGCCGAGCCAGAGGAGAATATCGGCAGCATCCATCGCCGCGCGCGCGCGGTCCATTCCGATCGCTTCCACCGCATCGCCTGCTTCCGCACGGAGGCCGGCAGTATCCGTGAACAGGAAAGCGACGCCGCCCAGTGCCGCAGGCACCTCGATCCTATCGCGCGTAGTCCCGGCCACATCAGACACGATTGCCGCGTCCCGACCGACCAGCGCATTCAACAGGGTGGACTTTCCAGCATTGGGCGGTCCCGCGAGCACCACCCGGACACCATCCCGCAAGCGCTCTGCCGAAGGGGCGGCGAGCACCTGCGCCACATCTTGGGCCAGCGCCGCGATCCCCTCTCCGATCCGTGCCTCGATCGCCGCGTCGGGCACATCGTCCTCGTCAGAGAAATCCAGCGCCGCCTCCGCCATGGCCGACAGATCCAGCAATCGCAGCCGCCATCCCTCGATCCGTCGGGAAAAATGGCCTTCCGTCATCAACAGCGCCGCGCGCCGCTGTTGCTCCGTCTCGGCCGCCAGCAGGTCTGCCAGTCCCTCGACGGCGTTCAAGTCCATCCGGCCGTTGGCCAGGGCGCGGCGCGTGAACTCACCCGGCTCGGCGCGCCGCAATCCCGCCATTCGTCCGAGCGCCCGCTCCACCGCCGCCACCACCGCGCGCCCGCCATGGCAGTGCAACTCCCCCATGTCCTCGCCGGTGGCCGTCCCGGGGCCGGGCAGCCACAGCAGCAGGGCCCGATCCAACGGTGCGCCGTCAGACGGATCGGATAAAAGCGCCAGGCTCGCCCGGCGTGGTTCTGGCAGCCGGCCCGCCAGCGCGCTCAACGCGGTGGCCGCATCCCCACCGCTGATCCGGATAACCCCGATTCCCGCCGGTGGTGCGCCACTCGACAGGGCAAAGATCGTGTCGGCCACGCGGCTATTTCTTTTCTCCGCTGCCGCCGGGCACGCCGGACAGGCCGATGTCCATCATCTGCTTGAATAGCCGCATTCCCGCATCGCCCAGGGGGGAGAAGCTCTTGAACAGCGTCTCCATCTGCTCGGCGCTCGCGACGCCATCGAAGCTGCTCAACACGCTCTGGATATATTTGTCATGGATCGGCGTGACATCGGGCAGGCCCAGAAAGGCACGGGCTTCGGCCGGCGTGCAATCGACATCCACACTCACCTTCATCTCACGCCCTCCATTCGCCGCCACCCGGGACGGTGCACCCTCATGCCGCAACTTTCCTGCGCAACGCAAATTTTTTGGTACGTCTGGCGGTTGCGTCCAGCGACGCCCGCGTCAATATGCGGCTGAAAGCACGGATTTCTCGAACGGAAAGGATGATCATGGCCGAGTTCTCCCCGATCGCCACATTGGAAGGTGACGCCCGGTTCGACGCTTATGTCGCCGAGCCCGCAGGGCAGGCCAAGGCCGCGATCATCATCATCCAGGAAATCTTTGGCGTGAACGAAGGCATCCGTCGTAAGACCGAAAGCTGGGCGGAGGCCGGCTACCTCGCCCTCGCGCCGGACCTGTTCTGGCGCATTGAGCCGCATATCGAACTCGACCCCGATGTGCCCGATGAGATGAGCAAGGGGCTCAGCCTCTTCCCCCGCTTTGACCAGGATGCCGGGATCCGCGACCTGGAGGCAACCATCAAGGCCGCACGCGCCCGACTGGGAGGGGATGCGAAAGTGGGGCTTGTCGGCTATTGCCTCGGCGGCCGGCTGGCATTCATGGCCGCGTGCCGCACGGATGGGGACGCCTTCGTCGGCTATTATGGCGTCGGTATTGATGGCCTGATCGGTGAGAGCAAGGCGATCGGGAAGCCGACGATGCTGCACATTGCCGGGGCGGATCATTTTGTGTCGGCGGAGGTCCAGCAGAAGATGCATGATGGGCTGGGCCCCAATCGCCATATCACCCTGCATGATTATGAAGGCCTGGACCACGGCTTCGCGACGGAGATGGGCAATCGCCGTGACCCGGCGGGCGCGCAGCTCGCGGATAGTCGTACGGTGGCGTTCTTCGCGGAGCATCTGGACTGATGGCGGACGGCGCTCCCTGGCGCATGGTCGTGCGCACCCATGGCGGGCCGGAAGTGATCGAGCGTGAGGCGTTCGATCCTGGCCTGCCCAAGCAAGGCGAGGTGCTGGTCGAGCAGGACGCGGTCGGCCTCAACTTCATCGATACCTATTATCGCACCGGCCTTTACCCAGCCGATCTTCCGCTCACCTTGGGTTCGGAAAGTGCCGGCTTGGTTGCCGCTGTCGGACCAGGGGTCACGGGCTTCGACGTCGGCGACAAGGTGGGCTGTGCGAGCGGCCTGGGCGCCTATGCCACCCATCGCGTCGTCCCCGCCGACCGTCTCGTCCGTATCCCCGATGGCGTCAGCACCCAGGACGCGGCCGCCATGATGCTGAAGGGGATGACCGCCTGCTATCTGGCGGAGGACACTATCAATCTGGCAGCGGGCCAGACCGCGCTCGTTCACGCGGCCGCCGGGGGCGTCGGATCGGTGCTCGTGCCGTGGCTGCGCGACAAGGGCGTCATCGTGATCGCCCATAGCGGCTCCGCGGAAAAGGCGGCCATGGTGAACGCCGAACACAGCCTGCATGGTCCGTTGGAGCAGCTTGCGGATGCCGTCCGTGACCTCACCAGGGGCATAGGTGTCGATGTCGTCTATGACGGCGTGGGCAAGGACAGCTGGAGCGCGTCACTCGCCAGCCTCAAGCGCCGCGGCCTGATGGTGAGCTATGGCAATGCCTCGGGCGCCGTTCCGCCCATCAGCCTGCTGGATCTCAGCCGCGGCGGCTCGCTCTATGTCACCCGCCCCACCCTGTTCGACTATATCGCCACGGCGGAGGAATTGGCCCGTACCGCAGACCGCCTGTTCGACCGCATGCAGCGCGGCGTGGTGAAGGCAGTGATCGGCCAGCGCTTTGCCTTGGCCGACGCGGCTGACGCCCATCGCGCCCTGGAAGCGCGACGGACCACCGGGTCGACACTCCTCCTCCCTTAAACAGAATCGGGCTCGCGGATCGCCTCTCGAAAAGCGATCCGCATCACCCTTCCTATCTTCCGGCGATCGCCTCGCGACTAACCAGGGGTGTGAATTTGATCTTATCCTTTTCTAGAAGGGTCGGCAGCTTGGTGCAGATCATCACATCCTGAAGAGAGGATCCGATCCCACCGCCCATCCAGCAACCATATTCCACCTTGCTGATCGCCAGGCCGGCATCCCACACGAGCTTTTCGACAAGACTGCGATCAAAGGCGATGAACGCAAGCGGATCGTTCGCATCTCCAACCAAAATCTGCCCCCCTTCCCACCAAGCCTTATTGGCCAGAGGGAAAATGGTTTGCTGATGCTCGATCATGTATCGCGAAAATTCGTTCAGCTCGAAACAGGTCATCAGAAAACGGCCGCCCGGCACCATCATCGATGAAATGAACTTCAGAAGACCTGCAAAGTCGTGCTTCGTGACATGGGTAAAAACGGAAAAGGCGCAGCCATCGGTGAAATAATCCTGATATTGGCTGGAGAGAGCCTCGCGTGTCTTGCCGGCGTTTGTCTCTATGAAATGATCGTAATGATCGTTCTTGTCATTGACCAACTCAAAGGTTGTATTCGTAAGGTTCGGTTTCAGATGTTGATTACAAAAATCGATCACCGGGGGCATAATGTCCATGCCCACGATATTTTTGGGATCTGGCCCATCTTTCTTCAAGGCTGCGAGCACCCGTCCAATACCACAGCCAAAATCCAGGACCTTGGAATTGCCGTTCAGCGGCAGCAGGCGACGCATGACATTGGCCGAGGCATTTCCCACGGTTTCCGGGTCGGATCCTCCCACCCAGTCGTTCATGGGAGTATTGCGCATAGCGTCAAAAATTTGCGCGAAATTCGACATTCCTGACCTTCCGCTCCAGAGAGAGAGACTGCTAACTGCTAGACATGACACTGGCGTTCCACAAGTGTAGACCCGCTCGGTAAGGTGATCGGGTGGCGCCACGAACGGCACCCACCGCTATCAGGAAAACAGGGTGAGGACGCCGACCTGGTGATCGATGATTCCGTCGTAGATCATCTTGATCGCCACATAGACGATGACCGCCAGGCCCAGATAGGCAATCCAGCGGAAGCGCTCGATATATTTGGCGATGATGTTCGCCGCGACACCCATCAGCGCCACCGACAGGATCAGGCCGATGATGAGGATGCCGGGATGGTCGCGCGCGGCGCCGGCGACTGCCAGGACATTGTCCAGGCTCATGCTGACGTCCGCCACCGCTACGGCCCAGGCGGCTCCGGCAAAGCTCTTGGCAGGCCGCAGCCCGGAAACATCGTCGTCGCTGGGGTCGTTGGGCGTTTCCGCACCCCGCTTGGGATGCAGTTCGCGCCACATCTTCCAGCTCACCCAGAGCAGCAGAAGCCCGCCCGCCAGGATCAGCCCGACGATCTGCATCAGTTGCGTCACCACCAATGCGAAGGCGATGCGCAGCACCAGCGCGGCAACGATACCGATCATGATGACCCGTTGCCGCTGAGCGGCCGGCAAGCCCGCGGCCAACGCGCCGACGACGATCGCATTGTCGCCCGCCAGCAGGATGTCGATCATCAGCACCTGACCGAAGGCAGCAAGCGCCGTAGGTGAGGTTATATTACTGAAATCATTGACTATATGCGCCCATATGTCGGCGGGAGAGCCAATCCCCTGGGCGGCGGCGGCGGCAGTGGCGAACAGGTCGAGCATGGCGGCCTAACGAAGCTCCCGCTTACTGGTTCATCGAGTCGAAGAAATCCTCGTTGGTCTTGGAATCCTTCATCTTGTCGAGCAAGAACTCCATCGCGTCGACGGTGCCCATCTGCATGAGGATACGGCGCAGGACCCACATCTTGCTGAGCTTCGCCTTGTCCACCAGCAGCTCCTCCTTGCGGGTGCCGGACTTGCCGACGTCCAGCGCCGGGAAGATGCGCTTGTCCGCCACCTTGCGGTCGAGCACGATCTCGCTGTTGCCGGTGCCCTTGAACTCTTCGAAGATCACTTCGTCCATGCGGCTGCCGGTGTCGATCAGGGCCGTGGCGATGATGGAGAGCGATCCGCCCTCCTCGATGTTGCGCGCCGCGCCGAAGAAGCGCTTGGGTCGCTGCAGCGCGTTGGCGTCCACGCCGCCGGTCAGCACCTTGCCCGACGAGGGAACGACGGTGTTGTAGGCGCGACCGAGGCGCGTGATCGAATCGAGCAGGATGACCACGTCCTTCTTGTGCTCGACCAGACGCTTGGCCTTCTCGATCACCATCTCGGCGACCTGGACGTGGCGGCTGGCCGGCTCGTCGAAGGTAGAAGACACGACCTCGCCCTTCACGCTGCGCTGCATGTCGGTGACTTCCTCGGGCCGCTCGTCGATCAGCAGCACGATCAGGAAGACTTCGGGATGGTTGTCGGTGATCGCCTTGGCGATATTCTGCAGCAGCACGGTCTTGCCGGTGCGCGGCGGCGCGACGATCAGCGCGCGCTGGCCCTTGCCCTGCGGCGACACGATGTCGATGACGCGGGCCGACTTGTCCTTGACCGTCGGGTCGGTCGCGTCGAGCGTCAGCTTCTGGGTCGGATAGAGCGGCGTCAGATTGTCGAAATTGACGCGGTGGCGGACCACGTCGGGATCATCGAAGTTCACCGAGACGAGGCGGGTCAGCGCGAAATAGCGTTCCCCGTCCTTCGGGCCCCGGATCTCACCCTCCACCGTGTCGCCTGTGCGCAGGCCGAATTTCCGTACCTGGTTGGGGGAGACATAGATATCGTCCGGCCCGGCCAGGAAATTCGCTTCGGGGCTGCGAAGGAAGCCGAATCCGTCTGGCAGCACCTCGATCGTGCCCTCGCCCATGATCTGCTCGCCATTCTCGGCCTCAGCCTTGAGGATCGCGAACATCAGGTCCTGCTTGCGCAGCGTGGAAGCGCCCTCGACGCCCAGCTCCTCCGCCATGGTCACGAGTTCGGCGGGCGCTTTTTTCTTGAGGTCCTTGAGATGCATGTCGATGGTCCAGTGGCGAGAGACGAGAAACGAAGGAAGGGAGGTTTGGGAACCCGGGGAAGGAACCGGATCAACCCGCGCCGGACGGGCGGGTGCATAGGTCTGCGTTTAACGATCCGGCCGCGGTCAAGTCAAGGCGGCACGGTGGGACGCGCCGCAAAAAGCGGAAGCCCTTCCGGCAACAGCGGCAGGCCGTGCATCGAATGCGGTGATGGACCGCCTCCCCCGTTCCGTGATATAGGGAAGCTATAACGATATTGCGAGGATGAGGCCATGAAGCGATTTCGCGCGCTCGCTGCCGCCGGGGCGGCACTGCTCTGCGCCCCGCTCGCCGCCGCCCAGGACACCGTGGCCCTCGATCCCGCCGATCCGCCCGCTCTCGTGCGTACGGGTGTATCGGTCGACGAGCGCGTGACCATTCCGATCGTGATCGACGGCAAGGGGCCTTGGAACTTCGTGATCGACACCGGTGCACAGCGCACCGTCATCTCGGACGAGCTTGCGCGGGCACTCGCGCTCCCCGCCCTCAATCAGGTGACGATCCTCAGCATGACCGACCGGGCGGAGACGCACACCGTGTCGCTTCCGCGGCTCGGCTTCGGCACTGCGCGGATCGACGATATAGAGGCGCCGGTGCTCCAAGGCCATCATCTCGGCGCACCTGGGCTGCTCGGGCTGGACAGCCTGCATGCCAAGCGCGTTCTGCTCAACTTCCGCACCGGCCGGATGGAAATCAGCGACAGCAAGCGGCGCATCGCCCGCGATCCCGACACGATCATCGTCGAGGCCCGGCGCCGGCGCGGCCAGCTGATCCTGCTCGATTCGGAAGTGAACGGGACGAAGGTCAACATCGTGCTCGACACCGGCACCAGTTTCAGCGTCGGCAATCTGGCCCTGATGCAGAAGCTGACCCGCAAGAAGCGCGCCCCCGCTCTGGTCGAGGCCAGCCTGACCAGCGTCACCGGCGGCGTGCTGACAGGGCCGGTGGGTCGGATCGACAAGGTGCGGATGGGCCGGGTGCAGATGACGCAGCTACCGGTGCTGTTCGCCGACGCGATACCCTTCGCCCAGCTCGGCCTTCAGAACAAGCCGGCCCTGCTGCTCGGCATCAACGCCCTGCGGACCTTCGACCGGGTGGCGATCGACTTCGCCCGGGGCAAGGTCGATTTCCTTCTGCCCGACAGCGGCGCGCTCGACGGCACCCGCTTCGCCGCGACGGACTTGCCTACGGGTTAGGCTGGCTGGGCCTCGGCGTGGCGGGCGGTGGCGCCTGGCGCTGCCGATCGCGGCCCAGCACGCGGTCGATCCATTGCTGGTCCAGCCGCGGCGGCACGGGCTGTTCGGGCACGTCGCCATCGGCTTGGTCGGGCTCCTCGTCCTCCCGCTGGTCGGGACGGGCGCGCTCGACCGGCAGGCCGTTCTCGTCGACCATCATGCCGCCCTCCATGCCGTTGTCGGGCTGGCCGTAATAGGCTTCCTCGTCGGGCTCCAGCTGCCATTCGGGCAGGGTCACCTGCGTTTCGAACTGTTCCACGGGCCGCTTTGCCACTGCGACCTTCATATAATCGGCGAAGGCGCGGGCGGGCGCCCGGCCGCCTTGCAGCACCGACACGGCGCGCGCATCGTCGCGGCCCATCCAGACGCCGGTGGTGATCCCGCTTGAAAATCCCAGGAACCAGCCGTCCTTGTTGCTGGTGGTGGTGCCGGTCTTGCCGGCCACCGGCCGCCCGATCTGCGCCGCCCGGCCGGTGCCGGTGCTGACGGCGGTCTGCATCAGGTCGGTCATGCCCGCCGCGACCCAGGGCGCGACCAGCACGCGGCTGGTGTCGTCCTGATGCTCGTAGAGCGTCCGTCCGTCCGCCGTCGTCACCTTGGTGATGCCATAGGGCGTCACCGCGATCCCCTTGCGCGCAATCGAGGCGAAGGCGCGCGTCATGTCGATCAGTCGGACGTCCGACGTGCCGAGCACCATCGAGGGATGGGTGTTGATCGGCGTGCTGATGCCGAAGCGGCGCGCCATGTCCGCGACCGTTGGGAAACCGACCTCCACGCCCAGCTTGGCCGCCACGGTGTTGACCGAATAGGCAAAGGCGGTGCGGATATCGATGTCGCCGGAGAATCGCCCGGAACTGTTGCGCGGCGACCAGCCGTTGATTGTCACCGGCTCGTCGGTGACGCCGGTGTCCGGCGTATAGCCCGCTTCCAGCGCCGCCATATAGACGAAGATCTTCCAAGCCGATCCCGGCTGGCGCGTGGCGGTGGTGGCGCGGTTGTAGTTCGACGTCACATAGTCGAGGCCGCCGACCATCGCCCGCACCGCACCGTCGCGGTCCAGGCTGACAAGCGCGCCCTGCGTGCCCGAGGGGACATTGGCCTGGATCGCCGCCGTCGCCGCGCGCTGCATGCCAAGGTCGATGGTGGTGTAGACCTCCAGCGGCTCGTTGGGCTCGTCGACCAGCACGTCCAGCTGGGGCAGCGCCCAGTCGGTGAAGTAACGCACGCTGTTCTGGGGCGGCTCGGGCGCCATCTTCACGCCCGCCAGGTTGGCGTTCGCATGCTCGGCGGCGCTGATCACGCCATTTTCCTGCATCAGGTCCAGCACGACCCCTGCGCGGCCGATCGCCGCCTCCGCATCCGCAGTGGGCGAATAGCTCGACGGCGCCTTGACCAGACCGGCGATGATCGCCGCTTCCGGCAGGTCGAGCGTCGTCGCCGGATGGCCGAAGAATTTGCGGCTGGCCGCGTCGATGCCATAGGCGCCGCCGCCAAAATAAACCTTGTTGAGGTACAGTTCCAGGATCTGCCGCTTGGAGAATTTCCTCTCCAGCGCCAGCGCCAGGATCATCTCCCGCACCTTGCGGCCCCAGCTGTAGCTGTTGTTGAGGAAGATGTTGCGCGTCACCTGCTGGGTGATGGTGGAGGCACCCTGCAACCGGCGACCGCTGCCCCGCCGCTCGATCGCCACCCACGCGGCGCGCGCCATGCCGATCGGATCGACACCGGGATGGTGATAGAAGCGCTTGTCCTCGGTCGATATCATGGCGTCTACCATGACCTGCGGGATCTGGTCGTAACTCAGCCACCGCCCGAAACTCGGCCCCAGCGAGACGATGACGGAGCCATCGGCGGCGTGGACGCGGATCATCTGTCCGTTGGGGGAGGATTTGAGCGCGCTGTAATCGGGCAGCGACTGCATCGCGATGACGACCGCGATCACGATCGCCACGAGCCCGCCGACCGCCGCCATCAGGCCGAATTTCAGCCCGCGCACCAGCCACAGCTTTGCCCTGCCCGGCGCTTCCTTGCTCTTGCCCGATCGTGCCATGATGTTTCGCCGCCCCGGATACCCGCATGCAGGCCGGGCTACAAGCGCAACGCGGCTTTATCGGGGATGAACGATTATTCGGCGGCTTCGCCGGGCTTGAAGTCCAGCGACGCGCTGTTCATGCAATAGCGCAGGCCGGTGACGCCCGGCCCGTCGGGAAACACATGGCCCAGATGCCCGCCGCATCGGGCACAGCGCACCTCGGTGCGGACCATGCCGTGACTCGTGTCCCGCAATTCCTCAACGGCGTCGCCGTCGACCGGCGCGGTGAAGCTCGGCCAGCCGGAGCCGCTGTCATATTTCTCGTCCGATTCGAACAATTCCGCGCCGCATCCCGCGCAGAGATACAGGCCCTCGGCCTTGTTCGCATTATACTTGCCAGTGAACGCCCGTTCGGTCCCGCCTTCGCGCAGGATATGATATTGTTCCGGCGACAGGCGTGCGCGCCATTCGGCGTCGGTCAGATTGAGCTTTTCCATGGCCGCAATATGGTCTTCCGCGCGGCCGCGATCAAGCGCTCAGCGCTCGCGCGACGCCTGTCTTGCGATGGTCAGCAGTTCGTGCCGGACCATCAGGTCGCCCAGCCCCCGGCCGGAGCGGCTGGCCCGCTCCGCCTGCGCCAGCCGGTGGATCACCCGCGCGATCCCGGCGGCGTCCCACAGCCGCACCTGCCGGCTGACCAGGCCCTTCTCTTTCCAGAACACCGCCTTGCCCGCCGCTTCGACCGCCGCCTCCAGCCGTCCGTCCCGGTCGAAGTCCGCGCGGATCCCGGCGATCAGCATCGCCCGCGTCAGCAACGGCCGGATGACCGAAGCCATGGCCGTGCCGACCTCCGCCAGCCGCCCCAGTTCGCGATGCATGGCCTTCAGGTCTCCGCCCAACACCGCATTGACCAGCGGCACGGCGTCGGTCTCGGGATTCTCGGCGGACAGGGCATCCAGCGCCTCGGCCGTGGCCTCGCGCGGCTGTTCCGGCGCAGCGTCCAGATAGAGGACCAGCTTCTCGATCTCGCCAGCCATCAGCGCGCGATCCCCGCCGCTGATGGCGACGATCCGCCGCGCGAGATCGGGCGACAGCCTCAGCCCCCCGTCCCGCGCGATCGCGACGGCGATCTGCTCGGCTTCGCGCGCATCGGGCTGATAGGAGATGAAGGCCTGCGCCGCCTTATGGTCGAGCGCCAGCTTCAGCAGCTTCGACGCGGGCTTGAGTGCCCCCGCGACCGCGATCACGGGATTGCCCGCCGCTTCCGCCTCCAGCAGCGCCGTCAGCGCCGGCACAGATTCCTCGCCCATGCCGTTGACCCGGATCCAGCGCCGGTCGCCGAACATGGAAAAGGCCGCCGCTTCGTCCGACAACCGCGCGGGGTCTTCGCGCAGGGTTGCTCCGTCCAGGTCGATGCGCTCGGCCTGCGGGCCCATCGCCCGTTCCAGCCGCTTTGCCAGCGCGAGACTGCCCGCCTCGTCGGGCCCATAGAGCAGGAAGAAACGGACATCGGCCGGCGGCGCGTCCAGCGCCCTTTCGATCTGGCCCCTATTGGCCTTCACGGCCCGTATCCCGCGCCGCGTACAGCGACAGCCGCGCGACGATCTGGTCCGCCACCGTCTGCGACAGCCGCTCCAGGGCCGTGTCCTCCGCCGCGATGGTCGCATATTCGCTCGACGTCACGTCGATGCCTGCGTCCGATCCCGCCGTGTCGTCCAGCACCTGCGCTCCGGTCGCCGCATCGATCAGCTGGTAGCGCGCGCGCAGCGTTCTTCGCTCGCGCGTGATCGCCGCGTCGGCGCGCAGGCCGAAACCTCTGATCTGGTCGTCCAGCTTGACCACCAGCTTATAGGCCGGCCCGGTCCCGCGCATCGGCGCCAGCCGGTCGTTCAGCGCATTGCGCATAAGCCAGCCGGCCTTGCCCTCGATCGCCTGCACCTCGACATTGCCCAGCGACCGCGCCACCGCGCCCTGGCTGCCACCGCTATAGACCGGACGCAGCCCGCAGGCGGTGAGGAGACAGAGGGCAAGCAGGGGCAAAGCACGGTTCATGAGCCAGTCCTATATCCGTTCGGGCTGAGCTTGTCGAAGCCCCGCACTGCGCAAACGGATGTTGCGTCAAACCACCAGATTGACCAGCCGGTCGGGCACCACGATCACCTTCTTGGGCACCGCTCCGTCCAGCGTCCGCACGACATTGGGCGCGGCCAGCGCCAGCCTCTCCAGCTCCTCCTTCGCCGTCCCCTTGGGCACGGTGATGGTGTCACGCAGCTTGCCCATGACCTGGCAGGCGATGGTGACCTCATCCTCGACCAGCAGCGCCGGGTCGACCGCCGGCCAGGCGGCGTCGGCGATCAGGCCCTGTTCGCCCATATCGGCCCAGGCTTCCTCGGCCAGATGCGGCGTCATCGGCGCGACCAGCAGCGCCAGCGTACGGATCGCGCCGGTGCGCGACGCGGACGGCTTCGCCTTCTCCACCGCATTGGTCAGCTCGTATATCTTGGCGACCGCCTTGTTGAAGCTCAGCGCCTCGATATCCTTCGCCACGCCATCGATGGTCTGGTGCAGCTTGCGGTCGAGCGCCCTATCCTGCCCTTCCGCGGCGCCGTCCGCTTCGCCGAACAGCCGCCACAGCCGGTTGACGAAGCGCCACGATCCCTCGATCCCCGCCTCGGTCCAGGGCAGGTCGCGCTCGGGCGGACTGTCCGACAGCATGAACCATCGCACCGCGTCCGCGCCATATTGGGCGATGATGTCATCGGGATCGACGACATTCTTCTTGGACTTGGACATCTTTTCGACGCGGCCCACCGTTACCGGCGCGCCGCTCTCGATATGGACATAATCGTCGCCGGTCTTCTTGACCTCGCCCGGCGACAGCCAGCTGCCATCGCCCGCCTTGTAGGTCTCGTGCGTCACCATGCCCTGGGTGAACAGGCCGGTGAACGGCTCGGCGAAACCCAGCTGCCCCATATGCTGCAACGCGCGGGTCCAGAAACGGGCGTAGAGCAGGTGCAGGATCGCATGTTCCACGCCGCCGATATACTGGCCGACGGGCAGCCATTTCTCCACCGTCTCGCGGTCGAACGGCCGGTCCTGCGGCTGGCTGGCGAAGCGGATGAAGTACCAGCTCGAATCGGCGAAGGTGTCCAGCGTGTCGGTCTCGCGCCGCGCCGCTTTGCCGCATCGCGGGCAATCGACATGCTTCCAGGTCGGATGCCGGTCCAGCGGATTGCCGGGAATGTCGAAGGTCACATCCTCGGGCAGCAGCACGGGCAGCTGGTCCTTGGGGACGCCCACGGGGCCGCAATCGTCGCAATGGATGACCGGGATCGGGGTGCCCCAATAACGCTGGCGCGACACGCCCCAGTCGCGCAGGCGGAACACGGTGGTGCCCTGGCCCCAGCCCTCCGCCTCGGCGCGGCGGATCACCTCGGCCTTGGCGTCTTCCACCGCCATGCCGTCCAGGAATCGGCTGTTCACCAGCCGGCCCGGCCCAACATAGGCCTCGTCATGAATCGGCGCCTGCGCGTCGCCTTCGGCGGCGACCACGCGTTCGACCGGCAGCATATATTTGCGCGCGAAATCCAGGTCGCGCTGGTCGTGCGCCGGCACGCCCATCACCGCGCCGGTGCCATAGTCCATCAGCACGAAGTTCGCGATGAAGACGGGCAGCTGCCATTCCGGGTCGAACGGATGGACCATCGACAGGCCGGTGTCGAAGCCTAGCTTCTCCGCCGTCTCCAGCTCGGCCGCGGTGGTGCCGCCTTCCTTGCACTTTTCGATGAAGGCCGCGGCTGCTGGATTATCCTTCGCAATCCGCTGCGCCACCGGATGGTCCGCCGCGATCGCCACGAAGCTCGCGCCGAAGATGGTGTCGGGCCGGGTCGAATAGACCTCGATCTCCTGGTCGAAGGGCGCGACGGGGGCGAAGCGGAACTGCAGGCCGACCGACCGGCCGATCCAGTTCTCCTGCATCAGCCGCACCTTCTCGGGCCACTGGTCGAGCGTCTTCAGCCCTTCCAGCAGGTCGTCGGCGAACTGGGTGATCTTCAGGAACCACTGGCTGAGCTTGCGCTTCTCGACCGGCGCGCCCGACCGCCAGCCCTTGCCGTCGATCACCTGCTCGTTGGCCAGCACGGTCATGTCGACCGGGTCCCAGTTGACCGCGCTCTCCTTGCGATAGACCAGGCCCGCTTCCAGCATGTCGAGGAACAGCGCCTGCTCCTGCCCGTAATAATCGGGCTCGCACGTCGCCAGCTCGCGGCTCCAGTCCAGCGCGAATCCCAGCTTCTTCAGCTGCGCCTTCATGTTGGCGATATTCTCGCGGGTCCAGCTTCCCGGATGGACCTTCTTCTCCATCGCGGCATTCTCGGCCGGCATGCCGAAGGCGTCCCAGCCCATCGGGTGCAGCACCTCATGCCCGGTCATCCGGCGGAACCGCGCCAGCACGTCGCCCATCGAATAGTTGCGGACATGGCCGATATGGATGCGCCCCGAGGGGTAAGGGAACATCTCCAGCACATAGGATCGCGGCTTGTCGCTGACGTCGGACGCCCGGAACGTCTGCTTCTCGTCCCAGGCGGCCTGCCAGCGGGCATCGGCCTCGAACGGGTTGAAGCGCCTTTGCATAGTCTTTCCTGCCAAATGCGTTCGGGCTGAGCTTTCGAAAAGCCCAGCCCTTCATTGAGACTCGAAAACGAAGAAAACGAAGAAGCGGGAGCTTATCCGGAAATCGCCATGCGGCGCAGGTCGCGGGCCTTGGTAAGGATGATTTCCTCCAGCTTCTGCACGGTCGCGGCCTGCACCGGGGCGTCGACCCACTGGCCGCCCTGGCTCACCTGCCGGCTCGCCGCGACGCGCAGCGCGTCGGCGCGCAGGTCCTGATCCAGGATCGACACGGTCAGCTTCATCCGCTCATTGGGGCTGTTCGGATTGGCGTACCAGTCGGTGACGATCACGCCACCGTTCGAATCCGTCTGCACCAGCGGCATGAAGCCGATGGTGTCGAGCGTCGCCCGCCACAAATAGCTGTTGACGCCGATCGTCGTGACCTTCGACGCGGCGAGATCCGCCTTGGGCCGGTCCTTCGATCCGCCCCCGCAAGCGGCGAGCGGCAGGATCGCGGCCAGCAGCAGACCGGCGGAAAGGGGAGCGGAAACACGGCGGGCCATCAGGCTTGTCCTGTCAGAACGGAGAAAAACGCCCCGCTTCTATAGTCGACGCGCATCATTGGGCAAGGGGGAGCGGCCGGGATAGGGGCAGGTGACGCGCCCCTTCGGCATCCAGCGTGAGCGGAGTCTGTGTGCTCTGTGCAACAGCTCAGACAAAAAGGGATTCCCCGCCCTAGCCAATGGTGCCTTTTCCCGGCTAATGCGTCTTGTAAATCAGTCGGCGGGGACGAGATTCGCACCATGCGCGTGAATAGGGGACATTTGGCATTGGCGGGAGCGGCTGCGGCTGTGGCCGGCTTCATGCTGTCTCCGGCGATCGGTGCCGGCGCCAACCTCGCGCAGCTTCGGTCCCAGGTCCCGGTCTCGCTCGGCGCGCTCGGCAGCATCTCCTCCTTCACGCCCAGCATCAAGGATCCGCGCCTTGCGGCCGCCTATGCGAAGGTCGCGGCCTCGGCGGGGGGGGAACGGTTCCGCTTTACCCCGACCAGCGGGTCGGTCAGCGGCCAGCGGTCGATCACCGTGATGGTGCGCGCCGACGATGCCCGGGTGGCGATCAACCGCACCATCGACCCGGTCGACATCAAGCCGATGGCCTTCACGCTGAACAGCGCCCACAACTGGCGCAAGTTCGCCCTGCCCGAATCGGTCGGCCGCAAGGCGCTCGATCCCGTGCCGGTCGAAACCATGGTGGACGCCAAGAATTTCTCGCTGGATGACGGGAAGAAAGATCGTTTCAGCACCAAGGTGCTGCTCGAAAGCCGGCGCGAACCGGCGGCGACCGTCCGCAATCCCAGCGGCGAGAAGGATTATTCGCTGGATCTTGCCAGCTCCTATTCGCTGACCCGCAATCTCAACGTCACCGCCGGCGTGCGCCTGAACAACAACGCCGCCCGCCTGACGCCGATGACCGACGACCGCCAGGACAGCCAGGCCGTCTATCTGGGCACCATCTTCAAATTCTGATCGCTTGACCGCTTCGCCCTGACGGCGGAACGGCCCCGGCAAGGGAGCGACGCATGAATGATCCCCGCACATGGTTCGGCCCGAAACGGATCGGCTTCGGCTGGTGTCCCCGGACATGGGAGGGATGGGCCGTGATCGCGCTTTTCGTCATCGCGGTGCTCCCGATAAAGCAGATCCTTGGCTGACGACCTGTCTGTTATGGTGAGCACTGTGCTCCTGCCACAGTAGGAGCGTATACAGACCGGACAAATGCCAAGGACGCTCAACGGCGGGAACTTGGGTGGGAAGGGGACTGGCAGGTTTCGGGACGAATATGAGGAAAGCCGCCGTCAATTTGGAGGCAAGTTCTCAGCGCTGACACTGATGTTCCGTGCAGCGATAACCCAAAATGTGAGCGAAAAGACCAAAGCCAGTGTCACGACCAGTAAACCACTAACACCAACCGAATGTATAAGCACCACAGCAGCCCTTCGAACTGGAAGAAAGACTGATCGCAGCAACCTGCCAATGAAAGGCACCAATGTCAGGCCCCTTAGCCACTGGTCAAAGGTGAAGAGCAGCGCAATTCCACCAGCAATCAGCGTGGCAAGTCGCGGCGTACCATGCCACGCTCTAATCCCATCAGGCAAACAGCTTAGTGCGATCAACGTGGCTAGCAGCATAGTGAGAACGGCCAATGGTCCTGCTATGATGATGACGCCAAGTGCAAAGCTCGCCCCCCAGAAGTTACCAAACGCAAAAAGAAAAGGAAGCGCCGCGAAATACATTAAAACGACAAATATGAACACCCAAGGATGCGCGCCAACTAATTGTGATCGTTTCCAAGTTAGGCTCAGGACCCATTGATTGGCTGAGAGCGATGTGATTCAGGCTCCGCGAGGAGACTGAGCATGAGCGACCTGTATTGGCTGACGGACGAGCAGATGGCGCGTTTGTCGCCGTATTTTCCCAAGAGTCACGGCAAGCCTCGGGTTGATGACCGGCGGGTGCTGAGCGGGATCATCTTCGTCAATCGCAACGGGCTGCGCTGGCGAGACGCGCCCAGGGAATACGGTCCGCACAAGACGCTCTACAACCGATGGAAACGGTGGGGCGAGATGGGCGTGTTTGGCCGGATGATGGAGGGTCTGTCCGCCCAGAAAGCCGAACCGCAGACCCTCATGATCGATGCGACCTATCTCAAGGCCCACCGCACGGCTTCCAGCCTTGGGGTAAAAAAGGGGATCTCGGCCGCCTGATCGGACGGACCAAGGGCGGCATGAACACCAAGCTTCACGCCGTCACCGATGCCAACGGCCGCCCCTTGAGCTTCTTCATCACGGCCGGCCAGATCAGCGATTACACCGGCGCGGCAGCCCTGCTCGATGATCTGCCCAAGGCGCAGTGGATGCTGGCTGACCGGGGCTATGACGCCGAATGGTTCAGGGACGCGCTCGAGCAAAAGGGCATCACGCCCTGCATCCCGGGCCGGAAATCCCGTTCCTTTCCAGTGAAATACGACAAGCGCCGATACAAACGCCGCAGCCGCATCGAGATCATGTTCGGCCGCCTGAAAGACTGGCGCCGTGTGGCAACCCGCTACGACCGCTGCCCAACCGTCTTCTTCTCCGCCATCGCTCTCGCAGCTACCGTGCTCTTCTGGCTGTGATCAACGAGTCCTGAGCCTAGGAACGCGAGATAGCCGCCGACGCCCATCACGACAGGAAACCGCAAATAGATGCCCAAAACTAGAGCCATCGCTCCACAGGCGCCTCCTACTTTCTCACATCCGGTCGCGCGAACCAGAGGTGGGAGAACAAAGGGAAATGCGAGGACAAAAAGCAGCAGCATGACGACTGCTAAAAGCCAGCGGAATGTAAATCGGCGTGCCGTCATATAGCCCCCGAGGCTCATGCATCGAGGCTTCCGTTTATGTGCGACTAATTAACAATTTGCCATGCCGATACCTTAAGGCAATGCATCCTATTAAGTCTGCTAACGGGAAACGGCAGGCGCAAGCCCAAGCGCAAAAAATGGTCGTTTGCCGACCATCCAGATTTCTACCAGTCTCCGGGCCGACGTTCCAACTGAGTGCGGCCCTTCACAGCAGAACCACTTCAAAGCCTAACCCGTCAGCCCGTCGATCGCCGCCCATCCCGCTGCGCCTATTGTCGGCAGCAACCGGCGATGGCTGGCCCGCACACCGCCCAGCGCCATGACGGGAACGTCGATGCCCCTCGCCAACGCTGAAAACCGCACACGACCCAAGGCCCGGCCCCCGGGATGGGAGCGGGTCGGAAACAACGGCGACAGGAAAACCACATCGGCCCTCGCCCGCCGCGCCGCCACAACCTCGCGGGCATCATGCACCGCCATGCCGTGAAGCCACTTGCCCCCTTGGTGCCGCCCCGGCCCATGCCAGCCATCCGCCCCCCAAACCATCGCCCGCCGCGCCGATCCCGCCAGCAGCAGCACCAGCCGCCGTCGCCGCGCGATCGCCCGGAACCGCAGGAACAGGGCGCGCCGCTCGGCCGCCGCCGTCCGGTAATGGCGGAACACGATGCCCCCCCGCCCCTTCGGCAGCCTGGCCGCAGCCGCCAGCAGCGCCGCCGCGTCCACCCGCTCGTCGGTCATCAGCCAGGTCGTCGGCACGGATTTGCGGTGGCGGCGGGTCATGCCGCTGGCCTATAGCAGCCCGCATGACGACCGACAGCATCGAAGCCGCAGAACGCCTCTCCGCCGTGCGCGACGCCATGGACCGCGCCGCCCGCCTCACTGGCCGCACCGCGGACGACGTCACCCTCATCGCCATATCCAAGACCCAGGACGCCAACGCGATCCGCCCGCTGATCGCAGCCGGCCAGCGCGTCTATGGCGAGAATCGCGTGCAGGAGGCGCAGGCCAAATGGCCCGCCCTGCGCGAGGAGCATGCCGACATCGCCCTGCATCTCGTCGGCCAGCTTCAGTCGAACAAGGCGGAGGACGCCGTCGCCCTGTTCGACGTCATCCACTCGCTCGACCGCCCCTCGCTGCTTGCCGCGCTGGCGAAGGCGATGGACAAGGCGGGCCGCCGCATCCCCTGCTATGTCCAGGTCAATATCGGCGGCGAGGCGCAGAAGGGCGGCTGTCCCATCGCCGAAACGCCCGCGCTGATCGCAGTCGCCCGCGCAGCGGACATCCCGCTGCTCGGCCTGATGTGCGTGCCCCCCGCCGATGTCGAGCCCGCGCCCTATTTCGCCCTGCTCGCGAAGATGGCGCGGGAGGAAGGACTCCCGCGCCTCTCCATGGGCATGTCGGGCGATTTCGAGACCGCCATCATGCTCGGCGCCACCGACATCCGCGTCGGTACCGCGCTGTTCGGCGAACGTCCCGCTCCCGCCCGCCCGGTGCCGGCGAGCGGGAGGGGAATGCTCAGAAACTCCCGCGCAGCGTGATGCCGTAGGTGCGCGGTTCCGCCAGATAGGCGGAGACGAGCTGGTTCGCCATCGGCGCGCCCTGCGCGAACTGCCCCGTGGTCGACGTCGCCGGGCTGCTCGACTGGAGCGGGCTGCTGAACGCCACCTGCGTATAGTCCTGGTTGAAGATGTTCTGGCCCCAGAACTCCACCGCCCAGCGCTGGTCCTTGCCGCGGATGCCGACGCGGGCGTTCACGATGGCATAGCCGTCCTGATATTTCTCCGGGAACAGGTCGGACCCGGTATTGTACCCGCTGGTCATGCGGCCATCGACATAGAACAGCGCGGAAAGCCCGCTCGATCCGATCTCCGGCGTCCAGGAAACGCTGGCGGTCGTCACCGATTGCGGCGCGTTGGAATTGATCGCGCCGGGCAGCAGGAACAGCGCGGGATCGAGCGGCACCCGGCCGTCGCCGCTGCCCACCAGCCGGTCGGCGAACTTCGCCCGCGCCCAGGTGAAGCCGCCCGTCACCCGGAAATTGCGGATCGGCGTGGCGGACAGCTCCAGCTCGATGCCCTGGCTGACCAGCCCCGGCGCCACATCCTCCTCCGCGCAGGTCCGCGCCGCGCTCAGCGCGCTGTCGCACCCGTTGATGTTCTGCACGACGAAGCTGGTGCCGTTGAAGGTGTTCAGCTGGAAATTCTTGAACTCCTGCCGGAACGCCGCGATATTCGCGCTCCATTTGGGCTGGCTGTATTTCAGGCCGATCTCGAAGGCATCGACCTTCTCCGCCGCGAAGCGCAGGCTGGTGACGTCGGCGTTGGTCCGCGGCGCGAACACCGCGGGAATGACGTTCAGCCCGGTCGATCCGAGCTGGAAGCGGTCGAGATTGTAACCGCCCGCCTTGTACCCCTTCGAATAGCTGCCGTAGAGCAGCAGCGCGTCGATCGGCTTCCACGACAGCACCGCCGTACCCGACAGCTCGCCGTCGCTGATCCGGTCGTTGAGGTCGAGGGCGTTGAGAGTCGTCGACGCGTTGCCCAGGCATCCCAGCGTCAGGATGCCGCCGGCCAGCGCCGCCGCGCTGCCCAGCTGCGGGTTGGTCGCGATCGGCGACAGCGCCGGCTGCAACGCCGCGCAGGTCGCGTTGTTGTTGTTGAAATCGGCGGAAAAGCGCTTGCTTTCATGCGTGTAGCGCAGCCCCAGGGTCAGATCGAGCCGGCGGGTCAGATGGATGATATTATGCGTGAACAGCGCCCAGTTCTCGCTGGTCTGATAATAGCGCGACGCCACGTCGCCGCTCCCTTCCGGGATCGCCGCGAGCGCGCGCAGGCCGTTGCCGAGCCCGGTCGAGATCGCGCCGGCCTGTGCGTTCGCGACCGCCGTCGCCTGCGCCGCGGGCATGCCCTGCGCGATCAGGCTCGCGCGGATGGCGGGCGCCAGGCCGGCATTCAGATTGGCCTGCGTGCCGGTGATCAGCGCCTGCGTCGCCAGCCCGCTGCCGCAGGCGGCAAGCTGCTGTGCGGTGAAGTTGCTGGTCGCGCCCGCGCCCGCCATCAGGCGGCAGGCCGCGAAGCGCCCATAGTCGGCGCCGAAGCGGATATTGTCCTCCAGCGTCAGCTTCTCATGGGCGTAATAGCCGCCGACGAGCCAGTCGAGCATCTCGCCGAACGCCGATCCCTGCAGCCGCAATTCCTGGGTGAAGGTGCGGAACTGCCGGAAGGTGTTGGGATCGCGGTAGAGCAGGTCCGCGCCGGAATAGTCGTAGTCGCCATAGTCGCGGGACTTGTAGTTGCGATAGGCGGTGATGCTGGTCAGCTTCGCTGCGCCCAGATCATAGTTGATCTCGCCCGACACGCCCCAGTCCTTGAGCTTGCTCACATAGTTACGGCCCTCGGTGATGGTCAGCTCGCGGTCATAGGGATCGGCCGGAAAGACGCTGCCCTGCCCGGCCAGGATCGCCGAGATGCGATTGAACGGCGCAGTTGTGTAGCCGCCCCCTGCCGCCGGCCGCCGCTCGCGCGTCTCCACATAGGACGCGCCGCAGCAGCTCTCGTCGCGATGGGTGTAATCGCCGATCAGTCGGATGGAGAGCGCGTCGCTCGGCTCGATCAGCGCCTGCCCGCGCAGGAAATAGCGGTCGCGGTCGTTCGTGTCGCCCACCTTGTTGCCGCTCGCGTCCACCAGCTTGTAGAAGCCGTCGCGCTTCGACCAGACCCCGTCCAGGCTCAGCGCGATCGACTGGCTGATCGGCCCGGTCACACGGCCCGACAGCCGCCAGAAGTCGTAATTACCGTAAGTGATCTCACCCTTGGCGCCAAAGGTGAATTCCGGCGCCTTGCTGACGATGTTGATCAGGCCCGCCGACGCATTGCGACCGAACAGCGTTCCCTGCGGCCCGCGCAGCACCTCGACCCGCTCGATCTCGCCCAGCTCGTTCAGGCCCGCGCCGGTGCGCGACCGATAGACGCCGTCGATGAACACCGCGACGGAGCTTTCCAGGCCGGGATTGTCGCCCACCGTGCCGATGCCGCGGATGCGGGCCGAACCATTGGCCTCCGTACCGGTGGACGACACCAGCAGCGACGGCGCCAGCTGGTTGAGCGTGCGAATGTCGGTCGCGCCGCTGTTCTGCATCGCCTGCGCCGTCACTGCCGACACGGCGATCGGCACGTCGGACAGCGGGCTCGCGCGGCGGGTGGCGGTAACGATGATATCGGCGCCGCTCTGCTCCTCGGCAGCCTGGGGCGCAGCTTCATCCTGCGCATAGGCCGGGGAAACGGCAGCCGCCAGCGCGTAAATACCGGCTGACAGCAGCCAAAGGCTCCTGTGTGTCATATCAGATGCTCCTCTCCTGCACCGCGTCGCTTTGCCACGTCGGTTGTCGGACCCTGACTATGATGCCACAGGGGACCAAAGGCAAGAGTCGCCAGCTTTTCTGCGGATTTCGGAATAGGAAGTGACCGATCTCTCATGCCTTGTGACATAAGGGCAACGGCTTAAATTCGGGTTTCCGTAGCGGAAACCTTACGTAAGGGGAAAGCGCAGCAGCCGATCGGAAACCGGGACCAGCGCCGCCGCGCCCGGCCCCACCGCCCGGCGGATCTCGCCATGGCCCGCATCCAGCCCGCCGGTCAGTGCCCCCAGCGCCGGCAGGATGAGCTTCGATTCGCTTCCCACGAAGCAGCGCCGCGACACATGCCGCCCGCGCAGCGTGACCCGCAGCTTGGGATGGAAGTGGCCGGAAATCTCCGGGCGGCGTTCATCGGGTTCCGCCTCGTGGCGCAGCAGAATGCCGGCGACCTCCGCCTCCGCCACCCGCCGGCCTCCCGGGGTCTCGGCCATGGCGACGTCATGATTGCCGGTGATCCACATCCAGTCCAGCGTCCCGGTCAGCGCCTCCAGCCTGTGCCGCGTCGCCCGGTCCAGTCGCGCCGCGCCATCCGCATCGTGGAAGCTGTCTCCCAGCGACCATACCGCCCTTGCCCCGGTACGCCGCACCAGCACTTCGATCATGTCCAGCGTGGCCTGGCTGTCGTGCGGCGGCAGGAACTGGCCGAAGCGCGCGAACCAGCTCGCCTTTTCGAAATGCAGGTCGGCGACCAGCAGCGCGCGCTGCGCCGGCCAGTAGAGCGCCGCTTCCGGCAGCGCCAGGAAATCATGACCCGCGAACGAAAGGGGAACCATCACCCCGCTATGCGCGCCTTGGCCGCCGCTTTCAAGAGGGCGGCGGACCCGCTATGGGCGTGCGATGGACTCCCCCATGATCATTGCCGCGCTCTACCGCTTCGCCCGTTTCGACGATCCCGATCTTATGGCCGCCTCGCTGTCCGCCTTGTGTGCCAACCTCGGCACCTGCGGCACGCTGATCCTCGCCAAAGAAGGGATCAACGGCACCGTGGCGGGCAGTGCCAAGGGCATTGATGCCCTCATCGCCCATATCCGCGCGCTGCCGGACTGCGCCGATCTGGACGTCAAATATGCGACGGCCGACAGCCCGCCCTTTGCCCGCATGAAGGTGAAGGTGAAGGCGGAGATCGTGACCCTTGGCGCTGGCGACCTCGATCCCGCAGCGCAGGCCGGCACCCATATCGACCCTGTCGAATGGAACGCCCTCCTCGCCGATCCCGACACGATCGTCATCGACACCCGCAACGCCTATGAGGTCGCCTGCGGCACCTTCGACCGGGCGCTCGATCCGGGCACGCGCTCCTTTCGCGAATTTCCCGCCTGGTTCGACGATTTCGCCGCAAGGCTGCGGGACCAGGGCCGCTCGCCGAAGATCGCGATGTTCTGCACCGGCGGCATACGGTGCGAAAAGTCGACCGCGCTGGCGAAGGCGCGCGGTTTCGACCAGGTCTATCACCTGCGCGGCGGCATCCTGCGCTATCTGGAAGAAATGCCGGTGGAGGACAGCCGCTGGCAGGGCGACTGCTATGTCTTCGACGAACGCGTGGCCGTGACCCACGGCCTCATGCCGGGCAGCCATGTCTCCTGCCCCGACTGCGGCTTGCCCTATCCCAGGGACCGCGATCATCTTTGCCCGGAAGCGACTCCTCAAGCCGTGTAGCGGTGCAATCCAGCGCCCTGCGCCCGTAGCCAGGCCCGCGCCGGCCGGGGGTCGGCTCCATAGATCCGCGCATGGGCCGCATGAAAGGCCGGGCTGTGGTCCATGTGCAGCAGGTGCGCCAGTTCGTGCGCCACCGTCGCCCGCCGGACCTCTGGCGGGCAGAGGATCAGCCGCCAGCTGTAGCGGATCGCCCCGCTCGACGCGCAGCTTCCCCAACGGCTGCGCGGATCGCCCACGCCCACCGATGCGACGCGCAGCCCGTGCCGCTCCGCCAGCTCCCGCGTCTCGGCCTCCAGCACCGCCTTAGCCCGCGCCTGCAGCCAGCGCAGCACCCGCCCGCCCACTGCCTCGGCCGGACCGCCCAGCAACAGCTGGTCCTCCTCCAGCCGGCCCTCCTCCAGCTTGATCGTCCGCGTGGCGCCCTCGATCCAGCGGATGCGCACCTCGCGCCCTTCCAGCGGAAAGACCGCGCCGTCCACCAGCCGGGTCACCGCCGGCCGCGCCGCCATCTGCGCCCGCACCCAGCCTTCATGTCCCTGTGCCCAGCCCAGCGCGCGCTTCAGGCTGGCCCGTGCCGGCATCGACAGCCGCAGCTCGCCCTTCACCCCGTCGAGCGACAGCCGATAGCCCCGCGCCCGCGCCGACCGCCGCACCCGCACCGGCAGCGCGACGCCATCAATCAGGATCGCCGCTTCAGAGCTCCCGGTCGACAAGATGATGCTCCCAGTCGCCCGCCTCCGCTTCGGCCACGGTCCATCCCCGCACGGATTCCCCCGCGCGGTGCACCGCTTCCCGGTCTCCGCAGATCAGATAATGCCATTCCGGCAGCGGCTTGCCCTCGCCCCGCAGGCGATAGGCGCAGGTGCGCGGCAGCCAGCTGATGGTCCGCACCTTCGCCGGCGTCAGCCGCACGCAGTCGGGCACGAAGGTCCGGCGCTCGCGGTAGTTGGTGCATTGCCCGCTATGCCGGTCGAGCAGGCGGCAGGCGACGTTGGTGGGATAGATGCGCCCGGTATCCTCGTCCTCGGCCTTGTGCAGGCAGCATTTGCCGCAGCCGTCGCACAGCGCTTCCCACTGTGCGCGGTCGAGCTGGTCCAGCGGCTTTTCCCAGAAGTCCGTCACTTCACCCATTTCTCGAGGAAGGCGAGCACCGCGTCGGGCGCACCCTCGTCCACCGGCGTCGCCGGATCGTCGACCGGCACCAGCGCGACCGGCTTGCCGTCAGGATCGAACAGATAGGGCGTGCGGCTGTGGCTTACCAGATAGCCGCTCGCCCCCTCGGCCTTCTCGGCATTGTAGAGCACGGCGAAATCCTTCGCGACCTTCGCGATCTCCTGCGGCGTGCCGGTCAGGCCGATCAGGCGCGGGTGGAAAGCCGCGGCATAGATCTTCACGACCGCAGGAGTGTCGCGCTCGGGATCGACGCTGATGAAGATCGGCTGCACCTTCGCGGCCAGGGCCGGCTCGGCCTTCTCGAACCGGGTGAAGGCCTGCATGATGCGTTGCAGGTCGATCGGGCAGACGTCGGGGCAATAGGTATAGCCGAAATAGACGATCCGGTACTTGCCCCGGAAATCGTCCCATTTCACCCTTTTCCCATCCTGGTCGGTCAGGGTGAAGGGCGCGCCGATCCGCGCGCCTGCCAGCTCGCCCTGCTCACTTGATGCATTGCCGCCACCTCCCATATTGCAGGCGGCGAGCAGCGCCAGGACGGGCAGGGCGACAAGGGTCAGAGCTTTGTTCATGGCACCGCCAGCCATGCCCTGCTATGGGCGCTTTTGCAAACAAGACGGGGCGCAGGACGATGAAGAACGGGTTTTCGGCTTGGATGGGCATCGGCCGGGCAGCGGCGCTTGCCCTGGCGGCGGCGGCTCCCATGGCCGCCCATGCGCAGTTTTCGGACAATTATAATTTCCTCAAGGCCGTGAAGGAAAAGGACGGGCAGAAGGTTACCGACTTCCTTCAGAAGCCCGGCTCCACCCTCGTCAACAGCCGCGACGTCAACAGCGGGGAAACCGCGCTGCACATTGTCGTTGCCCGCCGGGACAACACCTGGCTCGGCTTCCTGCTCGCCAAGGGCGCCAACCCCAACCTCACCGACAATGACGGCAACACGCCCCTCATGGACGCGGTGCAGGCCCGTTTCGAGGAAGGGGTGACCACGCTGCTGACCTACAAGGCGCAGGTGGACAAGGCGAATAGCAGCGGCGAAACCCCGCTCATCCGCGCGGTACAGTTGCGCGACGTCGGCCTCGTCCGCCTTCTGGTCGCCAACGGCGCCAGCCCCGACAAGCGCGACACCCTCGCCGGCATGTCCGCCAAGGACTATGCGACCCGCGACAACCGGACTCCGGGCCTGGTCGAGGCGCTGGAAGCCGCCAAGACGACCGCCAAGCCCACAGGCCCCGTACAAGGCCCCGTGTTCTGAAAAAAGGACGGTCATAAGCCAACGACGCACGCCATTAGCTTGTTCGCTAGTGATCCTGATATGACGGTATCACAGGACTTAGGTTGTGCCGATTTCCGTATCAGTCCACCAGCGCAGGGCCTGTGCCTTCCCGCACTGGCTGATGCTTTCTTCAAGCGCCGTAGCTAGCCTCTCCACCACGGTCTCGGTGGGAATTCTTCGAAACCAGCGACGCACATAACGGGTGGATGGCTCGATGAAGCAAAGATGACCGTCCGCATACTCCAGATAGCGCCCACACCCGATCCAAAGCGGAAAGCGCTCATTGGCGACCAGCAAGCGCCATCCCCAATCCTCCGGTGCGACTCCTTCGATCTGGAAGCCATAGCGAGGCAAGGCTTCCGCCAGCAAACGCGCAACCGTTTCTCCCGCCGGACTATCGACGCTTTCGGAGGAATCGATTAATTCCACCGAGCGAAACTCCAAATGTGAACGCATATTCGCTTGCTCCGTTCAAGCTACCACCCGATCTCGGCGGCATGATCCGGGTCGGCGAGCGCGGTCAGGCGCCGTGCCGCGCGCCGGGCGAAGCGCAGCGTCTCCGCCTTGCGCCGTGCCGCCGCCAGCGGCTCCATCGGCGCGGGCCGCACCAGTTCGGCATCATATTGGTCCGCGACGATCAGCCCGGTGCGCCCCGGCCATAGCGCCTCGCTCTCGAACAGCCCCAACTCGAACCCGGACGGCACCGCCCAGAAGAAGCGGTCGCAATAATCGAAATAGTCCGGCCACTTCATGTCGCCCAGCAGGTCGGCGCGGCTGCACTTGATCTCGACGATGGTAATCCGACCGGCCCCGTCGATCGCCATGATGTCGGCCCGCCGTCCATTGGGCAGTGGCACTTCCAGGATGCCGCTCATGTCATGGCGGAAGAACAGGCGCAGCGTGCCGCGCGCCACGGCCAGCGCCGTGCCGTCTGTCAGCGGCGAGCAACTGTCGGTCAGGTCGGACTCCATGGCCCCACCCTAGAACAGGAAGGGAACAAATGAAAAGGCCGATTCGAGCCTTCCCGAATCGGCCTCTCAACCCGCGATCAGATCGCCGATCAGCGGTAAAAGACGTGATTGTCGATCAGCGCCAGGCGGGCCTTGCCCCAGCCCGGCGAAACGCGGCGGGCGTGGAAGAACAGCGCGCCTTCGGCCTTGCTGTCCCAGCTGTCAGCCATGGCGATTCTGGCGATGGCGACGGCCTCGCGCCAGTCGCGGCTCTCCAGGCGGATCGGGGGCATGCCGCGGCCGCGCACGAAGCTGAACTGGCTGGGCTGGTACACCACGCCGCACAGGCTGTCGGCGAAACGGCCGGATTTGGCGCGGTTGATGATCACGCGCGCAACGGCCAGCTGGCCTTCCAGGCTCTCGCCTTTGGATTCGAAATAGACGGCGCCGGCCAGGCACTTCATCTCGTCGTCCAGCGCCTCGGGCGCGCCTTGCGCGTCGACCAGGGCAGCCAGGCTGGATGCCGGCTCGGAACCTTCGTTGAAATTGGGCGTATCGCTCTTGTGGACCGGGGCGGTCGGCTGCACGATCTCGCGCGGCGCCGCAAAGACCACGGCGGGCTTCCGGCCAGCCGCAGGAGCTTCAAGCTCGGTGATCCCCGGGAGGGATCCAGTCGACAGCGTCGCTTCGGCAGCACGCGTCATGTCGGAAGAAGTGGCCGCCGCAGTAGCGGACAGCAGAAGGGCCACGGCAATCGCGGCTTTCAGTCGAAAACTCATTGAAACTCTGGAACATGCGGTTCTTGGCCGAAAACGCCGCGTTCTAAAACCCATCTCGTGCGACGTCGGGCCGCCCCCCGTCTGCGTGTTTACCGCGTCCGCCCCCCATGGACGAATGCGGCAACCTGCGCATTGAAGCGTGCGCGCGCCTCTGCCCGCCTCATCGCGGGCTGTCAACGATCAGCAGATCGTTTCAGCGGCGAACCGTTCTGCTTCCGCGATGTCGAGTTCGATGATCCACAGGTCCGGATCGGCGCGGCGGCGGCGTTCCACATAGGCGGATCTCGCTTCGGCGTCGGCCTCGGGGCCAGGCCCGCAGGGCACCAGGCGATAGCCGCCCTCATAGTCGGGGACTCGCTCGAACAGGCCCTTTTCCTGGCCTTTTTCGACCGCCTGGACCAGGATGACACCGCTGGTCGGGTCCCCCTTTACCAGCACCGTCGCAAAGCCCCCCGCCGCCCCGGCGCGGCGCAGCAGCGCGCCCGCCAGCATGGCGCTGGTCAGCCGTTCAGCGGCCATAGCCAGGCAGCGACGACAGCGCGAATTGCGACCGCATGAAGGTGCCGGTGCCGCGCCCCACTTCCTCGCCGTCCGAATCGATCAGGCTGGCTTCGGCCACGAAGACCCGGCGCCGGCCGCTGATCCAGCGGCCCTCCGCGCGAATGCGTCCCGGCCCGATCGGCCGGGTGAACAGCAGGTTGAACGCCGTGGTCAGCAGGAAGCGGTCGCTCACCAGGCTGTTGGCGGCATAGAAGGCCGCATCGTCCAGCATCTTGAAATAGACCGTGCCGTGAACCGCGCCCGCGGCATGGAATTGGCTTTCGTCGACATCGAACTCGATGATTGACCGCCCGGCCTCCGGAATCACCAGCTCCGAGCGGAACAGCCGGTTGATCGGCGCCGAACGGTAGAGATTTTCAAGCGCGCGGAAATGCGCCGCCTCGCCGCTGGGCGGTGCGCCAGCCTCAAGCCGCGTCACGCGTCCCGCCGCCCGACAGCAGCGCATGCAGCGCCTCGGCCGATTTGGCGCCGCGCAGCCGGACCACCTGGGCTTCGTCGCGAAGATAACGCGAGACCCGCGCCAGCGTCTTGAGGTGCTCGGCACCGCTGTCGACCGGGGAAAGCAGCGCGAAGACGATGTCCACCGGCGCCTCGTCCACCGCGTCGAAGGGCACCGGCGGATCGAGCAGGACGACCACGCCGCACATCCGGTCGAGCCCCGGGATCTTCGCATGGGGAATGGCCACGCCGCCACCGAAACCGGTCGAGCCCAGCTTCTCGCGTTCCGCCAGCGCATCGCCCACCATATCGGCCTGCAACCCATAAGCCTGGGCGGCGATCGAGGCGATCTTCTGGAACAATTGCTTCTTGCCGTTCGCCGACAGGCTCGTTGCGAGCGCGTCGGGCGCGACGATATCGTTGAAATGCACCATGTCTAATCCGGAAGCAGCCGAGCCCCGCCCAGCCTCATGTCATCCTGTGCGCTGTCCGGGGATACCAAAGCCCGGCCCCATAGGCCGCCGGCCGGCAAAGGTCAACCGGCGGCCCGTTTTCCAGTCGTGTCAGCCGCGCGGCTCGACCCAGCCGATCGTCCCGTCCTGGCGGCGATAGACCATGTTGTAGGCCGCCGTCCCCGCGTTGACGAACAGCAGCGCATTGGTGTTGCGCAGGTCCAGCATCATCACGGCATCCGACACCGTGGCCTCCGGGATGTCCACCCTGGTCTCGGCGACGATCAGCGGCGCCTCCGCCGGCTCCTCCTCGTCCTCCGCGACGGCGAAGATCGTGTAGCCCGCGCCGTCGATCTCGTCGGCGCTATAGCCATTGGCCCGCTGCGCCTCGGCGGCCGCCGCCTGCATGCTGCGATCCTTCAGGCGGCGCATGTAGCGGCGCAGCTGCTTCTCGATCCGGTCGGCCGCCTGGTCGAAGGCCGGATGTGCCTCCTGCGCCTCGCCCGCTCCCTTCAGGATCAGGCCGGTCATCACATGACAGACGATGTCGCAGTGGAAGGCACCGTGCGGCGCAGGTCGGAAAGTCACCTGAGCGGAAAGCGCGCGGGAAAAATATTTCTCGGCCACCGCCTCCAGCCGGGTCCAGACATGCTCCTTGAGCGCCTCGCCCGTCTCGACCTGATGCCCGGAAACACGAATATCCATATGCCTTCTCCTTGTTCTTGCCGGACCGCGACGGATGCGCGGGCCGGTGGACATGGAACGCAGGCGGTTCAGCCGGGCTGCGCTCCTTCCAGCCAGAGCGGATTTGCCAGCGTCGCGATGAACGCGGCATGCCGCTCCAGTTCCTCCGCGCTCGCCGCAAAGACGCGCGCGGGCCTAACAGGGCGAACCATGGCGGTTTCCACCAGTTCCACCCTGACGGTCTCTTTCGCTTCCTCCTGTGCAAGGCCGAGGCCGATCTGACGGCCGCCGGTCAGTTCGATGTAGAGCTGGGCGAGCAATTCGGCGTCGAGCAACGCGCCATGCTTGACGCGATGACTGCGGTCGATGCCGTAGCGGGTGCAAAGCGCGTCGAGCGAATGCTTGGCGCCGGGGTGAAGCTGCCGGGCGATCGCCACCGTGTCGATCATCCGATCCAGCGAAATTTCGGGCCGACCGCACAGCCGCAGCTCGTGATTGAGGAATCCGAAATCGAACCGCGCATTGTGCGCGACGAGCATGGAGTCCTCGAGGAAGGCCAGCAGCTCCTCGACGCCATGGGCGAAATGGGGTTTGTCGGACAGGAAGATGTCGGACAGGCCGTGCACCGCCTCCGCCGCCGCCGGCATCGGCCGCTGCGGATTGTAATAGGCATGGAAGGTACGTCCGGTCGGCACGCGGTTGAACAGTTCGATGCAGCCGATCTCGACCATGCGGTCACCCGTGGCGGGATCGAACCCTGTCGTTTCGGTATCGAAAATGATCTCGCGCATCGCCCTCTTCAACCGAGTCTGACCGGACCTTCTCTTATCGGCCCGTCTTGGCCGCAAGGCAAGCGACCAGACGGCGGACCTGCCCCCGCGTCGCGGCGAAGGTCGTGCCCGTTTGGATGATATAGTCGGCCCTTCGCCGCTTTTCAGCATCGGGCATTTGCAGATGGACAATCCGGCGGAACCGTGCCTGCGTCATGCCCGGCCGCGCGAGCACGCGCTTGCGCTGCTTCCAGGCGGGTGCGGTGACGACGATCACGCCGTCCAGCCGGCGCTCCCCGTGGGTTTCGAACAGCAGCGGGATGTCCAGCACCACGAAGCGACGGGACCGGAACCGTTGCAGGAACCGCCTGCGCGACGCCTGCACCGCCGGATGGACGATCGCCTCCAGCGCCTTCAGTTCCTGCGGTTGACCGAACACCGCCGCGCCCAGCTTCGCGCGATCGACGCCCTTCGGCCCGGTGGTGCCGGGAAAGCGGGCCTCGATCGCTGCGACCAGCGCCCCGCCCGGCCCCTGCAGCCGGTGCACCTCCGCATCGGCATCGAACAGCGGCACGCCCTCGCGCCGCAGCATCGCCGCGACCGCGGATTTGCCCATGCCGATGGAGCCGGTGAGGCCGTAAATCCTCATGCCTCGCGGGTGAGCAGCGCCCGCAATTCCTCGTCATGCTCGCGCGGCGCTTCGGCATCGAAGAAGATATCGAAGGCGAGCGCAGCCTGTCCAATCAGCATCTCGAGGCCGTCGAGCGTGCGCAGTCCCCGCGCCCGCGCAGCCTTGAGAAGCCCGGTTTCCAGCGGGACATAGACGATGTCGTACACGGTGGCAGTCTCGGGCAGCGGCGCCAGATCCAGATCCAGGTCCGGTTGCCCGACCATGCCCAGCGGGCTGCTGTTGACCAGCAGGTCGACGGCGGGAAGCGGTGAATCCATCCCGATCGTCCGGCCCTTCACCCCCGCCCGGTCGAGCAGCGCCTGCCCCTTGGCCGGATCACGCGCCATGACGGTGATGTCGGTCACGCCCAGGCTCGCCAGCGCGAACAGGATCGCCCGCGCTGCCCCTCCCGCGCCGACCAGCAGGGCGCTGTCGCCCTTCCACTTGTCGCGCAGCAGCGGCTGAAGGAACCCGCCCGCATCGGTATTGGTGCCGATCAGCGGCCCGCCGGTCTCGCTGGCAATCGTGTTCATCGCGCCGATCCGCTCGCGCACGCCGCCCGGATCGTCGGTATAGTCCATCACCGCGATCTTGTGCGGAATGGTGACGTTACATCCCAGCCAGTCGGGATCGGCCCGCCGCGCGAGGAAATAGGCGGCCAGTCCGTCCGGTGTCACATGCGTCTTGCGATACTCCGCCTCGATATCCAGCTTCTCCAGCCAGAAATTATGGATCAGCGGCGATTTGCTGTGCGCGATCGGGTCGCCGATCACTTCGGCATAGGGGAGTGGGGCATAGGGAAGGGTCTCGCTCATGCCGCCAGAACGCCCCGCACGCGCAGAAAGTCAAGCAGCGGCAGCAAGGGCAGGCCCTGAATCGCGAACTGGCTGCCCTCCACCTTCGCGAAGAGCTGCGCGCCCGGGCCTTCGATCCGGTAGCAGCCGACGCACCAGCGGCATTCGTCCCAATCGCCGTCCAGATAGGTGCGGATGAAATCCTCCGACAGCGGCCGCACCGTCATCCGCACCCGTTCGACATGGCGCCAGACCGGCTCCCCGTTCAGCGCCATCACTGCCGCGCTGTGGAGATGATGGACCCGCCCCGACAACAACCGCAGGATGCGCTCCGCGTCCGCCCTGTCGACCGCCTTGTCGATCATGGTGCCGTCTTCCAGGCTCAGCGTCTGGTCGCAGCCCAGCACCAGCGCGCCCGGCACGCGGCGCGACACCCGCAGCGCCTTCAGCTCCGCCAGCGCATCGGCCAGCGCCCGCGCGTCCAGCCCGTCCGCTCGCAGCGCCTCCTTCGCCGCCTCCTCGTCCACGCCGGGCGACATCGCCTCGAACGGCACGCCCGCCGCTTCCAGCAGCGCCCGCCGACTCGCGCTCTGCGACGCCAGGATGATGGTCATGCGTCCTACCCTTCTGCCAGCACCCGGTCGTTGAACAGGTTGATGATCGCCGCCGCCGCTTCCTCGATCGACCGCCGGGTCATATCGATCACCGGCCAGCCATTGTCGGCGAACATCCGCCGCGCAAAGGCCAGCTCCTCCTGCACCTTGTCGCTGTCGACATAGCTGGTCTCGGGCGCCTGATTCAGCGACAGTAGCCGGTTTCGCCGGATCTGGATCAGCCGCTCCGAACTGACGGTCAGCCCGACCACCATCGGATGCTTGAGCGTGAAGAGGGTGCGCGGCGGCGGCGATTGCGGCACCAGCGGGATATTGGCGGTCTTGTACCCACGATTGGCGAGGTAGATGGAGGTGGGCGTCTTCGATGCGCGCGACACGCCGGCCAGCACGATGTCGGCTTCCTCCCAATTCTCGTGCCCGACGCCGTCGTCATGGGCGATAGTGAACTGGATCGCTTCGATCCGCGCGAAATAGGCTTCGTCCAGGATGTGCTTGCGCCCCGGCCGGGTGCGGGTTTCCTGCCCCAATATGTTGGATAGGGCGTCCGCCACCCCGTCCAGCGCGGCGACATGGGGCAGGCCCAGCGCCCGGCATCGCGCCTCCAGCCGCCGCCGCAGCGGATGGTTGGTAAGGGTGAAGAGCACCAAGCCCGGATTGGCAGCGATCTCCTCCATGATGCGGTCCAAATGGACTTCGGATCGCACCATGGGCCAGAAATGGCGGATCGCCTCGACATTCTCGAACAGCCCGATCGCCGCCTTCGCGATATTCTCCAGCGTCTCGCCGGTGGAATCCGAAAGCAGGTGCAGGTGAATGCGGGACATGATGACAGTTTTGTGAGCAGGCTGTGGATAAAGCAAGGGATCGGGTGCGGACGAAATCACCGTCCGTTTCCGCTCCACATTCACCGGATTCTTGTCCACAGGCCTCCCACAGCCGGGCGATTCCATCCACAGCCTGTGGATTGCGTGGACGAGGATGATGACTCATTCGGGAATCAGCCCCCTTCCGGAGTCAAGCTGTTGGCAAATCCGGGCACAGCGCATAAACCCCGCTGCCAACCGCGCTACTATCTCCATCATCCTTTTTCAGAATCTTATATTAAGAGAGTCCATGTCGGGTCCTTCCGTTCAGCCGGCCACGCTTCCGGGAAAACCGCTCCTGTCCGTCCTGCAGGGCAAGGTGCCGGCCGTGCCGCCAATGTGGCTCATGCGCCAGGCGGGACGCTACCTGCCCGAATATCGCGCGCTGCGGGCGCAGAAGGGTGGGTTCCTGGAACTCGTCTATGACAGCGCCGCTGCGGCAGAGGTCACGCTCCAGCCATTGCGCCGCTTCGGCTTCGATGGCGCCATCCTCTTTTCCGACATCCTGATCGTGCCCTATGCCATGGGCCAGCATCTCTGGTTCGAAACGGGGGAGGGGCCGCGCCTCGCACCGACGCTGGACGCGACCGATCTGTCAGCCCTCGTCCCCGACTTCACCCGCTTCGACGCGGTCTATGAAACGGTGCGCCAGGTGAAGGCCGCGCTCGACCCGTCGGTCACCTTCCTCGGCTTCGCGGGAAGCCCCTGGACCATCGCGACCTATATGGTGGCGGGTCAGGGCAGCAAGGACCAGGGCGCCGCCCGCCGCCTTGCCTATGGCGATCCGGCCCGCTTCGGCGCGATCATCGACGCCATCGTCGACGCGACCGTCACCTATCTCTGCGGCCAGATCGATGCGGGCGTGGAGGCAGTGCAGCTTTTCGACAGCTGGGCCGGCAGCCTTTCGCCGCTCCAGTTCGAGCGATGGGTGATCGAGCCCAATGCCCGGATCGTCCGTAAGCTCAAGGCGCTGCACCCCGATATTCCGGTGATCGGCTTTCCCAAGGGCGCGGGCGCGAAGCTCGCCGCTTATGCCCGCGGCACAGGCGTCGATGCGGTCGGCGTCGATGAGACCGTCGATCCGCACTGGGCGCACCAGGTCCTGCCGAAAGGGCTTCCGGTGCAGGGCAACCTCGACCCGCTCGCCCTGATCGCGGGCGGCGACGCGATGCGGCAGGCGGTGGACTCGATCCGCGGCGCCTTCGCCGGCCGGCCGCATATTTTCAACCTCGGCCATGGCATCCTGCCCGACACCCCCATTGACCATGTCGACGCGCTCATTAGCTATGTGCGGCAGAGGGAGATTCCGTGATGCCCTGGCTCGGTGCCGCCTATCTCTGGGTAAAGGCCGCCCATGTGATCTTCGTCATCTTCCTGATGGCGGGCCTGTTCATGATGCCGCGCTTCTTCGTCTATCATCAGGAAACCGTGCCCGGCTCGCCCGAGGACAAACGCTGGATCGAGCGGGAGGCGCGGCTGCTCAAGATCATCCTCAACCCGTCGCTGACGCTGGTGTGGGTCTTCGGCCTGATGCTGATGGTGGAGATTGGCGCCTGGCATTTCGGCTGGTTCCACCTGAAGCTGCTCTTCGTCCTCGCCCTCTCGGGCTATCATGGCTGGATTGCGGGCTATGTGAAGAAGCTGGCAAAGGGCGAGCGCCCGCTCACCGACCGACAGCTGCGGCTGCTGAACGAGATTCCGGGCGTCGCCGCCGCGGTGATCGTCATCGCGGTGATCGTAAAGCCCTTCTAGGCCGGATCGACCGCGATATTGTCGATCAGCCGCGTGCGGCCGATCTTCGCCGCGCCCAGCAGCCGTGCCGGCCGGTCGAGGACGGTCATCGGCTCAAGCGTCGCGGCATCGCACAGCGTCACATAGTCGATCGGATCGAAGCCGTGCGCCGCCAGCATCGCGATCGCCTTGGCGATCGCGGCCTCGACCGTTCCGCCCTTTTCCATCTGCCGCTTCGCTTCGCCGAGCGCCCGCGGCAATGCCAGCGCTTCCCGGCGCTCTTCCTCGCTCAGATAGGCGTTGCGGGAAGAGAGGGCGAGCCCGTCTTCGGCGCGCTGGGTCGGCACGCCGACGATCCTCAAGTCCATGTCGAGATCGGCGACCATGCGGCGGATCACTGCGAGCTGCTGATAATCCTTCTCCCCGAACAGCGCGACGTCGGGCCGGACCTGGTTCAGCAGCTTGATGACGACCGTCGCCACGCCGTCGAAATGTCCGGGCCGCGCCGCGCCGTCCAGCCCCTCGCTCACGCCGGAAACGGAAACAGTGGTGGCAAAGCCCGCCGGGTACATGACATCCACGCTCGGCGCCCAGAGGATATCCACACCAGCGGCCTGCAGCATTTGCGCATCCTTCGCCTCGCGCCGCGGATAGGCGTCCAGATCCTCGTTCGGACCGAACTGCTTGGGGTTGACGAAGATCGACACCGCCACATGCTTGGCATGGCGCCGCGCCTCCTCCACCAGTGCCATATGCCCGTCATGCAGCGCCCCCATGGTGGGCACCAGCGCCAGAGGATTTCCGTCGCTTCGGATGGCGTCGAGCGCGGCCCGCAGCGCGGGCAGGTCACGGAGGGTTTGCACGGGAGGAAGGGCTCCGATAAGGGCATCTCGAAAAGGGGACGATCGCTAAGGCACGGCGCGGCCTGGCGGTCAAGAATCAATGCGACAAGCAACGGGGTACTTACGGTCCGATGGCGAACGCCCAACCGCATCATATCGTCTTCGCCAATGAGAAGGGCGGCACCGGCAAGTCGACGACTGCCGTGCACACGGCGGTCGCGCTCGCAACGCTCGGCCACCGCGTCGGCCTGCTCGACCTCGATCCCCGTCAGCGCACCGTTACCCGCTATATGGAAAACCGTGCCGAAACCGCACGCCGGCGCGGCATTGACCTCGCCATGCCCGACTATGCGGTGCTGAAGGGCGACAGCCTCGAGGCGCTGGAGGCCGAAGCGGCGGCGGTCGGCGAGGGCCGGGATTTCCTGATCGTCGATACGCCCGGCCGCGACGACGTGTTCGCCCGCCACATGGCGACCCGCGCCCACACGCTGGTCACGCCGATGAACGACAGCTTCGTCGATTTCGACCTGATCGGCCAGGTCGATGCCGAAACCTTCAAGGTCCGCCGCCTGTCTTTCTATTCGGAACTGATCTTCGAGGCGCGCAAGACCCGCGCGAAGGCGGACGGCGTGTCGATCGACTGGGTGGTGCTGCGCAACCGCGTCCAGCACCATGACGCCCGCAACAAGAAGCGGGTGGGCGACGCGCTGATGGAACTGTCGCGCCGCGTCGGTTTCCGGGTCATCCCCGGCCTTTCGGAACGAGTCATCTATCGCGAACTCTTCCCCTCGGGCCTCACCCTGCTCGACAAGGGCCAACTCGGCGATCTCGGCATCAGCCATGTCGCCGCGCGGCAGGAACTGCGCGAGATGGTCTCGGGCCTCGCCTTGCCGTCGCGTGCCGATGTCGCGACGATGGACATGATCGGCGCCTGATGGGATTGCTCGCCCTGCTACTGGCCGGCCTTGCGGGCTGGCTCATCTGGACGGGACGGCTGCAACGCATGAGTGCAAGGGACGGCATGGCTTGGGGCGCTGCGCTGGTGGGCGCGGTGCTGGCGGCAAAGGGCAAGCCGATGCTCGGCGCGCCGCTGGTCATCGGCGCCGCCTTCTTCCTCGCGACGCAGGGCAGGGGTCGGAGCAAGCCGAGGCGGAAAGCCGTCGCTCCCCCGGAAAATACCCGTATCGTGGAGGCGCGCGCGCTGCTTGGCCTGCCCGTCGACGCCGATGCCCAGGCGATCCGCGCCGCGCATCGGCGGCTGATTGCCTCGGTTCATCCTGACAGGGGTGGAACCGAGGCGTTGGCCGCCCAGATCAACGCCGCGCGCGACCTGCTGCTTGCCGAACTGGCGGTGCGCGACGGGACCGGCCCGGGCTGACGGGACGGAATGACGGGGGAGGAGACAGCATGGCCCATCGCTTCGATCCCAGCCTTCTGCGCGAATATGACATGCGCGGCATTGTCGGCCGGACCCTGGGAGAGGCGGACGCCCATGCGCTGGGGCGCAGCTTCGGCACGATCGTCCGCCGGGGTGGCGGCGCGGGGGTGGCGGTCGGCTATGACGGGCGGCTGAGTTCTCCGCAGCTCGAATCCGCGCTCGTCGCCGGGCTGGTGGAAAGCGGCGTCCAGGTTCTGCGGATCGGCCTTGGTCCCACGCCGATGCTCTATTATGCCGAGGCGGTGCTGCAGGTCGATGGCGGCATTCAGGTGACCGGCAGCCATAATCCCGGCGATCACAACGGCTTCAAGCTGGTGCACCAGCACAGTCCCTTTTTCGGCGAGGACATCCAGCGCCTTGGCGCGATGGCGGCGACCGGCGACTGGCTGGAAGGGCAGGGGCGCGTCGAGCGCGTCGACATTCTCGACCGCTATGCGGCGCGTCTGGTGCAGGGTTTCGACGGCGCCGCCTACCGGATCGCCTGGGACGCCGGGAACGGCGCGGCCGGGCCGGTGGTCGAGGAGCTCGCGAAGCTGCTGCCGGGTGAGCATCACCTGCTCTTCACCGATGTGGACGGTCATTTTCCCCATCATCATCCCGATCCCAGCGAGGAACGGAACCTTGCCGATCTGCGCGCTGTGGTCGCGGACAAGAAGCTCGATTTCGGCGTGGCCTTCGACGGGGATGGCGACCGGATCGGCGTCGTCGACGCGAAGGGGCGCATCCTCTGGGGCGATCAGATCCTGGCGATTCTCGTCGAGCCGGTGCTGCGCGACCGGCCCGGCGCCAGCATTGTGGCCGATGTGAAGACCAGCCGGATGGTTTTCGACCGGATCACCGCGCTGGGAGGAGACCCGGTGATGTGGAAGACTGGACACAGCCACATCAAGTCCAGAATGAAGCAGATCGGCAGCCCGCTGGGCGGCGAGATGACCGGGCACCTGTTCTTCGCGGACGATTATTACGGCTTTGACGACGGGCTTTACGCCGCGGTGCGCCTGATCCGTGCGGCCACCCGGCTCGGCCGCAGCGTCACCGCCTTGCGCGACGAATTGCCGGATCTCTTCAACACCCCGGAACTGCGCTTTCCTGTGCCCGAACAGCGCAAATTCGCCGTGATGGAAGAGGTTCGCGCCAGGCTGCTCGCGTCGGGTGAGGATGTGGACATGACGGATGGTGTACGCGTCACGACGGAGGCGGGATGGTGGTTGCTTCGGGCTTCCCATACGCAGGCGATGCTGGTGGCGCGGGCCGAGGGGCACAGCCCTCAGGCGCTTGCGACGCTGGTGGCGCGAATCGAATCCTGCCTTGCTGATTCGGCGATTCGGATGGGCGATCCGGTCGATTGAACCGCTCGAAGGCCATCAATGATGATAGCGCTAACAGTTTTCTGATTTCATTTTCCCTTACGGAAAGCTTACGATTCCGTGACGATTGCGTTTCATGCAATCATGGGTGTCCGTTTCGCATTTGCGGCGTGGGACGCTGCACCGCAAAAGGAACGGGCCTTTCAGGCATCCTCTCCTAAAAACTTCCAAAGCCGTCCACCAGGACGGCTTTTTTTTGTCAACTGTGGCATATCCGCACAGGGCTTCCCTGCCGTAGCGTCCATGGGTCGATAACCATGGTGTAGCGCTCCCTGGGCGGGCCTTGGCGTTTCCGGAACACTGGATTTTAACCCTGTCGGGGCATAGTTCCGCGGCTCCAAGGGCCTGATAACGCGTTCTGTACGCGCCTTCCGGCCCGAACAGCAAAAGAACAAGCAGAGGATCTGCCATGCCCCTTCGTCGTCGCCTTCTTGCCAGTCTGACCTTTTCCGCCGCGCTCGCAGCGCCGTTCCCTGCCCTCGCGGGCGGCTTCTACCTGCAGGAACAGTCGCCCAAGGAAACTGGCCGCGCGCTGTCCGGTGGCGCCGCTGCAGCAGACGACCCGTCAACGATCTACTTCAATCCCGCGGCGATGACGGAACTTCCGGGCATCCAGACATCGGTCGGTGGCGTTGCACTCATGGCGTTCGCGCACCAGTCCAATCGCGGCACCACCCGCACCGTGCCGGGCCTTCCCGTTCAGGTGCCTGTTTCGGGAGGCGATGGCGGCCAGCCGTTCGAAAGCGTCATTCCCATTCCCAGCGGCTATGTCAGCGCGCAGATCACCGACCGGCTCTGGCTGGGCCTGGGAGTCAACGCGCCCTTCGGCCTGAAGCTCGAATATGACGACGATTTCTTCGGCCGTTACGACTCGCTCTATACCGACCTCAAGACCTACAATATCCAGCCGTCGGCTGCCTACCGCGTCACCGACAATCTCTCGATCGGCGGCGGCGTCGACGTTCAATATGTGAAGGTGACGCTGACCAACGCCCTGCCGCAGCTGTCCCCGCTGTTGGCGGACGGCCATGCAAAGGTGGAGGGCGACGACTGGTCGGTCGGCTGGAACGCGGGCATCTTCTACACCACCGGCGACACGCATTTCGGCGTTCACTATCGGTCCGGCATCAAGCACCACCTGACGGGCACGCAGACCATCTCGGGCCTCGCTGGTCCACTGGCTGCAGCCAACGGCTCCGTGGACGCGACCGCGCCGCTCGACCTCCCCGACATCGTCACCGTCAGCATGACCCACAGCCTGACGCCCAAGCTGCGCGCGATGCTGACCGGGCGTTGGTACAACTGGTCGAAGTTCAAGGCGATCGCGATCACGCCGGAGGTCGGCTCCCCGTCGATCAAGGAGCTGGACTATCATGATAGCTACAGCTTCAGCGCCGGCGCCGAATATGATGTCAGCCCGGCCCTGACCGTGCGCGCCGGCACGATGTTCGACCGCACGCCGACCAACAACCAGCTGCTCACCACCCGGGTGCCGGACGGCGACCGCGTCTGGCTGTCGGGCGGCGCGACCTGGAACATCTCGCCGGCGTTCGCGCTCAACCTGTCCTACGCCCACACCTTCGTGGAAAAGGCCAACATCATCCGCCCGGACAGCTATTTCCCGGCGCCCGCGACCGTCACGGCGACGACCCGTGCCCTGACCACCGGCAATGCGGACCAGGTCGCCGCATCCTTCACCGCGCGCTTCTAACCGGACGCGGGAAGGACTATAGGGGGCTCCGTAGCCAACGGAGCCCCTTTTCATGTCCGATCACAATCCCGGCCTGCGTCCCTGGCGGGACATCGCCCGCCGCCAGAGCCGCCAGATCATGGTCGGCAACGTCCCCGTCGGCGGCGGCGCGCCCGTCACGGTGCAGACCATGACCAACACGCCGACTCATGATGTGCGTGCGACGATCGACCAGATCCGCCGCTGCGAGGAGGTGGGCGTGGACATCATCCGCGTCTCCTGTCCCGACGAGGAATCGACCGCGGCCCTGAAGCAGATCGTCCGCGCCGCCCGCGTGCCGATCGTCGCCGACATCCATTTCCACTATAAGCGCGCGCTCGAAGCCGCCGATGCGGGCGCGGCCTGCCTGCGCATCAACCCCGGCAACATCGGCAGCGAGGCGCGCGTCAAGGAAGTGGTGGACGCGGCCAAGGCGAACGGCTGCTCGATCCGCATCGGCGTGAATGCTGGCAGCCTGGAAAAGGATCTGCTCGAAAAATATGGCGAGCCTTGTCCCGAAGCGCTGGTCGAGAGCGCGCTCGACCATATCAAGCTGCTCCAGGACCAGGATTTCCACGAATATAAGGTCGCGGTGAAGGCCAGCGACGTGTTCCTCGCGGTCGCCGCCTATATGCAGCTCGCCGAAGCGGTCGACTGTCCGCTCCACCTCGGCATCACCGAGGCGGGCGGCCTGATCGGCGGTACGGTCAAGAGCGCGATCGGCATCGGCAACCTGCTCTGGGCCGGCATCGGCGACACCATCCGCGTCTCTCTCTCCGCCGAACCGGAAGAGGAAGTGCGGGTCGGCTACGAGATCCTGAAGTCGCTGGGCATCCGCACCCGCGGGGTCAAGGTCATCTCCTGCCCCAGCTGCGCGCGCCAGGGCTTCGACGTCATCCGCACCGTTCAGGCGCTGGAACAGCGGCTCCAGCATATCCACACGCCCCTGTCGCTCTCGGTGCTCGGCTGCGTCGTCAACGGCCCGGGCGAAGCGCGCGAGACCGACATCGGCCTGACCGGCGGCGGCGCGGGCAAGCACATGGTCTATCTTTCCGGCCTCACCGACCACACCGTCCAGGATGAAGGGATGATCGACCATATCGTCGCTCTCGTCGAAGCCAAGGCGGCGGAGATCGAGGCGGCGAAGCTGGAAGCGGAGTCGACCGACGCCGGGCAGGCCGAGGCGGCGGAATGACGGAGACGCAGGACAAGGTAGCTGGCGATAGCCGCCTTGGCACCGACCTCCAGGCAGCGAAGGCCACGGGCGTAAAGGCGACGGGAGCATCGGCCCTCGGTGCTGGCGCTATGGGTGCCATGGCCCTCGGCGCGCTTGCCCTCGGTGCGCTCGCGATTGGCGCCTTGGCGATCGGCCGCCTGCGTATCGGCACCGCGCGCGTCGCCCGGCTGGAGATCGGAGAGCTGGTGATCGGTCGCATGACCGGGGCGAAGATCGACGGATGATGGTCCCGGCCTCAATCCCTCCTCTGCGCTAAGAGAGGGGCATGCTACCCGAAACCTCCCGCGCTTATTTCGCGCTTCCCTTCGCCGTCTGCTGCCTCGGCGTGGCACTGTTCTCCGTCATGGACGCGGCGATGAAGGGTCTCAGCCTCTCCATCGGTCTCTTCAACGCGCTGTTCTGGCGCGCCGTGGTCGGATCGCTGCTGGGGCTTGCGCTGATGCTGGCCCTCCGCCAGCGCTGGCCGACCCTTGCAGTGTTTCGCCTCCATCTGTTGCGCGGCCTGGTCGTCGCGGCGATGGCGAGCCTCTTCTTCTGGGCGATCATGCGCCTGCCGCTGGCGGAGGCGATCGCGCTGTCCTTCATCGCGCCGCTGATCGCGCTCTACCTCGCCGCGTTGCTGCTCGGGGAAAAGGTCGGGCGGCAGGCGATCGGCGCATCGCTCCTCGGTTTGATCGGCGTCGCCATCATCCTGTCGGGCCGGATGCGTGGCACCTATGATATCGATGCGCTGCTGGGCGCTCTGGCCGTGCTGCTCTCGGCGGTGCTGTTCGCCTGGAATCTCATTCTCCAGCGCCGGCAGGCGCAGATGGCCTCTCCCGTGGAGGTCGCCTTCTTCCAGCATCTGGTGATGCTCGGCGTCTTCACCATGGCCGCCGTTACCGTCGCGCTCATCCCTGGAATCGGCGATCTGCGCCCGGTTATTCCCCGCCATTCCGCCTGGCTCCTCGTGGCTCTGGCTGCCATTCTTGCCTTCGCCTCGCTCACCGCCTTGGCCTGGGCCTATGCCCGGGCAGAGGCGCAGCGCCTGATCCCGGTCGAATACAGCGCCTTCGTCTGGGCGGCCATTATGGGCTGGCTGGCATTTGACGAAGAACTGACGCTGACCACAGTGGCTGGCGCGGCGCTGATCGTCGCCGGCTGCCTGGTGGCGGCGCGGGCGCGACCGGCGGAACCGCCCCATGTCGAAGCAGGAGCCCTATGACCCTCATCATCCGCGAGGCGGTTCCCGCCGACATCGCCGCCATCCACGGCTTCATCCTGGCGCTCGCCGACTATGAAAAGCTTGCGCATGAGGTGAAGGCCGACCGTGCGACCTTGGAGAAATATCTCTTCGGCCCACGCCCCATGGCCGAAGTCCTGATTGCTGAACGAGAGGAGGGACCGATCGGCTTTGCCCTCTTCTTCCATAATTTCTCGACCTTCGAAGGGCGACCGGGCCTCTATCTGGAGGATCTGTTCGTGGTGCCGGAAGCGCGCGGCTCGGGCGCGGGCAAGGCGCTGCTCCGCCGCTTGGCGCAGATCGCGTTGGATCGCGACTGCGCGCGCCTCGAATGGTGGGTGCTGGACTGGAACGCGCCGTCCATCGCCTTCTACCGGTCCATCGGAGCCCGGCCTATGGACGAATGGACGGTGCAGCGCGTCGATGGCGACGCCCTGCGCGCGCTCGCGGCCTAGTTGCGGTCGTGCAGGCTGTCCTGGATGCTGACGATCAGCAGGACGGCGCCGAAGATTCCCAGGCAGACGGCAACCATCCACGGATAATATTGAGCGATCATCGTGGCTCTCCTTTCCCGGCCCTTGTGCCGGCAGGGAGGCGCTGCCTGCCATAAGGGATGTTACGGACCGGGCCCGAAACGGCTCGTCGGGCGGACTCTTGACGCGGACTCCCCCCCGGGGGCATTGTGCCGAAACGGAACATTTGGGGGACAAGGAACGTCATGGCCGTCAGCCGTGGAGCCAAGCGCACGCCGGAATGGCGCGAGATGCTGAAACGCAGCCTGATCCGCAGCGGTGCGCTGATCAGCGCGATCGCGCTGATGCTCGTCACCCTGTTCCTCGCGCTCGCCCTGCTCAGCTACACGCCCAGCGATCCCTCGCTCATGACCGTGGCGGGCGATGGGGTGCGCAACATCATGGGCGCGCCGGGCGCATGGACCGCCGATTTCCTGCTGCTTCTCCTTGGCGTTCCCGTGGCCCTTCTGCTGCCGCTGATGGCGATCACCGCGCGCCGCCTCTGGGGCGATCAGGACATGGCGGGGTGGAAGGGGCAGTTCGGCAAGTGCGTGCTGGGCATCGCCTTCATCGGCATCGCGCTCGCCCTGTTCCAGCCCGATCCGCTGGTCGGCCTGCCGTCCGGCTGGGGCGGCATGGTGGGCCTCGCCAGCGCCAAGGGATTCTACAGTCTGGTCGCGCGCGCGCCCGGCGCGGCGCAGGGCTGGATTTCCGGCACCGCCGTGCTGCTGGCGCTGATCGCCGGCCTCTTCGTCTGGTATCGCAGCCTGGCGCTCGACAGGCCGATCTTCACCCTACGCCGGCCTTCGCTGCCCCGGCTCAGCCTTCCCCGCCCCCGACTGGCCTTCGCCGGTGCCGCCGCGTCCGGGCAGGAGGATGAGGAGGATGGTGAGGCTCCCGAACGCGTGAACGGCCCCCGCAGGCAGGTATCGAGCGAACCCAAGCCGCCCATCACCATCCAGGCGCCCAAGCCCGCCCCGGCGCAGCGGCAGATGGCGCCGGTCAGCCAGGACGATCTGTTCGGCAACAGCTCGCTGCCCTCGCCCGACCTGCTGAACCCGATCCCCACGAACCAGGGGACGAAGATCGACAAGGCCGCACTGGAGCGCAACGCCCGCCTGCTGGAAAGCGTGCTCGACGACTTCCATGTGAAGGGCAATATTGTCGAGGTCCGCCCCGGCCCGGTCGTTACCATGTACGAACTGGAGCCGGCGCCGGGCATCAAGGCGAGCCGGGTGATCGCGCTGGCCGACGACATCGCCCGCAACATGTCGGCGCTCTCGGCGCGCGTCGCGACCATTCCCGGCCGCACCGTCATCGGCATCGAGCTGCCCAACGCCCATCGCGAAGGCGTGTCCTTCCGCGAGCTCATCACGTCCGAGCAGTTCGGCCAGGAAGCGACCCTGCCGATCATCCTGGGCAAGAACATCTCGGGCGAACCGATCATCGCCGACCTGGCGCCCATGCCCCACCTTCTGATCGCGGGCACCACTGGGTCGGGCAAGTCGGTGGGCCTCAACGCGATGATCCTGTCGCTGCTCTACCGCATGACGCCGGACCAGCTGCGCCTCATCATGATCGACCCCAAGATGCTGGAACTGTCGACCTATGACGACATCCCGCATCTCCTCTCGCCGGTGGTGACGGAGCCGAGCAAGGCCGTCCGCGCGCTCAAATGGGCGGTCGAGCAGATGGAGGATCGCTATCGCATGATGGCGTCGATCTCCGTTCGCAACCTCGCCAACTATAATGAGAAGGTCCGCGCCGCGAAGGCGAAGGGCAAGCCGCTCGGCCGCCGCGTCCAGACCGGCTACGACCCGGAAACCGGCAAGCCGATCTACGAGGAGGAGCAGCTCGACTTCCAGCCGCTGCCGCAGATCGTGGTGGTGGTGGACGAGCTCGCCGACCTCATGATGACCGCGGGCAAGGAGGTGGAATTCCTGATCCAGCGCCTCGCCCAGAAGGCGCGCGCGGCCGGCATCCACCTCATCCTTGCGACGCAGCGTCCCTCGGTCGACGTCATCACCGGCGTCATCAAGGCGAACCTGCCGACCCGCATCAGCTTCTTCGTCACGTCGAAGATCGACAGCCGCACCATCCTGGGCGAACAGGGCGCCGAGCAGCTGCTGGGCAAGGGCGACATGCTCTACATGCACGGCGGCAAGGGGTTGACCCGCGTTCACGGTCCCTTCGTCTCGGACGACGAAGTGCGCATGGTCGCCGACCATTGGCGTGCGCAGGGCAAGCCCGACTATATCGCCGCTGTCACAGAGGAACCAGAGGACGGCAGCTTTGCGCTCGACGGCGTCGACCTGGGCGACGACAGCCCCGATGCCCAGCTGTTCCGCAAGGCCTGCCAGCTCGTCTTCGAGAATCAGAAGGCCTCGACCAGCTGGCTGCAACGGCAGCTCCGCGTCGGCTACAATTCGGCCGCGCGGCTCATCGAACGGATGGAGGAGGAAGGGCTGGTCGGCCCGCCCAACCATGTCGGCCGCCGCGAAGTGCTGCGCGACGAGAACGGGAATCCGCTCTGAGCCAGCCTTTCATCATGACGATTGCGTAACATGCAATCGTTTTGCAACGCTTCGCATTTGCGGCCTGGGCCGCGCTCCGCCAAAGAGAGCGGGCCTTTCAGGCATCCTCTCCTAAACTCATCAAGGGCTGGCCTCCGGGCCGGCCCATTTTTTTGAGCGATCGACCGTCAGGCTGCAAGCGGATGGGGAAGCGCCATGGGAATGCCCACATTGCCTGCCAGCACGGCTGCCCAGGCGGCGACCTTTTCCAGTTCCTCGGCGTGGAGCGTCTTGCCGCGCCGGGCTTCTTCGGCGCGCTGGCCTTGAGCGAAGTCGCCCCCTGTCTTGGCGTCGCGCGTGAAAATCGGACCGTTAGCGATCGTCTCGACAGCCGTCCTGTCGAGCGGCAAGCCGAAAAGGCGCGCCAGCCCGGCCAGCGATCCAGCCGGGTCAGCAATCAGCCTTTCGCTGTCCAGGGTTGCGATCTGCCGGGAACCCAGCTGCTCCGCGATTCGATGGAACTGCGCCTGCTGCGCCAGCCAGCCGACCGCCGCCACCTGAAGGTCGGTGAGGCCGAGATAATCGGCAGGCGCGATGCCGAGGTCGACCATCCCTTCGCGCAGCAGCTTCTGCAGCAGGTCGCGTACCCACAGCCGCCCCCACATGCCCTTGCGCGCGATCGACGCGAGATAATCCTCCAGCGGCGCGTGCAGCAGCAGCGCGCGGGCGTCGGGACGCATCGCCATCATCGCCGGGATCAGCGGATTGACGACGTTGGAAGGTTTGACCACCACCGCCTCGCCCGGGCCGAACGGGCGGGCGAGCAGGCGGAGCGTCTGGTCTAGCACCAGCGCCGCCTCCGGCCCCTTCGCGCCGCGATGCCGCCAACCGACGATATCGTTGAGGATCACAGGCTCCTTGAGCCCCATGGAAACGCCGGGAATATCGAAGGCCGCGGCGAGCAGGGTCGAGCAGCAATAGGCCGAGTGGAACAGGAAATGCACCGGCGCGGGGGCTGGCGCCTGGGCGAGCGCATCCTCCCGCCGCAGCACCAGCGGGCGGAGGTCGGATCCCAGATATTCATCGGTCAGGAAAGGCAGGTCCGCATGCCGGGCGCGGGGCAGCGGAACCATGTGGATGGCATCTTGGCCCGGATCATAGCGGTGCGCCAGCCATTCGGCGCTGGCCATCACAGCCTTGATCGCCGGGGACGGCGGGACGGTCTGCATGCGACCAAGCCTTCGCACGCAGCCGCGCCCCTTACAAGCATTGTTCCTTAGTGCCCGCGCCTCCGGCTTTGTGCTAGCGAGTCGCCATGACGGTATCGAAACAGGACAAGGCATATCAGGATCGGGCGCGCGCGGCGGCGCTGTTGCAGCAGGCGGCGTCGGCGCGGCAGCGCGGCCGCGATGACGATGCGTCGGCGCTCCTGCGCGATGCGCTGCGATTGTACCCGGGCGAGCCGCAGGCGCTCAATATGCTGGGCATGATCGCGCTGGGGCAGCAGGATTTTGCGGAGGCGCGCCGCCATTTCCGGGCGGCTGCCGCGGCCGACCCGCGCGAACCGGCACTGTGGCTCAATGCCGCCTCGGCGGAGCGCGGCCTGGGCGATGCGGAGGGAGAACGCGACGCGCTGCAACGAGCGATCGACATCGACCAGCGCAATTTCATGGCGCAGCTGCGCATGGCCCAGCTCCAGCAACGCGTGGATGAGCGCCAGGCGGCGGCGGACAGCTGGGGGAAGGTGCTGGCGCTGTCCGCGGTCCTGCCGGAAATTCCGGCGCAACTGGCCGAGACGCTGGCCGGCGCACGCCGTTTCGTGGCCGATCAAAGGGCGCAGTTCGCTGCCTATATCGAACAGGGCGTTGCGGAGGAAATGGATGCGGCCGACGCCTTGGCCCGTCGCCGTTTCCAGGCCTGTCTCGAGCGGGAGTTCGGCCGCCGGTCGATCTATGCCAATCAATGCTCGGGCCTTCATTATCCCTTTCTGCCCGCCGACGAATTTTTCGACCGCGCCCATTTCCCCTGGATGGCCGAACTGGAAGGGAAGACCGACGCAATCCGTGCCGAGTTCCTGGCGCTGATTGACAGGGGCGATGCTCCGGTCCGTCCCTATGTCCGGCTGGACGCAGGGACGCCCGACAACAAATGGACGGCGCTGGACGGATCGCTCGACTGGGGCGCGGCCTTCCTGTGGGAATATGGCGTTCGCAATCCCGCCGTGTGCGACGCCTGCCCGCAGACCGTGGCGGCACTGGAGGCGCTGCCGCGCGCTGACATTCCGGGGCGCGCACCGTCGGCCTTCTTCTCGCTGCTGAAACCCCACAGCCGCATTCCGCCGCATACGGGGGTCACCAACACCCGGGCGATCATTCACCTGCCGTTGGTCGTGCCGCCGGGCTGTTTTTTCCGCGTCGGCGGTGAAACACGGGCCTGGCGTGAAGGGGAAGCCTGGGCTTTCGACGACACCATCGAACATGAAGCCTGGAACGACAGCGATCATTTGCGCGTGGTGCTGATCTTCGACGTCTGGAACCCGCATTTGTCGCTTGCCGAGCAGCGGTTATTGAAGCAATTCTACGCGACTGCCGATGCCGGCAAGGCACAGAAGGCATTTTGACATAGCGCGGTCCTGGAATGCTGTCGGAAGGAGAGACGGGCGGCCTGATCCAGCGATCGATGGAGACATGAAATGAAGACGATCAAGGCCGCACTGGTGGCAGGACTTTTTCTTTCGGCCTATCCCGCCTTGGCGGAGGACAAGCCGAAGCTCAACCGGAACGATCCCAATGCGGTGCGGTGCCGGCAGCTGGAAGTCACCGGGTCGCTGGTGCGCAAGGAACGGATCTGCAAGACCAATGCCGAATGGCGTGCGATCAGCGAGCAGCAAAATCGCGATGCTGACGACATCATCTCGCGTAACCGGGCGGGCATGAACCCTAACGGATAATCCGCACGCGGCACATTATGCTTGCCAGAAAAAAACCGCGTCTCATCCGGGGCGCGGTTTTCTTTTATGCGATGCCGGCAGCAATGCCCAAAGTTGTGCGCCGAGGCAGGGCCTTTTGGAAGATCGAAGCAGAGGCTATTTCTCATACTAGAACATTGCTGGAACGCAAACGGACTGCCGTGTCCTCTGCACGGACCGTCTAAACAACATCTTGAAAAATATTTCATTTTCTCCCCGCAACGGTGTGGAGTCCCGGTCACAGTTTTTACACAATCTGTAAGACATGATTGCTGACTGCTTTACATTCGCATGACAGCTTCGCACCAGTGCGACCCAGCGCGTCATGCGCCAATCGCTGGCGGCGAAGGGCGAAAGGGTCCCTTCCGGCCGGATAGAAAAAGGGGTCAGGCTTGTGAAAACATCATCCATCACCGCATTTTTGCGTGCGGGCGTTGCGCCCGCCATTCTCGGCTTCGCGCTGCTTCAGGCGCCCGCCTTCGCGCAGGACGTCTCGCCGCAGGCAGCGGGCGACGCCGCTGAAAACGATACCATCATCGTCACCGGCTCGATCATCCGCCGCGCGGATGCCGAAACACCCTCGCCCGTCACCGTGGTGACCATCGACAACCTCGACAAGCGCGGCGTCAGCACGGTGCAGGAAGGCCTGCAGCGTATCGCCTCCAACAACGGTCCGGCGCTCACCAACAGCTTCTCGGCCAACGGTGCCTTCGCGGCTGGCGCATCGGCCGTGTCGCTCCGCGGCCTGTCGACCAACTCCACCCTTGTGCTGTTCGACGGCATGCGCGCCGCCTATTATCCGCTGTCCGATGACGGCACGCGCAACTTCGTCGATCTCAACACCATTCCCGACGACATCATCGACCATGTCGAAGTGCTGCGCGACGGCGCATCGTCCAGCTACGGCGCGGATGCGATCGCGGGCGTCGTCAACATTATCACGAAGAAGAACTTCAAGGGCGTCAGCGGCCGGGCGGAAACCGGCATCTCCAGCCGCGGCGACGGTGCGCAGTACCGCCTGTCGCTGACCGCGGGCACCGGCGACCTGGAGGAGAATGGCTACAACGCCTATGTCAGCGGCTTCTATTACAACAGCAAGCAGCTGAAGAACAAGGATCGCCCCTATCCGTTCAACACCGACGACTATCGCCGGATCTGCAACGACGGCACTTGCGGTCCGAACAACATCGTCGACGGCCTGGACGGCGACAATGCCTATCCCGGCTTCAGCGATGTCGTCACCAACACCGGCAGCACATTGTTTGTGCGTCCCGCCAGCGCGCTCACCGGCACGCAGAGCGGCCGCTATCAGATCCTGAATCCGGACCTGGGCTGCAACCGCAGCACGCCCTATGGTCTGACGCCGGGCGAACTGGCGGACAATCCGGCTGCCCCGACCACGGTGTGCCAGGAAGACCTTACCAACAACTACGGCGTCATCAATCCGGACATCGAACGCTATGGCCTGTCCGGCCGCATCACCGCCCGGGTGGGTGATTCGGCGGAGGCCTATGCGGAATTCAACTTCCTGCAGACCAAGGTGGCCTATGATGGCCTGCCGACCACGATCCGTGGCAATGCGCCCGCGCCCTTCTATTTTCCGCGCTACAGCACCTCAGCCAATATCGCTTATTATGGCGGCAACACCGTGTTGCAGCTGCCGGTCTATGTCTGCCCGCGCGGCACGACCGTCGCCTGCACCGCGGCGAACGGCACGCTGAATCCCAACAACCCCTTCGCCGCGCAGGGCCAGACCGCCGCGATCATCGGCCGCCTGCCCAATTCGATCGAGCATGACGAATCGCGCACCCGCGCCTATCGCGGTGCACTGGGAATCAAGGGTCCCATCAACGACAACTGGACCTATGACGTCAACGCGACGGCGATGCACATGGACCTGCGCCGCAAGTCGGACGGCTATGTCTATATCCAGCATCTGCTGGACGTGATCGCCGACGGCAGCTTCAACTTCGTCAACCCGGCGGCCAACAGCCAAGACGTGCTGGATTATCTGATGCCGACCGCCCAGGCGACGTCGACGTCGGACTTGGTGCAGACCCAGGCGAACGTCAGCGGCAGCCTGATGGACCTGCCGGGCGGCCCGCTGCAGGTCGGCGTCGGCGTGTCCTTCCGCTATGAGGCGATCGATTCCCCGAGCATCAACTCCGACTTTAATGGCGGGACGGAGCGCTATTATCGCCTCAACGGGTTCGCCGTGAAGGGCAGCCGCCGGGTCTATTCGGCCTTCGCGGAAGTGAACGCGCCGATCCTCGACCAGCTCGAAGTCAACGCCTCGGGTCGTTATGATCGCTATTCGGGCGGTACCGACAACTTCTCGCCCAAGATCGGCGTGAAGGTGAAGCCGATCCGGCAGGTGATGCTGCGCGGTACCTACTCGAAGGGCTTCCGCATCCCGAGCTTCGGCGAGGCCAATGCGACCTTCCCGACGACCGGCTATGTTTCCAACACCGCCAGCATCTTCAACGACCAGTATCTGGCGCAATATGGCTGCACCGTCGCGACCTTCGCGTCCTGCCCTGCCTATATCCGCAACGGCACCTATGGCCAGACGTCGGTTGGCAATCCGGACCTGAAGCCCGAAAAGTCGCGCAGCTTCACCGCCGGTATCCTGGTCGAGCCGATCCGGGGCCTCAGCTTCACGGTCGACTATTACAACATCAAGAAGACCAACGCGATCACCACCGCGAACAACGCGCCGGCGATCGACGCCTATTATGCGGGCCAGGACATCCCGGCGGGCTACACCGTCATTCCGGACGCGCCCGATACCGCCAATCCGGGCGCTCTGCCGCGCATCGCCTTCGTCCAGTCGGGCTTCATCAACGCCAATACGATCAAGTCGGAAGGCCTTGACTTCGGCGCCAATGCCGATCTCGCGATCACCGACGGCATCCGCTGGCAGAGCTCGCTGGAGGCCAGCTACATCATGAAGCTGGAAACCCGCTTCCCCGACGGTTCGGTGGAGCGCTATGATGGCACGCTCGGCAACTTCAACCTGACCGCCGGTTCCGGTACGCCGAAATGGCGCGGTACCCTGCTGAACACGCTGGACTTCGGCTCCTTCGCGATCAGCAACACCGTCAACTTCTTCGGCGGCTACGACCTGTCGGCGACCGACCAGGGCACCGGCTACAAGGATTGCGGCCTGAACGACGGATCGCTGCCCTGCCGGGTCAAGGACTACATCACCTTCGACCTCAACGCCCAGGTTCGCGTGAACGATAGCTTCACCCTCTATGCGAACATGCTCAACATGTTCGACAAGCTGCCGCGCATCGACACGGTCACCTATGGCGCCCATGCCTACAACCCCGTCCAGGGCGGCGAGGGCATACTGGGCCGCTATTTCCGCGTCGGCGTGAAGGTCAACTACTGATCATCCCACCCTTGCCGGGATGATCAGTCTGTGAGCGCTCCTTCGAAAGAGGAGCGCTCATTTTTTTCTTTTTCGGGCGAGGATCAGTTTACGCGAAGGGTCAGCGATCCGTCGCCATCTTCGACCCGGACGGTCGACCCGTCCGGCACCGCGCCGCGCAGGATCAGGTCGGCGAGCGGGTCCTGCAGATAGCGCTGCACGGCCCTTTTCAGGGGTCTCGCACCATAGACCGGGTCGTAGCCCACCCGCCCCAGCCACGCCCTTGCGCCGTCCGTCAGGTCGAGCGTCACCTTGCGGTCCTTCAGCAGCTTCTGCACCCGGCCGACCTGGATGTCGACGATCGGGCCCATATGCTCGGCGCCCAGACGATGGAACAGGATGATCTCGTCCAGGCGATTGAGGAACTCCGGCCGGAAATGGGCGCGGACGACGTCCATCACCTGATCCTCGACCTTCTCGACCGGCTCGCCGTCGGCCAGGCCGGCGATATACTGGCTGCCGAGGTTGGAGGTCAGCACGATGATCGTGTTGGTGAAGTCGACCGTGCGGCCCTGCCCGTCGGTCAGGCGGCCGTCGTCGAGCACCTGCAGCAGCACGTTGAACACGTCGCCATGCGCCTTCTCCACCTCGTCGAACAACACGACCTGATAGGGACGGCGGCGGACAGCTTCGGTCAGCACGCCGCCTTCCTCATAGCCGACATAGCCCGGAGGCGCGCCGATCAGGCGGGCGACGCTGTGCTTCTCCATGAACTCGCTCATGTCGATGCGCACCATCGCGCTGTCGTCGTCGAACAGGAAGCCGGCGAGCGCCTTGGTCAGCTCGGTCTTGCCGACGCCCGTGGGGCCGAGGAAGAGGAACGACCCAAGCGGTCGGTTGGGGTCCTGTAGCCCGGCGCGGCTGCGGCGCACGGCGGTGGCGACGGCCTTGACCGCGTCGGCCTGACCGATCACGCGCTTGCCGAGTTCCGCCTCCATATTGAGCAGCTTCTCGCGCTCGCCCTCCAGCATCCGGTCGACCGGAATGCCGGTCCAGCGGGAAACGACGGCGGCGATGTCCTCGGCCGTCACCTCCTCGCGCAGCATCGCGCCCTTGGAGACGGACTGCGCCTCCTCCAGCTGCCTTTCCAGGGTCGGGATCGTGCCATATTGCAGCTCGCCCGCCTTGGCATATTCGCCGCTGCGCTGCGCCTGCTCCAGCTGGATGCGCGCGGCGTCGAGCTGTTCCTTCAGCTTCGCCTCGCCCGCGATCTTGTCCTTCTCCGCCTGCCAGCGCTGGGTCAGCTCCGCCGACTGCTGCTCCAGATTGGCCAGGTCGCCCTCCAGCGCGGTGAGCCGGTCCTTCGACGCCTGGTCGCTTTCCTTCTTCAGCGCTTCGCGCTCGATCTGGAGCTGCATGATGCGGCGGTCCAGATTCTCGATCTCCTCGGGCTTGCTCTCCACTTCCATGCGGATGCGGCTTGCCGCCTCGTCCATCAGGTCGATGGCCTTGTCGGGCAGGAAGCGGTCGGTGATGTAACGGTTGGACAGCGTCGCGGCGGACACGATCGCGCCATCGGTGATGCGCACGCCATGGTGCGTCTCGTACTTGTCCTTGATCCCGCGCAGGATGGAGATGGTGTCCTCCACCGTGGGTTCGCCGACGAACACCGGCTGGAACCGCCGCTGGAGCGCGGGGTCCTTCTCCACATATTTGCGATATTCGTCGAGCGTGGTCGCGCCGATGCAGTGCAGCTCGCCCCGCGCCAGTGCGGGTTTCAGCAGGTTGCCCGCGTCCATCGCGCCTTCCGACTTGCCCGCGCCGATCAGCGTGTGCATCTCGTCGATGAAGAGGACGATCTGGCCTTCGCCGGCCTTGACCTCGTCGAGCACGCCCTTCAAACGCTCCTCGAACTCGCCGCGATATTTGGCCCCCGCGATCAGGCTGCCCATGTCGAGCGCCATCAGCGTGCGGTCCTTCAGCGTATCGGGTACGTCGCCATTGGCGATGCGCAGCGCCAGCCCCTCGGCGATGGCGGTCTTGCCCACGCCGGGGTCCCCGATCAGCACGGGGTTGTTCTTGGTGCGGCGGGCCAGAATCTGGATGGTGCGGCGGATCTCCTCGTCGCGGCCGATCACCGGGTCGAGCTTGCCGTCCTTCGCCGCCTGCGTCAGGTCACGTGCGAACTTCTTGAGCGCGTCATAGCGGTCCTCCGCGCCCGCCGTATCGGCGGTGCGGCCTTGGCGGAGCTGGTTGATCGCGGCGTTGAGCGCCTCCGCCTTCACGCCGGCCGCGGCGAGCGCCCTGCCCGCCGTCGTGGTGGTGGCAAGGGTCAGTGCCAGCAGCAGCCGCTCGACCGTGACGAAGCTGTCGCCGGCCTTCTGTGCCACCTGCTCTGCGCTGTCGAGCACGCGCACGGCGTCATTGTCGAGGCCGGGGGTCTGCTGCGCGCCGCTGCCGGAGACGGCCGGGATCTTCGCCAGCGCCGCATCCGTTTCGCGCACAGCCGTCTCGGCCGATCCGCCCGCCGCCTTGATCAGGCCCGTGGCCATACCCTGCTGATCCTCCAGCAGGGCTTTCAGCAGATGCTCTGGGCTGATCCGCTGGTGGTTCATGCGGATCGCCACGGTCTGCGCGGATTGCAGGAACCCCTTGGCGCGGTCGGTGAACTTTTCGAGATTCATGGCAACCCTCTGGAATGAAACTGGCCCGGATATAGTGTTGCGAAAAAGCAACACAAGAGCCTCAGTTCAATCCGCAATTTACCCTATGAACGGACTCCGCAAATAGGGCGTTCCCGATGCAGGAACGGGCGGCAAATGCCTAACGCGCCGCCTTTACCGCTCCGGCCGCGAAGATGTCGCCGAAGAAATCGCCTTGATACCATGCCGGCGGCGTGTCGCTGTCCGCCATGGCACGGGTGATCCGGTAATTGGCCTCAGCGAAGCGGGCGCCCGCATCCCAGTCGATCTTCTGGCTCATGTCGTCCCCGGGGTGGTGATAATTGCCGCCCAGGAACTCGCCCCAGGCCTTCTCGCCGCCATTGGCGAAGCCGGTGGCCAGGAACACGGCGGGCACGCCCTGCTTCACGAACATATAATGGTCGGACCGCACAAAAATCGTTTCCTGCGGCATCGGATCGGGCGAAAGCCTGACGTTCATCGGCGCGACCGCCTTCGCCACGATCGGGCCCAGGGTCGAATGGTCGGCGCCAAAGGCGATGACGTCGGTGAAGGGATAGAGCAGCAGCGGCATGTCCAGGTCGACATTGCCGACGATCTGCTTCACCGGGACGGCGGGGTGGCGCGCGAAATAGTCGGCGCCCAGAAGGCCCTTCTCCTCCCCCGTGGAGGCGAGGAAGATGATCGAGCGCCGTGGCTTCACCGGCGCCTGCGCCATCGCCCGCGCGACTTCCAGCATGGTGGCGATGCCCGCCGCATTGTCGAGCGCACCGTTGTTGATGCGGTCGGTTTCGGGCGTGTCTCCCGGCTTGGCGGGCGTGACACCGATATGGTCCAGATGCGCGGACAGGACGACATACTGGTCCTTCAGCGCCGGGTCGCTGCCAGGCAGGATGCCCACGACATTGGGGCTGGTGACGCGCTCGCTCCGGCTTTCGATCTTGATGCGCACGCTGGCCTTGAGCGGGAAGCCCTTCGGCTTGCCACCCGCCTTGTCCGCCTGCTTGCGGATGGCCGCGATCGTCGTCGGCGCGCCGGCGAACACGGCGTCCACCGCCGGCTCGTTGAGCGAGGCGGAGGCGCGGATACCCGGCGCTTCGTCAAAGGGCTTGCCGTCGACGCCGACCCATGTGAAGTCGGGCTCGTCGGCGAAATGGACCATGCGGCTCCACGGGCGCGCCTTCATCGACTGGATCGTGCCGACCGACAGCATGCCGATCGCGCCGTGCGCCTGCGCCGCCTGCGCCTTGGTTGCGGACAGGTGCGCGCCCTCCTCGCTGGGCAGCCCCTTGGGATAGCCGCGCAGCGCGACGACGATCTTCCCCCTGACATCCAGACCGGCATAGTCGTTGAGGCCGAAGCGCGCATTCTCGATGCCATAGCCGACGAAGACCAGCGGTGCGGAAACATCCAGCGCAGGCTCGGCGGTGTTCATGCTCACGAGGACGTCGGTCCCGTGCGCCCAGGTCTTCCCGCCCGCCGGGCCGGTGACCGTCAACGTGCCCGGCGTGGCGGTGCGCTCGGTCTTCTGGAAGCCGATCCTCTGGTACCAGCCGCCCTTGCCTTCCTTGGTGTCGCCGCCCGGCTTGAGGCCCATACCCTCGAACTGGCTCGCGACATAGCGTGCCGCGATCTCATGCTCCTCGCTGCCGGTGTCGCGGCCCTTCAGCAGATCGTCGGACAGGAAATCGACATGGGCGCGCACCGCCGCGGCGGAGAAGACCGGTTCTGCCGGTGACTGGGCCGGCAGCGCGGCCGGCAGGAGTAGGGCGGCGATCGCTGCGAGCGCAACGGGGCGTTTCATGGGGGAGGCGCTTTCGTCGAAGGTCTGGAATCGAATTTTCTTGCCGGGCACCCCGCGCCTTGTCCAGCGCAATGCGTATTGCGCCGCTAAAACGCCCCGCTATGGTGCGGGCATGGCGGGCGGAGTCCTTCATGCCCGCGTGGTCCTGTTTCTCATGAGGCCCCGATGACCCTCTCTTCCTTCTCCCGCCGGCTTCCGCTTCTGCTCGGCCTGTCGGCGCTTGCGTTGCTGCCCGTGACCCAGGCGATCGCGGCAGCGCCCGCCTCCACGGCGGTGGCGGCGCCCGCACCGCTCTCCAGCCTCGTGTCGGCGGTGAATATTCCCTATGAGGAATTCCGGCTGAAGAACGGCCTGCGGGTCATCGTCCACACCGACCGGAAGGCGCCGGTCGTCGGCGTGTCGATCTGGTACCATGTCGGGTCGCGCTTCGAGCCCGCGGGCAAGACCGGCTTCGCCCACCTGTTCGAGCACATCATGTTCTATGGTTCGGAAAACGCCGACGGCCCCTTCTTCGGCCGGCTGGAGGATATCGGCGCGACCGACTGGAACGGCACCACCTGGTTCGACCGCACCAACTATTTCGAGACGGTGCCGACCGGCGCGCTCGACCGCGCGCTGTTCCTGGAATCGGACCGCATGGGCCATCTGCTCGGCGCGGTGACGCAGGTGAAGCTCGATACCCAGCGCGGCGTCGTCCAGAACGAGAAGCGCATGGGCGAGAACGAGCCCTATGGTCTCGTCGAATATGCGCAGCTCGCCGCGCTGCTGCCGGAGGGGCACCCCTATCGCCATTCGACCATCGGCTCGATGGCGGATCTCAACGCTGCCAGCCTTGCCGACGTGCAGAGCTGGTTCAAGACGCACTACGGCCCCAACAACGCCGTGCTGGTGCTGGCGGGCGACATCGACGTGCCCACGGCGAAGGCGAAGGTGGAGCGCTGGTTCGGCAACATTCCGGCTGGCCCCGCGCCCACCGATGTCGATGCCAGCGTGCCGACGCTCGACAAGGATGTCGACAAGCTGATGCACGACAATGTCGCCGCCACCCGGCTTTATCGCAACTGGATCGTGCCCGGCGTCAACTCGGACGAGCTGACGCAGCTCGACATCGCCATGTCGGTGTTCGGTGGTCTAGGCTCCTCGCGCCTCTACAATACGCTGGTCCGCGACGAGAAGGTGGCGGTCGGCGTCAAGGCCAGCATCCAGCCCTTCGAGAAGCTCTCCATGGCGGAGATCACTGTGGACGTGAAGCCGGGCGTCGATCCGGTCGCGGTGGGCAAGCGGCTCGATGCACTGCTCGCCGACTATCTCGCCAAGGGACCGACCGCCGACGAGGTGCTGCGCGCCGCGACGCAGCAGGTGTCCGGCACCATTTCCGGTCTGGAGAAGGTCGGCGGCTTTTCCGGCAAGGCGGTAACCTTGGCGGAAGGCGCGGTCTATTCGAACGACCCGGGCAAGTACAAGAAGGACCTGTCCGCCTATGCCGCCGCCACGCCGCAGTCGGTGAGCGCGGCAGCGCGCAAATGGTTCGGCCGGCCTGTGCTCCGCCTCACGGTCGCGCCGGGCGAGCGTTCGGCCGCGGACAATGCACTGGCTGGCAACACGGCGACGCACAGGCCCGCCTTCTTCCGCGATCCAGACGCGCCCGCGCCGGCCGCCGCGACGCCGCCGGCGCCCACGAAGATCGCCGAGCCCGCGATCGAGCCCGTCGCCGACCTTGATTTCCCGAAGGTCGAGCATGCGACGCTCAGCAACGGCATTCCGGTCGTCTTCACCCGTCGCGACGCGGTGCCGACCGTGCGCGTATCGGTCGCCTTCGACGCGGGGAACGCTGCCGACGACAAGGCGAAGCTGGGCACCGCCGCGCTCACCACCGCGCTGCTGGACGAAGGCACGAAGACGCGCAGCTCGCTCCAGATTTCGGAAGAGCAGGAGCGGCTGGGCGCGGCGGTCAGCGCCGCCAACAGCATGGACCGCACTACCGTCGGCCTCTATGCGCTCAAGCCCAATCTCGACGCCTCGCTGGGGCTGCTGTCCGACATCGTACGCAACCCCGCCTTTGCCCCGACGGAGGTCGAGCGTCTGCGTGGCCAGCTGCTGACCCGCATCGCTGCGGAGAAGACCGAGCCGATGCCGATCGCCCAGCGCCTGCTGCCGCCGCTGCTCTACGGCAAGGCGCATCCCTATGGCATCCCCTTCACCGGCTCCGGCACGGAGACGGGCGTCAAGGCGGTGACGCGCGACGATCTCGTCGCCTTCCACGAAGCCTGGATGCGGCCCGACAACGCCAAGATCTTCGCCACCGGCGACACGACGCTGGCCGAGCTGATGCCGCTGCTGGAAAAGCGCTTCGGCGACTGGAAGGCGCCGGCGCGGGCCAAGGGCGCCAAGCTGTTCCGGATGGACCGAATGCTGCGGCCCTCGCGCATCGTGCTGGTGGACAAGCCGCAAAGCCCGCAGTCGATGATCCTGGCGGGCGTGCTGACCAACAAGGCCGGCACCGACAATCCGGTGACCTTGCTGACGGCAAACGAGGTGCTGGGCGGCAGCACCACTTCCCGCCTCATCATGGACCTGCGCGAGACCAAGGGCTGGGCCTATTATGCCGGCACTGCACTGCCGGGCGTGAAGGAAACCATCCCGCTGCTCGTCTATGCCCCGGTGCAGACCGACAAGACCGGCGAATCGATCATCGCGGCACGCAAGGACATCACGGATTTCCTGACCGCCAAGGGCACCACCGAAACGGAGCGCAACCAGACCATCAACAGCCAGATCCTCTCGCTGCCCGGCAGCTTCGAGACGTCGTCCGATCTGCTGGCGGCGATGATGCGCAACGACCTGATCGGCCGGCCGGACGATTATTATGCGCGTCTTCCTGCCATCTATCGCGCGATGACCGCCGCCGATTTCGACAAGGCCGCGCGCGAGGCGATCGCTGCCGACCGGCTGATCTGGGTCGTGGTGGGCGATGCGAAGCTGGTGCGGCCGCAGCTTGACGCGGTCGGCCTTCCGGTGGAAACGGGTACGCTTGCAGACTAACGCGAACGTAAACGTAAGGAGAATGGATATGGCTGGAGTGGACGGCGCCTATGATTGCGTCGCAAAGACGCCGATGGGCGACCAAAACGGCGTGCTGACCGTGATCAGCGCGGGCGAGACCTTCCACGGTACTTTCGCCGGGATGCTGGGCTCGCTCGACGTCAAGGACGGCAAGGTCGACGGCAACCACCTGACGTGGAAGATGGACATGACCGTGCCCATGCCGATGACGCTGGAATGCGAGGCGGAAGTGACGGGCGACACGATCAGCGGCACGATGCAGCTTGGTGCCTTCGGCGCGGCGGGCTTTTCGGGTACGCGGCGGGGGTGAAGTCGGCTCCCCTTCCGCTGGGGAGCTGGAGTGTGAGCCAATGTGGGGAAGGCCAATTCTGGCCATTTCACTTCGTCATCCCGGCTCAGGGCCGGGATGACGATGCGTTCGTCTTATAAGACCAAACCCTCAGTACTGGATCGTCACCGTCACCGCGCGGCGGTTCTGCGCCCAGGCGGCTTCGTCCGATCCCAGCGCGGCGGGGCGTTCCTTGCCATAGCTGACGGTCGTGATGCGGCCGGGATCGACGCCCAGCGAGGCGAGATAGTTCTTCGCCGCATTGGCGCGGCGCTCGCCCAGCGCGATGTTGTAGTCGCGAGTGCCGCGCTCGTCACAATGGCCCTCGATCGTCACGCGAACGCTGGGGTTCTGCTGCAGCCAGGCCGCCTGGCTCTGCAGCGTCGCCTGGTCCTCGGCATCGATGTCATACTGGTCGAGGGCGAAGAAGACGCGGTCCGAAGACACCGAAGCAATGAAGTCCTCCTGGCTGCCCTTGACCGGGCCGCTCGACGGCACGCCGCCGGTGCCGGTAGATGGAGCGGCCGTTCCGCCGGGGGCGGGGGGCAGCTCTGCCGGTGGCTTCTTCGAACAGGCCGCGAGCGCGACGATGGCTGTCGCCATCAACAGGGGCCGGGAAAGTTTCATCACAGTCTCCTTGATCGTGCCGGTGTACCGCCCGGAAATGCAGGGCAGGCTTGGTGAAGTTCGTTACGCTGTCAAGACGAAAGGGTTCCGTCGAGGCGGGGATTAATCCCCGCCCTTTCACGGCAGCAGCGGACCCCAGGCCGGATCAGAGCCGCTGAGCGGTGTCGGGATCCGCCGTTCGTTCACGCCGGTCAGGTCGACTTGCCAGACTTGGCTGTTGCCTTCCCGGCCAGGCGTCGTGCGGAAGAACTGCAGCACGCGGCCGTTGGGCGACCAGGTCGGCTGCTCGTCCTGCCAGCCGTTGGTCAGGATGCGCTCATTGTCGCCGGTCGGCGTCATCACCGCGATCTTGAAGTCGCCCGACAGTTTGGTGAAGGCAATCAGGTCGCCGCGCGGGCTCCATTCGGGCGTCGCATAACGGCCCCCGCCATGGCTGATCCGCTGCTGGTTGGAGCCATCCGCGTTCATCACATAGATTTGCTGCCCACCCGAACGATCGCTCTCGAACACGATGCGGCTGCCGTCGGGCGAATAGCTGCCTCCCACATCGATGCCGGGCGACGTGGTGAGCCGCACCGGCGTGCCGCCGCTCGCGGACACGCGATAGATGTCGGTATTGCCCGCCACCGCCATGGAAAAGAGGATGTTGCGGCCGTCCGGCGACCAGCGCGGCGCGAAGGTCGGGTTGTTGCTTTCCGTCACCAGCCGCTGGCTGCCGGTGCCGATGTCGTAGACATAGATTCGCACCCGGCTGTTGAGATAGCTCACATAGACGATCGACTTGTAGTCGGGCGAGAAGCGGGGCGTCAGCGCGATCGACTGGCCGTTGGTGATGAATCGGTGGTTGGCGCCGTCCGAATCCATGATGGCCAGCCGCTTGGTCCGGTTCCCCTTGGGGCCGCTTTCGGCGATATAGGCGATGCGGCTGTCGAAGAAGGGGCTCTCGCCCGACAGGCGCGCGTATATCGCGTCGGCGCATTTATGCGCGGCGCGGCGCCAGTCGCGCGGGGCGACGACATAGCCCTGCCGCGTCAGCTCCTGCTTCAGCGCCACGTCATAGAGATAGCAGCCGACGGTGATGTCCGCCTCTCCCCCGGTGGTGCGCACGAAGCCGTGCACCAGCGCCTGATAGGCGCCCCATTTCTCGAACTGCGGAAAGGTGACCTCCGGGAAGGCGATGGCCGGCAGGCCGGCGGGGCCGGAGGGTTCGAACAGCCCCGATCCCTTGAGGTCGGATGCGATCACCTCAGCGATCTTGCGGCCGAGTTCGCCCGAAGAGCCGGCGGGGGTCGATACTTCCTGCTGCGCCGGCATCGGCGGCACGGCGATCTTGAGGTTGGCGTCGATGTCTCCGGTCACATCGACGGACAACTGCGCCAGGGAGGGCGCGGCGGCGAAAGCCAGCAGGGCGGCGGCGGCCGTCGAAAGGCGGCGCAACAGGGTCGTCTTCATCGGTTCAGCCTCGCGTCAAAGCGGAGTGGCCGCAGCCATTTCCACTGTTCGTAATATTCGGGGGGTAAATTCCTGAAGGGCGACGCCAGTTTCACGGCCTGGATCGCGCGTTCGGCGTGCAGCTTCGCCTGGGGGCGGTTGCTGGCGGTGACGCCGAGCTGGTCGATGATCTCCGGCGTGCCGATCACGCGCCCGCTCTGGTCCAGCCGGACCTCCAGCAGGGTGACGAGCTGGTCCGCGTCGGCGCCCGATGGGGGGCGCCAGTGCGGCTTCAACTGGCGACGAATCTCCGCGTCGAGCGCGGCCTTCTGCTGCGTGCCCATGGCGGCGGCGGGCGGCGGCGCGGGCTTACGCGGTGCGTCGGCATTGGTGTCGATGCCCTTGAGGAAATCCTTGCCCAGCAGGGAGCCCTTCGGTTTCTCCGCCTTGCCCTGGCCGGAGGCACGCGCCGGCGCATCGGTCTTGGGCTTGGCGGTCGACTTGGTGGGCGCGGCCGCGGCGGCCTTGGTCTTCTCCGGCGCGGGCTTGGCCTTGGGGGCGGGCTTCTCGGGGGCCGGCTTGGGCTTGGCGGGCGCTTTCGCCACCTCCTTCTTCGCTGGTGCAGGCTTTGGCGCTGGCGCGGGCTTGGGTGGCGCCGGTTTCGCGACCTCCTTGGGCGGTGTCGGCTTGGGCTGCGGCTTGGGCGGGGCGGCGACAGGCTCCGGCTGCGGTTCCGGTTCCGGCGCGGGCGCGGCGTCCTCGGTCGGCCCCTTCTCCGGCGCGACGCTCGGCGGCGGCGGCTCCGTCGAGATACGCGGCGCGGTGGACTTGAGCGCGACCTCGTCCACCAGGCTGACGTCCATCGGCGGCGAATTGAGCTTCAGAGGGTTGGGCGTCGCCAGGAAACCGGCGGACAGCAGCCCGAACAGCAGGACATGTCCCGCCGTCGCGACGCCCAGGCCGATCTTTTCCGCGCGATCCATATGGCTGGCCTATGGTCCCTAGTCTGAACCGGCGCTGACATCGTCGGCGCCGGTGGAAACCAGCGCGACCTTGTTCAGCCCGGCGCGGTTCAGCTCACCCATGACGCGCATGACGCGGCCATAGTCGAGCGCGGTGTCAGCACGCAGGAAGATCTGCGGCGGTTCCGGCTTGCCTGCATTGGCGGACACGATCTCGGCCAGCCGGTCGGGCAGGTCGGCGTCGCTCACCTGGTCCTCGTCGATGAAGAGGCCGCCGTCGCGGTCGATCGACACGATCGTCGGCTTGGCGTCCTGGTCCAGGCCCTTGGCGCGGGTTTCGGGCAGGTTGACCGGGACGCCGGTCACCAGCAGCGGCGCCGTCACCATGAAGATGATGAGCAGCACCAGCATCACATCGACCAGCGGCGTGACGTTGATGTCCGCCATCGGCGCGCGTCCGCGTCCGCGGCGGCCGGAAGGAGGGCCGGACATCGCCATTTAGCGCGCTCCCCGATCGGCAGCGATACTCAGGATCATCGCTGCGCCTCCAGTTCGCGGCTCAACGTGGTGTAGAAACCATCGGCGAACCGGGTGAGGCCCGCTTCCAGCCGGTTGATGCCGTGGCTGAAACGGTTGTAGGCGATCACCGCCGGGATCGCTGCGAACAGGCCGATGGCGGTGGCGAACAGCGCCTCCGCAATGCCCGGCGCCACGACCGCGAGGCTGCTGTTCTGCGCCGCCGCGATGCCGGTGAACGCGCGCATGATGCCCCAGACGGTGCCGAACAGGCCGACGAAGGGCGCCACCGATCCCACGGTCGCCAGGATGTTCAGCCGGTCGGCCAGCTGGTCCACTTCCGCCGCGATGCTGCTCGACATGGCGGTGGACAGGCGGTCGCGCGTCCCTTCCCGGTCGATCACCTTCTGCGCGGTGGAGCGGCGCCATTCGGTGACGCCGGCGGCCATCACGCGGGCGGCCGGAAATTCCGCCTTGCCGCGCGCCTCGTAGAAACGGTCGATATCTTCCGCCTTCCAGAAGTCCTGCTCGAAGGCGCGGCTCTTCCGGCTCGCCCCGCGCAGGGTGAAGCTGAAGCCGATGATGATCGCCCAGGTCCAGATGCTGGCGAGCAGCAGGCCCAGCATCACCACCTTCACGACGATGTCGGCCTGCAGGAACAGGGCGAGCGGCGATATGGTCGCGGCGTCGGTCATGACGCCCATATCGGGCATGGAAAGGCTCATGGGTGGATGTCTTCCCCTCTCAACAGGCGGCTGAAAATGTCGGTCCAGGCTTTGGGCTGCCGTTGCGGGCGGCCGCCCGGCGTCAGATAGGCAACAGAGACCTCGCCCTGCGTCAAGACTTCCTCGCCGCGCATGACTGTCTGATGAATGGAACAGGTCGCGGCGCCCACGGCAGCGACGCGGCTCACCACCATCAGGTCGTCGTCCAGCCGGGCGGGGCGGCGGTAGCGGATGGAAAGTTCGGTGACGGCATAGACGCCCTCGCCCCCTTCATGGCCCGCCCGCTGGTCGATGCCGGCGATACGCAGCATGTCGGACCGGGCGCGCTCCATGTAGCGCAGATAGTTGGCGTGATAGACCAGGCCCGACAGATCGGTATCCTCGAAATAGATGCGCAAGGGGAAATGGTGCATGGCGGCGATGAACCGCCCGGTGGCGGGCGCTGGCAACGGGTCGGACACGGGCATGCGGCGCCTTTTAACCATCATGGCGTGGGCACGCAAAGGCCGAAATTCCCGCAATCGCCTTCACTCGGCCATGTGGACCGATCCGCTCGCCGCCTATGGCGCCGGGGACGCGCCATCGTTAGGGGGAAGGGCAACATGATTCAGGCGGAGGATGAGCGATGACGGAATTGACGACCGTGGGCGTGATCGGCGCAGGCCAGATGGGCGCGGGCATCGCGCAGGTGGCGGCGCAGGCGGGCTATCGGGTGATCCTGTCGGACATCGACCTTCCCCGCGCGGAAAAGGGCAGGGACGGCATCGCGCGGCTCCTGGCCCGGGGCGTGGAGAAGGGCAAGATCGATCAGGCCGACGCCGATGCCGCGCTGGCGCGCATCTGCCCGGTGGGCGAAGTCGCGCCGCTGGGCGAAGCGCAGCTGGTGATCGAGGCGGCGACCGAGCGGGAGGATATCAAGCGCGGCATCTTCGCCAATGTCGGGCCGCTGCTGGCGGGCGACGCCATCCTCGCCACCAACACCTCCTCCATCCCGATCACCAGGCTCGCGCAGGCGGCGCCTGATGCCGGCCGCTTCGTCGGGGTCCATTTCTTCAACCCGGTGCCGGTGATGGGTCTGATCGAGATCATCCGCGGCCTCGCCACCGCGCCGGAAACGGTCGATGCGATCGAAGCCTTCGCGGTGCGCCTCGGCAAGCAGGTGGTGCACGCCTTCGACGCGCCCGGCTTCATCGTCAACCGCATCCTCATGCCGATGCTGAACGAGGCCTGCTTCGCGCTGGGTGAGGGCGTCGCCAATGTGAAGGACATCGACACCGCCATCCAGCTCGGCCTCAACCACCCGATGGGTCCGCTGACGCTGGCCGATTTCGTGGGCCTCGATACCTGCCTGGAGATCTGCAAGGTGCTGCACGGCTCAACCGGCGATCCCAAGTTCCGCCCGGCGCCGCTGCTCGTCAAATATGTCGAGGCGGGCTGGTACGGCCGCAAGACCGGGCGGGGCTTCTACGACTATTCGGGACCGGAGCCGGTGCCGACGCGCTGAGGCGATCTCAGCCGGCGCTCAGTCCGTGCTTCTTCATGCAATGCCGCAGCTGGTCGTAGCTGAGGCCCAGCCCTTTGGCCGTCGCGCGCTGGTTGTAGCGATAGCGTTCCAGCGCGGCGCGAACGATCGCCGCTTCATGGGCATCCACCGCCGCCTTGAGGTCGGTGACGGCATGGGCCTCGGCTGAGGGCGCGGCAGGTACGGCCGCTGCCGGCTCGGCCCGCGCTGCATCGGTACGCGGCATCAGCGCGCGCGGCTTCCAGGGCGAGGCGAAGGGATCGAACACCAGGCCGGCGATGGGTCGGTTCGGATCGTCCCAACGATAGACCGCGCGTTCCACCACATTGCGCAGCTCGCGGACGTTGCCGGGCCAGTCATGCCCCTCCAGCTCGGCCATGCACGCGGCCGAAAAGCCCGGCCATTGCGGCCAGTTGATCTCCGCCGCCATCCGCCGCCCGAAATGGTCCGCCAGCACCGCGACGTCGCCCTCGCGGGCGCGCAGCGGCGGCAGGGTGATGACCTCGAAGGACAGGCGGTCCAGCAGGTCGGGGCGGAATCGTCCCGCATCGGCGGCGGCGGGCAGATCCTCGTTGGTGGCGGCGACGATGCGGACATCGACCGTCAGCGGCCGCGACGCGCCGATCCGCGTCACCTCGCCATATTCGATGACACGCAGCAGCCGCTCCTGCGCCGCCATGGACAGCGTCCCCAGCTCGTCCAGGAACAGCGTCCCGCCGTCCGCTTCCTCGAACCGGCCTGCCCGCGCGCGGGCCGCACCGGTGAAGGCGCCCTGTTCATGGCCGAACAGCTCCGCCTCGATCAGCGTCTCGGGCAGGGCGGCGCAGTTCATGACGATCAGCGGCCCGTCCCAGCGCGGTGACAGGCGATGGAGGCGCTCGGCGATCAGCTCCTTGCCGGTGCCGCGCTCGCCGATCACCAGCACCGGCCGGTTCAGTTCGGCCGCCCGTCCGGCCTGCTCCATGGCGTCGAGGAAGGCGAAGGACTGGCCGACGAATTGGGTATTTTTCTCCATTCCCAACTTATGGTGAAATTTCCCACCTCTCGGCAAGCGAAATGAATATCTACCGACCGATTTCATGACGAAAACGGCAGAAATCCGCCATTCGCGAGAATTGGCACGCCCCCTGCAAAGCTATGGGCAATCCGCAGATACAGAGCGGAACCATGTGAAGGCCAAGGTTCAGGGAGTAGAAGACATGCACAAGGACAACCGCCATCAGGCCCGTGCCATCGGCCAGGCATTCTCGGTCGGCATCGCCGCCGCGCTGTTCGGATCGACCATGATCCTTTCGGCCGTCGGTCCCGCCCGGGCGAATGCCAATCCGGTGCTCGCGGCCCAGGAAACACCCGCGACCCTGCGCTATCTGGCGTAAGGCCGCAGCACCGGCCGGGGCGGGAAACCCCCTCTCGCCCGCCCCGGCCCTTTAAGCGAAGATCAGGAGTGAAGTTCAGATGGGTATTTTCTCCCGCACCCGCGACATCATCGCCGCCAATGTCACCGACCTGCTCGACCGGGCCGAAGACCCGGCGAAGATGATCCGCATGATCATCCTCGAAATGGAGGAGACGCTGGTCGAGGTGCGCGCGTCCGCCGCCCGCACGATCGCCGACCAGAAGGAGATGCGCCGTCATATCGGCAAGCTCCAGGCGCTGCAGGACAGCTGGACCGAAAAGGCGCAGCTGGCGCTCAGCAAGGACCGCGAGGACTTGGCCAAGGCCGCCCTCGTCGAAAGGCAGAAGGCGGCCGACATGGCCGAGCATCTCTCTCACGAGATCGAGGTGCTGGACGATGCGCTGAAGGCGTCCGAGGAGGACATCGCCAAGCTGCAGGCCAAGCTGCGCGAAGCGCGCGCCCGGCAGAACAGCCTGGTCACCCGCATCCAGAGCGCCGAGAACCGCCTGCGCGTCCGCGAAGCCTATGCCGGCGAGAAGGTGAACGAAGCTTTCGCCCGCTTCGACATGCTGGAGCGCCGCGTGGACCTGGCCGAAGGGCGCGCCGACGCCATGGGCCTGGGCCAGCAGCCCAAGACGCTGGAGGAGGAGATCGCAGAGCTGCAGTCCGCCGACAAGGTCGATGCCGAGCTCGCGGCGCTGAAGGCCAGCATGAACAAGGGAGAGTGACGCCATGGAGGATGTTTTTGTCCCGATCGCCGTGGTCGGCATGCTGTTCATCGGCATGCCCTGGCTGATCTTCCACTATGTGACCAAGTGGAAGCAGGCGCCCAAGATCACGGACGAGGACGAGCGGCTGCTGGACGAGCTTCACCTGCTCGCCCGGCGGCTGGAGGAAAGGCTGCAGACGGTGGAGCGCATCGTCGCCGCCGACAATCCCGACTTCCGCCCTGCCCGTCCCGCCCATGACGACAATTACGAATTCGACCGGAGGAACTGAGATGAGCGCCCGCCGCACCAAATTCTATCTCGACAAGCAGAACGGCAAGTGGATGGGCGTATGCGCCGGCATCGCCGACTATACCGGGATCGACGTGGTCTGGGTCCGGGTCGGCGCGGTGCTGGTGACCCTGATGGGTGCCTTCCCGTGGTCGCTGATCGCCTATTTCGCCGCCGCCTATTTCGCCGACAAGAAGCCCGCGGGCCTCTATGCCGATCGGGACGACGAGAAATTCTGGCAAGGCGTGCGCACCAACCCGACGCGCTCCACCCGCGACGTCCGGTCCAAGTTCCGCGACATCGACCGGCGCCTCGCCGACATCGAACTCTACTACACCAGCCGCAACACCCGCCTCGCCGACGAGATCGAGCGCCTGCGCTGACCGGCCGGCAGGGGTACAACAGGGAGTGACAGGATCATGAGCTTCGGAGGACACAGCTTCATCGTCGCGATCGTCGCCCTTTCGGTGGGCGCCTGGGTGGTCACCACCTGGCTGCGGGTGAAGCACGGCTATCCGCTGACCGACGACAATGGGAACACCGTTCATCGAACCGATCCCGACGCCGGTCGAAAAATCGACCTTCTTTCAAGTGAAAACGAAAAGCTGATTGGCCGCATCAGCCGCCTCGAAGAACGAATCGCAGTCCTCGAACGGATCGCCACCGATCCCGCCGCCCGGACCGCGCAGGAAATCGACGCGCTGCGCTGACGCGGACCAGGCAAGGGGAGTTTAGGACATGAACAAGACCGACATGGTAGACGCCTTCGTCATGCCCAACCTGCCTTGGATCATCGGCGGAGGGCTTCTGATCGGCGCCATGGCGATCGGCGGATGGATCTTCACCACATGGCTCCGCGTCCGCCACGGCTACCCGCTGGAAAACAGCTGGGGGAAGGCGGTCTATCCGCAGAAGAATGAGGAGATGGTGGAGCGCATCCGGCTGCTGAGCCAGGAGAACGCCCAGCTCCGCGCCGAGATCGGGTCGATGAAGGACCGACTGATTGTGGTTGAGCGCATCGTCACTGACGGCAGCCACCATCTGTCCCACGAGATCGAAAGGCTGCGCGGCCCGGCCAACTGATGGCCTCGCGCGCCCAAAGGGAGGAATAGCATGAACCCGTTCGAAATGGTCGTCGCCATCGTCGCGATCACCGCCATCGCCAGCGTTATCCGCGCCAAATATGGTGTGGTGCGCCGCCACAAGGGCGAGGACTTCGTCCGCCCCGGCCCAGATCCGGAAACGGAGCGGTTGCGCGCCGAGCTCAAGGCGCTGAAGGACCGGGTCGCCGTGTTGGAACGGCTCGCCACCGACAGCAGCACGGCGTTGGACCGTGAATTCGAAAAGCTCAGGGACCGCGACTGAGGAAAGCGGCGCGGGCCCGACCGAACCCCAGGGAGGCAGACAATGCAGGACCCCTATCTCTACATAACCATGGCTGCGGCTGGCCTTGTGGGCCTGTCCATCGTTGCCGCCGCGGCGCTGCGCGGCTGGAACGGCTGGCTCGAACTCAAGCGTGCGGAGCTCACCCGCCGCAGCGACGATGCCACCCCGCCCTCCACTGCTACGCGGATCGAGGTTGCTGACCTCAAGGAACGCATCCGCAAGCTGGAAGCCATCGCCGCAGGCGTGGACCTCTGACGGGAAAAGCGGGTTCCGCCGCCCGCTTTTGCCCCTATATGGGCGGCCATGACACCGACGCCCGCCCTTGCCGACCTTACCGAAGAATATGAATTTCTCGACGCGGACGATCGCTACCGTCTGCTGATCGACCTGGGGCGCGGGCTGGAACCCATGCCCGACGCGCTCAAGACCGATGCGACGCTGGTGCGCGGCTGTTCCGCGGCGGTCTGGGTCTATCCGACGATGCGGGAGGACGGGCGGCTGCATTTCCTGGCCGATTCCAACGCCGCGATCACCAAGGGGATCATCGCGCTGGTGCTGCTGACCGTGCAGGACGGGATGCCGGCGGAGATCGCGGGAGCTGATATCGAGGGCGCCCTCGCTCCCTTCGATCTGCGCAACCAGCTCAGCTCGAACCGCACTCAGGGCATTCCGAACATGATCGCCCTGATCCGCGAGACTGCGGCGCGCTACGCCTGAGGAAACCTGGATCAAGGTCGGTGCGTTCTTCTTCATCGAAGGAGAATGCGACTATGCGTCACGCGATCACCCTGGTTGGGCTGGGGCTGCTCGCCGCCTGCTCGTCGGGCGGCAAGGATGAGCCTACCCAGCGCCAACAGATCGGCCAAGTCTGGAAATATGAAGGGGCGACTGACGGCGGCAAGCCCAAACTCGCCTATATCGGCAGCGCCAACACGGTGCAGACGATGACCGCGGCTGACACCTTCTCGGTGCTGCTGGTCCAGCCGATGGACAATGGCGAGAAGACAGTGACGGTGAAGCTGGTCGGCGCGCCCTTCCGGTGCGACCTGTCGGACTGCGCGGTGACGACGGCGACCGACGACGGCAAACAACATCGTTGGAAGGGGCGGATGACCGACACCAATGACGGCATCGAGATCATGCCCTCGCAGAACGCCTATGAAGCGATCGCAAAGGCGAAGACGCTGAAGGTCAACCTTGCGGTCGGACCGAAGGACCAGACCTTCCCGTTCCAGTTCGATGTCGCCGGACTCGATCTGAAGGGGTAGACTTCCGTTGGCCCTGAGCTTGTCGAAGGGCTCCTCTTCCTCTTCAGGCTCAGCCCGAACGGGGGGGCGACGTTTATTCCTGCAACGATACTCCCGGGCTGCGCGGGTCGGCGGCGCCGACCCAGTGGCCATCCGCCGTCCGCTCGGCGGCGTTCGCCTTCAGGCCGAAGCGGGAGATGGAAACCCTGTGACCCAGCTTCTCCAGCGGCGCCTTCATCGCCTCCACGGAGGTGCCCTGCTCCAGCACCAGTCCATCGCTGTTGAAATATTCGAAGCCCAGCGCGATCGAGTCCTGCGCCGACAGGCCCCAGTCGAAATGAGCGATCAGCGCCTTGGCGACCTGCATGATGATCGTCTTGCCACCCGCCGCGCCGACGGTGAAGACAGGCGTTCCCGCGGCGTCATAGACAATGGTCGGCGACATGGAGGATAGCGGCCGCTTGCCCGGCTCCACCCGGTTGGCGACCGGCGCGCCGTCCCTCTCCGGCGTGAAGCTGAAGTCGGTCAACTCGTTGTTGAGGATCACGCCATTGGCGACGAGCTGGCTGCCGAAGAAGCTTTCGATGGTGGAGGTCCAGGCGGTGATGTCGCCGTTGCGATCGACCGCAACGAAATGGCTGGTGCCGGATTCGGGTTGGGGCAGCGCGGCGGTGCGCGGCGCTGCGCCCGGCGGATCGCCAGCCGGATGATCGCTCAGCGCATGGCCAAGGGAGATGAGCGCGGAGCGGCGCTTGAGATAGGCCGGGTCGATCAGCCCCGCGATCGGCACTGACACGAAATCGGCGTCGCCCAGATATTTCTCGCGGTCGGCATAGGCCAGCTGCATCGCCTCGCCGATGACGTGCCACGACCGGGGATCGTCCTTGCCCCATGTCGCGAGCGGGAAGCGCTCCACCATGCCCAGTATCTGGAGCACCGTGACGCCGCCTGCCGAGGCCGGCCCCATGCCGCAGACGGTATAGACGCGATAATGGCCGCAGATCGGTTTGCGCGGCTTGGCCTGGTAGCCGGCCAGGTCGGCCTCGGTCATCGGGACCGGGTTCCTGGGCGCGTTGGTCACCGTCTGGGCGATCGCCTTGGCATTCTCGCCGGTGTAGAAGGCGTCGGGTCCTTCGGCCGCCACCCGGCGGAACAGTGCGGCAAGCGGCGGATTCTTCAGCACCGTGCCGATCGGCGCGGGCTTGCCATCGACCCAGAAATACTTCTGGATCTCCGGGAAGTCGGTCCACACGGGCGCCAGAGCCTTCAGGGCCGTGTCGAGCCGCTGGCGCACCTCGAACCCGCCCTCCGCCAGGCGAATGGCGGGCTGGAACAGGTCGGCCCAGGGCAGCTTGCCCCATTTGTCGTGCGCCGCCTTGGCGAGGCGCAGATTGCCCGGCACCCCGACCGAATAGCCGCCCGGTACCGCCTGGCGGAAAGGCATCGGCTTTCCATCGGGTCCCAGGAAGCGGTCGGGCCGTGCCGCCGCTGGCGCCGTCTCGCGCCCGTCGATCGATTCGAGCACCCCCGTCCGCCCGTCATGGTGCAGGATGAAGCCGCCGCCGCCGATGCCGCTGTTGTGCGGCTCCACCACGTTCAGCGCCAGCATCATCGCGATGGCGGCGTCGGTGGCGCTGCCGCCCTTGCGCAGCATTTCCTGCCCGGCCTCGGCGGCGCGGGGGTCGGCGGCGGACACGGTGGCGTTGAGCGCGATCGGCTCGCGCGCGAGGGCCGGCGCGGAGACAGCGAGAGACAGGAGGGCGAAGGGGGCCATCAGGCCGGCAAGGCGGGACGTCATGGAGCGCACCCTACCGTCTGCGTTGCGCATCGCAACCGTTTGCGTCGATCCAGTCATGCCGGTCTGGACGGTTCAGGCGTCGATACCCACCAGATCGCCGACATGGGCAAAACCGTCGCGGCGCATCAGCGCCTTCAGCCCCTCATTGATCCGGCGGGGCAGGAACGGCCCTTCATAGACCAGCGCGCTGTAGAGCTGGATCAGGCAGGCGCCCGCACGCAGCCGGGCATAGGCCTGCTCCGCGCTGGCGATGCCGCCCACGCCGATCAGCGGCACGCGGTCGCCCAGCGCGCGCCGGAAATCGCGCAGCCGCGCCAGCGCCAGATCGTGCAGCGGCGCGCCGGAAAGGCCGCCGCTCTCCCCGGCCAGCGCCGACCGCAGGGGGGGACGGGAAATGGTGGTGTTGGACACGATCAGCGCGTCGACGCCGTGGTCCAGGCAGGCGGCGGCAATGTCCTCAACGTCGGCAGGCTCCAGATCCGGCGCAACCTTCAGGAAGATGGGCGTCCGGTCGGCGCCCCGGGCGGCCATGACCGCGCCCAGCAGCTGGTCGAGCGCCGCGCGATCCTGCAACGCGCGCAGCCCCGGCGTGTTGGGGGAGGAGATGTTGACCGTCAGATAATCGGCCAGCGGCGCCATGCAGGTGACCCCGGTCGCATAGTCGGCGATCCGGTCCGTCGCATCCTTGTTGGCGCCGATATTGATGCCGATCGGCGGGCCATCCGGCCGCCGCCGCTTGGCGATCCGTTCCGCGGCGGCGGCCTGCCCGCCATTGTTGAAACCCATGCGGTTGATCACCGCGCGGTCCTCCACCAGCCGGAAAAGCCGGGGTTGCGGATTGCCCGGCTGGGGCAGCGGGGTCAGCGTGCCGAGCTCGGCAAAGCCGAAGCCCAGGCCGTGCATCTTGTGCGCGACCAACCCTTCCTTGTCATAGCCGGCGGCAAGGCCGACCGGATTGGGGAAGCGCAACCCGGCGACGGTCTGCGCCAGCATCGGGTCGGGATCCGGGGCAGAGGGAGTCGGCATCGCCCGCAACAGCGCGACCGACAGATGATGCGCGCGCTCGGCTTCCAGCGCGAAGAAAAGCGGGCGGATCAGGCGGTAGGACATGGCGGCGCTATGCCAGCAGGCCCGCCGGGCGTCGAGTCGCTGTGGCGCGGAATCCACAAATTGGACAGTCGTGACATTTCATGGCCAAAAATCCGCTCGATACATTCGATTTGGCCCCTTCGATGTCCGATCCGTCCAATAAAGTTTCTCCGATTCGGGCGTAAGGCGCTCGTGCGACCCGAAGGCTCCTAGGCCCTTGGCCAAAGAGACCTTTTCCTGACCTGGCGGACATTTCCGCCGGGTCGTTTTTTTGTCCTTATAGTGCTCCGGCGGGAGTAAAGACCCGGCTGCAGCAGCATTTTTCTTGCGCTGCCTACCACTTCGCGCCTATTTCCCGTTCCGGGGAAAGAAAAACATGGGGTCGTCTAGCATTGGCGCGGCTGCGGGGGCGGCCGGTATCGCTGTCCCGGACACGCAGGGTCCGCTCTCTTATTCGGTCGATGCTGCGCAGGGGCCTGTGCGGCTACGCTATTTCGCGCCTCCTCCAAAGTTGCGGCGCCATTTCGGCTCGCTCTATATTTTCTCCGTTTCGGCAGATCGTTACGCAGACATGACCCGCGCGGATGTGCCGCAGTTGCGGCTCATGCTCGCGGGCGATGGGCGCTATCATCTGCACGGCGGGGCGGTGGCGCCCACGCCCGACGTCTGCCTGCTGGGACCCACCTTGGGTGCGACCCGGTTCGAACTGGACCGGCCTTCGCAGGTCGTGGGCATATCGCTGCTGCCCGCCGGATGGATATCGCTGCATGGCGGCGATGCCAGTGCTCTGGCCGACAGCCTGTGCGATCTCGCAGCGGAGCGCGACGCGGCCTATGCCGGCTTGCTGGCCGATCTGCGGGCGGAGGAGGATGGCGACGCCATGGCCGATCTGTGCTGGATGTTCCTGCAGGATCGGGTGAAGCCGCTGGACGCCGCCACCTGGCACCTGCTCGAATCCATCGACGCCTGGCTGATGGACGAAGGATCGCCGCGGATCGAGGTGCTGGCGGAAATGACCGGCCTCTCGCCGCGCCAGCTCGCCCGGCTCACCAACAGATATTATGGCGCGCCGCCCAAGCTGCTGGCGCGCAAATATCGCGCGCTGCGCTGTTCCGCCCGGATCGCGCTGGACCGGGAAAGCTGGCAGACGCTATGCGACGATGGCGGCTTCTACGACCAGTCGCATTTCATCCGGGAGATCAAGCATTTCATCGGCCTGACCCCGCACCAGCTGATGACCGAGCCGTCCGCCGTGGCGCAGCTCACCTTGTTGCGCCGGTCGCTGGGCGGCGACGTGGCGGTGCTCAACCGCCTCAGCTGACCTGGAAGGCAAGAAGGGCAATTAGCCCTTGATTCCCAAGGCGCAGGGGACCACATGCGCAATCGGATTGATTCGATCCGATTTGAGAGTGGTTCGCAACAATGCGCCTGTCCAGCTTCGCAGACTATGCCGTCGTGCTGATGTCGGCCGCCGCGCGCCATTGCGGCGCCACCAAGATGAACGCGACGACGCTGAGCGCGGAAACCGGTATCCCGCTGCCCACCGCGCAGAAGCTGGTGAGCCGTCTGTCGGCGGCTGGGCTTCTCGAATCGAGCCGGGGCACCGGCGGCGGCGTGCGGCTGACCCGCCCGCCCGCCGCGATCACCCTGGCCGACGTGGTGGAGGCGGTGGAAGGCCCCATCGCCATGACCGCCTGCGCCGAAATGGGCGCGCATGACTGTTCGCTGGAGCAGGACTGCCGCATCCGCCCGCATATGAACGCGGCCAACCACGCGATCCGCTCGGCGTTGGCGGGCGTGACCATCGCCAGCCTGGCGCGTGACGTCGCGCCGCCTTCTTTCGCCCCCCGCGAAGTCGAAAAGCCCGTTGCAGAGCAGACCATATGACCGAAGAAACCATCACCACCACCCGTAACCTCGAAGCGCATGAGGCCGCGCAGCGCGCCTCCACCTACGAGCATGGCTGGTCTTCGGCCATCGAGCAGGACTTCGCCCCCAAGGGCCTGAACGAAGACACCGTCCGCTTCATCTCGGCCAAGAAGGGTGAGCCCGAATGGCTGCTCGACTGGCGGCTGAAGGCCTTCCGCCTGTGGCAGACGATGGAGGCGCCCGACTGGGCCAAGCTGAACGTCCCGCCGATCGACTATCAGGATGCCTATTATTATGCGGAGCCGAAGAAAAAGGCCGAGCTGAACAGCCTCGACGAGCTGGATCCCGAAATCCGCGCGACCTACGAGAAGCTCGGCATTCCGATCGCCGAGCAGGAAGTGCTCGCCGGGGTGAAGGGGGCGGGCATGCCCGCCCGCAAGGTCGCGGTCGACGCCGTGTTCGACAGCGTGTCCGTCGCAACCACCTTCCGCAAGGAGCTGGAGGAGGCAGGCGTCATCTTCCGCTCCATTTCCGAAGCGGTGCGCGAATTTCCCGACCTGGTGAAGAAGTGGCTGGGGAAGGTCGTGCCGATGCACGACAATTATTTCGCCACTTTGAATTGCGCAGTCTTTTCCGACGGCACCTTCGTCTATGTGCCCAAGGGGGTGCGCTGCCCGATGGAGCTTTCCACCTATTTCCGCATCAATGCGGAGAATACGGGGCAGTTCGAGCGCACGCTGATCGTCGCTGACGAAGGGAGCTACGTCTCCTATCTCGAAGGCTGCACCGCGCCGATGCGCGACGAGAACCAGCTGCATGCCGCCGTGGTGGAACTGGTCGCGCTCGACGATGCGGAGATCAAATATTCGACCGTCCAGAACTGGTATCCCGGTGACGAGAACGGGAAGGGCGGCATCTACAATTTCGTGACCAAGCGCGCGCTCTGCCAGGGCCGCAACAGCAAGGTCAGCTGGACCCAGGTCGAAACAGGCTCCGCCATCACCTGGAAATATCCCAGCTGCGTGCTGAATGGCGAGAACAGCGTCGGCGAGTTTTATTCCGTGGCACTGACCAACAACATGCAGCAGGCCGATACCGGCACCAAGATGATCCACAATGGCAAGGGGTCGCGCTCGACCATCGTGTCGAAGGGGATCAGTGCGGGACGTTCGAACAACACCTATCGCGGACTGGTGCGCGTGGCCCCCGGCGCGGAGGGCGTGCGCAACTTCACCCAGTGCGACAGCCTGCTGCTGGGCGACCAGTGCGGTGCCCACACCGTCCCTTATATCGAAGTGCGCAACCCCTCCGCGCAGATCGAGCATGAGGCGACGACCAGCAAGATCAGCGACGACCAGCTATTCTATGCGATGCAGCGCGGGCTGGACCAGGAAGCCGCCGTCAGCCTGATCGTCAACGGCTTCGCGCGTGAAGTGCTGCAGCAACTGCCGATGGAATTCGCGGTGGAAGCGCAGAAGCTGCTGGGCATCAGCCTGGAGGGGAGCGTGGGGTGACCTTCGCCCGCACCTCCCACGTCATGCCGGACTTGATCCGGCATCCCGCTTCTGTCTGCGCGACAGCCGAAGGCAGCGGAACCCCGGATCAAGTCCGGGGTGACAAGTCGTGACAAGGATTGAGCTTGCCGAAATGCTTGAGCGCTTCGTTGATAATGCGCCAAATTGCGGCGAGTGGGAATGGGACAACTTTACGTCTGTGAAAGCAAGTCCCGAACTGGAGCCATTCCGTCAACGCCTATTGGAACAGGGTGACGGCTGGATGGATCTTGATGAGATTCGCGAGCTCATCGCTGAACTGAAAAGTTGAAGGACCGAGAATTTTGAGCGACGAAGACGATATCCAGGATGCCCTCGCCGATTTCGCGGAGGATGTCGGCAATGGCCAGGCATGGACCGCCGCGATCCGCATCCTGACCGAGGATTATGAGCTGGAGGAGGGCGAGCTTCAGGCGCGCGCCGTCAAGGATTTCGGCGACCTCGATGCCTATCAGGCGGAATGCCGCGCCGCGCTGGAAAAGGGCGACGCCGCCTTCACCGAGCGGCTGAGGAGCGACAAGGCGTTTCACAAGGCCAAGGCGCCCAATCTCGCCCGCATGGGACCGGTGACCGAATTCGTGACCGGCCTGCTGGAAAAGGGCGCGCCCGAGCCCGGCGCCGACTGGTGGCCCTATATGCCGATCAAGCGCCATATCGACACGCTGTTCCCGGCACCCGGCGATGTGCGCGACATGGCCTTCTGGACCGCGCGGACGCTCCAGCGCACGCATAAGGACTGAGGGATATGCTGGGTGCCAGCTTCATCCTCCCCTGGCAGGGGAGGTGGCAGGCCGAAGGCCTGACGGAGGGCTATTTCGCTATCGTGAGCGGGACACCCCTCCACCACTATTTGGTCCTCCTCCCCTTGCGGGGGAGGAATTTTGGAAATTCAGCGCCGGGAATGGCTCATGCTTGAAATCGACAATCTCTCCAATGAAATCGACGGCAAGGCGATCCTGAAGGGCCTGTCGCTCAGCATCAACGCGGGTGAGGTCCATGCGATCATGGGGCCGAACGGCGCGGGCAAGTCGACCCTCGCCTACACGCTGGGCGGCCGGCCCGGCTATGAAGTGACCGGCGGCGAGGCCTCATTCGACGGTGTGAACTTGTTCAGCTTGGAGCCGCACGAGCGCGCCGCCGCCGGGCTTTTCCTGGGTTTCCAGTATCCGGTCGAGATCCCTGGCGTCTCCAATCTCCAGTTCCTGCGCGAAAGCCTGAACAGCCAGCGCAAGGCGCGGGGAGAGGAGCCGCTGTCCGGTGGCGCCTTCATCAAGCTGGCGAAGGAAAAGGCCGCGCTGCTCGGCCTCGACATGGAGATGCTCAAGCGCCCGGTGAACGTCGGCTTTTCCGGCGGTGAGAAGAAGCGCGCCGAAATGGTGCAGATGGGGATTCTCGATCCGAAGCTGGCGATCCTGGACGAGACCGACTCCGGCCTCGACATCGACGCGCTCAAGGTCGTGGGTGCGGGCATCAACGCGATCATGCGCAGGCCCGACAAGGCTGTGCTGCTTATCACCCATTACCAGCGCCTGCTCGACTATGTGAAGCCGGATTTCGTCCACGTCCTCGCCAAAGGCCGGATCGTGAAGTCGGGCGGCCCCGAACTGGCGCTGGAACTGGAACGCGAAGGCTATGCCGAGGTGGTGGCGTGAGCCTGATTCTTTCTCTTCGCGTCTCCGCGTCTCCGCGTGAACGAAATTTTCTCACGCGGAGACACAGAGACGCGGAGGAGGTTCGCCCATGACAGCGCTCGCCTTGCCCACCCGCAAGCAGGAAGAATGGCGCTACAGTGACCTGGATGCCGTCGCTTCCGTCTGGCCGCTCCCTGCCCCCGCGCGCATCGCCATCCAGCCGGGCGCTTCGGAGGCCTATCATCTGATCCAGAACGCGGCCGAAGGCGCGGCCGCCATTCATGATTATGTGATCGACATCGCGGACGGGGCGCGGCTCGATTTCCACCTGCTCAACATCGGCGGGAAGCTCGGCCGGGTGACGTTCGACGTGACGCTCGGCCGGGACAGCCATTTCGAGCTCGGCGGCGCGATCATCGGCGGCGGCGACCAGACACTGGAGATCGTCACCAAGGTCACCCATGCGCAACCCGACGCCACCAGCGGCCAGACGATCCGCTCGATCCTGGGCCAGCGCGCCACCGGCAGCTATTTGGGCAGCATCAACGTCGCCCGCGACGCGCAGCGCACCGATGCTTTCCAGTCGGTGAAGGCCATGCTGCTGGACCGAACCGCCACGGCCAATGCCAAGCCGGAGCTGGAAATCTTCGCCGACGACGTGAAATGCGCCCACGGCGCGACCGTGGGCGAGCTGGACAGGCAGGCCCTGTTCTACATGGCGAGCCGTGGCATGGACCCGGCGACCGCCAAGACCCTGCTCCTCCGCTCCTTCGTTGCCGGCGTATTCGACGGCGTGCCGGACGAAGCGGTGAAGGACAGGCTGGAGGCGGCCGCGCTCGCCAAGCTGGAGACGCTGGTATGACCGTTTCTTCCCCACCGTTGCTCGAAGCGAACGGAAGGTTGGACCTCCGATCCGATTTCCCCGGCGTGCGCGACTGGCACTATCTCGACAGCGCCGCCACCGCGCAGAAGCCGCAGGCGGTCATCGACGCCATCGCCCGCGCCTATGGCGAGGACTATGCGACGGTCCATCGCGGCGTCTATGCGCGTTCGGCGAACATGACGCTCGCCTATGAGGCGGCGCGGCGGAAGGTGGCCCTGTTCGTCAATGCCCGGTCCGAGGCCGAGATCGTCTATGTGCGCGGCGCGACCGAGGGCATCAACCTCGTCGCCCAATGCTGGGCGGGCACGCAGCTCGAGGCCGGCGACCGCATCCTGCTTTCGACGCTGGAGCATCACAGCAACATCGTGCCGTGGCAGATCGCGGCGGAGAAGGTCGGCGCCGCCATCGACGTGGTGCCGCTGACCGTCGACCACAGGATCGACCTCGACGCCATGCAGGCGATGATCACGCCCCGGCACAGGATGGTGGCGCTTGCCCATGTGTCGAACGTGCTCGGCAGCGTACTGGATTGCCGCCGCGCCGCCGACATCGCGCATTCCGGCGGTGCGAAGATCCTGATCGACGGCTGCCAGGCGGTGCCGCGGCTCGGCGTCGACGTGCAGGCGCTCGACTGCGACTTCTACGTCTTCTCGGCGCACAAGCTCTACGGCCCGACCGGCATCGGCGTGCTGTGGGCGCGGACAGAGCTGCTCGACGCCATGCCCCCCTATCAGGGCGGCGGTTCGATGATCGACAAGGTGACCTTCGAGAAGACCACCTACGCCCCGCCGCCGACCCGGTTCGAGGCGGGGACGCCCCATATCGTCGGTGTGGTCGGTTTAGCCGCCGCGATCGACTATGTGGAGGGCATCGGGCTGGACGCGATCCACGCCCATGAATGCGCGCTGGTCGGCCGGGCGCGCGCCGCGCTGGAGAGCCTGAACAGCGTGCGGCTCTTCGGCCCGGAGGATTCGGCCGGCATTCTCTCCTTCGAGGTGGAGGGGGTGCATCCGCACGATGTCGGCACCATATTGGACGAAACGGGCGTCGCCATCCGCGCCGGGCACCATTGCGCCCAGCCGCTGATGCGGCATCTGGGCGTCGAGGCGACCGCGCGGGCCAGCTTCGGCATCTACAGCGACCAGAGCGACGTGGATGCGCTGGTCGAAGGACTGGAACGGGTAAGGAAGATCTTCGGATGAACGAAGAGCGCAAGATCATGGTCGAGGAAGTGGCGGCGGTGGACGCCCCGCCCAGGGCGCGTGTCGAGGATGCGGCCGAGCAGCCGCTGGCGCGTAAGCGTGACTATCTGGAAGGCTTCCTTTCGGCCGCGCCGGCACCCCAGCCCGCGGGCGAGCCGGGCGGCGACCTGTATGAAGCGATCATCGATGCGCTGAAGGAAATCTACGATCCGGAAATCCCGGTGAACATCTACGACCTCGGCCTCGTCTACGGCGTCGACGTGGCGGAGGGCGGCCATGCCGTCGTCACCATGACCCTGACCACGCCGCACTGCCCGGTCGCCGAATCCATGCCGGGCGAGGTCGAACTGCGCGTCGGCGCGGTGCCGGGCGTCGGCGATGTGGAGGTGAACCTCGTCTGGGACCCGCCCTGGGACCCGCAGAAGATGAGCGACGAGGCCAAGCTCGAACTGGGAATGCTGTGATGACCACGGAAACCAAGACCCGCGCCCGCCCCGCCGCCGTCATCCTGACGCCGAGCGCGGAAGCGCGCATCGCTGAACTGATGGCCGGAGCGCCCGAAGGCGCCATCGGCGTCAAGCTCTCGACTCCGCGTCGTGGCTGTTCGGGCCTGGCCTATTCGGTCGATTATGTGACGCAGGAAGCGGCCTTCGACGAAAAGATCGTGACGCCCGGCGGCACCTTCTACATCGACGGTGCGTCCGTGCTTTATCTGGTGGGTTCGACGATGGACTGGGTGGAGGACGACTTCACCGCCGGCTTCGTCTTCAACAATCCCAATGCCAAGGGCAGCTGCGGCTGCGGCGAGAGCTTTACCGTCTAGGACGGGAGGTCCGTCATGGCCCATATGCTGATCCTGGGCATGGGCTATACCGCCGCGCGTCTTACAGACCGGCTGCGGGGCGAAGGCTGGCATGTGACCGGGGTCAGGCGCTCGGCCGATGCCCGATCGCTGGCCTTCGATGATGAAGCCGCCGTCCGCGCCGCCATCGCCCGGGCCACGCACATCCTCTCCTCCATCCCGCCGGAGGGGGAGGGCGATCCCGTCCTGGTCCGCTATGGCGACTCCCTCGCCGCCGCCCCCGCCCTCTGGACCGGCTATCTCTCCTCCACCGGCGTCTATGGCGACACCGGCGGCGCCTGGGTTGACGAGGCAAGCCCGGTCGGCACGGGGCGCCGCTCCGCCCGCGCCGCGGCCGATCTTGCCTGGGGGGCGTTGCGTGCCGACATGCGCCGCTTCCGCCTGCCGGGGATCTATGGTCCAGGCCGCTCGGCGATCGAACGCGTGCGCGACGGGAAGGCGCATCGCATCGACCTTCCGGGCCAGGTCTTCAGCCGTGTCCATGTCGACGACATCGTCGCGGGCGTGATCGCCTCCTTCGATGGGCCGCCGGGCATCTACAACCTCGCCGACGACCTGCCCGCGCCGCAAAATGCGGTGATAGAGGCGGCCTGCGACCTGCTCGCCCTACCGCATCCGCCACTGCTCGCTCTGGAGGATGCCGCCCTTTCCCCTGCCGCGCGCGCCTTCTACGCCGAAAATCGCCGGGTCGCGAACGGCCGGGCGAAACGCCTGCTCGGCTGGAACCCACGCCATCCCACCTTCCGCGAAGGGCTGGCGGCGTGCCTCACCGCAACGATAACACCTTCTTAACCATGTTTGGCCGATGGAGGGGCATGCCGCTTCATCGGGACATCAGCATGGACAGCTTCGACAAGACCTTCGCCGCTCTCAGCGACCGCATGCGCGGCCTTGCCGTTCCAGATCGTTGTTTCGAGGGAGCCCCGCCATCGCCGTCCTGATCGAGCGCGTGAATGCAGCGCGCCTGCGCTACGAGCCGCGCCTGCGCCGCTGACGCCTTCTAGATAAACGGCCGGATCGCAGCCAGGAAGGCGTCGCCATAGGCGTCGAGCTTGCGCTGGCCAACGCCGCTGACGGTGGCCAGCTCGGCCAGCGAGGCCGGGCGCTGCTCGGCCATTTCCCGCAGCGTCGAATCATGGAAGATCACATAGGGCGCTACGCCCGCCTCCTGCGCCAGCTCGCGGCGACAGGCACGCAGCGCGTCGAACAGCGGATCGCCGACCGGATTGGCCTCGCTGCCGTTACGGGCGCTGCGGCGGCGAGGCTCGCGCTTCGGTGGCAGGACGATGCGCACCTCCTCCTCGCCGCGCAGGATCGGGCGGGCGTTGGGGCCGAGCATCAGCCCGCCATGCTCGGTCGTTTCCAGCGCGTCGCGTACCAGCAGGGCGCGTGACACAGGGCGGAGCAGGGCCGTCTCTTCCCCGGTCACGATGCCGTGGACGGAGATGCGGTCATGCCCGCGCTCGCGGATGCGGTCGGTGACGGCGCCGGTCAGCACCGCCTCGATATGGCCCGTGCCGAAGCTCTGGCCGGTGCGGTACACGGCGGACAGATATTTGCGCGCCGTCTCGGTCGCGTCGATGCTGTCGGGCGGCGCCAAGCAATTGTCGCAATTGCCGCAGGTGGCTGGCGGGCTTTCGCCGAAATGGCGCAGCAGGATGGCGCGGCGGCAGGTGCCGGTCTCGACCAGCGCGCCCAGCGCGGCGATGCGGGCGCGCTCGCCCTGCTGGCGGGTGGGTTCCAGCTCGCCGATGCGCTGGCGGGCACGCGCGAAGTCCTCCGCGCCCCAGAAGAGATGCGCGGCGGCAGGCTCTCCATCGCGGCCGGCGCGGCCCGATTCCTGATAATAGCCCTCGATCGACTTGGGCAGGCCGGCATGGGCGACGAAACGCACGTCGGGCTTGTCGATCCCCATGCCGAAGGCGATGGTCGCCACCATCACCATGTCCTCGCTGGCGATGAAGGCGGCCTGGTTGGCGGCGCGCTGCTGCGGCTCCAGCCCGGCATGGTAGATGCGCACCGGGCGGCCGGTACGCTCCAGCCCCTCGGCCAGCTTCTCGGTCGCGGCGCGGGTCTGCGCATAGACGATGCCGGGACCCGGACTGGCGGCGACGAGGTCGGCGAGCTGGCGCGGCAAGCCATCACGCGCATGGACGGCATAGCGGATATTGGGCCGGTCGAACCCGGCGATCACCATCCCGTCGCGCGGGATGCCGAGCTGCACCAGGATATCCTCCCGCGTATGCGCATCGGCGGTCGCGGTCAGCGCCAGGCGCGGCACGTCCGGAAACTCGTCCAGCAGCGGGCGCAGCAGGCGATAGTCGGGTCGGAAGTCGTGGCCCCATTCGGACACGCAATGCGCTTCGTCGATCGCAAAGAGCGCGACCCGCGCCGATCGCAGGAGGCTGCGGAATCCCTCGCCCGAGGCGCGCTCCGGCGCGACATAGAGCAGGTCGAGATCGCCGCCCCGGAGCCGGTCCTGCGTCTCGCGCCAGTCGGCATCGACACTGGTCAGGCTGGCGGCGCGGATGCCGACCGCCTGCGCCGCGCGAAGCTGGTCGTGCATCAGCGCGATCAGCGGCGACACGACCACGCAGCAGCCGTCGAGCGCGACGGCGGGCAACTGGTAGCAGAGCGACTTGCCGGCGCCGGTCGGCATGATCGCCAGCGTGGGCCGCCCCTCCATGATGCGGCCGACGACCTGCTCCTGCACGCCGCGGAACGCAGGAAAGCCGAACACGTCGTGGAGCAGCGCGGGGATGTCGGGACGCATGGCAGGCGCTGTAGCGGGTGGCCGGCGCGGGGACCAGTCCGGCGGGGGCGTTATTTCGCCGGGTCGAGCAGGCAGCCCCAGCCCGGACGATAGCGCGCCGTCCGGGTGGCGAGCAGCGGAACGCTGGCCTTCACCGCCTTCGCCTCAGGCTCGTCTGCCAGGGTGACGATCGCCATGCCCGGCTCCTTGTCGGACTGGCAGCTGCCCATCGGTCGCCCTTCCACATAGCGGCAGGAACAGGCGACGCGCGCGCCATAGGCGGCGCCGAGTCGCGCCCGGCCGACGAGCGCCGGCCAGTGCCAGGCCAGCAGCGCTGCCAGTATCAGCGCTGCGATGGCCGCCGCCACTCCTATCGTCCTCCGCCGTGCGGACATGGCTCCCCTTTTTCGAATCCCGTGCTAAGGGCGCCGGCTTATGAAGCCCGACAGACGAATCGTAAAGCGCCTTGGCATCGCCCTGTGCGCGGTGGCTGCGCTCGCGACCGTCGGGATGTTGAGTGGACGCGCGGCATCGCCCGATCCGGTTTATCGCGTGGCGGCCGATGCGGCGGTGAGCGAGAGCTCGCTGCGCGCCGCGATCGACCCGCTGTTCGACGATGGCGAGATGGGGGAAACCCGCGCCCTGGTCGTGATGCGAGGCGGCCGGATCGTGGCCGAACGCTATGCGCCCGGCTTCGCGCCGGAAACGAAGCTGCTGTCCTGGTCGATTGCCAAGAGCGTGACGGCAGTGCTCGCGGGGCTGATGGTGTCCGACGGGCGGCTGGCGCTGGACGCGCCGGTGCCGGTCGAGGCCTGGAGCCAGCCCGGCGATCCGCGCGGCCGTATCACCCTGCGGCAATTGCTGCAGATGACCTCGGGCCTCGACCATCTCGAGGATGCCGAGCCCGTGCAGGCAGGCGATACGCCGCGCATGCTGTTCACCGACGGCGCGCAGGACATGGCGGCCTTTGCCGAGGCCAAGCCGGTGGCGCACCCGCCCGGGACGGTCTTTTCCTACAGCACGGGCAGCAGCCTCATCCTGTCGGGACTGATGGGGCGGATGCTGACCAACAGCGCCGACCCGGCCGCGCGGCAGCGGGCGATGCAGACCTTCATCGACGGGCGGCTGGTGGTGCCGGCGGGGCTTTCCAGCCTGACGGTCGAATATGACCGGGCGGGGACGATGATCGGCGGCAGCTTCATGCACATGACCGCCCGGGACTATGCGCGTTTCGGCGAACTACTGCGCAACCACGGCCGGGGCCCGAACGGGCACCAGGTCGTGCCGGAAAAATGGATCGATTTCATGCGCACCCCGTCGGCGCGCAACCCGGCCTATGGTGCGCACCTCTGGCTCAACCGCGCGTCGGAGGAAAGCGCGCTGATGCCGGGCCAGGCGCCCGACAGCCTGTTCGGCTGCGTCGGGCATAACGGGCAATATGTGCTCGTATCGCCCGGCCAGCGGCTGACCGTGGTGCGGATCGGCATGTCGCCGAAGAAGGAACAGCGCGCGGCGGTCAGGATGGCTCTGGCGAAGCTGATCGGGATGTTCCCCGCCTAGCTACTCCGTCAGCCGATCATCATCAGGCTCGCATTTCCGCCGGCCGCGGTGGTATTGATCGAGGTCGAGACTTCCTCCAGCAAGAGGTCGATGGGGTAAAAGCCCGTGCAGCCGGTCGGAACGGCGTGCAGCGGGACGATGGGGCCGTCCGCGCTGGCAAGCTCCTGCGCCAGCGCCGTGATGCGTTCCGGACCACCCTCGGCCAGCGCGACGGCGACGGGTTCGGCCTGCGTCGTGAACGACCCCGCGATCGCGGGAGGCAGGTCCATGGGCAGCGGCATGCCGCGCAGCAGCCCGCGATTGCCGGTCGCCAGCACCGCCGCCATCTGGTCGAACAGGCCCTGCCGCGTGGCGGGCTGCATCAGCACGGTACCGCGCGGATGCAGAGCATAGAGATTGCGTTCGCCCACCGGCCCCGGCAGCGTGCGCTCAATGGCCAGCGCCGAACGGTCGCCATAGGCGCGGGCCACGGCGGCCGCCTCGCTCTCGCCCTGCGCGTCCAGCCAGTCGGCGAAGGCATTGATCGGCGAACCCAGATGACCTACGCCCGTGACGAAGCCGGATGCCTGCTGCACCAGCCGGCCGAGATAGAGCGGTCCGCCCGCCTTTGGGCCGGTGCCCGAAAGGCCGCGCCCGCCAAATGGCTGCACGCCGACGATGGCGCCGATGACATTGCGGTTGATATAGAGATTGCCTGCCTTCACGCGCGCCGTGACATGGGCGACGGTTTCGTCCAGCCGGGTGTGCAGGCCAAAGGTCAGGCCATAGCCGGTGGCGTTGATCGCGTCGATCAGCGCATCGAGCGCCTCGCGACGATAGCGCAGCACGTGCAGCACCGGGCCGAACACCTCCCGCTTCAGGTCGGCTATGGAGTCGATCTCTATGATGGTCGGCGGGACGAAGGTGCCGTGCGCGCATTCGGGCGTCAGCGCCTGTTGCTCGACCTTGCGGCCCAGCGCCCGCATCGCGCCGATATGGGCATTGATGGTCGCCTGCGCTTCGGCGGTGATGACCGGGCCGATGTCGACGGCCAGGCGGTCGGTGCGGCCGATGCGCAATTCTTTGAGCGCGCCCTTCAGCATCGTCAACGTCCGGTCGGCGACGTCCTCCTGCAGGCAGAGGATGCGCAGCGCCGAGCAGCGCTGGCCCGCGCTGTCGAAGGCGGAGGCGAGCACGTCCGCCACCACCTGCTCCGCAAGGGCGGAGGAATCGACGATCATCGCATTCTGCCCACCGGTCTCGGCGACGAGGGGGATGGGCCTGCCCGCCGGTGACAGCCGCGCGGCGAGTTGCCGCTGGATCAGTCGGGCGACCTCGGTCGATCCGGTGAAGAGCACGCCCGCGGTCTGCGCCGCACCGACCAGCGCGGCGCCGATCGCGCCGTCGCCGGGGACCAGCTGCACCGCATCGGCGGCTATGCCGGCCTTGTGCAGCAGGCGCACCGCCTCGGCGGCGATCAGCGGGGTTTCCTCGGCCGGCTTGGCGAGAACCGGATTGCCCGCGGCGAGCGCAGCGGCGACCTGTCCGGTGAAGATGGCGAGCGGGAAGTTCCAGGGGCTGATGCAGACGACCGGACCGAGCGGGTGCTGGTCCTCGTCCAGGGTCGCGCGGGCCTGCTGCGCATAATAGCGCAGGAAATCGATCGCCTCGCGCACCTCCGCGATGGCGTTGGGCAGCGACTTGCCGGCCTCGCGGACGATGAGGCCCAGCAGGATCGGCATGCGCGCCTGCATCGCATCGGCGGCGCGGTCCAGCATCGCCGCCCGCTCGGCGACGGGCGTGTGCGGCCAGGCACTGGCGGTGGCGCGCTCCATGGCGGCCAGGGCCCGCTCGGGCGACGCCTCGTGGACGGTGCCGACCACGTCGCGATGGTCGGCGGGGTTGAGGACAGGACGCGCCGTCCCTTCTTCCCCGGCGCTCCAGGCGATGCCCGCGCTTTCCCGCAACGCCAGCGCCAGTGTGGCCAGCGCAGTCTCGTCGCTGAGGTCGATGCCATTCGAATTGCGGCGGTCGGGATAGAGATCGGCGGGCAGGGCGATCTGGTCATGGCGTGCGCCGGGCCGGGGCATGGCGCGCACCACCTCCACCGGGTCGGCGATCAGATCCTCGACCGGCACGGCAGGATCGGCGATCCGGTGGACGAAGGAGGAATTGGCGCCATTTTCCAGCAGGCGGCGGACGAGATAGGCGAGCAGCGTCTCGTGCGTGCCGACGGGCGCATAGATGCGGCACGGGCGGTTCAGCTTGTCGGCGCCGACCACCTGTTCGTAGAGTGGCTCGCCCATGCCGTGCAGGCACTGGAACTCATAGTCTCCAACCGCGAAATCCGGCCCGGCGAGATGATGGATTGTCGCCAGAGTCTGCGCATTGTGGGTCGCGAATTGCGGGAACACCGCGTCACGCGCCGCCAGTAGCTTCCGGGCGCAGGCGATATAGGCCACATCGGTGTGGACCTTGCGCGTATAAACCGGAAAGTCGGTCAGGCCATCGACCTGCGCCCGCTTGATCTCCGCATCCCAATAAGCGCCCTTGACCAGGCGCAGCATGATGCGGCGGCCCGCGCGGCGGGCGAGGTCCACGATCCAGTCGATGACGAAGGGGCAGCGCTTGCCATAGCCCTGCACCACGAAGCCAAGCCCGTTCCAGCCCGCAAGATCGGGATCGAGCGCCAGGCTTTCGAGCAGGTCGAGCGACAGCTCCAGCCGATCGGCCTCCTCGGCGTCGATGTTGAGGCCGATGTCGTACTGCCGGGACAGCAGCGCCAGGCGCTTCACCGCGGGCAGCAACTCGGCCATGATCCGGTCCACCTGCGCGCGGCTGTAGCGGGGATGAAGCGCGGATAGCTTGATGGAGATGCCCGGCCCCTCATACACGCCCCGGCCCGCCGAAGCCTTGCCGATGGCGTGGATCGCCTGCTCATAGTCGGCGAAATAGCGCGCCGCGTCGGCGGCCGTGGTTGCCGCCTCGCCCAGCATGTCATAGCTATAGCGGAAGCCCTTGGCCTCCTGCGCCTTCGCGCGCTTCAGCGCCTCGGCGATGGTCTCGCCGGTGACGAACTGTTCGCCCATCATCCGCATGGCGAGGTCGACGGCGCGGCGGATGACCGGCTCTCCCGCGCGGGCGACCAGGCGGGCGAGCGCGGCACCCAGTCCCTTGTCGTCCACGCTGCCGACCAGCTTGCCCGTGACCACCAGGCCCCAGGTCGCGGCGTTGACGAACAGCGACTTGCCGCCGCCCAGATGGCCGCTCCAGTCGCCGTCGGCGATCTTGTCGCGGATCAACGCGTCGCGCGTCGCGTCGTCCGGGATGCGCAGCAGCGCTTCGGCCAGGCACATCAGCGCCACGCCCTCCTGGCTGGAGAGCGAATATTCCTGCACCAGCCCCTCGACCCCGCTGCCCCTGCGTCCCGCGCGAAGCCGGGTGACGAGCGTCCGGGCAGTCTCGCGGATCGCGGCGCGCGTCTCCTCCGGCAGCGTCGCCGCCTCGATCAGCGGCCCAAGCGCTTCCGCCTCCTCGCGGCGATAGGCGGCGGTGATCGCCTGGCGCAGCGGCGAAGGCTGGCGGACGGGCGGGGCGAAGGCGGCGAAGGGCGGAGTCGTCATGGATCGCATTATAGGCGCCTCGCAAGGCGATTTCCGACTTTTCGGCGCGACGGTCTAGCCGGATCGGCCTCGTTTCAATCAACTTCCGGTCATATTGACCAGAGACGGGCCTAATCGGAGGCGGATGACCCGATCGGTCAGCACCGCTTCGGTGCCGAGCCTGAAAGGTTAAGGGCAACGGCCGCGCGAACCAGCGCTTTGAAGGCTGCCTCGTCGATCGTGTCGCCTTCGCGGATGTCGATCGCCCGGCGCGTTCCGCCGTCGAGGCTGGCGTTGAAGATGCCGGCGGGATCGTCCAGCGACGCGCCCTTGGCGAAGGTGAGCTTCACATAGGCCTTGTAGGTCTCCCCGGTGCAAAGGATGCCCGCATGCTCCCACACCGGCACGCCGGAGGGGTTGGAGGGCTTGCGCCATTTCACCGTCTCCTCGACCTCCGGGTCGGCCTCGCGGATCAGGGCGCGGATGCGGGCAAGGGCCGCGCCGCGCCAGTCGGGAAGCGCAGCAAGCTTTTCGTCGATCAGGGCTGAGGCATCTGTGCCGGTCATACCTTCTCCTCTCGTTCACGCCATGGCGGCGAAGCAGGCGGCGGATGATCGGGCTGCCCATCAAGAGATAGAGCAGAGGAAATCCCGCATGGGAAGGGAGAGGGAAGCATCCTCAGGGAGCGAGATGCTCGCGGAACCAGTCGGCGAGTTCGTCTTCGGACAGGGTGCCGGCTGCAAGGTCCAGAAAGGCGACCACCAGTTCGGCGTCGCTTGCCGCAAGGCGGAAGCCGTTTAGCAGCAGGAAGGTTTCGCTGACGACCGCCGCGATCCGCTTGTCGCCGTCAACGAAAGGATGGTTGCGCGCGAGGCCGTAAGCATAGGCGGCCGCCAGCGCTGCCGCATCAGGATCGCCATAATGAACAAGCTGCTGCGGTCGCGCCATGGCGCTTTCGAAGAGGCCGTGATCGCGCAGGGCATCGCCACCCCCGCCATGTTCGGCAATCTGCTCGGCATGGGCGGCCAAGGCGACGGCCGGCGTCACCCATATCCAGTCGTCCAGCGCCACTATTTGGCGAGTTCGCGTAGCGCTCGCTTGCGCCGCGCCATGACCTCGCGCGCGGCGGCCATCTGGGCGTCGAAATCCGGCTCGGCGGCGGAAAGCTCGATGCCACGCGGCGTGAGAACGACGGACAGCGTATCGCCCGTGGCGGCGTTGAGATGCGCCAGCAACTCCTTAGGCTCAGGACCCATTGATTGGCTGAGAGCGATGTGATTCAGGCTCCGCGAGGAGACTGAGCATGAGCGACCTGTATTGGCTGACGGACGAGCAGATGGCGCGTTTGTCGCCGTATTTTCCCAAGAGTCACGGCAAGCCTCGGGTTGATGACCGGCGGGTGCTGAGCGGGATCATCTTCGTCAATCGCAACGGGCTGCGCTGGCGAGACGCGCCCAGGGAATACGGTCCGCACAAGACGCTCTACAACCGATGGAAACGGTGGGGCGAGATGGGCGTGTTTGGCCGGATGATGGAGGGTCTGTCCGCCCAGAAAGCCGAACCGCAGACCCTCATGATCGATGCGACCTATCTCAAGGCCCACCGCACGGCTTCCAGCCTTGGGGTAAAAAAGGGGATCTCGGCCGCCTGATCGGACGGACCAAGGGCGGCATGAACACCAAGCTTCACGCCGTCACCGATGCCAACGGCCGCCCCTTGAGCTTCTTCATCACGGCCGGCCAGATCAGCGATTACACCGGCGCGGCAGCCCTGCTCGATGATCTGCCCAAGGCGCAGTGGATGCTGGCTGACCGGGGCTATGACGCCGAATGGTTCAGGGACGCGCTCGAGCAAAAGGGCATCACGCCCTGCATCCCGGGCCGGAAATCCCGTTCCTTTCCAGTGAAATACGACAAGCGCCGATACAAACGCCGCAGCCGCATCGAGATCATGTTCGGCCGCCTGAAAGACTGGCGCCGTGTGGCAACCCGCTACGACCGCTGCCCAACCGTCTTCTTCTCCGCCATCGCTCTCGCAGCTACCGTGCTCTTCTGGCTGTGATCAACGAGTCCTGAGCCTAGGCAGGATGACGCCGGCGCTGTTGCCGATCTTGGTGATTTTGAGGGGTGCGTTCATACGGGGGTTATAACATCACTGGCATGAAGGACCAAGGGCGCTCGATCAGTTCGGGTCAATTTGGTGGCCAAGGCCAGCCTGTCGCAGCCGCTGCGCCCAATCCGGCCGACAGTTGCGCGCCCGGATACAGTCCACTTCCCCATCGTGAATGGCCTCCATTCATCCGGGACAATTCTTCCTCGTTTCCGGCTGACATGCGACATGGCAATGTGAAGGGTCGCCATCCGGCACCAAAGCCAGCAGATCGGGTGCCACATCCTCCCACACTCCGCAGGACATGCAGCACCCATCCTCCACATAGAAGGTGCCTGGAACATCGGGGGATGCGGTCACTTTGCCGAATCGAACTGATTCCGGGCAGCTTGCCGGGTGAACCGCCGGAGCAGCCCAACCAACCGGTGTCGGATCATCGGTGGCCAGCCTCAATCATGCTCCCGGTCCCCCGCGCCCATATACAGCTCGCTGCCAGTCTCCTTGAACAGCTTGCTCATCTCCTCCATGCCCTTGAGCGCTGCCGCCTTGCTCGCTTCGGCCACTTCCGCGCCGGTCAACCCGGCTTCCAAAAAGCCGTCGGCGGGCTGGTTCTTCTTCGCCGCGAAGTCGCGCACTTCCTGCGTGATCTTCATCGAGCAGAATTTCGGACCGCACATCGAACAGAAATGGGCGGTCTTCGCGCCTTCGGCCGGCAGGGTCTGATCGTGATATTGCTCCGCCGTGTCGGGATCGAGCGACAGGTTGAACTGGTCGCGCCAGCGGAACTCGAACCTTGCGCGGCTCAGCGCATCGTCGCGGACCTGAGCCGCCGGGTGGCCCTTGGCGAGGTCGGCGGCATGGGCGGCGAGCTTGTAGGTGACGACGCCGACCTTCACATCGTCGCGGTCGGGCAGGCCCAGATGCTCCTTGGGCGTGACGTAGCAGAGCATCGCCGTGCCGTACCAGCCGATCTGCGCCGCGCCGATCGCGCTGGTGATATGGTCGTAGCCCGGCGCGACGTCGGTGGTGAGCGGCCCCAGCGTGTAGAAGGGCGCTTCGCCGCAGACCTGCAGCTGCTTTTCCATATTCTCCTTGATCTTGTGCATGGGCACATGGCCCGGCCCTTCGATCATCACCTGCACGTCCTGCTTCCAGGCGCGGTGGGTCAGCTCGCCCAGCGTATAGAGTTCGGAGAACTGCGCTTCGTCATTGGCGTCGGCGATGGAGCCGGGGCGCAGGCCGTCGCCCAGCGAATAGGCGATGTCATAGGCCTTCATGATCTCCGTGATCTCGTCGAAATGATCGTAGAGGAACGACTCCTTGTGGTGCGCCAGGCACCATTTCGCCATGATCGACCCGCCGCGCGACACGATGCCGGTAACGCGCTTCGCTGCCATCGGGATATAGGCCAGCCGCACGCCCGCATGGATGGTGAAATAGTCGACGCCCTGCTCGGCCTGCTCCACCAGCGTGTCGCGGAAGATTTCCCACGTCAGATCCTCGGCTATGCCGCCGACCTTCTCCAGCGCCTGGTAGATCGGGACGGTACCGATCGGCACCGGCGAGTTGCGCAGGATCCATTCGCGCGTGTCGTGGATGTTGCGGCCGGTGCTGAGGTCCATCACCGTGTCCGCGCCCCAGCGGATCGACCAGACCAGCTTGTCGACTTCTGCCGCGACATCGGACGCGACGGCGCTGTTGCCGATATTGGCGTTGATCTTGACCAGGAAATTGCGGCCGATCGCCATCGGCTCCGATTCCGGGTGGTTGATGTTGCTGGGGATGATGGCGCGGCCGCGCGCGACCTCGTCACGGACGAATTCGGGCGTCACATAGTCGGGGATGGACGCGCCGAAGCTCTGGCCGTCGCGGACATATTCGGCCAGGCGGGCGCGGCCGAGATTCTCGCGCTCGGCGACATATTCCATTTCCGGCGTGATGATGCCGCGCCGGGCATAGTGCATCTGGCTGACATTGCCGCCGGCTTTCGCGCGCAGCGGGCGCTTCACCACATTGGGGAAGGGCTGCACGCCGCCCGAGCGGTCCGGTCCCTTAAGGCCGTTATCCTCCGGCTTCACCGCGCGGGCGTCATATTCCTCCACGTCGCCACGGCCCATAATCCAGTCGCGGCGTAGCTGCGGCAGGCCCGCCATGATGTCGATCCGCGCATCGGGGTCGGTATAGGGGCCGGACGTGTCGTAAACCCGCACCGGCGGCTCGCCGCTCGACGGTTCCAGCGCGATCTCGCGCATCGCGACCCGCAGGGGACCGACATGGATCTTCTTCGACCCGCGAATGGGTCCGGTCGTGACGCGCATTTCGGTGCGGGCGGGGATATCGGCCATGGAGGGCTCCTTTCAAAGGGTGGCGCGGCCGGTAAGGCCTGCATAGAAGAACAGAAGGCCAAGCAGGATCGAGGCGATCGCCCAGCCGCGGATGTAGCGCAGCGACCAGCGGCCGAGCTTCAGCAGCGGCGCGGGCACGGCCAGCAGCAGCGCGCCCTCCGCGAGCGCGACATAGCCGATCAGGCTGACCAGGATGCTGAGCGGATCGCGCCAGATGCTGTGGATGAGGATGAGCGCGGCGCCGACCAGGAACACCGGAAAGCCGAACGCCATCACGAGGCCGGGCAAGCGTTCCAGATCGTCCATCACCGCGCGCCAGCGCTGCGGCCCGGCAAGGCCGGAAATGCCGATCACGATCAGGTAGAGGCCGATCGCCTCGGCGAGGCGCAGGGTCAGGACGGAAATCGTATCCATATGTCCGCTCGTCCTCCTTTCGCCTCAATGGGCGGAAGGCGGGCGGATTGCGGATGACAAGCCGTCCCTCCCTCCGCCGGTCTTATCCGGATCAGGTTCAGCGGGTCGCGGCCACATCAGCCGCCTCTCAACCGCCTGTGAGCGGTCCCCCGGGGATAGCCTTGGTCCTTAGCCTACAAGCGCGGCCTCCGGCAAGGGCGCATCGGCGCCCCGGCGCCAGCGCGCGGCAGCCCGGGCGACGCGAGCGCCCAGCGATCGGGCGGTGGCGCGGTCGCCGGCCTTCGGCGTCACCTCCGGCGAATCATTGGCCGCCTGCGCCATCGCGCCGATGAAGCTGCCGAGGCGGTTCTCCACGTCGGTCGCGGCGCTGGTGTCGTCGTTATTGCCGGGATTCTGCCCGGTGCCGATCCACAGCATGCCGTGCTGCGCGGCGAAGATGGCGAGCGAGGTCAGCGTGTTGAGCTTGTCGCCCGAGGGTGAGCCCGAAACGGTGAAGGCGGCGCCCAGCTTGTCCTTCCACTGCTTGGTGAAATAGACCTTGGCGCTGGCGTCCATGAACGCCTTCATCGGCGCGGACACCGTGCCCATATAGGTCGGCGATCCGAAGACGATCGCGTCGGCGTCGGCCATCGCCTCGAAGAAATCGGAAAAGTCGGCCTGGCCCGGCTCGATCCGCAGCAGCGCGGCGGTGGCGCCGCTGTCGGTGACGCCCTGCGCCACGTCATGCGCCAGCACGTCGGCATGACCGAAACCCGAATGATAGACGATCGCAACCTTGCTCATGATGAAAACTCCCTTCGCATGATGGGCCGCTTCCGGCTTGCGGAAGGAGACATGAGTGCATAGGTACTCAAAGTTAAGTACGCACCTTGGAGTGCCTGCCATGAATGTTCCCGACTGGGTGGAAAAGGTCGATCCCTGCAAATCCGATTGCCCCTCGCGCGATCTGCTGGACCTGATCGGCGACCGATGGAGCCTGCTGATCCTGCTGGTGATCGGGCAGGGGGTGAACCGCAATGGGGCATTGAAGCGCCGGATCGGCGGGATCAGCCAGAAGATGCTGACCCAGACGCTGCGCGCGCTGGAGGCGAACGGCCTCGTCGCCCGCCATGACTTCGCGACCGTGCCGCCCCATGTCGAATATGCGCTGACGCCGATGGGCATATCGCTGCAACATGCGCTGGGCCCGATGTTCCATTGGATACAGGATCATTATGCGGACGTTGTGAAGGCGCGGGCGGAGTTTTCCACACGGACCCAACAGGCGGCATGAAGCCCGACCTTTCGACAAAAGCCGGGCGCAAGGCATGGCGGCACGAGATGCGCATGGTCGCGGTGCGACCGCGACGCTACGGGCTGTGGCTGCTGACCCTGGGCATGCTGCTTGTCATCCTGCCCTCCGCCTTCGGGGTGCACAGCATTTTCGGCTGGTCACCGCTGCTGCTGGGACTGGCCGCCTCGCTCACCGCCTTGCCCCTGCTGGTGGCTGGCGCTTTGCTGCGCAGGCGCTATCGTCGGGCGCGCATGACGGATCGCGGGGGACGTAATTCAATATGAAAAGGATGATCGCCTTGGTTTCCGCTGCCCTGCTGACCGGCGCAGGCGCGCCGCCCTCCGCCGCCTCCGCCGACGATCCCTATGTGTGGCTGGAGGACTGGACCGGCCCGCGCGCGATGCAGTGGGTGGAGGCGGAGAACAAGGCGACGCTTGGGACCTTGCAGAGCGATGCGCGCTACCAGGGCTATTACCGCGATGCGCTGGCGATCGCATCGGCCAAGGACCGGATCGCGATGCCGATGCTGATCCGTGGCAAGGTCTATAATTTCTGGCGCGACGCCGACCATCCGCAGGGCATATGGCGGGTGACCAGCCAGACCGACTATGCGACCGACGCGCCGCGCTGGACCACCGTGCTTGACCTCGACGCGCTGTCGAAGGCCGAGGGCAAGAAATGGGTGTGGAAGGGCGCGACTATCCTTGACCCGGAAGAACGGCTGGCGCTGCTCAACCTGTCCGACGGCGGCGAGGATGCCGTCAGCCTGCGCGAGTTCGACCTGGAGACCGGCCAGTTCGTCAAAGGCGGGTTCGACATTCCCAAGTCGAAGCAGAACGAGGCGTGGCTGGACAAGGACACGATCCTGCTGGCGCGCGACTGGGGCGAAGGCAGCATGACCGCGTCAGGCTATCCCTTTGAGGTGAAGACGCTGAAGCGCGGCGAGCCGCTGTCGGCGGCGAAGGAGATCTATCGCGGCGAGGAGAGCGACCAGGTCGGCGTCTATCCCGGCGTGATCTCCGACGGGCAGGGCAACCGCGCGGCCTATCTCTATCGTGGCGTCACCTTCTTCGGCAATGAGAGCTGGCTGCTGACGCCCCAAGGCTTGAAGAAGATGCCGCTGCCCATGAAGAGTAGCATCGAGGGCATGGTCGACGGTCAGGTGCTGGTGCGCCTCAGCGAAGCCTGGGCCAGCGGCGGCGTGTCCGCACCGACCGGCGCGCTGGTGAGCGTGCCCCTGAAGGCGCTTCAGGCGGGCGAGACGCTGAAACCCGCGATCCTGTTCGCTCCCGGGCCTCGCCAGTCGATCGACAGCGTCGCGGCAACGAAGAACCGCGTGATCCTCAGCATCAACGACAATGTGCGCGGGCGCGTGCTGGTGCTGGCGCCCGGCGCTGGCGGCTGGACCACGACGAAGGTCGCGCTGCCCGACAATGCGACCATCGGCATCGCCGCATCGACCGACAAGAGCGATGAGGCCTATCTGTCGGTCGCCGGCTTCCTCGCGCCGACGACGCTCTGGGCGATGGACGCCGCCGCGCCCGCGCCCCGGCAGGTCAAGGCGATGCCGGCGCGCTTCGACGCGACGGGCCTCGCCGTCGACCAGTTCGAGGCGACGTCGAGCGACGGGACCAAGATCCCCTATTTCATCGTCCACCGGAAGGACATGAAGCCCGACGGTTCCACGCCGACGATCATGACCGCCTATGGCGGCTTCGAGATACCGATGACGCCAAGCTATGCCGCGATCACCGGCAAGCTGTGGCTGGAGCGCGGCAACAGCTTCGTCCTCGCCAATATCCGCGGCGGCGGCGAGTTCGGACCGACCTGGCACGAGGCGGGGCTGAAGACCAAGCGGCAGATCATCTATGACGATTTCGCCGCCGTGGCGAAGGACATCTTCGCGCGCAAGCTGTCCAGCCCGGCCAAGTTCGGCATCTATGGCGGGTCCAATGGTGGCCTGCTGATGGGGGTGGAGTTCAACCAGCATCCGGACCTCTGGAACGCGGTGGTGATCCAGGTGCCGCTGCTCGACATGATCCGCTACGAGCAGATCGCGGCGGGCGCGTCCTGGGTCGACGAATATGGCAGCGTCTCGGTGCCGGAGGAAAAGGCGTTCCTGCAGAAGATTTCGCCCTATGCCAACATCCGCAAGGGGGAGAAATATCCCACGCCCTATATCTGGACGACCACCAAGGACGACCGGGTGGGGCCGCAGCACGCCCGCAAGTTCGCCGCGCGGCTGAAGGAATATGGCATCCCCTACCTGTTCTACGAGGACACGGCCGGCGGGCATTCGGGCGATGCCGACATCGAGCAGGGCGCGCGTCTTCAGGCGATGCAGATGGTGTATTTCTCGCAGCGGCTGGAAGGGCGGTAGCGTCCCGTTTTGCGTCAGCGGGATAATTGCCAGAGCATTTGAAAGGCACCATGCTCTTTGCGCTGCTCTATATGCCACCCCGCTTGCTCGAACATGGTGGCGATGCCCACCGAATCGAAATCATTGACCCAGCCATGCGCGCGCCGGTCTTTCGAAGGATTCATCGCATCGATAACGCAGTAGCTGACGACGGCGATCGGGTAATTTTTGGCGAGCGCGGCCATGACGGATTGGGGTTGGTGAAGATATTCGAGGAGGCCGAGGCAGGCGACGGCCTCTGCTTCGACCACAGGTGGCGGTTCAAGATTGAGATCGCAGATAACCGTCCGATCATCACGTGCCACTATGTCGCAGGGATAATAGCGAACCGTGTCGGCAAGATGGGGTTCCAGGATCATGGTTCCGCAACCCAGGTCCAGAACAGAGCGATAGCCCTGTAGCCACTCGGCGGCCGCCGCGGCCCGCGCGTTCCAGCCCTTGGCTTCGGGTGCCTCTAACGCGATCCATCGCGAGTGAAGCGATTCTCCCTTCGCGATCGCCGTCTCCGTCAGCCTGATCCGTTCCTGGCGGTCGAGATCGTAGAATGGCACCAATCCCCCCTTGCGCATATTCATGGCGCCCCCACGGCATGATGGAATAATTTTTGCCGTTGCCGCCGATGTTTTGCAATTGAATATTGCATTGCAACAATCCGTAGCGTTTGATCGCAGCCATGTTGAAGGCCGCGCTGCACCACCTGACGTCCTATCGTTACAGCCGGCCGATCCGGCTAGGGCCACAGGTCATCCGCCTGCGGCCTGCACCGCACAGCCGGACGAAAATCCCCAATTATGCGCTCAAGATCGAGCCCAAGGGACATTTCCTCAACTGGCAACAGGACCCCCACGGCAACTGGCTGGCGCGGGTGGTCTTTCCCGATCCCGTGGATCATTTCTCGATCGAGGTCGACCTGCTCGCCGATCTCGACATCATCAACCCTTTCGACTTCTTCGTCGAGCCCTATGCGGAGGATTATCCCTTCGCCTATGACGAGCAGCTGAAGACCGACCTCGCCGCCTATTTCGATGTCGAGGACCAGGGCCCGCTGTTCGACGCGCTGGTCGAGGAGCATCGGGGCTTCACCGGGCGGAGCATCGATTTTTTGGTCGAGGTGAACCGCCGGCTGCAGCAGCGCATCGGCTATGTCATCCGCATGGAGGCGGGCGTGCAGTCGCCCGAGGAAACGCTGGAGGTCGGTATCGGCTCGTGCCGCGATTCGGCCTGGCTGCAGGTGCAGCTGCTGCGCCGGCTGGGCTTCGCGGCGCGCTTCGTGTCGGGCTATTCGATCCAGCTGGTCGCCGATGTCGAGCCGATCGAAGGACCCAAGGGCGTGACCCAGGACGTCGTCGACCTGCATGCCTGGGCCGAGGCCTATGTGCCGGGCGCGGGCTGGGTGGCGCTGGATGCGACGTCGGGCATGTTTGCGGGGGAGGGGCATATTCCGCTCTGCGCGACGCCCCACTATCGTTCGGCTGCACCGATCAGCGGCATGGCCGAGCCGGCCGAAGTCGATTTCCACTTCGCGATGAGCGTCAGCCGCATCGCCGAGGCGGTGCGCATCACCAAGCCTTTCACCGACACCCGCTGGGACGCGGTGATGGCGTTGGGCGCGCGGGTCGACGCTGACCTGGAGGCGCAGGACGTGCGCCTGACCACCGGTGGCGAGCCCACCTTCGTCGCGGAGAATGGCGGCGAGGCGGGCGAGTGGAATGGCGACGCGGTGGGACCCACCAAGGCCGCCTATGCCGACCGGCTGGTGCGCCTGCTGCGCGAGAAGTTCGCGCCCGGTGGCCTGCTGCACCATGGCCAGGGCAAATGGTATCCGGGCGAGAGCCTGCCGCGCTGGGCCTATGCGATCTACTGGCGCACGGACGGCGTCCCGATCTGGCGCGACACCGCGCTGATCGCGCCCGACGACGCGCCGGAGGGCGCGCGGACGGTGACGGCGGGGGATGCCCAGGCCTTTCTGGAGCGGATGGCGGGCCATATGGGCTTTTCACCCGACTACACCCATCCGGTCTATGAAGACCCGCTGGTCTGGTCGGTCAAGGAAGCCGAGCTGCCGGTCAACACCAGCCCGGAAGACCCGAAGATCAGCGATCCCGAGGCCCGGGCGCGGATGGTGAAGACCTTCGAGCGCGGCCTCGACCAGCCTGTCGGCTATGTGCTGCCGATCCAGCGCTGGCAGCAGAAAGTGGCGACGCCCCGCTGGCAGAGCGAGATCTGGCAGCTGCGGCGCGGGCGCCTGTTCGCGGTGCCGGGGGATTCGGCGCTGGGCTATCGCCTCCCCTTGGGATCGCTGCCCTATGTGCCGCCGGCCCAATATCCCTATATCCACCCGCGCGACACCAGCGAACCGCGCGAACCGCTGCCCGATTTCCGCGTGCAGGCGGCCGAGTCGGCAACCCGGGAAGAGGCGCAGGCCCAGCCGATGCAGCGCGTCGCCGGGCCGGAGGGTGGCGCGGCCGCGCAGGACCGGGTCGAGCAGGTGATGATAGAGGGCGCGGTGCGCACCGCCGTCACTGTCGAGCCACGCGGCCATTATCTCTCCGTCTTCCTGCCGCCGGTGCAGGCGCTCGAGGACTATCTGGAATTGATCGCCGAAGTCGAGGCGGCCGCCCAGGCATCGGGCATCCCGGTGCGGATCGAGGGTTATGCCCCGCCGCCCGACCCGCGGCTCAAGGTGCTCAAGGCCACGCCGGACCCGGGCGTGATCGAGGTCAACATCCAGCCCGCCGCGAGCTGGGACGAGACGGTCGAGATCACCGAGGAGCTTTACGCTCTTGCCCGGCAGTGCCAGCTCACCGCCGACAAGTTCATGATCGACGGGCGCTCGATCGGCACGGGCGGGGGCAACCATATCGTCCTGGGCGGGCCGACGCTCAACGATTCGCCATTCATCCGCCGGCCGGACCTGCTCAAGAGCTTCGTGCTCTACTGGCAGCGGCATCCCGCGCTTTCCTATCTCTTCTCGGGTCTGTTCATCGGCCCGACCAGCCAGGCACCGCGCATCGACGAGGCGCGGCACGATGGGCTCTACGAACTGGAGATCGCGCTGGCGCAGGTGCCATCGCCCGGCGAAGCCGACATCCCGCCCCCCTGGCTGGTCGACCGGCTGCTGCGCAACCTGCTGGTGGACGTGACCGGCAACACCCATCGCACCGAGATATGCATCGATAAGATGTTCTCGCCTGACGGCCCCACCGGGCGGCTCGGCCTGCTGGAATTCCGCGGCTTCGAAATGCCGCCCGAACCGAAGATGAGCCTGGTGCAGCAACTGCTGCTGCGCGCGCTCACCGCCTGGTTCTGGCGCCAGCCGCAGCAGGGCGGGCTGGTGCGCTGGGGTACGGCATTGCACGACCGCTTCATGCTGCCGCATTTCGTCTGGGCCGATTTCCTGGAGGTGCTGGAGGACCTGCGCGGCGCGGGATATGATTTCGACCCCAACTGGTTCGAGGCGCAGCGCCAGTTCCGCTTCCCCGTCCATGGCGATGTCGATGCGGGCGGCGTGGGGCTGGAGATCACCCATGCGCTCGAGCCCTGGAACGTGCTGGGGGAGACGGGCGCGATCGGCGGCACGGTGCGCTATGTCGACAGTTCGACCGAGCGGTTGCAGGTCCGCGCCACCGGCCTCGTCACGGGCCGCCACGTCATCGCCTGCAACGGCCGCCGCGTGCCGATGACACCGACCGGCGTACCGGGGGAGGCAGTGGGCGGCGTGCGCTACAAGGCGTGGGCGCCGGCCAACTGCTTGCATCCCAACCTGCCGGTCAACGCACCGCTGACATTCGACGTGCTCGACAGCTGGAGCGGCCGGTCGCTCGGCGGCTGCGTCTACCATGTCGCCCATCCGGGCGGCCGCAACTACGACACGCTGCCGATCAACGCCTATGAAGCAGAGTCGCGGCGCAAGGCGCGCTTCCAGGATCATGGCCATACCCCCGGCGCGGTCGAGATCCCTGCCGCCGAACTGCCCGGCGAGTTTCCGATGACGCTGGACCTGCGCTTTCGGCATCCGGGCTTGTGATGGCGGACGCGCTGGCGACGGCGGGCTGGGCCGACGCCTATCTGGCGCAGGCGCCAAGGGGCGACCTGTTCGCGGCCGCCGCGCCCGACATGGCGGAGCGGTGGTGCGGCATGCTGGATCGCCTGTCCGACCAGTGCCAGGCTGATCCAGCGGCGCTCGCGGCCAATGTCACGCGCCAGGCGATCGACCTTGGCATGGCGTTCCGCCTGACCGGCGACCAACAGGAACGGCCCTGGCCGCTCAGTCCCGTGCCCCTGCTCATCGACGCCCGCGAGTGGAGCCATATCGAGCAGGGCCTCGCCCAGCGCGCCGAGCTGCTGGAACGGGTCATCAGCGACATCTACAGCACGCAATCCCTCGTGCGCGAAGGCAAGCTGCCCGCCAGCGTCGTTGCCGGCAGCCCGCATTACTGGCGGGTGATGACCGGCACGCCGCCGCCGCGCGGCCATTTCCTCCATTTCTACGCCGCCGATATCGGGCGCGGTCCGGCGGGCGAGTGGCGCGTGCTGGCCGACCGTGTGAGGACCCCGGTGGGCGTAGGCTATGCGCTGGAAAACCGTCTGGCTCTGTCCCGCTCCACCGGCGACCTGCTGGGCGCGATGAACACGCGGCGATTGGCGCCTTTCTTCGACGAACTGCGCCGCGGCCTGGCCGCCGACTGCGTGCGTGCCGACCCCCGCATCGGGCTCCTGACGCCGGGCCGCTTCAACCAGAGCTATGCCGAGCAGGCGCATCTCGCCCGTTATCTCGGCCTGCTTCTGGTGGAGGGTGACGACCTCATTGTGTCGGACGGTCAGCTCTTTGTGCGCACCATCCAGGGCCTGAAGCGGGTTGATGGCCTCTGGCGCTGGATGGACAGCCGCTTTCTCGATCCGCTGGCGTTCGACGGGGAATCGCGGATCGGCGTGCCCGACCTGTACGACGCCTGCGCGCGCGGCGGGCTGATGCTCGCGAACTGGCCGGGTGCGGGCGTGATCGAATCGCGCGCCTTTGCCGCTTTCCTGCCGCGCCTCGCCAAGGCGCTACTGGGCGCGGAGCTGATCCTGCCCAATATCGCGACCTGGTGGTGCGGCCAGCCGGCCGAGCGCGCTCATGTGACCGGACGGATCGGCGACCTGGTCGTCGGCTCCGCGTTCGACCAGGACGCGGCAGGGCTGCAGGACCGGCGTTTCCTGCCCGGTTCCGCGATGGACGATGCGCGCAGGGCCACGCTGCTGGAGGGCATCGCCCGGCGCCCGATGGACTATGTTGGGCAGGAGGTGGTGAAGCTGTCCACCACGCCTGCCATCGTCGACGGGCGGCTTGCGCCGCTGCCCTTCACCCTGCGAGTCTTCGTCGCCCGCGATTCGCTCGGCCAGTGGCGGATTATGCCCGGCGCCTTCGCGCGGCTCGCCGCGCATGGCGACATCCGCGCTGCGCTGATGGGCGAAGGCGACCTGTCGGCCGACATGTGCGTGATCGACGGACGCCCGGTACCCCCCGACACGCTGCTGGGATCCGGAGGCTCGCCCGCCATCCGACGCATCGGCGGCATGCTGCCCGCCAAGGCAGCGGATAACCTCTACTGGCTTGGCCGCTATATCGAGCGGGCGGACATGACGCTGCGCATCGTCCGGGCGATCGTCGGCGGATCGATCGAGGTCGACCTGGGGCCAGCGGTCGCCTCCCCAACCATGGCGCGGCTGGTGGACCAGCTTGCACGTTGGGGGGCGATTTCGCAGACCGCCGGGCCGATCGGCCCGCTCTGTGCACAGGCGCTGGGCGATGGCGTGCGGCCGGGCAGCGTGCAGGCGCTGATGGCGACGGTGGCAGGAATCGGCGCCGGACTGCGCGACCGGCTGGCGATCGATTTCTGGCGCCTTGTGCGCCTGCCGCTCCCCGCTTTTGACGGAGCGGTGACGGAAACGCTCCTCGACGCCTCCTCTCGCATGATCGAGCGGATCTCGGCCCTGTCGGGACTGGCGGCGGAGAATATGGGACGGACGGAGGGATGGCGCTTCCACGACATGGGGCGGCGGATGGAGCGCGCAGTCAACGGCTGCCGCCTCACCATGCTGCTCGGCCATGACAATGCGAGCAATGACGACCTGTCGATCCTGCTCGACCTCAGCGACAGCCAGATCAGCTATCGCAATCGCTACCTGACCGGACCTTCGCTGGCGCCGGTGCGCGATCTCGTCGCGCTGGAGCCGCAGAACCCGCGCTCCATCGCCTGGCAGGCGGCACGGATCGCAGAGCATATCGCCGCCCTCCCCACACTGCGCGCCGACGGCATGCCAGAAGAGCCGCAGAGGCTTGCGGGCGCTCTGGTCGCGCAACTGGCACCGCTGACTGGCGACATGCTGACGATGGACGACCTCGCCAATGCGGAGGCGCGGCTGCTCGCCCTTTCCGATGCGGTCGGGCAGCGCTATTTCCTGCAGGTCCGCAAGGAAAAGAGCGAGGACGCGAACCTGCTGTCATGATCTACCATGTCCGCCACCGGACGGTCGTGCGCTACGCCGCGCCGGTCCGGCTCGCCCGCTTCAACCTGCGCCTGAAGCCCGCGCCCTGGCCGGGCCAGTGGACCTCCGACTATGCGCTGGCGGTGGACCCCGCGCCTGCCTCCGTCGAGGCACGCCCAGGCGGCTGGCCGGTGCGGGTCGCGCGGATCGCGATCGACAGCCCTATCTCCGTCCTGCGTATCGACAGCAGCTTCCGCGTGGGGGTGCAGGGCGCGCCGATCGAGCCGATGGACGGCGATCCGGCCGTCCGTGCCGTGGCCGCTGCCGCGCTGACCGATCGCGAGATAGGGCCGTCCGCACCGGCCCATTATCTCTATGCCTCGCCCCGCGTGCCGCTGCTGGCGGAGATAGGGGATTGGGCCAGCGAAATGCTGGCGGCCGATCGACCGGTGGTCGCTGCGGCGCTGGAACTGGCGCAGCGCATCAGGGCCGAGTTCGCCTATGAGCCCGGCGCGACCGATGCCGGTACGCCGGTTGCCGACGCCTTCGTCGCGCGACATGGCGTGTGCCAGGACTTCGCTCATGTGATGGTCGCGGCGCTGCGTCATGCCGGGCTGCCCGCCGCCTATGTCAGCGGCTATCTTCGCACCGATCCGCCGCTGGGACGGCCCCGGCTGGTCGGGGCGGACGCGATGCACGCCTGGGCGATGCTGTGGTGCGGGCCGACGCGCGGGTGGATAGGCTTCGACCCCACCAACGGCGTCATCGCCGGGGATGGGCACCTCTTCGTCGGCATGGGGCGCGACTATGCCGACGTCGCGCCGATGGACGGCCTGTTCGTCGGCGGTGCGGGACAGAAGATCGAGGTTGCGGTGGACGTAGTGCCGGAGGAGGAAGGCGTGAGGTAGGGCGCCACATTGTGCGCGCCCACGCACCGCGTCGGTGTGGCGCCGACCGCAGACCAGGTGTCAGCGACGAAGTCGAGCGCCGCGCGTCAGACACCTCAAGACCACCGACCTTTGATGTCGCCGTGCTGGATCCCGTGGCGCTGGCACGCCTCCGCCAGCCCGGCCTCCTGCTCCTTCAAGATCGCGATGATCTGTTCCTTGCTGAACCTGCTCCGCTTCATCGTCGTCTGAGTCCTTCAAGTCGGACTCTACTATCGGGCGGTCACATTTCAGGGGCGCACGTCACGGCAACTTTCCCTCTGCTCTTGAAAGCGAGCTTATCAGACGACGCCGGATCACTCCGCGCGGGCAGGGACCGGGACAATGATGAAGTGATCGTGGACCTGCCGCTGACCGGGTGTGTTCAGCGGCTCCTGCAGGCCGGCCCGGAGTTCACCAATGGTTTGTTCCGGCAAGGGGAGGGGATGTTCATCTGGATGGATCGATGCTTCATGTCCGTAGTCGCGGCCCGGCTCGGATGTCATCTCGATATGCGCACCCATGAGGGCGCAGATCGGATGCTTCGCCGCAAAGGCTGCCAGCCGTTCGACGCTGGCGCGATTATCGGTGAGGAAATTGACCGGCACGTAAAGGCGGCCGGGATAGAGCGTGTCACCCGACAAGAGGATCTTGAGGCGAGGATCGTAGACCATGATCGCGGCAGCCTGATGCCCGGGCGTCGCGATAATGCTGAGCGCGCGACCGCCGAGATCGAACCTGGCAATCCCGTCGGGCCAGTGGGGGATGCCGAAAAAGGCGGCGACGTCCGATGGCTTCAGCCCGACGACGATCGTGTCCGGGCGATCGCGGAAGGCAGCGTCTCCGGCCACATGGTCGCTATGGCTATGGCTATGGGCGACCACCAGCGGGATCGAGCGGCGCCCGTGAGCGGCCAGCCACTGGGCCACCAGCCGATCGACCGTCGGCCTGATCCGGCCACCTTCCGCCCCGGTGTCGATCAGCAGCGCCCTGTCGCGCCCGAACAGCAGATAGAGGAAGGGCGCTTCGAAATTGGTCTGGACCGACTGGCGGATGACGAAGCTGTCTTGGTCGAGCTGCTGGACCTGGGTGGGAGGCTCTTGCGGCAGCGTGCCGTCAATCCACTTCTCGGCGAAAAGCTTTGACGGCGCGACGCAGGCTGCCTGCGCGTCCGACGCATGCCCCAAGCCAATCACCGTCAGGAGCGCCGCACTCCATGCGACGGTTCGTGCCAATAACATCATGCACGCATCCGCAGCCATCGCCCCTTGTCTTTCCTCCAGTGGCAGCATTGCGACGATGCGGATGCGGTGCCCCGGGGCGCCATCCTGTCAGGACAGCGCCCCGACATTCGTCACATCAATATTTGAAGCGCGCCTCGATGCCGAAGGTGCGCGGATTGATAACGGTCTGCCTGTAGTAGCGGAGCAGCACCCCATCGTTGAGGCCCACGCGCGAGCGGTCGTTGGAGACGGAAGCCACCGCATATTTGTCGAAGATATTGTTCGCGAACAGGACGAGGCTGTAGCGATCCGTCTCATAGGCCAGCGAGGCACGGTGCAGCACATAGCTCGGAAGCTTGGCGCCATAGGCACGGTCCCAACCGAGCCGCGTCACGACATTGCCGCGATAGGTCGCTGTCCAGTCCGCCACTAGGTTACCGGCCATGAACGGCATCGTATAGGTCGTTCCCAGGCTACCGCTGTTCTTTGCGGAACCCGGAAGGCGATCCCCCGACAGTGCGTCCAATTGGATGGGCGAACTGGGATAGGTGCCGGGCGGGTCGTTGACGGCGATGATTCCTGGAACATCCTGTGTTAGCTTGGCATCGGTGTAGGAGTAGGTCCCCTGGATCGACAGCCCTTCGATCGGCCTTGCCTGGAAGGATGCTTCGAAACCTTCCGACTTGGCCTTGCCCCCGTTGACGATGATGCCGACAATGCCGTTGATGGTGGCGGAATCGACCTGAATGCCGTCCCATTTGATCTGGAAGACGTTGAAGTTGAACGTCAGCTTGTGATCGAGAAGCTGAGTGCGGATACCGAGTTCGGCATTTTTCGTGGTGTCGGGGCCAAACTGCATTTCGTTGGGCAGCGCGCACACATTCTGCTGCGTCGGATCGAGCGGCAGAACGCAGGGGGCAACCGTGTTGGGGCCGCCGATCCGGTAGCCCTTGCTGTAGGTGGCATAGGCCATGACGTCGGGGGTGAAGTTGTAGGATGTGTTGAATTTCCACACCCAGCCGTTCTTTTTCGACTCCCCGCCAGCCGAGGGAAGGTCATAAGGGCTGACCGGATCCCCGAGCAGTGGGAGCACCGCGCGACCGCTGACGTCGGAGGTGTAGCCGAAATAGCGTAGTCCTGCCGTCACCTGCCATTCGGGTATGATCCTGAGCGTGCCTTCGCCAAAGACTGCCTTCTCGGTCACCTTCGACTTGTTGAAGCTGTTATATTCCACCTCGTCCGGATTGGGCTGGGTACCGAATTCCACCCAGGGATGATTGGGGACGTGCTCCGTATATTCGCGCAGACGCTTCTGCTGATTGTAGAAGCCGCCGATCACCCAGTTGAACGGGCCACCATGGCGGGAGACGAAGCGGATTTCCTGGTTGAACTGCTTGCGGCGATCATGACTTTCGTTCCAGCTCGAAAAAGCCGGAAAGGCTTCATAGCCATAGTCGAGATCGAGCAGAAGGTCGGTATTGTCCGCCTGATTGTCGTTCTTCACGTCGGTATAGGCCGTCGTCGCGACCAGGTCGGCAATATTCGCGATATTGGCGTTGATTTCCATGCTGCCCAGATGCGCGCGGCGCTTCACCGGTTCGATGTAACGCGCGGCGCTTTCATATTTGCCCGTACCGAGGACGCCGGCGCTGTTATACTGGCCGCCATCGGTCTTGGTCTGCTGGAACGCATAGGTGAAGTTGACCTTCAGATCCTCGCTGAACTGGAAAAGCAGCTGGTTGCGCGTGGTGAAGGTCTTCTCGAAATTGAGATCCTTCTCCTTTCTCAGGTTCGCGGCATAGCCGGCGGGCGAGATGCTGGTCGGACCGTCGGGTTGCGGGAGCGAAACGCCGGGCGTCTGGAGCAGCAGCGGATAGTCGATGAACCCGGGATCGTAGAAATAACCCGTGGCGGAACGGAAGGCGATGCGATCCGTCACGATCGGGATGTTGATGACACCATCCATTTGATAGCCCAGCTTGCCGCTATGGCCCTTGCCGTAAAGGCGGCTATGCACCTCGCCTTCGAACTTGTTCGTGTCAGGCCGGTTGGGAATATTGCGGATCGCACCGGCAAGAGTGCCCAGGCCGTAGAGAGTCCCCTGCGGCCCGAGCAGCGTTTCGACACGGGCGATGTCGAGCAGCTTGAAGTCGTAATAGAGCGGCACCTCGCCGAGATAGACGCCCAGCGCACTGTCGTAAGATGCGCCGGTCGCACTGGAATCCGAAGCGTTGAGGCCGCGCAGCACGATCGTCCCGGTCGAGCCCGGACCCGTATCCGAAATCGTTACACCCGGAGTGAAGTCGGCGATATCACGTATGTCGTCGATGCGCTGCCGGGCAAGCTGCTCCTGGCCGACGGCGGTGATGTTGATCGGGACGTTCTGGATCGAAACCGCGCGGCGGGTGGCCGTCACCACGATCTCATTGCCTTCGCCGCTTGCGCCATCGGCACCATCCGCGGTGCCCTGAGCGAAAGCCGAAGTGGTCCCGACGCCCATGAGAATGGTTGCGCCGAGCAATGTATTGCGAAACAATTTCATAGTCACTTCGACCCCCTTCCAGTTGAGCCTCAAGTGACATCCTTCTCCTTTGGCGCTCTGGCTAGGCCGGCACCTTGTCAGCCGGTTCCCGGCCAGTTGTCATCGTCATTCCATGATGTGCGCCGTCTTCTGTAATCGGAGTAGCGGCGATCATCATTCAATCAGTTCGAATAGCGCGCAATGAATCGGCAAAGCCACGACCGCGTGCACTACTGGCGACTGGCGGCGTTGTGCCCGAGAGAGCAGCATTGCGCGCCGGTCTTCGATCCACGAACCCTCACTTCAAGCCGGTGACTGTCCGGCTAATCCACCCTTCTGTTCCGCTGCTTTGATAGGCAGTCGTCGACTATACGGTATGGATATTACGTAATGGGTCAAGCGTAATAATTTTGCGCTTGCTCAGTATGACTGCAACGGCTGGGTGCGGCGCACAATTTGCGGTTTTCTTACACTGCGCGCCGAAACGAAGCTCGGCGAACGACCGGCAGGACAGCGGGAGAGGGGGAAGATGGTGAACCGCTGAGCCGCCGAATCGTAAAGCCGAGCGAGAGATCCATTCGGGCGCTGGGCTGTCCTTCAAAACGAGCGCGGTTGCTCGACTATGATCATCGACTCGCGTGCGGCACAACCCTGTCACCGGCGCCGCAGCGCCTTCCGTGGCACTCGCCGCGAGGATCTTCGCCATCTCGAGCAGTATTACCTAAAATTGCAAAGGTAATAAATCCTGATGGACATGCCCATGCTGCTTTGCAATAGTGGGTATCGAAAGGGGACGAACGATGATCCGACTGTTTCGCGACGGAGCCCGGGCCGCTCTGATGACGGGAGCCCTTTTGCTTGCTTCCTGTTCGCAAGCACCGGATGCCCCCATCAAGCCGAAGACGGAGTTCAACATCGGCTGGTCGATCTATGCGGGCTGGATGCCATGGCCCTATGCCCAACAGGCTGGAATCGTCAAGAAATGGGCCGATAAATACGGCATCAAGATTAATATCGTTCAGGTCAACGATTATGTCGAATCGGTGAATCAATATACTGCTGGCAAGTTCGACGGCGTGACAGTCACCAATATGGATGCTCTGACCATTCCCGCAGCCGGGGGAAAGGATACGAGCGCGATCATCGTCGGTGACTATTCGAACGGCAATGATGGCATTCTGCTCAAGGGTGCCGACAATTTCTCAGCGATCAAGGGCAGGCAGGTCTATCTCGTCGAACTGTCGGTCTCCCACTATCTGCTCGCTCGTGCGCTGGAAAAGTCGGGGATGAAGCCCACCGACATCAAGACGGTGAACACGTCCGATGCCGATATCGTCGGAGCCTTCTCCAGCCCGGACGTTACCGCGGCGGTCGCATGGAACCCGCAGCTGTCGGTAATGAAGGAACAGGCCGGTGCGAAGGAGGTCTTCAGCTCGGCCCAGATTCCCGGAGAAATTCTGGATCTGCTGGTTGTCGATACGGCGACCCTGAAGGCCAATCCGAATCTGGGCAAGGCGCTCGCCGGCATCTGGTTCGATACGATGGCGCTGATGAAGCGGCAGGATGCGGAGGGGAAGGCGGCTCGTGCGGCGATGGCGAAACTGGCCGGCACGACGCCTGAAGTGTTCGAGAGCCAGCTGGCGACCACGCATCTCTATGCCGATCCGAAATCCGCCGTGGCGGCCACTTCGGCGCCGGCACTCGTTCAGAGCATGGCGCAGGTACGGGACTTCAGCTTCACCCATGGCCTGTTCAAGGGTGCCGCTTCAGCGGATGCCGTCGGCATGAGCTTTGCCGGCGGGAAGACGCTGGGCGATGCGCAGCATGTGACGCTGCGGTTCGACGACAGCTTCATGAAACTGGCTGCTGACGGAAAGCTTTGAGCCCACCCGATCGATCCCCCCTGTAGGACGATGACCATATGCGTTGGGTGAATCGCCATGTCAGAAGAGGCGACCGGTTGCTGCTGGGGGCGGTGCCGATCCTGCTGCTGGTCCTGCTCTATTTGTTCCTGGCGACCCAGCGTCATGCCGCCAATCCGTTCGACAAGATATTACCGCTGCCCGATGGCATGATGAAGGCCATGGCGGGCCTGCTTTTCCAGCCGGACCAGCTGACCGGACAGCTGCTCTTCTGGGCGGATACGCTGGCCAGTCTGGAGCGGCTCGGCATCGGCCTTGGCATCGCGACGGTGACGGCTCTTCTCGTCGGATTGGTCCTCGGCGTCCTCCCGCCGGTCCGGGCGACCTTCGGGCCGCTGGTAACGGGTATCGCCGTGATCCCGCCCATCGCTCTGCTTCCCATCCTCTTCATCGCCCTCGGCCTCGGCGAAACGGCAAAGATCGCGCTGATCGTCATCGGCATAGCGCCGGTGATGGTGCGTGACATCGCCGCTCATGTCGCTGCCTTGCCGCGGGAGCAGATCGTGAAGGCGCAAACGTTGGGCGCGAGCAGTTGGCAGATCATGACACGGGTGGCCCTGCCGCAGGCCATGCCGCGCCTTTTCCACGCGATGCGCCTGTCGCTGGGACCGGCCTGGGTCTTCCTGATTTCGGCAGAAGCCATCGCGTCGGACGTAGGCCTTGGCTACCGCATATTCCTCGTCCGCCGTTACCTCTCGATGGATGTCATCATCCCCTATGTCGTCTGGATCGCGCTGCTGGCGGTAGCGATGGACATCTCCCTAACGTTGCTCAGCCAGCGCCTCTTTCCCTGGGCCCATGGAGACAGCCATTGAGCGCGCTTCTTTCCCTGCGCGACGTGTGGGTCGAATATGGCGACAAGATCGTCCTCGAACGCGTGTCGATCGATATCGAAGCAGGATCCTTCGTCTCGATCGTCGGGCCTTCGGGGGCGGGAAAGAGCAGTCTGCTGCGTCTCATCCTCGGCCAGGAGGCGGCGACACGAGGATCGATCCTCCTCGACGGAACGCCGCTGACGCCCGAGTGCGGGCCGGACCGGGGCGTCGTCTTTCAGCGCTATTCGGTGTTTCCCCACCTGTCGGCCCTGCGCAACACCCTGTTCGGACTGGAGTGCGACCAGGCGCCCGTGCTGGCGCGCCTGTTCGGCACCGCGCGCCGCGAAGCGGTGGAGGAAGCGACCGGGATGCTGGCGGCGGTGGGTCTTGGCGACAGCCTCCACCTTTATCCTGCCCAGATGTCGGGCGGGATGCAGCAGCGTCTGGCGATCGCCCAGGCGCTGATCAAGCGGCCCCGCATCCTGCTACTCGATGAGCCGTTCGGCGCGCTCGATCCGGGCATCCGTGCGGATATGCACCAGTTGATCACCCGGCTCTGGCGCGACTATTCGCTGACGATCATCATGGTGACCCACGACATCCGGGAAGCATTCAGCCTGGGAACGCGGGTGCTCGCCTTGGATAAGCGTCGTCACGATCCGCACGCCCCGCACCGTTTCGGCGCGACGGCCGTCTATGATCTGGCTCTGCGCAAGCCTGCGCCCGACGCAGCCGATGAAACGGAAGAGGCGGCAGCTTCTCCGGACGGCGAACAGGACAATGAGGAGAAGGTTGGACATGGTTAGCGAACCTGCGGGCCTCGCGAGGTTGAGCATGAGCTTACCAGCGGATCTGTTCCGGCAACTCGACATGATGGTGGAGGAGCGCGGCCTGCCCTCGCGGTCCCAGCTCATCGCCGAGCTTATTCGTCATGCACTTGCCGAACATGAGGCCTTCACTCGTCCCAACGAGATGCTGGCCGGCACCATCACGATCGTCTATCGCGGCGACCGCGGCCGCGTGCGGCACCAGCTCGCCCAGACGCAGGCGGACTATCTCAAGGAAGTCATCTCCTCGCAGCACGTTTTCCTGGAAGATGACCAGTCACTCGAAGTCCTGCTGGTGCAGGGGCCTGCATCGCTGCTCAAGGAACTGTGCGATGCGCTCAGGCGCGTGCGCGGTGTCCACCAGCTTCAGCTCGTGACGACGACCGCCCTGCTGCCCCCGCTCTACGACCAGGAATCCATCAACCAGACAGACGGAGTGATGGCATGACAACTCTTGCCAACCCCACCGCAGCCCGCGACCACGCCCGCGCGATGGCGGGCACGCTGGTCGAAGCCATGCCGGTGCTTCCACCGGTCGCCGACGACCTGCCGGACGGCGTGTCCGCCGACGACCTCTTGTGGGAAGAGACGATCGCGGCGGGCGGCTATGCAACGCGACGTCTGTCGCGCGGCGCCCGCCTGAGACTGATCGATCTCAAGGGCGACGCCTGTGCTTCCCTGCTCATCTTCAACGCGGAAATGCCGACCGAACGGCTCAATGTCGCTGATACGGTGAAAGTGCAGTGGAACGCCTATCTCGGCACGGGCAAGCTGCTGCTGTCGGACATGGGCCGCGTTCTCATGAGTTTCTTGGAAGACGGGGCCGGGACGCACGACACATTCTGTGGGACGTCCAATGCCGCGACCAACGCCGCGAAATATGGCAACGGCGCCAATAGCGGCCCGGCGCCCAATGGCCGCGACCGCTTCCTGCTGGGCGCCGCCAAACATGGTCTTCAACGGCGGGACGTCCATCCGTGCGTCAATCTGTTCAAGGGCGCCCGGATCGAGGCCGACGGCAGCATCGTGCCGCAGATCGGGCCGTTCGCGCCTTTCAGGAGCCTGGTGCTGCGCGCGGAAATGGAGGTCATCGTGGTGATCGCGAACTGCCCGCATGTTCTTGATCCGCGCGAAGACTGGACCGTGACGCCGGTTCGCGCGACGGCTTGGCGGGGTCCGGTCACCGCGGCGGACGATGCGATCCGGAACGGCACTCCAGAGGGCCTGCGCGCCTTCGAGAATGTCGAAGACTATTTTCGCCGTTAGAAGGGAAAACGCCTCAATGAGCGCCGATATCCACTTGTCCGGTCTTCCGGGCGCCATCCTCCATGACGAGATCGTGCCAGCGAGAGCGCCCTGGCTGCATCATGTCGCAGCCGGCCAGACCCTGAGGATCGTCGATCTGGAAGGGAATCAGGCGGTCGATTTCCTCCTCTATTCCGCGCAGGACGATGCGGAGCGTTACAGCGCGCAGGACACCGTCGCCGCGCAGGGCAATCTGTTCCTTCGCGAAGGCACCGTGCTGCGTTCCAACGAGGGGCGGGCGATGATGACCATCACCGCCACGTCCGTCGATTATCACGACACGATCGGCGGCGCCTGTTCCTGCGAATCCAACACGCTTCGCTACGGCCACCACACCAAGGCGGAACATGCGTGCGTCGAAAACTTCCTGGAGGCCAATTTGCGGGAAGGCAGGGGCAAGCGCGACATTGTTTCCAACATCAACTTCTTCATGAACGTGCCGGTGGAACCCGACGGATCGCTGGGCATCGTCGATGGTATCTCCGCGCCCGGCCTGACCGTGGACCTGCGCGCGGAGATGGACGTCATCGTGGTCGTATCCAACTGCCCGCAGATCAACAACCCGTGCAACGGATTCAATCCCACGCCCGTGCGCATGATTGTCGCCGCATGAGGTTCGATACCGTCCTCATTGCGAACCGCGGCGCGATCGCGACCCGTATCATCCGGACGCTCCGGCGGATGGGCTTGCGCTCGGTTGCGGTCTATTCGGAAGCCGACGAGGACTCCCTCCATGTCGTGCAAGCCGACGAGGCGGTCTGCATCGGCGGTGCACGTGCTTCCGAGAGCTATCTCAACATCGACGCCATATTGGATGCGGCCCGCGCGACAGGTGCTGGTGCCATTCATCCGGGCTATGGCTTCCTTGCCGAAAATGTCGAATTCGCCCAGGCCTGTGCGAAGGCCGGGATCATCTTCATCGGCCCCACGCCGGACAATATCCGCACCTTTGGCCTCAAGCACAGCGCACGCGCTCTGGCGGCGGCGCACGACGTCCCGCTCGCGCCGGGCACCGATCTGCTGAGCGACGAGGCGCAGGCGGTGCTCGCCGCGCGAGAGATCGGCTTCCCGGTGATCCTCAAGGCGACGGCTGGTGGGGGCGGGATCGGCATGCGCGTCTGCGAGGACGAGGCGGCCGTCCGCGAGAATTTCGCCGCCGTCGCGCGCCTGGGTGAAAGCAATTTCGGCGACGCCGGCATCTTCCTCGAGCGCTACATCCGACGGGCGCGGCACATCGAGGTGCAGATATTCGGCGACGGCGAAGGGCGCGTCATGCCCGTGGGTGAGCGGGACTGCTCGCTCCAGCGTCGCAACCAGAAAGTGGTAGAGGAAGCGCCCGCGCCCTTGCTGCCCGAAGCGGTGCGCGCCGAGTTGATCGCCGCCGCCACACGGCTGGGCAAGGCCGCGTCCTATCGGTCGGCGGGAACGGTCGAATTTCTTTATGACGCAGAACGGCAGGATTTCTTCTTCCTGGAGATGAACACCCGCCTCCAGGTCGAACATGGCGTCACCGAAGAGGTGATGGGCATTGATCTGGTCGAATGGATGATCCGCGGCGCTGCCGGTGACTTCTCCTTCCTGGATGGAGAGCCGCCGCGTCCCAAAGGGCATTCCGTGCAGGTGCGGCTCTACGCCGAAGATCCCGCGCTCGACTATCGCCCGACCTCCGGCACGCTGACGGCCGTCGCGTTTCCGCCGGACATTCGTACCGAAACCTGGTGCATGGCGGGCAGTACGGTCAGCGCCTGGTACGATCCCATGCTTGCCAAGCTGATCGTCCACGCGCCCACCCGAGCGCAGGCCGTCGCAGCCATGCAGACGGCGCTCGATCAAAGTCGTGTCGACGGGATCGAGACCAACCTGCGCTGGCTTCGGGAGGTGGTGCGTTCGGCGCCGTTCGTCAGCGGGGAAGTCTCGACGCGCGTCTTCGACGGCATCGCCTTCCATCCGCGCAGCATCCAAGTGGTAAGCGGGGGTACGGCGACGACGGTGCAGGATTGGCCCGGCCGCCAGAAATTGTGGGCCGTGGGCGTTCCGCCGTCAGGTCCGATGGACGACCAATCCTTCCGCCTCGGCAACCGGCTGCTCGGCAATGCGGAAGGCACGGCCGGCCTGGAGGTCATCCATACCGGCCCCACGCTGACCTTTACCGCGCCTGCGCGTATCTGTCTCACCGGGGCCGATTTCAGCGCCAGGCTCGACGGGACGCCGGTGCCGCGCGGAGTGGCGATCGATGTCGGAGCGGGAAAGACGCTTACCCTTGGTCGGGTGACGGGCGGCGGCATACGCGGCTATATCCTGTTCGCGGGCGGTCTGGACATCGCTCCCTATCTCGGCAGCCGCAGCACTTTCGAGCTTGGGCAGTTCGGCGGGCATGCCGCGCGGCGTCTGCTGGCAGGCGACACCCTGCATCTGGGCGATGAGGCGGTCGGGCCTGCGCTGCCGCGAGTGGCCCTGCCTCCATTGACCGGCGAATGGACCTTGCGCGTGCTCTACGGTCCGCATGGAGCTCCCGATTTCTTCACCGACGAGGATATCGAAGAGGTCGTGGCGGCCGAGTGGCAGGTCCATTATAACAGCAACCGCACCGGGGTCCGGCTGGTCGGACCCAAACCCCGCTGGGCACGCGCCGACGGCGGCGAGGCCGGTCTCCACCCGTCCAACATCCATGACAACCCCTATGCCATCGGCGCCGTGGATTTCACCGGCGACATGCCCATCATCCTGGGACCGGACGGTCCTTCGCTCGGGGGGTTCGTCTGCCCGTTCGTGGTGATCGCCGCCGACCGCTGGATCACGGGCCAGCTCGCACCCGGCGACAAGCTGCGCTTCGTGCCGGTCAATGCCGAGGATGCGCGCGAGGCGGATCTGGATCAGCGCAGGCTGATCGCTTCGGGGAGTGCGCATGGGGTCGGTCCGGCCCGGCCGATCGGGACGCTGACCCCCATCCTCGCAGAGATTCCAGCCACTCCCGATCGCCCGCGCACGGTCTATCGTCAGCAGGGCGACCGCAATATCCTGGTCGAATATGGCCCGATCGTGCTGGATATCGAGCTACGAATAAGGGCCCACGCCCTGATGGCCGAACTCGAGCGGCTCGCGCCAGCCGGGATTATCGATATCGTGCCGGGGATCCGCTCGCTCCAGTTGCATTTCGACGGCGAGACCATGGACCAGCGGGCCGCCCTCGACATGCTGATCGCTGCGGAGGAGCGGCTTGGCGATCTGGCGGACTTCGTGGTCCCGTCGCGTATCGTCCATCTTCCGCTGAGCTGGCGCGATCCCGCCACGATCGAGACGATCGAGAAATATATGGGCGCGGTCCGCGCCGATGCGCCATGGTGTCCCGACAACATCGAATTCATCCGGCGGATCAACGGTCTTCCCGATGCCGCGGCCGTGGAAAATCTGATCTTCGAGGCGAATTATCTCGTCCTTGGTCTCGGCGACGTCTACCTGGGTGCGCCCGTGGCAACGCCGGTCGATCCGCGGCATCGGCTCGTGACCACCAAATATAATCCCGCGCGCACCTGGACGCCGCCCAATGTCGTTGGGATCGGCGGAGCCTATATGTGTATCTACGGCATGGAAGGGCCGGGTGGCTATCAGCTGTTCGGCCGCACCATCCAGATGTGGAATACCCATCGGCAGACCGAGGCTTTCACCGAGGGAAAGCCCTGGCTGCTGCGCTTCTTCGACCAGATCCGTTTCTATCCCGTGAGCGCGGACCAGCTTGTCGAATGGCGGCGCAATTTCCCGAGCGGCCGACGCTCGATCAGGATCGAGCCGTCCGAGTTCCGCCTCGCGGATTATCGCGCGTTCCTGGCGGACAATGCGGACGCGATCGCCGAATTCGAGGCGCGGCGAAAAACCGCCTTCGATCAGGAGCGCGCCGAGTGGCAGCGGAATGGCGAATTCGACCGGGTTGCCAACCTCGCCGAAGCGGAACAGCCCCCGTCGGATGCGGTGGAAATTCCCGATGGCGCCGACCTGGTCGAAGCCCCGTTCGGCGGCAGCTTGTGGAAGCTGCTCGTTGGGCCTGGCGACGAGGTCGATGCCGGCGAAACGATCGCGATCATAGAGGCGATGAAGATGGAATGTGCCGTTCCCAGCCCGGGAGCGGGCAGGGTAGAGGCGCTCTATGTGCAGGAGCGGCAGTCGTTACAGCCCGGTGCGCCGATGATGGCGCTGAGGAGGCACGCATGAACACACCCGCCGGAAGCCAACTGAACCGCCGCAGCGCCGCGGCGATCGCCGATGCCGTCAATGCCGGACGCATCAGTGCCGTTGCGGTGGCCGAAGAGACGATCGCACGTCTGGCCCTTTATGACGCGGTTCAGCCTCAGATCTGGATCAGCCGGGTCGCGCCCGACGCCCTGATCGAGGCCGCCCGCGCGGTCGATGCACGGGTGGCGGCGGGCGAAGCCTTGCCGCTGGCTGGCGTTCCCTTCGCCGTGAAGGACAACATCGATGTCCGGGGGCTCGATACGACCGCGGCCTGCCCCGCCTTCACCTATCGGCCGGAAGTTTCGGCAACGGTTGTTGAGCGGCTGATCGATGCGGGCGCGATCTGCGTCGGCAAGACCAATCTCGACCAGTTCGCCACCGGATTGAACGGCACGCGCAGTCCGTATGGCAGCCCCAGAAACGCTTACAACCTGTCTTATGTCAGCGGCGGCTCCAGCTCCGGTTCCTCGGTCGCGGTGGCGGCGGGACTGGTTGCTTTCGCGCTCGGCACCGACACCGCGGGTTCGGGCCGCGTTCCGGCCGCCTTCCAGCATTTGATCGGCTTCAAGCCCAGCAAAGGCCGGTGGAGCAACAGCGGTCTCGTGCCGGCCTGCCGTACGCTCGACTGCATCACCGCCTTCACGAGCGACACGGCGGATGCCCGGCTGATCGACTCCATCGCGGCGGGCTTCGATGCGGTCGATCCCTACTCCAAGCCGCTTGCCGACCGGCCGGTCGAGCGCAAGAGGATCGGCGTCCCCCGCCGCGACCAGCGCGCCTTCTTCGGCGATGCGCAGTCCGAATATCTTTACGACCGGGCACTCGACAGGCTCTCCACCCTCGCCGAGCTGGTGGAGATCGACTATGCGCCGCTACAGGAAGCGGCGCAACTCCTCTATGGTGGTCCCTGGGTGGCGGAGCGGACCGCCGCCATCGCCGACCTGCTCGCCGACCATCCCCACGCCATCGACCCTACGGTGCGTGAGGTCGTGGAGCCGGGGCTGGAAATAAGCGCCGTGGATCTGTTCAACGGCATCTATCGGCTTGCCGAACTCAAGCGTCATGCTGACACGCTTTGGGAGAGCATCGACCTGCTTGCCTTCCCCACCACCGGCACGACCTATCGGGTCGCGGAACTCAAGGCTGCGCCGATCGCGCTCAACAGCGCTCTGGGCTTCTACACCAATTTCGTGAACCTGCTGGACATGGCCGCCGTCGCCGTGCCCGCCGGCACAAGGGAGAATGCGACCGGGTTCGGCATCACCCTGATCGGCCCCGCCGACAGCGATGTTGCGCTGCTCGACGCCGCTGACGCCTATATTTCGGCGGCGGACATTCCGTCGCCACCACCGCTCGATCTGGAGGGCAAAATGGAAACCGTAAAACTCGCTGTAGTCGGCGCTCATTTGAAGGATATGCCGCTGCACTGGCAACTCACTTCCCGTGACGCGAAGTTCGTGGGTGCTTTCGAAACGGCCCCCAACTATCGCCTCTATGCGATCGCCAACAGCGTGCCGCCCAAGCCCGCGCTGGTGCACAGCGACGAAGGCGGATCGATCGCGCTGGAGGTTTACGAACTGGGCATCGCCGAGTTCGGCAGCTTCGTGGTCGAGGTGCCGGCGCCCCTCGCCATAGGTACGGTGACGCTGGCCGACGGCAGCAGCGTCAAGGGCTTCGTTGCGGAGCCGCGCGCGATGACGGGGGCCGAGGACATCACCGCCCTGGGCGGATGGCGCGCCTATATCGCGCAGCGCGCCTGATCTTCGCAAGGAAAGGGCAAAGCATGAAACGGCTCAGGAGATTGATCATGACGGTGGCGGCGGGATGCGCGGCTTCTACGGCACATGCGGAGCAGGTGATCGACGTGCCCGGCTTTGCGGACTTCCTGGCCGTCGAGGGCGACAGTGTGTGGGCGACCAATGCCGGCCGGGTCGAACGCTGGTCGCGGCAGGGGAAGCTTGCCGCCGTCGCCATGTCGAAGCCTTGCGGCGCCATGGCCCTGTCCGACGGAGCGCTCTGGGTGGCCGATTGCAAGGAAAATGCGCTCATACGGATCGATACGCAGACTGCGCAGAAGACCGCCACGATTCCTACCGGCATCGCCAATCCCAAAGGCGAACTGAACGTGGTTGCCGGCGCCGGATCGATCTGGGTCGCCAGCGATCAGAAGGGCGTCGTTTCCCGCGTCGACCCGGCAAAGAACGAGGTAGCGGCGACCATCCCCGTCAATCCTGGCACACATTATCTGGCGTTCGGCTTTGGATCGGTCTGGGCGGTCAGCAGCGAGGGCCGGTCGATCCAGCGCATCGACCCCGCGACCAACAGCGTCGTCAAGACGACGGCACTGGGCAAGGAGCCGGGTTTCCTCGCCGCCGGAGAAGGGGGAGTCTGGGTTCAGGAGCAGGGCGACGGAACGGTCGTTCGCATCGATCCGGAAAGTGGCAATGTCACGGGCCGCGTCAAGGTCGGCGCGGTGTTGAAATGGGGCGATATCGATACGGGTGGTGGGCTGGTGTGGCTGCGCACCACGGAGGATCAGACCTTTGTCGTGATCGATCCGAAATCGATGACGATCAAGGCCCGAGTGGGGAAGGCGGAAGGGAGCGGGGCCTTACGCTTCGCGGACACGGGAGTCTGGACCTCCGCGCATGACGTGCATACGCTGACCTGGTGGCCCGATCCGGCGAAGCTGGCGGAATGACCCGTCCGTGGCGCCATTAGGGCACCGCGGACGGACAGGATACTCAACGAGCAGAGGCCAGTTGGACGGTCGACTTATCGCCGGCCTTGGCAAGCTGCGCTTCGATCTGGGTGCGGATGTCGGCCGCCACCGCGGTGCGACAATCGCGCGCCTTGGATTCAAGAGCGAGGTGTACGCCCGCCATATGGTCGCCGCAAACGGCCCGCGCCGCTTGATCCATGCGGATGGCGAGGCTTTGCTGCCCTGCTGCGGTCGAAAGGTCCAGACCCTTGAGGTTGAGGATAGCGGTGTCCCGAGCGAAGGGATTGCCGCTGGTGGTGCCAGCAATTGCCGGCGTCGCGAAGGCGAAAACCGCCAAACACATGAGCCCAATCTTCATCATCTTCTCCTGAGCGAAACGAGCGCCGCTCTTCGGCGACTGGCGCCTAAATAGGCTTCGCAGAGGAAACTTACAATATATATCGATAATATGTTATTTTATTACTGAGCGGGGATGAGGTTATTACTTGGCCCTGACAACAAGCATTGCAAGGTCACGGGCGTGGCCGAGCAGCCCGATCGGCAGATCGGCCTCCTGGCTCGTCCCATCGACCTCGACCGTGATAGTGCGCGCCAGAGGCGGGGACCAGGATCGGACGATGCTCACCGGCAGGCGGACTCGCCAGTTGCGGCGGCCTTCGACCGGCACTGCATGACCATTGATGCTGACCTTGGACGCGATATCGTCCCGTTCGCCGGAAATCAGCAGGCAGTTCTCCGACCGAAACTCCACCACACGGGTCCGCGGGGCGGAAGCGGCTGCATCTGGCGCAACGAGCCCGGCGGCCAAGGCCAGGCAGAAGGGGAGTGTTCCAGGTCTCAGCATGGTCGCGCGCCCTCTTTCAGTCGATGGAGATGCCGGATCGTTCGAAGAAGCGTCGCACCGGTTCCAGAACCTGCTCATGCCGCTTCCACCGGGCGACCGAGTCGCGGTAGATGGGCCGGCGGACCTGCGCGGCGCTGGGCGTTGAGACCGGCGCATCATTGGTGTGGAAGGACAGGCACTCGTCCGCCCATTCCAGCCCGCAATGGGCGAGCAGGCGGCGGCTCTGCCCCTCCTGATCCGCCACAAGATCCTCGTAGCGCACTTCCAGGACGCGCCCCGGCAGGACTTCGCGCCATAGGGCCATCAGCCGGTCGAAGCCGACATAATAGGCGGCAATGTCGAGGAGGTCGTAGCTATAGTCGTAATAGCGCGAACCGACCGCAAAGAGGTTGCGGAAGTTGCTGAGCACCGTGTCCATCGGATGGCGACGGAGACAGACGATCCTGGCCGCCGGCAACGCCTGCGCGATGAACCCGACATAGTGGAAATTGCCCGGGAACTTGTCGATGAACCTCCGGCCCGGGTCTCGCCGGAAATGGCTGGCCCGCTGCAGATAGTCGCGGCCGATCGCGCCCATGTCGCTCCGGGCGGCCGCGGCGATCGTGTCCGGGTCCATGACCGTGGGCGTCCGCGTACCTGCCGCCTTCTTGACGGCCAGCGGCATCGCCTGGAGTTCGCCCGCGCTTTCGACGCCAGGGTGAGACGAAAGGATGCGATCGACCAGCGTCGTGCCGGTGCGCGGCATCCCGATGATGAAGATCGGCGCATCGCGCGGGGCGTCCTCCGCAGGAGCGGCGGCGATGCTGGGCCAGTTCGCCTCTATCGCATCGAAGGTCGCCGCATCGCGGGTAAAGTCGTAGCGCAATGTTCCGCGATGCTCGGCATTGACCGCGCAGAGCCGTTCCAGCGCTTCTTCCGGGCGGCCGAGGTCTTCGAGTTCCTTCGCCAACGCATAGCCAAGCAGGAGCCTATCCCGTCCGTCCACTGTCACCGAGTGGGCGTGTGCAAGGCGTTCGACATGATTATGTTCGGCCGACTGCTTGCGCAGGCTGGAGAGGAGGTGGTGGGCGCGAGCATGATCCGGGGCCAGGGTGATCAACGTCTCCAGCGCCGCTTCTGCTTCCTCTGTCCGGCCGAGGAAGTTGAGCGTCACGGCCTGGTTGTAGCGGAATTGCCTGTTCTGTGGATCGAGCATTACTGCTGCGGAAAAATGGCCGAGCGCCGCCGCGTGGTCGCCAAGGCGCGCATAGACGCAGCCCATCGTGTCGCGGCTCAGGGCATCGGCGGGCAGGGCCCGTTCTGCCTCCCGAAGCACAGCGGCAGCCTCCCCATCCTGGCGGACGAGGGTGAAGAGCTTGGCCAACTGCGCGCGATATTCACCTTGGGGATTGAGTTCTATCGCGCGGCCAAGATGCTGGATGCCGGCATGAACCCGCCCCGCGCTCGATTCCGCCACGCCGAGAAGGAAGTGACCCTCGGCATCGCCGGGATCATTCGCCACCAGCGTCGCCGCCAACTTCTGGGTGGCATTGATGTCGCCCCGGGCGAGCGCGGTGCGCGCTGCGATGGCCTGACCGGAGCGGCTCGCCATCATGCCGCGGCCTTTGCTCCCGCAACGTCTCTGTCCGGATCATTGGCCGGCCCGGCTGGGCCTGGTTCACTCGCTGCGCGTCGTGCCCTGTATTTCTCGATCATCGGCGCAAAGGGGAACAGGGTTTGTTCCCAGATGGTCAGCCGCTTACGGTCGTCCTGCCCGACGAGCACGCCCTCGCCCTCCCGATAGGTTCCGAAGATCCGGTCCAGCAGGATCAGCGAGTTGCCGTAATTGCAACGCGTGCTCTCATAGTCGGTGGAATGATGCAGGCTGTGGTGCCTGATCGTCGTGAAGAAGAAGGAATACCAGATCGGCGGATCGGCGCGCACATTGGCATGGGCGAAGACGGAAATGACGCCCATGGTGTTCAGGGCAGCAAAGATGGCCGTCTTGTCGAAATCGAACAGCGCGACGACGCTCAGGCTGATCAGGAACAGCTCGATCGGGTTGCCGACCGCGCCCTTGGCCGCGTTGAGCTGGGTGATATGGTGATGCGGCGCATGGGTCAGCCAGAAAGGCGTCCAATTATGCATCAACCGGTGCATCCAATATTGGCCGAATTCGATGAGGAAGATCACCAGCGCAACCTGTACCAGCCAGGGCAGATCTCCCGCCCATGCCGTGTTCAGCCCCAGCGAAGCCTTGATGGCGACCAGCGGTTCCTCAGCCAATTTTTGCGTCAGCCAGGCGATCACGGTCGCGCTGAGGACCAAATAATAAAGGTCCGTCATGAACTCCTGCTTGTTCATGCGCCAGCCGGCGTGACGTTCGTGCACCGCCTCCAGAAGGAGGACTGCGATCACGATCAGCGGAGAAGTCACGGTAAGGGTCCAGGGATGGTCTACCAGAGGGCGTGGACCAAAAGCCCAGAACCCCAGGACGATCATGATCATGGCAGGGGGGATGAGGTTGAATAGCCGGTCTTGGAGGCTGGTTTCCATGCCGCAACTCCTGTCAGTGCGCTCAAATTGCGCTGCACTGCATCATCCAGGCAGGGGGAAAATCCCGATGAAAGCCATAGACCTGATTTATGCCCGTTGGGCGCGCACGCGCCGGATGACCTCATCCCAGAAGAGCTGTGTGGCCGTGTCGCGGGCGGGTTCCGACCGGGCGAGCAGGAAGATGTCGTAAGCAGGCTCAAAATCCGCATAGAGCATGGGCCACAGGCGCCCGCTCGCGACGTCGCTTGCCGCAGCAGCGGTCGGAAGGAATCCGATCCCCACGCCCATGGTGATGAGCCGCCGCGCTTCGTTGATGTCCTCGGCCAGCCCGCTCACCACGGTACCGAGCCGGTAGCGCCGCCGTAAATGGGTGATCGCCTCTATTTCGTCCTCGCCGGTCAGGACGAAACCCTGATCCTTAAGTTCGCCCAATCGGCTCACCCGATAGCCGAAATAGGGACTGCTGCGCGAACAGTAGAGCTGCTGCCGCTCGATCAGCAGCGGCTCGTACATCAGGCTCCCGCGGACACTGCTGTCGTAGCCCACGCCGATTTCCACCTCCCCCTGCTCCAGCGCGTCGAGCAGCTGGCGCCAGGGGGACACGCGGATTTCGATGTGAATGGCCGGGTTGCGTCGGTGAAAGCTGGCTATGGCCTCGTCGAACTCGGCCGAAACGAGCCCGGACACGATCTGGATGCGGACGATGCCCTCGACGCGCTTGGTTGCCTGCGCGATCACATGCGGCATCATCCGGGCCGATTCCAGCATGTCTTCGCACAGCGCCATCATGGCCTTGCCGGCCGCGGTCATCTCCACGCCGGTGGCGGTACGGTGGAGCAGCGCCGTCCCGACATGGTCCTCCAGCCGCTTCAGCGCCGCGCTGATGCTGGGCTGCTGCCGATTGAGCCGCCGCGCCGCCGCCCCTATGCCCCCGGCCCGGACGATATCGACGAACGTCCGCATGAGGTTCCAATCGACGCGACTGGCAAATTTCCTGTCGATCAGCGGCGTTCGATCACTCATGCGCGTGCTGCCTTTCGGAAGGTGTCGGGGCTCACCCTGAATAGGGGGTCGGTTGCTGCGCTCATAGATGAAATCGATGCGAATCATAGCATCGGCCCATCTATCGCTATGCCTGGGGCGGTCTACGCTCGATCGCCATGAACCAGTACGTCCTGCCCCTCGTCGATATCTCGAAGCTCGCCAGCCCAAGGCTTGAGGATCGGCTTTCCGTCGCCCGCGAACTCGATCGGGCCTGCGTGGAGGCAGGGTTCCTCTATATAACGGGCGCGCAGATGGACGAGTCCGTCTTCCGCCGGATCGTCGCGCGCGCGCAAGCCTATTTCGCGCTCGATATGGACATCAAGATGAAGAGCTATATCGGCGGTTCGGAAAATCATAGCGGCTATGTGCCGGTGGGAGAGGAGCAGTTCGCCGCAGGCCAGTGCGACCTCAAGGAAGCCTTCGACGTCAATTGCGACTATATGCGATCCGAGGGACGGCGGCCGCTGCTGGGGCCGAACCTCTGGCCCGAAATGCTCGGGTTCCGTGACGACGTGCTGACCTATTACCAGCATGTCACGGGTATCGGCAGCCAGCTGTTCCGGGCCTTCGCGCTGGCGCTCGGTCTCGCCGAAGATCATTTCGACGCGCATCTGCGAAACCCGCCGAGCCAGCTTCGGCTGATCTATTATCCGTTCGACGCCAGCGCCGAGGATCGCCCCGGCATCGGTGCGCACACCGATTATGAATGCTTCACTCTGCTCTTCGCAACGGCGCCGGGCCTTCAGATCATCGACAGGCATGGCCGGTGGATCGATGTCCCGTTGGTCGAGGGCACGATGATCATGAACATCGGTGACATGATGGAGATCCTCTCCAACGGCCGCTATACCGCGACACGACACCGGGTGACGAAGGTCAAGGAAGAGCGCTATTCCTTCGCGCTTTTCCACGCCTGCGACTATGATTATGTCGTTGCCCCCGTCGTGCGCGGGGAGGCGCCGCGTTATGCTCCGCTGAAGGGCGGCGAGCATCTGTTCAACCAGACGGCGCAGACCTTCGCCTATCTGAAGCGCAAGATCGCCAGTGGCGAACTCGTCCTCAACGGCGCCTTGCCGCTCGACTCCTTCGGCTTGAGCAGCGGTGCCGCGGAACCGAGGCGGCCATTCTCAGCTCAGCAGGCTCTTTCTGAACAGTGATTTGACGAGCCGGCCTTCCAGGATGCGGCCCACCACATAGAGCGCGGCGAAGAGGCCAGCGAAGACATAGGCTGCGGTCGGCTTTGGACCCTTGCCTTCGTCCTTTTTCTTATCGTCCTTCTTTGGTTTTTCGGGCGCAGGCGCGCCCAGCGCTTTGTCGATCCAATGCTGCGGCAGCGCCTTGTCCTTCTTGTCCTCCTTTTTCGCCGTCTCCTCCGCTGGCGGCTTGCTGAACTTGCCCGCAGCGATCGTCAGCCCGGCGAAGCTGAGAAACAGCAGCGGCGCGAGGAAGCAGAACAGCAATGCCCGGCTGGTCAGGTGATAGCGCAGCACTGGCCCGGCCGGCTCCCGCTCGATCTTGAGCACGCCGCCATCGAAGATCGACATCTTGTCCTGCGCCGCCTGATCCTTCTTGCTGAAAGTCAGCGTGTCGCCCCGACGCTCGTAGCTGGTCCCGCTCTGGTTGAACAAGGGGCCGAGCTTCGTCAGGGCCTCATCCGCCGACTGGTCCGCTGTGAGCGCCAGACTGCCCTTTACATGCCAGATCCACTCCAGGAAACGCGCAGTCACATCATCCCCTCTTTGCAAGCGCGACGACGCCGTCATTCTGCCGGTACCGCCGTCTCGGGCCGACCATAGCGTTCCTTGATGGTCTTCCATCCTTCGGTGAAGGGATAGGTCATCTGCTCGCGGATCGACATGCGGCGTCCGCCTTCCAGGCCCAGCAATTCGGCCTCGCCATCGACGCAGGTGCCGAAGATCCGGTCGATGAAGATATAGGTGTTGGAATAATTGCTCCGCGTCGCTTCGAAATCCTGTGAGTGATGCAGACTGTGATGTTCGGTGGTGTTGAACAGGAAGCGCCACCAGCGCGGCGTGTTGAAGCGGACGTTGATGTGCTGATAGATGCCGATCGTGAGGCCAAAGGTGCCGGCAAGCAAGGCGGCCCTCGGCAGGAAGTCGAAAAAGCCGCCGATGCCTAGGCCAATCAGGAAAAGCTCGATGGGATTGCCGACCGCGCCTTTGTTGATGTTCAACTGGGTAATGTAATGATGCACCGAATGAGGGAGCCAGAGCGGATACCAGTTATGCATCCCCCGGTGCATCCAATATTGCCCGAAGTCGAAAATGAACGAGATCAGGAAGGCCTGCACCAGCAGCGGCAAGCCCGTGAACCACGCCAGCTTGTCCCAGTCGAAACTGTGCTGGATGGCCTCGATCACCGCGCCACTGCCGATATAATGTTCGATGAGGTCCAGGATGGTATAGCCCAGTCCGACATAGAAGAGATCGGTGACCAATTCCTTCCAGGTCAGGCGCCAGCTCTCATAGCGCGGGCTGACCCATTCGAGCGCCAGCAGCAGCACCTTGAAGGCGATGCCGATGCCGATGGCGGTGGACGCCTTGGCGATGGAATTGGGCGCATAATACCAGAAGACGATCAGCGCGAACAGCGCTGTGGGCTGGAACCAGGTGAAGATGAACTGCTTGAGCGGTCCGCCTTCCACTCGGCCTATATTTTCCCACCCGATAATGACCGGCGCCTGCGCGCCTATCACTCTCTTGCCTACGCGAACGCCGTCCATATGCTGACCTCGAGATGCTGCCTCGTCCCTGCAGGCGTGTCAGCCTCGTAGGCGACGAAAATGATGTTCGCAGTTCATTGAACTTCGTGTCATTTCAGCATCGGGAAGTCGCGCCCAACGCGCCAGATGCGATTAAGGTATATGCCCCATAGATGCTGCCTATGCCTTTATGACTTGGTGGCAGTGAATTGTGTGCAAGAGTGCCGTAAGTCTAACGCGAACTCGTCTCCACCGGATGCATTTCGGGTGGGGGGGCAGGGTGGCCTGCTGCCGGTTTGATGAACCCCTGAGATAAGGTGGTTTCACCTATCGGAGGTTATCAATGCAGAGAAGGAAGCTCGCCCGTGAGTTCAAGCTTGAGGCGCGACTAGATCGTCCATCCGCCATCTGGCCATAGGGACCGTCCGGTTTCGAGCCGCGGCTGAGAAAGCTGCCGTCCCCGCAGTAACGGCTCCGATAGCTGTCGTGCCTCAATCGCGCTGACTGGTCTCGCTTATCGGCCATATGGCGAGCACGTCGCCCGTCTTCGGATTTTGAACGCGCAACTCGGAAAAGTGGCCGATGATCACACATTGAGGACGTTGCTGCCGGCCTCCGCGCTGCACACACTGTACCGGTCCGCCCGCCTGGACCGACTGCGTGCGCCCTGTAACCCTCAACGCAAATCCGCGGGCTGGATCGAAATCGCCCGGCTCCATCCTTTTGACGATCTCCAGCCTGCGCGGGCTCTTGTCGACCTCGCCCTCGATCAGGCGCGCGATCGCCACTTCGTTTTCAACCTGGGCTGGATCGGCAGCGGGAACAGCGCCACCGGACGACCCGGCTGGGCATTCGGTTGCCGTCGACCAGGGTGTAGCGATCCAGAAGCCTTCTAACGCGCTCTTGTCCTCTTCGCCATCTTCGCCATCTTCGAGCGCCCATGTCGCGCGTTTCCATCGTGTCGGGTTGATCCACACCCGAAGGGTCGTCTTCGCCGGATCATATTGCCATCCGAACGGCGCTGAGCGTGGCCCCTCGACTGGTCCATCGCAGCCGAAGGGCAGAACAAGATCGAAGCGCCGTCCCGCCGCCGATTGGACGGCCTCTGGTTGTGGAAGCGATGTGCTCGCAGCGTCCACGGCGTCGGCGACAAGGTCGAGCAGTCCTGCTCGCTCCAATGTTGGTGGCGGGGCAAGGATTGTCGGTGGGGGTGGCGGCGCGGGTGTTGGCTCGGGGGCCGTGGCTGCCGCCGGCGCTGGTTTGGGAGCAGTGCTGCGCCCGATGAAAAAACCACCGCCGCCCACCGCGAGCAGCGCAATGAGCCCGCCAGCCAAGGCCAGTCGACTGGAATGGGGGGTCGGCTCCTGCATCCCACCTTCCTAGCAAAGCATCCGCCGCTCTCCCACCCCGAAGACCTGTCGGCGGGTCTTTCGTTGACAGGAGGCGGTCATGGACCGAGGCAGGGACGCAATGACGCTCGATCAACTTCTTACCCTCCTGGTTCTCGCGACGGTGGTTGCCGCGCTCATCTGGGACAAGGTGCGTGCCGATGTGGTGGCGCTGAGCGGTGCAGCCTTCCTGTTGATCACCGGCGTGGTAAGGCCGGTCGAGGTGCAGAGCGCCTTTGCCAGCCCCGCGATCATGGCGCTCGCCTCGCTTTTTGTCATCGCCTATGCGCTGGAACTCAGTGGCCTGCTCGATCGCGCGATCACGTTGGGCGTGGGCCTGTGCAAGCGCATGGGTTCAAAAGGGATCTGGCTGCTTTTGAGCATGATCGGCTGCGCCTCATGCTTTCTCAATTCGACGCCCATCGTCGTATTGGGCGCCCCTGTCATTCGGGACATCGCGCAGTCGCTCGGTCGGTCGCCCAAGCGCTATCTGATGCCGCTTTCCTACATCACCGTGCTGACCGGTTGCTGCACGCTGATCGGCACCTCGACCAATCTCCTCGTCGACGATATGGCGCGTGTTGCCGGGCAACCTCGCTTCGGCTTCTTCGAGATCACGCCCGTTGGTGTGCCGGTGGCGATCGCTGGCGGGCTCTATCTCCTGCTGGTGAGCGGGCGTATGCTCGCTCGGCCTGAGGAGGAGACGCCGGCACAACCGAAGGTGATCGACCCGCACGCCATCCACAGCGCGCAGGTCGGCGACGCGACATTGTTCGCAGAGCCGCGCGTCCTGCATCCGCGCAAGGCCGCGCTGGCGGCTGGCGTATTCATCGCCGTCATAGCGCTCGCCGCGTTCAATGTCGCACCGATCGCCGCAACTGCGCTGACCGGGGCTGTCGCGCTCATTCTTCTCCGCGTGATCAGTCCAGACGAGGCCTATGCCGGTCTCAAGCCAGAGATCCTGATCCTGATCGCCGGGATGGTGGTGATCGGCATCGCCATGGACCAGAGTGGGCTCGCGTCGCAGGCCTCTCGCCTGCTGATCGCCAGCGTCGAAGGACTGAGCCCGCTCGTGGCTCTCATCGTGCTGTACGGCGTCACCATGGTCCTGACCGAGCTTCTCTCCAATGCCACGGTCGCCGTCCTCGTGACGCCCGTGGCCGTCGCGCTCGCCGACAGTCTGGGCGTCAGTCCGCGCCCCTTTCTCATCGCTGTCATGATGGCTGCCAGCGCTGCGTTTGCGACCCCCTTCGGCTATCAGACCAATGTCATCGTCTACCAGATGGCGGGCTACCGCTATATGGACTTCGTCCGCGTCGGCCTGCCGCTCAATCTCATCACCTTTGCTGTCGCAATCATGGCCATCCTTGCTGCCTTTCCTTTTTGATGCCTACATCCGGGACATCTTTTTTCATGAAGCCTTGCGCAGAACTTCCCGCAGTTCCGGTGTGGTGAGATCCGCAATCGGCTGATTGCCTATGAGCGGGTAAGCTAGATGAAGCAGCCACCGCATCTTCTGGAGGTGTTGGTTGCCCCGCCTTCAAGCTCCAACCAACCAAACCATTCATCGGATATAGCCTGGAGGGTTTCCTCCGCCTTGGCCCGCTGTTCGCGTATCTTTTCCTTGCGCACTTCGGTCGGATCTCGGCCATCAGCCAACGCCTCCCCAGCTTCCGACCGCTTCTCCCGAGCCTTTGCGAGAGACACGTCCGGGCAGTTCCTACACGAAAGGGTCTTCTGTCGGCCAAGGAAGCGGTAATTCATTCGTCACAAGCGACCGCCTGAGGGAGTAACGAGCAGATACAGCCCCAAACTATCGGCCAGCTTGTAAGGCTTTATCCCTTTGTTTTGCAGTGTCTATTGCCGTTACAGTGAGCGCCATGATGGTGTTTTTCGAAATACCATCAAAATACCATCACCGAGGAAGTGGCTGCCAGTGTACCTGCAGGGACGATAGACTAGCCAAAACCCATGTTTTCAGCCATTTTCCGGACGTGGCAGGATGAGGAAGAGAGAACAAATGGTGCCCGGGGACGGAGTCGAACCGCCGACACTGCGATTTTCAGTCGCATGCTCTACCAACTGAGCTACCCGGGCACGGGAGGCCGGACATAGGCGCCGGCTGCTCGAGAGAGGCGTGCCTATAGGCGTCAATCGTCGGGCTTGTCCAGCCCATAATCGCCGCTTTTTTCTGCCTCCGGCGTAGCGGAAGCGCCGGGCACGCGATAGCCTTCGCCCAGCCATTGCAGCAGGTCGCGATCGCGACAGGCGGCGCTGCAGAAGGGGCGGGTCGCGGGGCTCGAAGGCTGGCCGCAGATGGGGCAGGAGGGGGATTTAGGCGACATGCCCGGCCGATATGGCGACCGCGGGGTCTGCCTGCAAGGTAACAGCGCCGCCACGCCGCCGCGCCAGCCGTTCGATCCAGTCGGGCGTCCGCTGGAGACGCGCGATGACAGGAGGGGCGGCGTTGATCGTCGCGGGGCCGCCGTCGCCATGCCGTTCGGCGCGGCGCAGCAGCGCCAGCGTCGCCGCCTCCACCGGATCGGCGCGCAGCAGTTCCATCAGGCTGGCGCGCTCGCGGCGGCGGATGATCTGGACGAAGCCAAAGCCATTGACGGCGGTCCGCTCGAAGGGCTGCGGCAGAACCTTGTCGATCTGCGCGGCGGCGATGGCACGCTCGTCCTTGTTGTTCATCGTCGGCAGGTCGATGCCGATCGAGCCCGCCAGCCCCATGCGGCGGATCGCCTGCGCGGCGAGCTTCGCGCCCTTGGGGCCGAGCTGCGCGGGCGGCAGGCTGCCGTCAACGTCGATCAGCACCATGGCGGGCGTCGGGAAGATGCGCAGCGCCGCAGCCTCCGTGCCGACCTCGCCCGACATCGCCTCCTCCAGCAGCTCGCTCCAGCCATGCGCTTCCAGCCGGTCCTCTTCATGGGTCGGACAGGGTAGGACGGGGATGCCGGTGGCGCGTAGCCGCTGTAGCAAGCTGGGCCCCGGATGCGCCTTTGCACCGGGCTGGGCGATGCGTCCTTTGGCGAGTTTGGCGCGCCCCTCCTCGGGAATCGCCTCGCGCAGAATCTCGACCAGCACATTGGCGCCTTCCGCGACCTTGGGTGGGATGGGCTCGACCAGCACTTCTTCGCCAGAGGTCAGGCGGGCGATGCCGCGCTTGCGGGGGATGACCGTCGCGACTAGCCGCCCCTGGGCGATCGCGCCGGCGCGCGCGGCATCGCCTTCGCGCTCGACCAGCGCTTCGACCAGGCGACCATGCTCGATCAGGGCCGCCCGCGCCTCGCCGATCCCTTCCTCGTACAGCCACTCAGCCACAGGGATAGCCCACGGCGCGCAGCAGCGCGCGGGTCTCGTAGAGCGGAAGGCCCATGATCGCGCTGTGGCTGCCCTGGATCGTGCGGATCAGCCCTGCGGCAAGCCCCTGGATCGCATAGCCCCCTGCCTTGCCACGCCATTCGCCGCTGGCGAGATAAGCGTCGATCTCGCTGCGGTCGAGCCGCTTGAAGACGACCACATTGTCGGAAACACGATGCCGGGCGCGCCCCTCCACGTCGATCAGCGTCACCGCGCTGAACACGCGATGACGACGGCCGGACAGCAGTTCGAAACAAGTGTACGCCTCGCTCTCCGCCTCCGTCTTCGGCAGGATGCGACGGCCGGCGGCAACCACCGTGTCGCCGGACAGCACCAGACAGCCGGGATGGCGGGCGGCGATGATGGCTGCCTTCTCCGCCGCCATGCGCGCGGCATAGGGACGGGGCAGCTCCGCCTTCAGCGGGGTTTCGTCGATATCGGCGGGATCGACCGCATCGGGCGTGACGCCGATGTGGGTCAGGAGGTCGAGCCGGCGCGGCGAGGCCGAAGCGAGGATCAGGCGCACCGGTACAGCGCCCTGCTTATTTGAAACGATAGGTGATCCGACCCTTGGTCAGGTCGTAGGGGGTCAGCTCGACCAGCACTTCGTCGCCCACCAGCACGCGGATGCGGTTCTTGCGCATCTTGCCGGCGGTGTGGCCGAGGATCTCGTGATCATTTTCCAGTCGCACGCGGAACATGGCGTTGGGAAGGAGCTCCACCACCTGTCCGCGCATTTCGAGCAGTTCTTCTTTTGCCATAATATCCTGAAACGCCAAAAATTCGCGTCGCCATAGCGGCAAACGCGTCCAATGAAAAGTCAAGCCTGCACGCCAAAGCGATCCCCCGCCGCGATGAGGGCGGCGAAGATGCCGTCGAGCTGCTCGGCAGTAAGGCAGTAGGGCGGCATCAGATAGATGGTATTGCCCAGCGGCCGGAGCAAGAGACCGCGCTCCTGAAAGAAGGCGCGCAGGCGCGGAGCGAGATCGGAGAGATAACCCGCATCGGGCGTGATCAGGTCGATGGCGGCGATCGTGCCGCACTGGCGCGGATGGGCAAAGGCGGGGTGGCGCGCGAGTTCGCTCATCCGTTGGGCGATCCCTTCGGCCAGCGTAGCGATGCGGCCGCGCACATCCTCCTCCCGCCAGATGGCGAGATTGGCGACCGCCGCCGCACAGGCGATCGGGTTCGCGGTATAGCTGGACGAATGGTAGAAAAGCCGCGAGCGATGCTGCGATTTATGGGCGTCGAATATGCGTCCGTTCGCCAGCGTCGCGGCCAGCGGAATGGCGCCGCCAGTAATGCCCTTCGCCACGGCCATGATGTCCGGCACGATGCCGGCTTGCTCGCAGGCGAAGAGCGTGCCGGTGCGGCCCCATCCCGTCATCACCTCGTCGGCGATGAAGAGCACGTCGTGCCGCGCGCAAATAGCCGCCATGTCGCGCAGTACGGCGGGCGGATAGACCAGCATCCCGCCGGCGCCCAGGATCAGCGGTTCGACGATGAAGCAGGCCGGCGTTTCGGGCGCGGCGCAGGCGGCCTCCAGCCCATCGAGCGTCGCCTGCTCCTTGCCCGCGACGGGGAAGGGAATGGTGCCGACGTCGAACAGCAGCGGCGCCCAGGCGCGGTTGTAAACGCCCCGCTCACCGATCGACATCGCGCCGATGGTATCGCCATGATAGCTGTGCTCCAGCACCAGAACGCGGCTGCGTGGCGGCCCCAGTCCGTCCAGCGCTCGATTGTGCCAAGTGCCCAGCGCCATCTTCAGCGCCACCTCTACAGCCGTCGATCCGCTGTCCGAGAAGAAGACATGGGCGAGGGGATCGCGGTTCTCAGCCCGGGGAGCGAGATCGATGAGGCCGCGCGCGACCGTCTCAGCCGGGGCGTGCGTGTAGCCGGAGAAGATGAGCTGGTCGAGCCGTCCTGCCTGCTCTGCAATGGCGGCGGCGATGCGGGGGTGGCAATGGCCATGGGTGGTGACCCACCAGCTCGAAATGCCATCGATCAGGATGCGGCCGTCGGCCAGATGCAGCAACGCGCCTTCCGCGCGTGCCACCTCGGGGATCATCTCGCCAAGGCCGTGCTGGTGGAAGGGGTGCCAGACAGGGGAATTCATCCCCCGCGCACTACGCGATCCCAGCGCTATTGGCTATCGCCCTGCGCCACGCGAAAGGGGCCGGGGGTGCGTTAACACCTCCGGCCCCGGATGACCTACAGGTTTCCGATTACTGCGGCGGCTGGGCGGGCGTTGCCGGATCGGCAGGCGCTGCGGGGCTGGCGGGTGCCGCCGAAGGGGCGGGGCTGGCCGCCGCCTGGATGCGCTGCTGCAACGCCGGGTCGGCAGCGGCCGCCTGGCCGATGGCGTTGAACTTCTCCGGCGGCATGCCCTTCGCCTGCAGCGCAGCCAGCATCTTGGGCTGCTTGTCGGCTGCGGCGATCGAACTGTCTGACTGGATCTTCGTCACTTCGACAGCGGCATCGGCGAACTGCTTTAGCTCGGCATCGCTGTAGTTACCAGCGCCGGCCGAAGGGGTTGCCGGCGTTGCCGGCGTCGCAGGGGCCGGAGCCGTCTGAGCAGGCGCGGCAGGGTCGGACTGGGCGGGCGCCATCTGCGCCATGGCGGGATAAGCGCCAAGCAGCGCCGCGGCCGCGATACCGTATTTCAGAAAAGGATTTGCTTTGAGACCCGTCATGTTCTTCTCCTCGCTTCTTTGTCCACGAATTCATAAACGCGAAGCTGTGGAAGATGCGCCGCCGGAAAAAGGGAGAATCCGGCGAACCGTGTATGACGAAAGATGACAAAAAGGTTCCAATCGGCTCGTCCCGAAAGAGGAACGATCCGTCAATGCGGCGGTGAGGCGGGCCGGATCTCTCCGGCCCGCCGATTCGTCACCAGATCTTCACGCGGTCTTCCGGCTTGAGATAGATCTTGCTTCCCGGCGCCGGCTTGAAAGCGTCATACCATGCGTCATAATTACGCACGATATCGGCGCGATATTGCGACGGCGAATGCGGATCGGTCACAAGCCGCTGGCGCAGATTGGCCTCGCGATAATTGCGTCGCCACACCTGCGCCCAGCCCAGGTAGAAGCGCTCGTCGCCCGTCGTGCCGTCGATTATCGGAGCGGGCTTGCCGCCCAGCGAAGCGTGATAGGCATCGAGCGCGACCGCCAGCCCGGCGAGGTCGCCGATATTCTCGCCCAAGGTGAAGGCGCCCTTCACATGCGCGCCGGGAAACGGTTCATAGGCGTCATATTGCGCGACCAGCTTGTCGGTCAGCGCCTTGAAATTGGCGACGTCCTGGTCGGTCCACCACTGGCTGAGCTTGCCGGTCTCGTCATATTTCGCGCCCTGGTCGTCGAAATGATGGCTGAGCTCATGCCCGATCACCGCGCCGATACCGCCATAGTTGACCGCCGGATCGGCATGGGGATCGAAGAAGGGCGGCTGCAGGATCGCGGCGGGGAAGACGATCTCGACCATGCCGAAATCGGCATAGGCATTGATCTCCATCGGCGTCATCTGCCATTCCCAGCGGTAGATCGGCTTGCCGAGCTTGCCCATCTGATAGTCGAATTCGAACTGCTTGGCGCGCTCCGCATTGCCGAGCAGGTCGCCCGCCTTGATGGCGAGGCCGGCATAGTCGCGCCACTTGTCGGGATAGCCGATCTTGGGCGTGAAGGCGGCGAGCTTCTTGTGCGCCCGCGCCTTGGCCGTGTCGCTCATCCAGGCGAGGCCGTCGATGCGGCGGCCCATGGCGGCGATCACATTCTTCACCAGCTGGTCCATCGCCGCCTTGGTTTCCGGCGGGAAATATTGCGCGACATAGGCCTTGCCCACTTCCTCGCCCATCGACTCCTTGAGGAAGTCGACCGCGCGCTTCCAGCGCTCCTCGCGCTCGGGCGTGCCGGAGAGGGTGGTGCCGTAGAAGGCGAAATCCTCGTTTGCCACGCTGTCGGGCAGATAGGTCGCATAGGCGTGCAGGCTGCGCAGCAGCAGCGCGTCCTTCAGCACGCCGACCGGCGTCTTGGCGATCAGTGCGGCCTCGCCGGCGACGGCGGTCGGCTGGGCGACCAGCACGGCTGCGGGATTGAGCTTGTTCGTAGCGAGATAGCCGGCGAAATCGAAGCCCGGCGCGGTCTTCTGAAGCTCCGCCAGCGTCATCTTGTTATAGGTCTTGTCCGCGTCGCGGCTGTCGATCTGGGACCAGTGGACCCTGGCGATCTCGGTCTCGAAAGCCATCAGCGCGGCGGCGCGCGTCTTGGCGTCCGGCTCCCCGGCAAGTGTCAGCATCCGTTCCAGATGCGCGACATAGGCGGTGCGGATCGCCGCCATCTTGTCGTTCTGCTCCAGGTAGAAATCGCGGTCCGGCAGGCCGAGGCCGCCCTGGCGCAGGTTCAGGATATAGGTTTCCGGATCCTTGTCGTCCTGCCCTACATAGATGCGGAACGGCCCGCTCACGCCTGCGCGCGCGGCCTTGGCGGCGACTTTCGCATAGCCGGCCTTGTCCTTCACCGCCTTGATCTCTGCGAGCCAGGGCTGGATGGGGCCGAGGCCCTTCGCCTCCACGGCGGCGGCGTCCATGTAGCTTGCATAGGCGGCGCCGATCTTGCTGGCGGGATCCGCCTTCGCCGCTTCCAATATGCCGCGAGTGCGCTCGCGCGACAGGTCGTCGAGCACGTTGAAGGCGCCATAGTTCGACTTGTCGGCGGGGATCGGTGTCGCCTTCGCCCAGCCGCCATTGGCATAGTCATAGAAATCGTCGCCGGGTTTCACCGAAGGGTCCATGCCCGCGGTGTCGAAGCCATAGGTGCCGTAGGTGGGTTTCGCTGCGGTTGCCGAGGCGGTTGCCTGTGGCGCCTGGTCGGCCTGCGCGGTGGAGGCGGCGAGGACCAGCGCGGTGGCCGCAGCGCCGAGGAAGTGAAGTTTCATGGAAGTGTCCCTTGCTTTTTGGCGGCGCGCCATAGCCCGCCCGTCATGAGCCGACATGAACCCCGCCGGCCGGAGGCTGTCCATGTCGTTGGTCGAAAATTATCAGCGGTTGAAAGTATCGGAAAGGCGGATGTTGGCGCGGAAGGCCTGCGCCAGTCCTGCGGCGTCGAGCCGGTCGAGCAGCGGCAGCCGGCCCAGTGACGGCACGCCGGCAAGGGCGGGGATGATCCGTTCATTTTCCGGATGGGGATCACCGATGAAGGCGATGCCGGCGATCGGTACGGCGCGCGCCCGGAGCGCCTCGATGCTCAGCAGGCTGTGGTTGATGGTGCCGAGCGCCGTCCGTGCACAGAGGATCACGGGCCGGTCCCAATGCGCGAAGAGGTCGGCCATCAGCAATGTCTCGCTGATCGGCACCAGCACGCCGCCCGCGCCTTCCACCACCAGCGGGCCGTCGACCAGCGGAAGGGCAAGCCGGTCGAGGGCGATCTCCACACCGTCGAGCCGCGCGGCGAGATGGGGCGAAGCCGGCGTAGCGAGGCGATAGGCTTCGGGCAGGATATGGTCGGCGGGAAGGCCGGAAAGGCGGGCAACGGTCTCGCTGTCGCCTTCGGGATCGATGCCCGCCTGGATTGGCTTCCAATAATGTGCGCCGAGTGCTCCGGCGAGCCCGGCGGCGAAGACCGTCTTGCCGATGCCGGTGTCGGTGCCGGTGACGATCAGGACCGTCATGGGAGGATGCGTCGCAGTTCGCGGCCAAGCGCGGCGACATCGGCGCGGCCGATGTTGAGAGTGAGCGAAATGCGCAAGCGGCTGGTGCCGGGGGGCACGGTCGGCGGACGGATGCCGCGAACGTCGAAGCCCGCCTCCTGCAGCGCGGCGGCGGCGGCCATGGCCTTGTCGTCCTCGCCCAGAACTATGGGGAGGATCTGGCTGCGCGGGGGGGGGAGGCCAAAGCGGGCGCAGATTTCCTCCGCAGCATCCTGCCGCAGGGTCGCCAGCCGGTCGCGCAGATCCCCCGCACCTTCAATGCGGTCAAGCGCGGCGGCGGCGGCCACAGCCATCAGCGGCGAGGGCGCGGTCGAGAAGATGAAGGAGCGGGCGCGGTTGACGAGATAGTCGATGATCACACGCGGGCCGCAGATCAGGGCGCCCTCCGCGCCCATCGCCTTGCCGCAGGTGTGGAGCGTGACGACATTGTGCAGCCCGTCGAGCCCGGCCGAAAGCCCGCGGCCGCCGGGGCCGAAAACGCCCGTGCCGTGCGCTTCGTCGAGCAGCAGCATGGCGTCATGCTGCGCGGCGATCCGGGTGAGATCGGCCAGCGGGGCCATGTCCCCGTCCATCGAATAGAGCGTTTCGACAGCGATCCAGATGCGGCCCTTGCCGCCCTCGGCGCGCCAGCCGGCGATGAGGTCGACGAAGCTCTGCGGATCATTGTGGCGGGCGAACAGCGCCGCTGCCTTGCCCAGGCGGATGCCGTCATGGACGCTGGCATGGATCAGTTCGTCCGCGACCACCAGGTCGCCGCGCTGCGGCAGAGTCGAGAAGAGCGCGAGGTTGGCCGCATAGCCGTTGGCGAGGAAAAGGGCCGCCTGGGTGCGGAAGAAGGCGGCCGCCTTCGCCTCCAGCCCTTCATGCTCGGGTGCGTTGCCGCGCAGCAGGCGGGAGCCGCCCGATCCCAGCGGCACACCGCGCGCCACCGCGTCGGCGACGGCCTGGGCGATGATCGGATCGCCGGCAAGGCCGAGATAGTCGTTGGAAGCGAAATCCCGCCCCGCCCTGGGGCTGAGCTGTCGCAACCGGCCCCGCGACTCGAGGGCGGCGAGCTTCCGGGCGAAGGGGGCACTGGTCATGGCGGGCCTATAGGCGTCGTCGGCGGAGGGGACAAGCGAGCCGGCTGCGCCACAGCGGGCGATCCTACGGAGTTCACAATGTCGTCGGGCGATTGACGGCAGTTTCCCGCCAAAAGTCACGGAAAAGTCGCCGACGCGACGCCCACGCCACAGGAAGGTCACAGCGACGCGACAGCTGGGTCACGACAAGGCTACAGCGACGCACCACCGACGCGCCAGTCACGGCGTGGTAGGGAGGAATGGACGGAGAGAAAGAGCCGGTGGAACGTAGCAGGAAGAAGCGCCTGTAGGACAGCGCGGTCAGCGCAGATCCAGCCCGCCCTGCGCGCCCGGCTGGTGCGAGGCGCGGGTTTCGACGCGGGGCGCCTTGCGGTTGGGGCTGACCAGCGGCGGGAGCCTGGGATGGCGGTCCTGGAACAGCTCCGCGAGGGTGAAGAGCTGGAGCGCGGGGAAGCGGCCGAACTCGGTCTCGATCAGGCCGTGGCTGTCCGCCTCGGCCGCCATGCCGCGCGTGGGCATGGCGGCGCAGACGAACAGGCCCATGCGGTGCCCGTCGCGCTGCATCACCCGGCCGAGGTCGCGGACCATGGCCGGGTTGATGCTGTGGCCGGCCTTGACCGAGATGACGCCCGTTTCGGTCTGGCCGCCCGCGCCGACATAATAGAAATAGCCATCCACGCCCCGGTCCCCGCCCTTCTTCCCGCCCATCCACGGCCAGCCGCCGAGCTTGAGCGTGATCCAGTGCTGGAACTGGTGCGGGTCGTCGGCGGCGAGGCGCAGCGCGGAGGCAAGGTCGCGCGGCGAGCCGATCGTTTCGAACCGCGCGGCATCGCCATAGCCTTCGCGCAGGCGCTTCTCGATCAGGCCAATGGCGAGATGGGTGATGTCGATGCCGATCCATTGCCGGCCGAGCTTCTGCGCCGCATCGACCGCCGTGCCGCAGCCGCAGAAGGGATCGAGCACGACGTCGCCGGGATTGGAGGAACTCGAGACAATCCGCTCCAGCAGGCCTCTAGGCTTTTGGGTGGGATAGCCCAGCTTTTCTTCATCGGCATCAAGCCATTTGACATCCTCGTCTATGCCTTCGGCATTGTCCTGAAGGATACCCCTGGTGCCCGGTTGATATGCCCAAATGTCCTGAAAAAGAACGCCATCTCCGGTATCAAGATACTGCTTGTATCGAGGGAGTGATCCGAGGGTCTTTGGATGGAGAATCAGAGCCCTCGCATCCAGTTCATCCAGAATCTGCTGCGGAGCGCGATGGAAGACATCCTCATCCAATTCCCGAACCAGCTTCTGTGGGATCGCCCAATGTCGTCCCTTGGGAGTCGGGTCATAGCTCCGCCACGGCTTGCCACTATCGCCGGTTCTAACGCCAGCGCCCGTCAATACGTTCGATTGGTAGGGACCACGATCATCGCTCGTCGGAAAAGAATGCTGCACATAGCTGCGCGTGTAGGGACGGCGGCCGGGATGAAACGTAAATCCGTTGCTGCGACTGTAGAACAAAATGGTGTCGTGGATTGGCCCATATTGTCGAGAAAGCTTGTTATGAGCGTTTGTCCGACGCCACACGATCTCATTCCGGAAATTCTCCACCCCGAACACCGCGTCCAGCACCAGCTTCAGATAGTGGCTCGCGGTGGGATCGCAGTGGAGGTAGAGGCTGCCCGTCGGCTTGAGGACGCGGTGCAGTTCCTGCAGGCGCACCGCCATCATCGCGAGATAGGCCATCATCGCATTGTCGCCGATCGCGGTGCGCATCGCCTGCATCAGCACATGGAGGCGATGGTTGCCGCTGCTGGTAATGTCCATCAGCGCGCCTGCGGCAGCCGGTCCCCAGCTCCAGGTGTCGTCGAATGCCTCGATGCTGGCGTCGGCGCCGGCCCCGGTCGGCGAGCGGAAGAGGATGTTGTAGCTGGCGTTGGAATTGAACGGCGGGTCGAGATAGACGAGATCGACGCTCGCATCCCCGACATGATCGCGCAGCACGTCCAGATTGTCGCCATAATAGAGACGATTGGTCATCGGCCTGCCCCCCTTTTCCCCGGGAGGCAGGAAATCAACACCGCTTGCGGGCCGCCATCATCATCCTCTCCGAAATGGTGGGATGAAGGGCGCCGGATTTCCGGGAAACAGGGCGTAGCTCCATATCGGAGGCCGTAATGGAGGAGGTTTCGGCGCCCTCAGGCCGGGTTATGCTCCTTCAGAAACGCTTCCAGCCGCTGGAGGAAGTCGAGCCGGTCGGCCTGGCGGGAGAAGAAATGGTCGGCGAGGGGCTGTTCGACATAGACATAATCCCTGCCCTCCTGCTTGCCTGCGGCCTTGAGCTTCTCGGCCATCTCGCGCGACTGGCCGACCTGGACGCGGCGATCCTTCTTTCCGTGCATCAGCAGGATCGGCGTCGAGAATTGCGCGGCATGGTTGATCGGCGAGACGGCGGCGAAGTCGGGCGCCTGCTGCTTCATCCAGTCCTTGCGCGTGCCGTGGTTGAGGAAGCGGCCATCATAACGCATCATCGCGGCGAGATCCGACACGCCCGCATAGGAAACGGCGCAGCGGAACTTCGCCCCGTCGCGCTCGGCGGCGCGCATAGCGGCATAGCCGCCATAGGAGGCGCCGACGATGCAGACCCGCTTCGCGTCGGCGATCCCTTCCTTCACCGCCCAGTCGACTGCGTCGTTGAGGTCGTCCTGCATGGCGAGGCCCCACTGCCCCTCCCCCTTTTCCGCGAAGGCAGTGCCATAACCCGATGAGCCGCGATAATTGGGCTGGAGCACGGCATAGCCGCGATTGGCGAGGAACTGGACCCACCAGTCCCATTCCTCCGCGTCGCGGGCGAAGGGGCCGCCATGGGGCATCAGGATGAGGGGAAGGGATTTCGCCTCGCGCCCGGCAGGCAGGGTGAGGACCGCCGCGATATCGAGCCCGTCGCGGGCCTTGTAATGGACCGTCTTCACCGGGGAGAGGCGGGTGCCCACGCCGAAGCTGTTGCTGACCTTCGAGAGCAGGCTCATCACGCCCACGGCGGTGTCGTAATAATAATAGGCGCCCGGCTGGTCCGCGCGGCCGACATGCACGATCATGCGGCTGCGATCGCGGCTGGTCGAGATGATGCGTGCCCGGCGGTCGCCCACCGCCTTGTCGATGTCGGCCTGGATCGTGGCGAGCGTCGGGTCGAACCAGCGCACGGACGGCGCGTCGGCGGTGTAATAGACCCCCGCGAGTCCCGTCCCGGCGCTGTCCTCCTCGATCGCACCCAGGTCGAAGCCGGGCACGTCGAAAATCTTCTTGCCCAGTTGCAGCGTGGCGAGGTCGAGTTCGTAAAGGGCGCTGGTGCCGTCCCGGTCGTCGCTGGCGATCGCCTTGCCCGGATCGGCGGTGAACAGCAGCGGAACGACCAGCGATTCGTCCTTGCGGCGATCCGCCCGGTCGATGGTGCGGAAGGAGTCGCCGGCACCGTCGCGATAGAGGAGGCGCGATGTCCGCCTCGCATCGTCATAGCCCACGCCCATCCGCACCGCGCCGGAGGCGTCGGCATACCAGGAAAAGACATCCGTGCGCGAACCGACCGCAGTCTTGAGCTTTCCGGTTGCCACATTCACCTCGTCGACGCGAGGCCAGAAGCCGCCATCGGAGGTGAAGACCGAGGTCTGGTAGCTCAGCAGGATGCGCGGGCTGCCGTCCCGCGCGATCCAGATCACGTCGTCCGCGCTCTGCGCCGCGACCTTGCCGGCGAGCATGTTGATCTTCGATCCGTCCGCCTTCAGGCTGGCGACCCGACTGACATACCAGGGCATGCCCATCATCATGTCTTCCGCGCCGATGCCGGCGATCAGCCATTCGTCATTGACCCAGCGCAACCAGTTGACGTCGTTCTCGCCCACGCCGATGGAGCGATAGCGGTTCGGTCCGGCCTCGATATTGGCGATGACGAGACGCAGCTCGCCGTTGATCGCGAAACGCGCCGCGAAGCGCAGGCCGTCCGGCGACAGAACAGGCCCCTGCACCAGCGGGAGTTCGGCAAAGGCTTCGACCGGCCAGAGCTTGGGCGCCGGGGTTGATGCGGGAGGCTGGGTCTGCGCTTGCGCCGACGACCAGAGAATCGCGAGCACACCACTCACGAGCAGCAACTTGGCCTTCACGTCATCCCCCTGAACCATGCCCCTGTCTTGAAAATAATGGGACGAAGCGAACCTGTCTCGCCCTTTTTTGATTTTCGCGGGCAGTAGCCGTCGTAGCATGGAAACGCGGCGTGCAATTTTCCGCTTGTTGGCGAATTTTGCCGGTGATTGGCATTTTCTCCATGCGCTTTCCGCCCTGTGCGGCCGTGATCCCCCCGAAAATCGAAGGTTTCGGCAATTGGCACGGTCTCTGCATTGCAGTTGGCATGATCCGAATGAGGATCAGGACCACTCAATCAGGGAAGGAAAAACGCCATGAAGACCATCGCTTTCGCCGCCGCCGTCGTTGCCGCCACCGTCGCCATCTCGGCCGCCGCCACCCCCGCCTTCGCCCGTGCCGAGGGCAGCTATCGCGGCGCCAAGGTGACCCTTCAGAAGGACGGTCGCTATTGCTTCCGCCAGGAAGTGACAGGTTCGCTGGTTCCGGTGACCGACTGCCGCAGCAAGGAAGAATGGGCGCAGGCCGGGCTGACGATCAGCCGCAAGTCCACGGTCCAGCTGGCCCAGCGCTGACCGCATGCCGCCGGCAGATCGGCCCCGCCCCCTTTCGCGAGGGGAGCGGGGCCGAAGCCGTTTCAGGCCCCGTGCGCGAGCGCTGCGAGCAGCAGCAGCGCCACGATGTTGGTGATCTTGATCATCGGGTTGACCGCCGGACCGGCAGTATCCTTGTAGGGATCGCCCACCGTATCGCCGGTCACGGCCGCCTTGTGGGCCTCGCTGCCCTTGCCGCCATGATGGCCGTCCTCGATATATTTCTTCGCATTGTCCCAGGCGCCGCCGCCGCTGGTCATCGACAGGGCGACGAACAGGCCGGAGACGATGACGCCCAGCAGCAAGGCGCCCAGCGCCGCGAAGCCGTTGGGCACGCCCGCGACCGCCGCAATGGCGAAATAGACGACCACGGGCGCCAGCACCGGGAGCAGCGAGGGGACGATCATCTCCTTGATCGCGGCGCGCGTGACGAGGTCGACCGTGCGGGCATAGTTGGGCCGCGACGTGCCTTCCATGATGCCCGGATTGGTGGCGAACTGGTCGCGCACATCCTTGACCACATCGCCCGCCGCCCGGCCAACGGCGGTCATGCCCATCGCGCCGAACAGATAGGGCAGCAACGCGCCCAGCAACAGGCCGACGATGACATAGGGGTTCGACAGGCTGAAATCGACCGGCTCGGTGAGGCCCAGCGCCGCATTGTAGAACTTCAGGTCCTCCGTATAGGCGCCGAACAGCACCAGCGCGGCGAGGCCCGCCGAACCGATGGCATAGCCCTTCGTCACCGCCTTGGTCGTGTTGCCCACCGCATCGAGCGCGTCGGTCTTCACGCGGACGCTGTCGTCGAGATGGCTCATCTCCGCGATGCCGCCGGCATTGTCGGTGACGGGACCGTAAGCATCCAGCGCGACCACCATGCCGGCGAGCGCCAGCATCGCCGTCGCGGCGAAGGCGATGCCGATGAGGCCCGCGAGCTGATGGGCGACGATGATGCCCGCGACGATCACCAGCGTCGGCAGCGCCGTCGCCTCGAGCGAGATGGCGAGGCCCTGGATGACGTTGGTGCCGTGTCCGGTTTCGGACGCTTTTGCGATTGAACGGACCGGGCGATAGCTGGTGCCGGTATAATATTCGGTGATCCAGACGATCAGGCCGGTGACCGCCAGGCCGACCATCATCGACCAGAACAGCGCCATGCCGGTATAGCCCCCATTGCCGTCCAGATCGGTGCCGAAGGGGGCGTTCATGTCGCCCAGCACCTGTGCCGTGACATAGTAGATGGCCGGGATCGAGAGGATCGCGGTGGTCCAGAACCCCTTGTAGAGCGCGCCCATGATCGACTGGCTCGCGCCCAGGCGGACCATATAGGTGCCGATGATCGAGGTGATGATGCAGATGCCGCCGACCGACAGGGGCAGCGCCATCAGCCGCAGCAGGAAGGCGTTGTCGACGCCTGTCACCAGCAGCGCGGTCAGCACCATGGTTGCGCCGACCGTCACGACATAGGTTTCGAACAGGTCGGCCGCCATGCCGGCGCAGTCGCCGACATTGTCGCCCACATTGTCGGCGATGACGGCGGGGTTGCGCGGGTCGTCCTCCGGAATGCCGGCCTCGACCTTGCCGACGAGGTCGGCGCCGACGTCGGCCGCCTTGGTGAAGATGCCGCCGCCCAGCCGCGCGAAGATGGAGATGAGGCTCGCGCCGAAGGCCAGCGCGACGAGGCTGTCGATCACCAGCCGGTCGTCGGGCGCATGGCCGGCGGGGCCTACCAGATACCAGAAGAAGACGCTGATCGCGAGGAGGGCGAGGCCGGCCACCAACATGCCGGTGATGGCGCCGGCCCTGAACGCGACGGTGAGGCCGCTCTGCAAGGTGCCGCGGGCAGCCTCCGCCGTGCGGACATTGGCGCGCACCGAGATGTTCATGCCGATGAAGCCTGCCGCGCCCGACAGGATCGCGCCGATCAGGAAACCGACCGCAGAGGTCAGCCCCAGGAACAGCGCGACCAGCACGGCGACGACGACGCCGACGATCGCGATCGTGGTGTACTGCCGGCCGAGATAGGCCTTCGCCCCTTCCTGGATCGCCCCCGCGATCGCCTGCATGGTCTCGTTGCCCGGCGACGCGGCGAGCACCTGCCGACTCGTGAAAAGCCCGTAGAGCACGGCCAGCAGGCCGCACCCTATGGCGATATAGACAATTTGCATGCTTGTTCCTCTCCCCCGGTTGTTGCTTTCATCGGCCGCTCCGCTGGAGGATACGGGCGGGCGAAGGTCGCAAGCGCGGGCGGCCGGAGCACAGGCATCCGGCAAGTGGCACCGCGTCAATCAGCATCGGGGACATACGCATCTCCTGCGATCCGGCCGGCTGAGGAATAAGGTGGCTGGAAAGCTACAGATGGGACGGCGGGCGTCAAGATGAATGGGCGTTGATGTGGATCAGTGTTCCCAGCCCAGGCGGTCGGGGAGCGGCATGACGGCGCCGTCGATCAGCAGGGTGAGGCCCCGTCCTTCCTGAAGGCGGCCGACCGGGATGGCCCGAACCGGCGGCTTTTGCGAGGGCGGCAGGGCGAAAAGCAGTTCATAGTCATCGCCCGCGCGGGCCGCGGCGAGCTGGACGGCGGTGCTGGCGCCGCGCGCCGCCTCCAGCGCGGAGG
>NZ_AUWY01000111.1 GCF_000447205.1 Sphingobium ummariense RL-3 | reverse complement strand
GACGGCGATAGGCCTCCACCAGCGGCCCGGCGGCGGCCGGGTCGGCGCGCAGCAGTTCGAGTCCGACGCCCGCATCCCCCATCGGGCCGGTCACATAGAGGCGGTCACCGGCACGCGCCCCGGTGCGGCTGGGAACGCTGGACTGCGCCTCGCCGATAGCGGTCAGGCTGTAGCTGCGCGGCGCATCGGCGGGCATCCGCACCGTGTCGCCGCCCAGCAGCGGCATGGCGTGGCGTTCCAGCGCCTCGCCCAGCCCTTCGAGAAAGGCGGCATCCCAGGCGTCGTCGCCGGACAGAGCATAGTTGAGCAGACAACCGAGCGGCCGGGCGCCCTTGGCGGCAAGGTCGGAAAGGTTCACCGCCGCGAGCTTCCAGCCGACGGCAGCGGGGGGATCAGTGGGAAGGTGATGGATGCCCTCCACCATCGTATCGCTGGTGAGAACGAGGCGGGCATTGCCGACGGGGAGCAGCGCGACGTCGTCCTGCAAGCCCTGTGCGGCGGGATGGTACGCAAGCAGGCGCAGCAGGGTGAGGAAGCGGGATTCGGCGGACATCATATTCCTCCGTCATGCTGAACTCGTTTCAGCATCCATTTCGCCTTCGGCACCAACCGCGCGAGAGGGGAAATGGACCCTGAAACAAGTTCAGGTTGACGGGAAGGGGCTATTTCCGCACGTCCTTCGCCACGGCGTCGAGCAGGCCGTTGACGAATCCCGCCTCGCGCCGGTCGTAGAAGGCGTGCGCGACATCGAGATATTCGCTGATGACGGTGCCGGTGCCGACGTCCGGCCGAGCGAGCAGTTCATAAGTGCCGGCGCGCAGGATCTGGCGCATCGGCCGGTCGAGCCGGTCGAGCGCCCAGCCCTGCGACAGGCGCGCGGCGACCAGCGCGTCGATCTCCGCGCGGCGCTTGTCCACGCCCGACACGATGTCGTCGAAGAAGGGCACCTCCGCCTCGGCGTAGGTCACGTCCTCGATGGTGGCGCCGAGGCGATGCTGATGGAATTCGTGCAGCAGGGCCGCGAGCGGCGTGCCCTCCATTTCGAGCTGGTAGAGCGCCTGCACCGCGGCGAGGCGCGCGGCAGAGCGGGATTTGGAGCGGTCGTTCATACCCTGCCCCCTACTCCGGTGTCAGGAGAGGCGCAACGCCACCGACGCGGCATGGGCGGGCAGGCCCTCCGCCTCGGCCAGCGCCACGGCGGCGGGACCGATCGCCTCGATCGCGCCCTTGTCGAGCCCGAGGAAGCTGGTGCGCTTCATGAAGTCGAGCACGGAGAGGCCCGAAGAGAAGCGGGCGCGGCGCCCGGTGGGGAGGACATGGTTGGGCCCGGCGACGTAATCGCCCACCGCCTCGGGCGTCATGCGGCCGAGGAAGACGGAACCGGCATGGCGCACCTGCGCGAACAAGGCGTCGGGATCATCGACTGCCAGCTCCAGATGCTCGGGCGCGAGCCGGTCGACCAGCGGCATGGCTTCCTCAAGGTCGCGGACGAGGATGATCGCGCCGTTGGCAGTCCAGCTTGCCGCCGCCACTTCGCGGGTCGCGAGCTGGGCGAGGCGCCCCTCGACCGACTTTTCCACCGCGTCGGCGAAGGCCGCGTCATCGGTGAAAAGGATCGACTGGCTGGTCGGATCATGCTCGGACTGGCTCAGCAGATCGGCCGCGATCCAGTCCGGATCGTTCTTCGCGTCGGCGACGACGACAATCTCCGATGGGCCGGCGACCATGTCGATACCGACGACGCCGTAAAGCTGGCGCTTGGCCTCCGCGACCCAGGCATTGCCCGGGCCGGTGACGACGTCCACGGGACGGATGCGCCCCGTGCCATAGGCAAGCGCCGCGATCGCCTGCGCGCCGCCGACCCGCCAGATTTCCTCGATCCCGGCGATGCGGGCGGCGGCGAGGACCATCGGGTTGATCGTCCCGCCGGGCGTCGGCGTCACCATCGCGATCCGGCCGACTCCAGCGACCCTGGCGGGGATGACGTTCATCAGCAGCGAGCTGGGATAGGCGGCGCGACCACCGGGGACATAGAGCCCGGCGGCATCCACCGGACGCCAGCGCGCGCCCAGCCGCACGCCCGCGGCGTCGATCCCGTCGCTGTCCTGCGGCTTCTGCTTCTCATGGTAGGCGGCGATGCGGGCGGCGGCGAGCTCCAGCGCGTCGCGCAGCTTCGTGGGAATGGTCTCCAGCGCGGCGCGGCATTCGGCCGGCTCGACCGCCCAGCCGCTCGCGTCCAGATCGTGCCGGTCGAAGCGGCGGGTAAAATCGGCGAGCGCGGTGTCGCCCTCGCTCCGGACGCGCTTCAGGATCGCGGCGACATCGCGCGAAACGTCCTCGTCCGCTTCGCGGCGCGCATCGACCAGCGCGGTGAAGGCGGACGCGAAATCGGGCGCTGCGGTGGTGAGGCGAAGGGGCATGGCTTGTCTTTCGTCATCCCAGCGAAAGCTGGGCTCTCTCTTTTCTTGAGGCGGGAGAGAGGAAACGAGATCCCAGCTTTCGCTGGGATGACGGAGGAAGGTCAAGCGGCATCCTTCACCCCCACGGCCTTGCGGAAGGCCTCGACCATCGGGGCGAGGTCGGCCGAGCGCATCTTGAAGGCGGCGCGGTTGACGATCAGGCGCGCGGAGACCTGCATGATGACATGCGTCTCGACCAGCCCGTTGGCCTTGAGCGTCGCGCCCGAGGAGACCAGGTCGACGATGCGGCGCGACAGGCCCAGCGACGGGGCCAGTTCCATCGCGCCGTTCAGCTTCACGCATTCCGCCTGGAGCCCCATCGCCTCATAATATCGGCGCGTCAGGTGCGGATATTTGGTGGCGACGCGGACATGGCTCATCGCCGCCTCGTCCTCGCCGGCAAGACCCGCCGGTTCGGCGACGGACAGGCGGCAATGGCCGATGTCGAGGTCGACCGGGGCATAGAGCTCCGAATAGTCGAACTCTTCGACCACGTCGGAGCCGACGATGCCGATCTGCGCCGCGCCATGGGCGACGAAGGTGGCGACGTCGAAGGCGCGCACGCGGATGATGGAGACGTCCGGGCGGTTGGTCGCGAAACGCAATGCGCGGCTGCGCTTGTCATGGAACTCTGCCTCCGGCTCGATCCCGGCGCGCGCGAGGAGCGGCAGCGCCTCGTCGAGAATGCGACCCTTGGGAATGGCGAAGGTGAGCGGGCGAGTCATGACGCGCGGGCCTTACCGGCGGGGGCGCGAAAGGGCAAGGTTGCGGGCCGAACCGGATGAGGAAGGACAGGCCTGCCGGCGCGCCCCTTCAGGGCCGCCCCTCCTCACCCGGCGTCGGCCGCGCGACATGCCGCCGGTGCTTTGCATCCCCGTCCCCCAAGAGAGAGGGTTTGAGAGAGAGGGATTCGCGCGGGGCAGCACCCCGTTCCTGTCATGGATCGTCGGCCCGATCCGTGATCGGCGTCACGCCACCTGCGCGAGCGCGGCCTGCGTTTCAGCGATCCAGCCGCCGCCCAGCACGCGGTCGCCGGCGTAGAGAACCGCCGCCTGGCCGGGCGCGACGCCATATTCGGGCGCGTCGAAGACCAGCCGGTCGCCGTCCAGCCGGGCGGGGACGGGCTTCGCCATCGAGCGCACCTTGGCGGTCAGGACTCCGGTGAAATCGCCGCCCAGCCAGTTGATGTCGGACAGGCGCGCACCCGATACGGCGAGCGCGGCCTTAGGGCCGACGATGACCCGGCGCTCCGCGGCATCGAGGCGGACGACGTAGAGCGGCTCGGCCTGGCCGCCGATCTCCAGCCCCCGGCGCTGGCCGACCGTATAGTGGATCAGCCCCCTGTGCGCGCCGAGCAGGCGGCCATCGACATGGACGATGTCGCCGCCCTCGTCCGCGTCGGGGCGCAGCTTGCGCACGATCTTCGCATAGTCGCCGTCGGGCACGAAGCAGATGTCCTGGCTGTCGGGCTTGAGCGCCACCGACAGGCCGAGGTCCGCCGCGATCTCCCGCACCTGTGGCTTGGGCAGGCCCCCCAGGGGGAAGCGCAGATAGTCGAGCTGCGCCTGGGTGGTTGCGAACAGGAAATAGCTCTGGTCGCGCGCGGGATCGGCGGCACGGTGCAGTTCCGCGCCCTGCGAGCCTTCGACTCGGCGGACATAATGGCCCGTGGCGAGGCAGTCGGCGCCCAGATCGCGTGCGATCTGGAAGAGATCGGTGAACTTCACCCCCATGTTGCACTTCACGCAGGGAATGGGGGTGCGGCCGGCCATATATTCGTCGGCGAAATCCGCGATCACCGAGTCGCGGAAGCGGCTTTCATAGTCGAAGACATAGTGCGCGATGCCGATCCGGTCGGCTACGGCGCGGGCGTCGCGGATGTCCTGACCGGCGCAGCAGCTGCCCGTGCGGCCGACGGCGGCGCCATGGTCGTAGAGCTGAAGCGTGACCCCGATCACCTCCGCCCCGGTCCGTGCGGCGAGCGCCGCCACCACGCTCGAATCGACGCCGCCGGACATGGCAACGACGATTCGCCGCTGCGCGAGCGGCCCGGCAAGCTGGAATTCTGGCTGCATGGGCGCGCATATAGGCGTGGAACGCGCGGGGTTCCAGCGCGATCGCGGCGCTGCCGCTGGGCGGTGCAACGAAATGCGAGCGGGTTTACCTCGCTTTATCCATTTGCGCTTACCAACGGGAACATGGACCTGAGCTTCCACCGTTCCCGCGGGCTGCGGCCTGCACATGCCCGGCCCGTCGATCGTTGGCGGATTCCGGCCTGGCCCTTCCTGCGCGCCGTTTCGGCGGCGACGCAGGCGGGCAGTCCGACGGCACGGGCGGTGGCGGGCGTCCTGCGGGGGCAGGACGGACCAGAAGACTGGGTCGAGGAGCTGGCGGGGGTTTTCTCGCCGGGTTCCAGTGGCGTGATCGACGCCGCGCGCCTTGCAGGCAGCTTCAACCCGCTGATCGCAGGGCATTCAAGGTGGGGCAAGGATGATGAAAACGGCGTTTACCGTGGCGCTTTAGCCGATGTTCAGGGCTGAGGCGGATAAGGGTTTTCGCTGCTGAGCTTTCAGCAACCAGTGCCGCATTTGAGGGTGAGAATGATAGAAAATCAGAAAATCCGGCCAGCTCAGGTCGTCGGTCCCTTGGGTGAGCCGCTGACGCTGGAGAGCCTGCCCCCGGCTGACACCACCCGTTGGGTCGTGCGCCGCAAGGCCGAGGTCGTCGCCGCCGTCAATGGCGGGCTGCTGACCGTGGACGAGGCGTGCGAACGGTACAACCTGACGCTGGAGGAATTCGCCGGCTGGCAGCGTGCCGTCGACCGGTCCGGCATGCACGGCCTGCGCGTCACGCGCATCCAATATTACAAGTCGCTCTACGAACGGCAGCAGAAGTTCTGACGAAATAAGGCCGAAGGAGCCGGGTCGCCATGAAGGCCGCGGGGCAACCCGCGGCCTTTTGCTATTGGAACTCACATGATCATCGTGCCGGAAGCCAGCCCGAAGCCAACAATCATTTCGTTGGGGAACGCAATTCATCCTCCGCCGTTACATGCTTCAGCCAACCGCCGGGGGGCGCTGGTGCAAGGAGAGACTCACATGGGCATCATTTTGTGGCTTATCGTCGGCGGCGTCATCGGCTGGCTTGCCAGCCTGATCATGCGCACGGACGCACAACAGGGTATATTGCTGAACATCGTCGTCGGCATCGTCGGCGCCTTCATCGGCGGTCTGATCTTCAGCGGCGGCTCGATCAACGAAAGCGGGCTCAACTTGACCAGCTTCCTCGTCTCGCTGGTGGGCGCGGTGATCCTGCTGGCGATCGTCAACCTGGTGCGCCGCGGGTCGGTGCGCTAACCCCGCCATCCTGCCGAACCAAAGGGCTGCGTCGATCGTCGGCGCGGCCCTTTTCGTATGAACGGCCGGCAAAGGCGACTCAGCCGCGCTGCGCGAACCAGCGGTAGATTGCCAGCACCGCCACTGCCCCCAGCACCGCGCCGATGAAACCGCCATGGTCGCCCGGCGCGGTCACGCCGAGCAGGCGGCCGACAAAGCCCGCGAACAGGGCGCCGGCGATGCCCAGCAATATCGTGACGACACAGCCGCCCGGGTCGCGGCCGGGCATGACCAGCCGCGCTATGGCGCCGGCGAACAGCCCCAGGATGATCCAGCCCAGCACTTCCATCGTCCGTCCCTCCGACCCCTGTCAGCCATAGCGACACAAGCGGGCAGCTTTGGCAAGCGGCCGCGACGCTCCCGGAATGACCGTTCCACTCCGGCACAGATTGGCTTTGCCGTCCCCCCGCCATCCATGATATTTGGGGCTTGAGGCTGGTGCTATATTCATATAACACAGTGGCGTTTAGGGGCAAAGCGCCGGAGAATGGAAATCGGCATGAATTACGAGACCCAGCTGATGGGCGACGTTGCGATCGTCGGCCTGGAAGATGACGAAGCGCGCAAGCGCAAGCGGCGGATACTGATCGTGGCCGGCGTCGCAGCAGTGGCGCTGGTCGCCGCGGCGGTTTGGCTGTCGCGCGGCGACAAGGCAGCGACGCCCGCCGATGCAGGGGCGCAGGCGCCGGTCGTGACGGTCATCAGTCCCGGCCAGACGAACGTCCAGCGCACGGTCAGCGCGACAGGATCGCTCGCCGCGCGGGTCGACATGCCGGTCGGCGTGGTCGGCGAGGGCGGCGCGGTGCTGCGCGTGCTGGTGCAGCCGGGCGACTGGGTGCGCGCGGGTCAGGTTCTGGCGGTGATCGAACGGTCGGTGCAGGCCGAGCAGGTCCGCTCGCTTGCCGCCCAGGTGGAGGTGGCGCGCGCCGACGCCAAGCTGGCGCAGGCGCAGCTCGACCGCGCCAAGGCGCTGGTGGGACGGGGTTTCATCAGCGCCGCCGACATCGACCAGCGCACCGCCACGCGCGACGCCGCGCAGGCGCGCGTCAACGTCGCCGCGGCGCAACTCGCCGAGCAGCAGGCGCGGACCGGGCGGCTGGACATCAAGGCCCCCGCCTCCGGTCTGGTGCTGACCCGCACGGTCGAGCCCGGCCAGATCGTCCAGGCGGGCAGCGGCGTGCTGTTCCGCATGGCCAAGGACGGCGAGATGGAGATGCTGGCGCAGCTGAGCGAGGGCGACCTCGCCAGCATCCGCACCGGCAACAGCGCGACCGTGACCCCGGTCGGGTCGAAGGATCAGTTCGCCGGGCGGGTGTGGCAGGTTTCGCCGGTCGTCGATCCGCAGACGCGGCTGGGTATCGCGCGCATCGCCATTCCGTACAATCCGGGCATCCGCCCTGGCGGCTTCGCCTCTGCGACGATCGTCAGCGGATCGGGATCCTCTCCCATGCTGCCTGAATCCGCGGTACAGAGCGACGCCAAGGGCAATTATGTCTATGTCGTCAACGGCGGCAACCAGGTCGAGCGCCGCGACGTGAAGGTCGGCCAGGTGTCTGATGCCGGTGTGTCGGTGCTGTCCGGCATCACGGGCCAGGAACGCATCGTGGCTTCGGCCGGCGCCTTCCTGACCCCTGGGCAGAAGGTCAAGCCGGAAGTGCAGAAGACGAAATAAGGGGACTGGCGGCGCCTGTCGCGTCGCCGTCCGTCCACAGGCCGGCGGGGAAGGCCGGCAGGGAAGGCCGCCATGAATTTTCGCAACATCTCCGCCTGGGCCATCCGTAACCCGATGTCGCCGATCGTGCTGTTCGCAGCCCTGCTGCTGGCAGGACTGGTCAGCTTCAGCCGGATGGACATCAACCAGAATCCGGACGTCAGCTTCCCGATGGTCAGCGTCACCGTGCTGCAACCGGGCGCCGCGCCCACCGAGCTGGAAACGCAGGTGACGCAGCGGGTCGAGGCGGCGGTGCGCGGCATCAGCGGCGTCGACGAGATCACGTCCTTCGCGTCGGAGGGGCAGTCGCTCACCAACGTCCAGTTCCAGATCGGCCTCCCCGTCGATCGCGCAGTGAACGACGTCAAGAATGCGGTCGACCAGATCCGCAGCGACCTGCCCGAAGGCATATTGGAACCGCAGGTGTCGCGCATCGACGTCGACGGCGGCCCCATCGCCTATTTCAGCGCCGAAGCGACGGACATGACGCTGGAGGAGCTGTCATGGTATGTCGACAACACGGTGGCCAAGCGGCTGCTGGGCGTTCCAGGCATGGCGGCGGTCAAGCGCGACGGCGGCGTCAGCCGAGAGATCCGCGTCATCTTGGACCCTGCCAAGCTGCAGTCCCACGGCATCACCGCGGCCCAGGTCAATGCGCAGCTGAACCAGGTGAACCTGAACGCCGCGGGCGGCCGCACCGAGATCGCCGGCGCCGAGCAGGCGATCCGGGTGCTGGGCAACGCCCGCGACGCCTATACGCTGGGGCAGACGCAGATCGCCATTTCCGGCGGCCGGACGGTCAAGCTGGCCGACATCGCCGACGTGCGCGACATGTATGCCGAGCAGCGCTCACTCGCCCTGATGAACGGGCGGCAGGTGACCAGCTTCAGCCTGGAGAAGGCCAAGGGATCGTCCGACGTCACCGTCTATGACGATGCGATGAAGGTGCTGGACAAGCTGAAGCAGGAGAACCCCAAGGTCCAGTTCAAGCAGCTCTACAGCAGCGTCGACTATACCCGCGACCAGTATCATTCGGCCATGCAGGCGATGATCGAGGGTGCAGTGCTGGCGGTCGTCATCGTCTTCCTGTTCCTGCGCGACTGGCGCGCGACGATGATCTCCGCCCTCGCCATTCCGCTGTCGGCGATCCCCGCCTTCTGGTTCATGGACATGATGGGCTTCACGCTCAACGGCATCTCGCTGCTGGCGCTGAGCCTGGTGGCGGGCGTGCTGGTCGACGACGCGATCGTGGAGATCGAGAACATCGTCCGCCACATGCGCATGGGCAAGACCGCCTATCAGGCGTCGATCGACGCGGCGGACGAGATTGGCCTCGCCGTGCTGGCGACCACCATGGCGATCGTCGCGGTGTTCCTGCCGGTCGCGCTGATGCCGGGCCTTGCCGGCCAGTTCTTCATCCAGTTCGGCATGACCGTGGTCGTGTCCGTGCTGATGAGCCTTGCCGTCGCGCGCCTGATCACGCCGATGGTCGCGGCCTATTTCCTCAAGGCCCATGGCGAGGAAAGCCATGGCGAAGGCTGGCTGATGGACGTCTATATGGCGGTGCTGCACTGGTCGCTCGACCAGCGGCGCGCGATCGCCCGCCGCGCGCGGGGCGGAGCCGCGCGCTTCACCGCATGGCTGTTCGACCATCGGGTCTGGACCCTGGGTTTCGGCTTCCTGGCCTTTGCTGCGACCATCCTGGCCTTCGCGACCCTGCCCATGACCTTCCAGCCGACCATCAACACCGACTTCAGCCAGGTGAAGATCGAGACGGTGCCGGGCAGCACGCTGGAGCAGACCACCGCCATCACCCGTCGCGTCGCCGACATGCTGACGGCCGACAAGGACGTGGTCGACGCCGCCTTTGCGGATATCGAGACGACCGGCGCGAACATCTTCCTGACGCTCAAGAAGGACCGCCCGATCTCTTCGGTCGACTGGGAGCGCAAGGTCGCGCCCGAGTTCCACGACATCGCGGACGCGCGCGTCAACTTCCAGTCGCAGTCGGGCGGCGGCTTCGGGCGTGACATCGTGCTGATGTTCGGCAGCGACGATCCCGCGCTGCTGGAGGAGACCGCGAACAAGATCGTGGCCGAGATGAGCGGCATCCAGCTGATCCGCGCCCCGCGCGTGCAGGGCGACATGCAGCGGCCGGAGATCATCGTGAAGCCGCGCCTTGACCTCGCCGCCAGCATGGGCGTCACCACCGCCGCGCTGAGCCAGGCGATCCGCATCGCGACGATCGGCGACATCGACCAGAACAGCGCCAAATTCTCGCTGTCCGACCGTCAGATCCCGATCCGGGTCGCGGTGCGGGAAGACAGCCGGCGTGACATCGGCCTGATCGAGAACATGCCGGTGCCGACCGTCAACGGCGGGTCGGTCCCGCTGAAGGTCGTCGCCGACATCGAATTCGGCGCCGGCCCGACCCAGATCCGCCGCTACAACCAGATTCGCCGCATCGTCGTGGGGGCGGACCTGGCGCCGGGCATCGTCACCAGCCAGGCGATGCAGGCGATCAATGCGCTGCCGACGATGAAGGCGGTGCTCGACGGCAAGGTCCAGGGCGTGCAGAAGCTGAATATCGGCGACAGCAAGTGGCAGGCGGAAATGCTGCAGAACTTCCTGATCGCCGTCATCTCCGGCATCATGCTGGTGCTGGCGGTGCTGATGCTGCTCTACAAGCGGGTGATGCCGCCCTTCGTCAACCTGGGGTCGCTGCTGCTGGCGCCGCTGGGCGGCGCTCTGGCGCTGCACATCGCGGGGCAGCCGCTGTCGATGCCGGTGTTCATCGGCCTGCTCATGCTGCTCGGCATCGTCGCCAAGAACTCGATCCTGGTCATTGACTTCGCGCTGGAGGAGATGGAGAAGGGCGTGCCGAAGTTCGAGGCGATCGTCGATGCCGGTCACAAGCGCGCCCAGCCGATCGTGATGACCACCGTCGCGATGGTGGCGGGCATGGTGCCCACCGCGCTTTCCCTGTCGGGCGACGGCGCGTGGCGCGCACCGATGGGCATCACCGTGATCGGCGGCCTGATCCTGTCGACCATCCTGACGCTGGTCATCGTGCCCGCAACCTTCAGCCTGGCGCTGGGCCTTGAGCAGGCAATCGGCCCGCGGATCGGCCGGCGCCTGCTGACCTACCGCAAGGGCGACGACGCCGCGCATGCGGGACAGGCGCAGCCGGCGGAGTGACGGTGCCAAAGCCCCTCCCCCTTGCGGGAGGGGTGGGCGCCGTGAAATCGCGCTTTGCCTGAACGAAACGGCCGCGTAACCGTTGGAGCGTCATGACGCTCGCGCCCCTGTCCCCGATCGCCGCCGAACGGCCCGCGCACCCGGCGCGGCGCATGCGGCTGGTGGCGACGGGAATGCTTGTCGCGATGGCCGCGCTGTTCCTCGGGGCGCGGGCGACGGCGCATCTTCATCCCGCCATCGGTTTCGTCCAGGCCTTTGCCGAGGCGGCGATGGTCGGCGGCCTGGCCGACTGGTTCGCGGTCACGGCGCTGTTCCGTCATCCGCTTGGCCTTCCCATCCCGCACACGGCGATCATTCCGCGCAACAAGGACCGGATCGGTGATACGCTCGCCCTGTTCCTGCGCGACAATTTCCTGATTCCGGCGGTCGTGGCGCGGCGGATGCGCGGCGTGGACATGGCGGCGGCGGCCGGGCGCTTCCTCGCCAGCCCGTCGGACGGCGACGGACGGTTGCGCGAGGGCGCGTCGCGCCTTGTCGCCGACCTGCTGGAGGCGCTGGACCAGGAACGGCTGGGTGGCATGGTCAAGGGTGCGATCGGCCAGCGGCTACGCGCCATCGCGGTCGGCCCGCTGATCGGCCAGGCCTTGGAGGCGGCGATGCGCGACGGGCGGCATGCGCCCGTGATGGACGGCATCATCCTGTGGGCGGACCGGACGCTGGAAGCGAACGATCACCTGATCCGCGACATGGTGCACCAGCGCGCGGGCAAAATCCTGCGCTGGACCGGGCTGGACGAGAATCTGGCCAATGCGATCATCGACGGACTGCGCCGGCTGCTGGCTGAAATGGCGGCCGATCCGGGCCACAGCCTGCGCCTGAAGGCCGAGGAGGGCATGGCGAAGCTGGCGAGCGACCTGCAGTTCGACCTGGAGATGCAGGCGAAGGCCGCGAAAGTGCGCGACGAAATCCTCGACAATCCGGCGATGCAGCGCTGGATCGACGGCCTGTGGGAGCAGGCGCGGGGCGGCCTGCTGCGCGCGGTGCGCGACCCCGGCAAGGCGATGGCGGGCCGGCTGGGTGAGGCGCTGCGCCAGCTGGGCGGCACGCTGCAGGAAGATGCGCGGCTGCGCGTGGTGATCAACCGCTTCGTGCGCCGCGCGGCGGTGGGCGCCACCGCCAGCTATGGCGATTCGATCGTCCGGCTGGTCAGCGACACGGTGCGGGGATGGGACGCGGGGACCGTCACCAGCCGCCTGGAACATGCCGTGGGCCGCGACCTGCAATATATCCGGATCAACGGGACGCTGGTCGGCGGACTCGTTGGCCTGGCGCTGCACGCGGTCGACACCCTGCTCTGATCCTGCCGAGAGGCGGCTTGCGACCCGCAACCCGTAGAGCGAGGCGGTCAATAGATTCGATGTCGCAGGACCGCAATGAATGTTGCAACATATCATAAATGTTGTACCATTACATTGCCGGGAAAGAACCCGGCGGGAAGAGGATGATCCAACAAGCTGGGAGTGAACCTATGCGACGGATGGAAATGCTGACGGCGGGCGGCGGGCAGGCTTCGGGCTATGGTGCACGCCGACGCTCGCCAGTCGGACTGGGCGGCGCGATCGCGGTGCATGCGGTGGTGGCCGGGGTATTCCTGCTCACGCCGCGGGAAATGATCACGCCCTATGTGCCGCAGATATTGATCGGGAGGCAAATACCCCTTGATCCTCCGCCGCCGCCGGAGCCCCAGAAGCAGGAGGCGGTGAAGGAGAAACTCCAGCAAAAGGCGGAAGAGCGTCCGACGGCGGCCGATCCGATCGTCCCGATCAAGCCGTTCAACCCGGACGATCTGATGGGATCCACCAAGCCCGGTTTTATCGACGGCGCCGGGGCCGGGACGATCGTCACGCCGCCCCCCGCCGACCCGCCGCGGGAGCCGGTACTGGTAGATGCCAGCATCGCGCCGGGAGCCGTGGCGGGATTCCAGCCGGATTATCCCGGCTCGATGATTCGGCAGGGTCTGGAAGGCAGCGTCACGGTGCGGGTCACCATCGGCACCGACGGACGGGTGACGGACATCGAGAAGGTTTCCGCCACCGACGAGGCCTTCTGGATCGCCACCCAGCGCCATGCGCTGCGCAAATGGCGGTTTCGTCCGGCGACGCGCGACGGGGTGCCGGTGAGCGCGACCAAGGTGCTGACGGTGCGGTTCACGCTGACGGACAAATGATGCGATGCCCGCCCTTCTCCTTTCCCGGAGAGGGGCGGGCATGACGGCGACCAGTCCTTCGCAGGAGGCAAGGCATGTCCGATTTTGCATCCCGGCGCGGCCTGCCCTATATCGGCGGCATGGCGATCTTTCCCCGTCCCGTTTCTCCCAAGAGCGCGCTTGGCGACTTCTGGAGCTATTTCCGGCAGCAGCGGCAGCATAAATGGCCGATTCTGGGCCTGTCCGTCGCGCTGACCTGGGTGATCATCTGGGCTTTCGTGATCGACGCGAACACGAACACCATGCCGACGCGCAACAAGATCATCTATGTCGAAAGCTGGGACGCGAACCGGTCCGACGCGGCGATCATCCTCCAGCAGAAGATCGACTTCGCCAAGCGCGAAGCGGCGCTGATCCAGCAGCAGAAGAAGATGCAGGGTTTCGCCGACGCCTTCGGCATCGAATGGCGCGAAGAGGAAAAGCGCAACACGGCGCAGCGCAAGGAAGCGGTGAAGGCGATCGACGCGATACTTGACCAGCGGCTGGCGAAGGCGGAAGCGGCGGAGAAGGCGTCGCCGCAGGCAAGCGCCGCCGCCACCGCCAAGGCCGGGACTGCGCAGCCCTGAGCCCGCCGCCGATGCTCGCCGACGACCGCCGGTACATGGCGGCCGCCATCGCGCTGTCGGAACGCGGACGCGGCCTTTCCACGCCCAATCCCAATGTCGGTTGCCTGATCGTGAAGGACGGCCGTGTCGTCGGCCGCGGCTGGACGCAGAAGGGCGGGCGGCCCCATGCGGAGGCGCAGGCGCTGGAGCAGGCGTTGGACCGGGCGCGGGGCGCCACCGCCTATGTGACGCTGGAACCCTGTTTCCACCTTTCCCCGCGCGGACCACGCTGCGCCGACCTGATGGCGCGGGCAGGGGTGGAGCGCGTGGTGATCGCGCTGCGCGATCCCGATCCCCGCACCGACGGACAGGGCGCGGCGTGGCTGCGGGAACAGGGAATCGTGGTCGAGATGGGCCTGATGGCGGCCGAGGCGGCGCGGGCCATGCGCGGCTTCGTGCTGCGACAGACGCTGGGCCGGCCGTCCGTGACCCTGAAGCTCGGCCTGTCGATCGACGGGCGGATCGCGCTGGCGGATGGGCGCAGCCGCTGGATCACCGGGCCGCACGCACGGGCGCATGCGCATATGGAACGGGCGCGGCATGACGCGATCCTGGTCGGTGGGGGCACGTCGCGGGCGGATGCGCCGCGACTCGACGTGCGCTTGCCGGGGCTTGAGGACCGTTCGCCCCGCCGGCTGCTGCTGAGCCGGGGCGACGCGCCCCAGGGTTGGGAGCGGATCGGCGCGCCGGAGGAGATCGCGGCGCTCGAACGGGTGGACCATCTGCTGGTCGAAGGCGGCGCGGGCGCGTCGGCGGCTTTCCTGCGCGCGGATCTGGTGGACCGGCTGCTGCTTTATCGGGCGCCGATTTTGATCGGCGACGGGCTGGCCGGGATTGGCGACATCGGGTTAAGCGACCTTGGCCAGGCGCATGGCCGCTGGCGGATAATGGATGCGCGGGCGCTGGGCGTCGATCGGCTGGAGGTTTACGAGCGGGTCCGGAACGCCTAGATCACGCGCCACGCTTGCCCGTTCGGGCTGAGCGAAGTCGAAGCCCAGGACTGAGCGTAGCGAAGTGACCTCCCTTCGGTCGGTCGAGCCCTTCGACTTCGCTCAGGGCGGATGGAGGTAGGAAACAGAACCATGTTCACCGGCATCATCACCGACATCGGCACGATCCGCAGCCATGAGCCGCGGGGCGACCTGCGGCTTGTGATCGGCTGCGGTTACGACATGGGCACAGTGGCGATCGGCGCGTCGATCGCCTGTTCCGGTGCCTGCCTGACCGTGGTGGAGAAGGGCGAGGACTGGTTCGCGGTCGACCTGTCGGCCGAGACGGTTGCGCGAACCGCGCCGGGCCTGTGGGACGAAGGCGGGCGTCTGAACCTGGAACGCGCGCTCAAGGTCGGCGACGAACTGGGGGGCCATATCGTCACCGGCCATGTCGATGGCATCGGCACGGTGGTCGGCGTCTGCCCCGAAGGCGATTCGCACAAGGTGGGCTTCGCGGTGGACGCCGCCCTGGCTCCGATGATCGCGCCGAAGGGCAGCATCACCGTGGACGGCGTATCGCTGACGGTAAACGAGGTACGCGATGTCGAGGGCGGCGCGCATTTTTCCGTCAACCTGATCCCGCACACCTGGGAAGTGACGACGCTGGGGCGGCTGGTCGAGGGCGCGAGCGTAAACCTGGAGATCGACGTGCTGGCCCGCTACCTGGACCGGATGCAGAGCCTTCGCGGCCGCGCGATGTGATTTTATCTTGAATAAATCACACTACAATGTGATATGGCGTTCCTCCCATGGCGGGAAGGAGTCACCCCATGTCGTCCGCGCTTCTCGATACCGTCCGCAGCCTCGTCACTGAAGGCGGGATGTCCCGATCCGGCCTGGCGCGCGCCGCCGGCCTGCACGCCAATTCGCTGCGCCGGCTGGGCGAGGCCGACTGGAACCCGACCGCGGACACGCTGGGCAAGCTGGAAGCCTATCTGCTGAAGCGCGAGGGCGGCACCGCGCTCGCCAGTCCCGAGGAGATCATCAACGAAGCGCGCAACGGCCGCATGTTCATCCTGGTCGATGACGAGGATCGCGAGAATGAGGGCGACCTCGTCATCCCCGCGCAGATGGCGACGCCCGACGCGATCAACTTCATGGCGACCCACGGCCGCGGGCTCATCTGCCTGGCGTTGACGAAGGACCGGGTCGACCATCTGGGCCTGGAACTCATGAGCCGCAACAACGGCACAAGGCACGAAACAGCCTTCACCGTGTCGATCGAGGCGCGCGACGGCGTGACCACCGGCATTTCCGCGGCTGATCGCGCCCGCACCATCTCCGTCGCGATCGACGGATCGAAGGGACGCACCGACATCGTCACGCCGGGCCACGTCTTCCCGCTGGTGGCGAAAGATGGCGGCGTGCTGGTGCGCGCCGGCCATACCGAGGCGGCGGTGGACGTGGCGCGGCTCGCCGGGCTCAACCCGTCCGGCGTCATCTGCGAGGTGATGAAGGATGACGGGACGATGGCGCGGCTGGACGACCTCATCCCCTTCGCGCAGAAGCACCGGATGAAGATCGGCACGATCCGCGACCTCATCGCCTATCGCCGCCGCCACGACCATATGGTCGAGCGGCGCGCGGAGACGGTCTTCGCCAGCAAATGGGGCGGCGAATGGAAGGTGATCAGCTTCTACAACCGCGCGACCCGCACCGAGCAGATGGTGCTGCAAAAGGGCCATGTGGTGCCCGACCAACCGACCCTGGTGCGGATGCACCAGCTGTCGCTGATGGACGATATCTATGGCGCGGAGGGCAAGCGCAGCGACCTTCTGGCGCGCTCGATGGAGATCATCGGACGCGAAGGGTCGGGCCTTATCGTGCTGCTGACCGGGAACGACGATGACAATTTTCTTTCCAAGTCGATCATGCGGTATGCGGCCAAGGGTGCAGTCCCCAGCGACATGGACGAGCTGCGCAACTATGGCGTGGGCGCGCAGCTGCTCGCGGAGTTGGGCGTGCACGACATGATCCTGCTGACCAACAGCCATCACAGCCTGATCGCGCTGGACGGATACGATCTGGCCGTCGTCGGCCAGCGCCCCATCGAAATCTGAGCATGGTTTGATCAGATCGAACAGAAAATGCTCTATTTGTCTTTGTTTTCCGCGATTTCCGACTCGTCAGATGTTCCATCTGACTTGAAATCGCCCTGAAGAGGACCACCGGCCCATGGCGAAATTCCTGATCGTCGAAGCGCGCTTCTACGAGCATCTGAACGACCTGCTGATCGAAGGTGCCGTCGCGGCGCTGGAGGAGGCGGGGCACCGGCACGAGGTGGTGACGGTGCCGGGCGCGCTGGAGATCCCCGGGGCGATCGCGCTGGCGGCGGAGAGCGGGCGCTATGACGGCTTCGTCGCGATCGGCGTGGTGATCCGTGGCGAGACCTATCATTTCGAGGTGGTCTCGAACGAGAGCGCGCGCGGCCTGATGGCGCTCAGCATGGACGGTATCGCGATCGGCAACGGCATATTGACGGTGGAGAACGAGGCGCAGGCGCTGGTCCGTGCCCGCAAGGACCAGAAGGACAAGGGCGGCGAAGCGGCCAAGGCCGCCATCGCCATGCTCGCATTGCGTGACCGGTTCGGGGCATAGGTAGCGAGACCGGCGGGTCGGCGGCGTCTCAGATGTCGCCCATCCCTTCGAACGCGCGGTCCTCTTCCCCCAGCCTGACGAACTGGTCGAGCAGCCAGGAGGCGGCCGGGCCCGGCGGCGTGTCGCGGCGCCAGATGCCGGCGAAGCGGTAGATGCCGCCCGGATGGTCCGGCATGGCCAGCCGTACCAGCGTGCCGGCGACCAGGTCCGGCTCGATCATCGGCAGCGGCATATTGCCCCAGCCGATCCCCTCGCGCAGCAGCGCATGCTTGGCGCCCAGGTCCGCCAGGCGCCAGGTCTTGGGGCTGAGCACCGAATAATCCTGTCCCTCGGTGAAGCGAGACCGGTCCGTCAGGACGAGCTGGATATGCTCGCGTCCGGCGCCCGGCGCGATCCGCTCCATCCGGCCGAGCGGATGGTCGGGCGCGGCGACCGGCACCATCGGCACCATGCCCGCGGCGATGCACTCCACGCCTTCGACCCCGGCCGCCAGCGGGCCGGATATGCCGACGATCGCCTGTCGATCCAGCACCATCGCGGTGATCGCGCCCAGCGCCTCCATGTGCAGCCGCAGCTGCACCGTCGGGAATTCGCGAGCGAAGGCGCGCAGTACCTTGCCCAGTCTCTCGGACGGCAGCATCACGTCGACGGCCAGGTCGACCTCCGCCTCCAGCCCGTCGAGCAGGCCCTTCACCTTGGCGCGCAGATCCTCGATCCCGTGCGAGATGGTCCGCGCTTCCGCCAGGAGCGCGCGGCCCGCGACGGTAAGCTGCGGCCGGCGCGTCCCTTCGCGCTCGAACAGGGAGAGGCCGAGCTGCGCCTCCAGATTGGCGATGCCGTAGCTGATGACGGAGACAGCGCGGCCCAGCCGCCGTCCGGCCGCGGCGAAGCTGCCGGTGTCGACGATCGCGAGGAAGATGCGCAGCTGGTCGAATGTCGGGGTGCCCGGATTGGCCACTATTCCATTTCCTCGAACATAATGATGCAATTTATCCCTCTGATCAGGAAAGTGTGCAAGGCCTAAATGGGTGTCCGACGGAGCGGCAGCGGCCGCACCGACAGGAGACCCAAGATGATCGAACTTCGTCCTTTCGACAGCCTCGGCGGCGCCAACCACGGCTGGCTCGACGCCAAGCATCATTTCTCGTTCGCCGGCTATCATGATCCCGCCCGCATGCACTGGGGCAATCTGCGCGTCTGGAACGACGACACCATCGCCCCGCAGACCGGCTTCCCGCCGCACCCCCATCGCGACATGGAGATCATCACCTATGTCCGCGAAGGCGCGATCACCCACCAGGACAGCCTGGGCAACAAGGGCCGCACCGAGGCGGGCGACGTGCAGGTGATGAGCGCCGGCACTGGCATCCGCCATTCGGAATATAATCTGGAGGACGTGACCACGCGCATCTTCCAGATCTGGATCCTCCCGACCCGCGACGGCGAAGCGCCGAGCTGGGGTGCGCGCCCCTTCCCGAAGGGCGAGCGGTCCGGCCGGTTCGTCACCCTCGCCTCCGGCTACGACAACGACAATGACGCGCTGCCGATCCGCACCGACGCGCGGGTGGTCGGCGCGACGCTGAGGGCCGGGGAAAGCGCCGAATATCCGATCGGAAAGGATCGCAAGGCCTATCTGGTCCCGGCGACCGGGGCGGTGCAGATCGACGATGTCCGGGTCAATGCGCGCGACGGCGCGGCGATCAGCGACATGGACGTGATCCGCATCACGGCCATCGAGGACAGCGAGATCGTATTGGTCGATGCAGCCTGATTCGGGGGGCGGGGATCACCCTCGCCCCCTTTTTCGGAAAAATCGAACACAGTGGACGAGATTATCCGTCTGACCGCAACCCCTGTCCTGGTGTAGGAGCCAGGCACGCTTTTTGAAGGAGCCTTCCCATGCTGAACATCGCAACCCCGCGCCTCAGCCCCGCCGAATGGCAGGACGTGAAGGCGACCCTCAACGCCGTGGCCGATATCCGTTGCGGCACGCGCCCCGCCGAACAGCTGCCCGAACGCTATCGCCCGGTCCGCGCCTTCCTCTGCGAGACCGGCCGGACCCGGCGGATCGCCGAAGCGCATGTGCCGGACCTTGCGGAGCAGGGCTTTTCTCGGGCACAGATCGAGGCGCTGGCGCTGCTGGGCGCCTGATCCCCGATCCGAAGGAGCCGTCCCATGTCCGTCCGTTCGTCCGACATCGAGGGCGTCGACCTCGTCATCCTGCCGGCGGTCCGCGACCTGGGCGAAGGTTTCCAGGTCCGCCGCGCCCTGCCCGTGGCGCAGCGGCGCATGGTCGGCCCCTTCATCTTCTTCGACCAGATGGGCGAGGCGGTGTTCCGCAGCGGCGAGGGGCTGGACGTGCGCCCACACCCGCATATCGGCCTCGCCACCGTCACCTATCTGCTGGAGGGGGAAATCCTGCACCGCGACTCGGTGGGATCGGTGCAGGCGATCCGCCCCGGTGAGGTGAACTGGATGACCGCAGGCAGCGGCATCGTCCATTCCGAGCGCACATCGCCCGAGGTCCGCGCCACGGGCGGCACGCTGTTCGGCCTGCAGACCTGGGTGGCGCTGCCGACCCAGGCGGAGGAGATCGACCCCAGCTTCGCCCATCACAAGGCGCAGGACATCCCCAAGGCGGAGGATGGCGGCGTCAGCATCTCGGTGATCGCGGGCAGCTCCGACGGGCTGGTGTCGCCGGTGAAGACCTTTTCCGACATGGTCTATGCCGACATCGCCATGCGCGACGGCGCGCGCTACCAGCTGAAGGCCGAGCATGTCGAGCGCGCCATCTATGTCGTCGCCGGCGCGGTCGAGGTGATCGGCCAGACCGGGGGCTTTGCGACCAACGAACTGGTGGTGTTCAAGCCCGGCGCGGAGATCGTGCTGCAGGCCAAGGGAGACACCCGGCTGATGCTGCTGGGCGGCGAGCCGATGCCCGAGGCGCGGCATATCTACTGGAACTTCGTCTCCTCCTCGCCCGAGCGGATCGAGCAGGCCAAGGCCGACTGGCAGGCCCAGCGCTTCGCCCGTGTGCCCGAGGAAAGCGAGTTCATCCCCCTTCCGGCCTGAGGAGCGGCGACCATGGCCCGTGGCACCGCCCATATCGGCAAGGACCGCTATCGCACGCAGATCGAGGTGGGCGGCCACGTCCTCGCCGCCGACGAGCCCGCCGCGCTGGGCGGGCAGGGTGCGGGGCCGGCGCCCTATGACCTGCTGCTGGCGAGCCTTGGCGCCTGCACCGCGATCACGCTGCGGATGTACGCGGACCGCAAGGAGTGGCCGCTCGAATCGCTCGACGTCGCGCTGCGCCTGACCGGCAAGGAGGAGCGCCGGATCGAGCGGACGCTGACCATCGTCGGGCTCGACGAGGCGCAGAAGGCGCGGCTGGCCGAGGTCGCCGAGCGCACGCCGGTCACACTGACCCTGAAGCAGGGCCTGCCGATCGACACGAAGCTGGGTTGAGCGATATTGCCGCCCCCATTCGCCCTGAGCCTGTCGAAGGGTTTGTCCTTCTTTTAAGGAATTTGTCCTTCTTTTAAGGAAGAAGAGGGCTTCGACAGGCTCAGCCCGAACGGGTTATTTATCATTCAGCAGCGCCCGCACGATCGCGCGCGCGGCCGTGGTCACATCGTTCCAGGTCACGTCGAAGCCGGTCTCCTCGCCATAATAGGGGTCGGCGACGCTGGTCCCCTCGCGGCCCGGCACGAGGTCCATGAGCAGGGAAAGCTCCGCCGTGCCGTCCGCCGGGCGGAGGCGGCGCAGATGGGCGAGGTTGCGGTCGTCCAGCGCGAAGACATAAGTGAACCGCCGGAAGTCGTCCGCGCGCACCTGCCGGCCGCGATAATGAGCGATGTCGACGCCGTTGCGCAGCGCCACGGCCTGCGCGCGCGGGTCGGGCGGGCAGTCGACATGCCAGTCGCCGGTGCCGGCCGAATCCACGCGGATGTCGAGCCCGGCCCTCGCCGCCTCCGCCCGCAGCGCCGCTTCGGCCAGCGGGGACCGGCAGATATTGCCGAGGCAGACGAAGAGGACCGAGGCGCTCACCCTTCCGCCGCCGCCGTGGAGAGGCCGAGGCCCGGCACGCCGATCGAGCGCTTGCCGGAAAAGTCGGTGCGGGCGACGATCACGCCCTGCCGTTCCATATAGTCGATCAGGCGCCGCACCCGGCCCGGCGAGCTGGTGCCGTAGGCGCGCGCCAGCGCATGGTCGTCGGGACAGGGCAGGCCCTGCATCGCCGCCCGGGCGATCAGCAGGAAGGGGGCGAGCATGTCCTCCGCCAGCCCCTGGCCGACGCGCAGCGCATCGGCCCAGCGCGGATCGTCGGCATCGGCCATGCCGGCGAGCGCCATGGCGAAGCGCTTGCGGAAGGCGGGCAGGTCGAGCGGCGCGGCCTTCAGCCCCTTCATCCGGCAGCGTATGCCGAAATCCTGGTAGAGCGCGGAGGCCGCGGGCAGCGCTTCGCCGAGGTCCGCCACCATGTCCTCCAGCACCGCCACCGTCACCGGCTCGCTCTCGCCGAAGTCGAGCTGGGGCGCCTCGGGCTTGGCCAGCGGGGCGGCGGCGAGCTGCTGCAGCACCGTTTCGGCCGGGACGGGCGCCGGTTCGGGGCGCGGCGGCGGAGGGGGCGTGTCGTCCTGCGCCGGGGCGAAGAGCAGTTCCTGGAACTCCTCGCCCGCCGTCGTCGGGGGCGGCATCAGCTTGTGCGTGCCGCCGCGCGTGCTGGTCTTGACCGCGCCGATCCGCACCGCGACCGGGCGGCGGCAGATGGCGGGGCCGAGCGCCAGGAAGCGGCCGCGTTCCAGGTCGCGGATCTGCTCGGCCTGCCGCCGTTCCATGCCCAGCAGGTCGGCGGCGCGCGCCATGTCGATGTCGAGGAAGGTGCGACCCATGAGGAAGTTCGAGGCTTCGGCCGCGACATTCTTGGCGAGCTTCGCGAGGCGCTGCGTCGCGATGACGCCGGCGAGGCCGCGCTTGCGCCCCCGGCACATGAGGTTGGTCATGGCGGCGAGCGAGAGGCGGCGCGCCTCGTCCGACACGTCGCCGGCCGCGACGGGGGCGAACATCTGCGCTTCGTCCACCACCACCAGCGCGGGATACCAATGGTCGCGGGGCGCATCGAACAGGGTGGAAAGGAAGGTCGCGGCGCATTTCATCTGCGCCTCCAGCTCCAGCGATTCGAGGCTCAGCACCACCGAGGCGCGATGTTCGCGGATGCGCATCGCCATGCGAACGATGTCGCGCTCCGCATAGTCGCCCGCGTCGATCACCACATGGCCATATTCGTCCGCCAGCGTGACGAAGTCGCCCTCCGGGTCGATCACCACCTGCTGTACCAGCGGGGCGCTCTCCTCCAGCAGGCGGCGCAGCAGATGTGACTTGCCCGATCCCGAATTGCCCTGGACGAGCAGGCGGGTGGCGAGCAACTCCTCCACGTCGACCAGCACGGGGTTGCCCGTGCCGTCGGTTCCTATGCTGATGCTGGCGGTCACGGGGGGCTTTTGGCCGAAGGGGCGGGGGGAGCGCAAGGGGCGTGCGGTGGCCGACGACGGGCCACGTCCGGGGGCGGGCCGAAGTTCACACCGTCGTCGGGTGAAAAGGGGTCGATCGGGCCAATAGTACCGCCAAAGCCACGGCGAAGCGACGGCGACGCGACAGTCGGGTCACGGCAAGGCCGCGCCGACGCGACAGCAAGGTCACGCCAGGGTAACGGCGACGCGACAGGGACGCGCCACACCTGCGTCATGCCGGCGGCGGCGCGGGAACGGGATCGCCGCCGAAGGGATCGGCCATGCGGCGAGCATGCAGCGCCAGCGCCCGGTCCCACGCCTGGTCGAAGGGCGTGCCCGCGAGGCGCCGGCGCAGGCGATGCGCGCTGGTGCGCGACATTCCCGCGATGCCGGCGGCGCGGGCGACGCAGCCGGTCTGGACGAGGGCTCTCAGGAATAGGCGTTGCCTGGCGGGGCTCCAGTGCGCGCGGTCGGCGGGGACGGGCGGCAAGGGTGGCGATGCGGGAGTGGGGTGCTGTTCCATCCGACAGGATAGATCAAAGAATGTTCAAGTAGGAAAGAGGGTTTTGGCAGAGCGGTGGAGCAAGCGCGTCAAGCGTCATCGTTACCGCGCCAGTGAGGATTGCGCTCTCAACCTGGTGATGCGGGAGAGGTCAGGAGATGGGTTCCGCCTTCGCTGGGATGACGACGTGGGTGGGAAGCGGACTGGCGGCTCCCGGATAGATATACCGGAAAAGCAGACATTGCAGATTGCCTCCGCGACCGGCATCACCGTGATATGCAATGCCGCTTTGTCCAACTACTCCCCGCTGTTCTACTCGTGGCGCAGGCGTGCGATAAACGGCCTGAGCGCCTAACAGACAATGCTATCCAAGAGTTGCGAGAGGGCATGCCAGGCATCACCGAGCAATGTCTTGAGCAGATCAAATACGGCGGTATCGAAGCCATGCCGTTGGGCACGGACAAATGCTTCGAAATGGGACGAGAACAACGCTGGAAAGGGTTATGGCGGAGAGAGTTCGAGAATTCCCGCTTTTGCCCCTCGCCTGCAACCTTCTGCTCCCACCAAACTGCTGGCGAACGCATTTGGCTTTCGGGCAAAGTGCTAAGTTCGTCGGGTAATGGTGAAGGCATTTTCGCAGTTGAGTTTGTGGGGCGACGCACGGCTCGCAAAGGAAGTTACGGACACTTGGGTGCGTTTGACCACGAGATAATTGCCGACAAGATCATAACCCTACGCCCGGTTGTGGAGACTTCAAATTCAAGCCGATAAGTCGGCTAATGGGTCGCGTCCTGCCGGTCAGCTTTCCCGCCCAGGAGCGGACCGACCGCTAACGGGAAGGTTTGGCGTCGATCGGCCCAGTGAACGGCGATCAAGGGTGCTTAGGAGACTGTCGGCTTTGCGGCGCTCTAAGCGGTTAGCTGCCGCTCTTTCGATAATATTGCCAGCGCTTGAAAGTTTGGAACAGACCACCCGAAATAAGAAGAACCGACAGCATAAAGGTTCCGCTGAAGGCAGATGCAATGCCCATTGCGATGATGTTTTCGATCGACATATCCGATCTGCCGCCAGTCGGCTTTGGCACCCACATCATCGTCATGAAGAGCAACAGCGTCACGCAAAATAGCGCTGCGCCAACACCTAAGCGTCGCTTCGGCTCAGCAATTCGCATACGGTGATCCACTCGAAAAATGACAACGAGCGTTGGAATCAGGAATGCTAGAAAAACATAATCCTTGGGAGTCATACGTCACTCTATCGTGCAAAATCAGCGTCCGCTAGTGAGCCGGGTGCTCCCAAAACTGAAGTCCGCAACTGATCGACACCTCCCCAGCGGTCTAAGTCGGCGCAATCGGAGGGCAACGAGTTAGTATGAAACTTGCCAAGCCCTCCACAGTTAGCTCGGGATCAAAAACGACCTCTTCGCTGCCGGGCTCACCCGCCATAAGCGGACGCCTGCCCACACGGCGAATTGCCTCCAACATAACGTCATCCATATCGTCATCACAGACGCCAAGCTGATAGCAAATCTGGGTAGCAGGCGTGATCGCTCTTCGAACGCCTTGGTCAGTCCGTAGGAGCAAAATTATAATCTCAATGAGATCGCCTAATTCATCCGACAGCATAGCTCTGCATTGCCACAGGAGCGACCAGCCGCAAAGAGGAATGGCAGCTCCTAGATCGAGCCAGAGGATCAAGGAACGGCGAAAAATGGTCGTTATTTGCCATTTCTTGTCCGTCATCCCGGGCTTGACCCGGGATCCCGCTTTCTTTTCGGCCGCGCCGTGGGAAAGGGCAGTGGGTCCCCGGATCAAGCCGGTCCTGAGCCTGGTCGAAGGGTCCGGGGTGACGGTTACCTCCATATCCGCTTTCGGTCGGCTACCATCATCCCTCGCACCCCTTCCAAAATAGGATTTTCTCTGGTTTATCCTGACCGATGAACCAGCGCTCGATCCCCGTCCCCGCAACCCGGACACGCCCTTCCCCTGTCGCGTACCTGTCGCTTCGGTGTCGCGTCGCTGTGCCCCAACTGTCGCGTTCGTGTGACCTACCTGTAGCGTCGCTGTCGCGTCGCAGTGGCTTTTCCGTGACTTTTCGGCCTTATCCGGCCCGTTTTGCCCGACGACATTGTGAACTTCGCCCCTGTCGCGTCGACGTTGCCCGGAAGGACTGTATTTTTCCGCCACCGGGCACTAAGGGACCGGCGCAAAGCCGCCCCGCCATCAGAAAGCCCATCCCATGACCGACCTTCCCATCAAGCGCGCCCTGCTGTCCGTGTCGGACAAGACCGGCCTCGTCGAGCTGGGACAGGCGCTGGGCAGCCATGGCGTGGAGCTGGTGTCGACCGGCGGCACCGCGAAGACGCTGCGCGAGGCGGGGCTTGCCGTGAAGGACATTTCCGACCTCACCGGCTTCCCCGAGATGATGGACGGCCGCGTCAAGACGCTGCACCCCAAGGTCCATGGCGGCCTGCTCGCCGTGCGCAACAATCCCGAGCATGTCGCCTCGATGGAGGAGCATGAAATCGGCGCGATCGACCTTGTCGTCGTCAACCTCTATCCCTTCGCCGCCACGGTGGCCAAAGGCGCAGGGCGCGAGGAGATCATCGAGAATATCGACATCGGCGGCCCCTCCATGGTCCGTTCCGCCGCGAAGAACCATGAAAGCGTCGCGATCGTCACCGATCCGGCCGACTATGCCCGGCTGATCGCCGAGATGGTGGAGAAGGGCGGCGCGACCAGTTACGACTTCCGCCGGATGCTGGCGGCGAAAGCCTATGCGGCGACGGCGGCCTATGATTCGATGATCGCCAGCTGGTTCGCCTTCGCCGATCAGGGCACGATGTTCCCCGAAAGCCTCACCGTCTCCACCCGCCTCGCGACCACGCTACGCTATGGCGAGAACCCGCACCAGTCCGCCGCCCTCTATCTGCCGGCCGGCCCCGCGGCCAACGGCATCGCCCAGGCCCGCCAGGTGCAGGGCAAGGAGCTGAGCTACAACAATTACAACGATGCCGACGCCGCGCTGGAGCTGGTCAGCGAATTCCGCGACGGCCCGCCGACCGTCGTCATCGTCAAGCATGCCAATCCCTGCGGCGTCGCCAGCGCCGACAATCTGATCGACGCCTACAAGGCCGCGCTCGCCTGCGACAGCGTGTCGGCCTTCGGCGGCATCATCGCGGTCAATCGCCCGCTCGACGGCCCGACCGCCGAAGCGATCAGCGGCATCTTCACAGAGGTCGTCGCCGCCCCCGACGCCGACGAGGAGGCAAAGGCGATCTTCGCGAAGAAGAAGAACCTCCGCCTGCTGCTGACCGGCGGCCTGCCCGACCCGGCACGCCCCGGCCTGCAGCTCAAGAGCATCGCCGGCGGCATTCTGGTCCAGGGCCGCGACAATGGCCGCATCGACCTCGACGCCCTCAAGGTCGTGACGAAGCGCGCGCCCAGCGAGCAGGAGCTGAACGACTGCCTGTTCGCCTGGACCGTCGCCAAGCATGTGAAGTCGAACGCCATCGTCTATGCGAAGGGCGGTAGCACGGCGGGGATCGGTGCGGGCCAGATGAACCGCCTCGAATCCGCGCGCATCGCCGCGTGGAAGGCGAAGGACGCGGCGGAAAAGGCCGGCTGGGCCGAGCCGCGCACGCTGGGATCGGCGGTCGCCTCCGATGCCTTCTTCCCCTTCGCCGACGGGCTGCTGGCGGCGGTGGAGGCCGGCGCGACGGCGGTGATCCAGCCGGGCGGATCGATCCGCGACGAGGAAGTGATCGCCGCGGCGGACGAGGCGGGCCTTGCGATGGTTTTCACGGGAATGCGCCATTTCCGGCACTGAGGATCGGACCTTTTTGCGGCCGTGCCCGTTATTGCGGGCAGGAGCGGTCACGCTGGAAAAGGAAAAAGAAGATGCTCAGAAAAACCCTCATCGCAGCCGGCGCCGCCGCGCTGCTCCTGCCCGTCGCCGCGACGGCCCAGACCTCGCGCTATGTCGGCTATGACGAACTGTCGCTGGGCGACCGCGAAGGCCTGATGGTGACCGGCGAGAATGCCGGCGACCTGCGGATCCGGGCCGTGCGCGTCGGCGACCTCGACCTGCGCGCCGACCGCGACGTGCGCGTCGCCGATGCCCGCCTGCGCAACGCCGCGGCGAAGGTGTGCGGCGTCGGCCGGATGAACGGCAGCGTCATTCCCGAACAGGGCAGCCAATGCTTCCGCGACGCCTTCGGCAAGGCGCGCGTCGCGCTCAATACGCTGATCTCGGAACAGCGCATGGGCTGACCGGGGCCGGGGCGCTCCGTCCGGGGCGCCCGCCACCGGGCCAGTTGATACGGACTGGCCGTTTCCTGCGAAAATCCACGCATTTCCCCCTTTTCAAACCTGCCTGAGAAGCCTAAATCGCATGCTGACCCAGGACCCAAGCAGGCCGTGGGCAGAACAAAAGAAGAGTTTGCAGGAGAAGAAGGATGACCCGAAAGACGCTGGTGGCGCTGGCCGCCACGATGGCCCTTGCGCTGCCCACGATGGCGAGCGCCGGCAGCAACAACCTCGATGTGGTGGTGGATGGCCGGACGGGCGCGGAAACGCGTTCGGTCGCGGTGTCGCTGGCGGACCTCAATCTCGCCAGCGCCAACGGCATGCGCCGCGCCGACTACCGCCTGATCCGCGCGTCCAAGCAGGTGTGCGGCTATGTCAGCGGTTCGATCCTGCCGGTCACCAACGACTATCGCGTCTGCTATGACGACGCGATCGGCGGCGCGCGCAGCGACCTCAACGAACTGGCGCAGCGCCAGGGCTGACTCAAGGCTGGCAGGCCACGAGTTCCCCTCCACGAAGGGGACTGCAGGGGGCCGTTCCGCGCAAGCGGGGCGGCCCTTTGTCATGCGGGGCTTCTCCCGGCATCCTTACCGCACGTTAACCACTCCTTAGAGGATTTCCTTCACTCCCGGCACGACGAAGGATCATCCCCGGGGGACACCATATTATGCCGCGTGCCGACCAGAGCGTGGACGTCGCCATCATCGGGGCCGGCCCCGCCGGCCTCACCGCCGCCTATCTGCTGACCAAGAAGGGTTATTCGGTCGCGGTGATCGAGAAGGATCCCGTCTATGTCGGCGGGATCAGCCGCACGGTGGAAATCGACGGCTTCCGCTTCGACATTGGCGGCCACCGCTTCTTCTCGAAGTCGAAGGAGGTGGTCGACCTCTGGAACGAGATCCTGCCCGACGACTTCATCCAGCGGCCGCGGATGAGCCGCATCTATTATGAGGGCAAGTTTTACAGCTACCCGTTGCGCGCCTTCGAAGCGCTACGCAACCTGGGCGTCTGGCGCTCGACCTTGTGCATGGCCAGCTTCGCCAAGGCGAAGGCGTTTCCCAACCGCAACGTCCGGTCCTTCCAGGACTGGACCGTCAACGCCTTCGGCCACAAGCTGTTCTCGATCTTCTTCAAGACCTATACGGAAAAGGTCTGGGGCATGCCCTGCGACGAGATGTCGGCCGACTGGGCGGCGCAGCGGATCAAGGGCCTGTCGCTCTGGGGCGCCGTGGTCGATGGGCTCAAGCGCAGCCTCGGCCTCAACAAGCGTCCCAATGACGGCATGGCGACCAAGACCCTGCTGGAAAGCTTCCGCTATCCCCGCCTCGGCCCCGGCATGATGTGGGAAGCCGCGCGCGACTTCGTCGTCGCCGGCGGCAACCGCGTGCTGATGGCCCACGCCTTCAAGCGGCTGGAGCAGGATCAGGCCACCGGCCGCTGGCGCTTGGTCGCGGAGGGTCCGGAAGGCGACGTGGTGCTCAATGCCGCCCATGTCGTCAGCTCGGCGCCGATGCGCGAGCTTGCCGGGCGCATCCATCCGCTGCCGGCGACGCTGCCGCAGGCGATGGACCTCAAATATCGCGACTTCCTGACCGTCGCGCTGATGGTGAAGGGGGACGACATCTTCCCCGACAACTGGATCTACATCCATGATTCCAAGGTGCAGGTGGGCCGCATCCAGAATTTCCGCAGCTGGTCGCCCGAAATGGTGCCCGATCCCTCGCTTGCCTGCGTTGGCCTCGAATATTTCTGCTTCGAAGGCGACGGGCTGTGGGCGGCGGACGATGCCGAGCTGATCGCGCTGGCGACGAAGGAGATGGCGATCCTGGGCCTGTGCGATCCTGCCGCGGTTGTCGGCGGCGCGGTGGTCCGGCAGGAAAAGGCCTATCCCGTCTATGACGACGATTATGCCGCCAATGTCCTCGCCATGCGCGCCGAACTGGCCGAGCGCTATCCGACCCTGCATCTGGTCGGCCGCAACGGCATGCACCGCTACAACAACCAGGATCATGCGATGATGACGGCGATGCTGACCGTCCGCAACATCGAGGCGGGCGAGCGGCTCTATGACATCTGGGCAGTGAACGAGGACGCCGAATATCACGAGTCAGGCGAGGAAGGGCAGGACAAGGAAGGCGAGCAGGCCGCGCTGGCCAGCATGCGCCTCGTCCCTTCCCGGCTCAAGGCTGCCTGAACCGATGAGCCGTACGATGGCCGGCATCGCTGCCCGTGGCATGGCGCTGGCTGCACGGCTGATGCTGGCCCGCTATCTTGCAGCCAGCCTGGCGGCACTGTGCGTCGACATGGGGCTGTTCCTGGCGCTGGCCCGGGCGGGACTGGCGCCTGGCTGGGCGGCGATGCTGGGTTATGGCGCGGGTATCGGCATGCACTGGCTGCTATCGGTCCGCTTCGTCTTTTCCGCCGCCACGGCCGGCCGTCCGCTGCGCCTCCTCCGCCTCCAGTTTCTGCTGAGCGCGCTGCTGGGCCTCGCCATCACGGGCTGGCTCGTCTCCCTCCTGACCGCGATGGGCATGGCGCCCGCCGGTGCCAAGGGCGCCGCGGTGCTGGCCAGCTTCATCGCCGTCTATCTGGTACGCAAACATGTCGTCTTTGGCTTGCGCTAGCCCTTCCTTCGCGCGATCCCGCCCGGTCATGCTGCCCGGGACGGCCGTGCTGCTGATGTGGCTGGCCTGCTGCGCGGTGATGCTGTGGCTGTTCCGCGCCAATCTTCCCGTCCTGGGCTTTCAGGATCCGGACGATGCGATGCGGCTTCAGCAGGTCCGCGACTGGCTGGCCGGACAGGCATGGTTCGACGTCAGCCAGCACCGCGTCAACCCGCCGATGGGCGGTCCGATGCACTGGTCGCGCATCGTCGACATGCCGGTCGCCGCGCTGACGCTGCTCGCAACGCCGCTGGTCGGCAGGGCGGGCGCCGAGATCATCGCCTGCTCGCTCGTGCCGCTCCTGCTGCTCGGTGGCCTGACCGCGGCTCTCCACGGCGCGGCGCGGCGGATCGGCGGTCAGGGGGTCGCCTTGCTCAGCGTCATGCTGCTGCTGACCGCGCCGTCCATCCTCGTCCAGTTCACGCCGTTGCGCATCGACCATCATGGCTGGCAGATCGCGATGGCCACGCTGGCGCTGCTGGGCATCATGGATTTCGATCCACGCCGGGGGGGCGCGATCGCGGGCGGCGCGCTCGCCGTCTGGCTCCAGATCTCGAGCGAGGGCCTGCCCTATGTCGCGCTCGTCGCCGGCACGCTGTCGCTCTGGCAATGGCTCCGTCCTGCGGAGACCCAGCGCCTGACCGCCTTTGCGCTTACGTTGGGCGGCCTCGCCCTGCCGCTGCTGCTGGCGACGCGCGGATGGTCGGCCGCCTTCCAGACGCATTGCGACGCCCTTTCGGCCGCCTATGTCTGGCCGCTGGCGGCCTTCGCCATCGTGGCGCCGGTCGCTCATGCGGCGCTGGGCGCCGGCACCGCGCGCCGCCGCTTCCTCGTCGCGGCCATCGCCGGCTGTTCCACGCTGGCAGTGCTTGCCTTCACTGGCGGCCCCTGCCTCTCCGGCGATCCGTTCCAGTCGCTCGGTCCCGTCGCCTATCATGACTGGTATCTCCAGATCATGGAGGGCCGCCCGATCTGGGAACAGGACTGGGCGCGCGCGGGCTCGGTCATCCTGCCGCCGGTCGTCGGCCTTGCCGGCACGCTGCTGGCGGCATGGGCTGCACGCAGGGACGATGCGGCTCTCTCTCGCTGGCTGGTGCTCGCGCTACTGCTGCTCGGCGCGACCGCTGTCGCGATCATGGTGCTGCGCGCCCTTTCCGTGGCGCATGTACTGGCCCTGCCGGGCAGCGCCTGGATCATCCTGCGGCTGTTTCACCGCGCGCAGGCTTCGTCGCGAGCCATCGTCCGCGTGCTGGGCTCGACCGCGCTGGTGCTGCTGACCCCCGCAGGCCTTTGCGCCCTGTGGATCGCCGCCACCTCGTCGTCGGAAGCAAGCGAAGGAACCGCGACCGGCGCCTGCAAGGCCGGTGCAGCGCTCACGCCGCTGGTCGGCTTGCCGCGCGGAACGGTGTTCGCCCCCATCGACATCGGCCCCACCATTCTGATCCGCACCGGCGATTCGGTGATCGCGACCGGCCATCATCGTAATGCCGCGGGCATCACCGCGGTCGTTCGCGGCTTCATGGCCTCGCCCGATCAGGCGCGCGGCATCGTTGCGGGCCTGAATGGCGGCAAGGGCGCCGACTATGTCGTGACCTGCACCGAACTCAACGAGATGAAGGGCTATGCCCGCGTCGCCCCGCATGGCCTGGCCGCTGCGCTGAAGCAGGGGAAGGTGCCCGCCTGGCTGCGTCCGCTCCCCGGCGAGGGGCCGCTGCACACCTACCGCGTAACGCTTCAGGCGGGCGTGAAGGCCAGCGCCACGCCGTTCATGCAATAGCGCTTGCCGGTGGGCTTTGGCCCATCATCGAACACATGGCCCAGATGTCCGCCGCACCGTGCGCAATGCACTTCCGTGCGCGGATAGCCCAGATCGAAGTCACGCGAGGTACCGACCGCGCGCGGCAGCGGCGCCCAGAAGCTGGGCCATCCGGTACCGCTGTCGAACTTGGTCTTGGCGTCGAACAGCTTCTGCGCGCATCCCGCGCAGGAAAAGATGCCGGCGCGATGCTCCTTGTTCAGCGGGCTGCTATAGGGATATTCGGTCGCCTGCTGGCGCAGCACCTTATAGGCCCAGGGACTGAGCTTGGCGCGCCATTCGGCATCGCTGAGGGTGAAGGGATAGGCGGCTTCCGCCCGCCCCGAATCGAACTGCCACAGCATCAGCGCCACCGTACCTGCCGCTGCGCCACCGATGAAATGCCGACGGTTCATGGCTGGCAAACCTACCCCGCTCAGCCTGTCGCGCTCCTGAACAATTGCTTCCACCAGCCGCCGCCCGATTTCAGCACGTGACGGCGGAACAGCAGCACGCCGACCCGGATGATCAATGCGACCCACGCCGCCTGCCAGACGATCGCCAGCAGATGCGGCCACAGCCGCGCGTCCTGCGCCGCCCGCGCGAGCATCGCGAAGGGGGAGGAGAAGGGAAAGACCGCCGCTGCCACCTCCGGGGGCGACCCCATATGATCCACGGCATAGGTGGCGAAGAAGAAGATCAGCATCTGCCCGATGGTGACCGGCATGTTGAGCGTCTGCACCTCCCGCACCGTGGAGGCCTGCGCGCCGATGCCCAGGAACAGCGAGCCGAGCAGCGTATAGGCCATGGCGAAATAGAGCGTACCCAGCAGCAGGAAGACGGGCCAGCCGACGGCCGGCACCGGCAGGCTCACGCCAGGTGCCTTCAGCGCGGCGAACACGGCAAAGGCGGTACATCCCCAGAAGAGGATGCCGACGAAGCTCATCGCCAGCATCGCCATCAGCTTGCCGAGGAAGATCGCGTCGATCGGCACGGCCGCCGCCAGTATCTCGATGATCTTGTTGGTCTTCTCTTCGACCAGATTGGACAGGATCATGCCTGCCAGCAGGATCGTGAGGAAGAAGATCACGATCTGCGCGATCCGGCCGATGGCGAGCTGCCCCTGCGCCTGCGCGCCCAGGCTCTTGGCGACCTCCTTCCGCTCGACCCGTACCATATGCAGCGCCTTTTCAGCGAGCGCAGCGCTGGCAATCAGGCTTATATCGCCTTCCAGCTTGTCGATGTCGCCTGGCTTGCCGGTCAGCACCGGATGTTGCGGCGATCCCGAGACGATAGCGGCCACGCCCGATCCTGGGCGGGCCAGCAACATCTCCGGCGCGGGCGACAGCGGCACCCGCTGCAGGCGCGGTAGCGACTGCGCGCCGACCCGCTCGGTCAGGCGCGCGTGGGCGCGCTCCATCCGCGCGGCGTCCGCCGCATTCATCGCCACGCCGACGACGGGCCGCAGGTCGGTCGTCGCGATCCGCTCACCCAGACCGCCCAGCGCCATGCCGATCAGGATCGGCAGCAGCGGTCCCAGCAGGAACAGGATGAAGGTGCGGGACAGCACCACGGCGGTGAAGTCCCGCCGCGCGATGACATAGGCGGCCCGCAGCATCTCCCTCATGCGCCCTGCTCCCCTGCCTGCTGTTCCTCCATCTGCCGCGCCGCCGCCGCACCCGCGATCGCGACGAAGGCGTCGTGCAGGCCCGGCCGCTCGATCGACAGGCTCTCGATTCCCGCCTGCCCGTCGAGCAGGGCGCGCAACAGCGGCTCGATCCCCCCTTCGGGCAGCGCGAAATGCCAGGCGCCCTCCTGCGCGACCGTGTCCTCGGGCAGCGCGCGACGCCAAGCGCCGTCGCTGCTCCGCGTACGCAACCGGACCTGTGGGCGCAGCCGGTCGCGGGCCTCGCTCACCGACCCCTCGAAGCGGATGCGGCCGCCCGCGACGATGGCGATGCGCTCGCACAGCCGCTCGGCATGGGCGATGACATGGGTGGAGAACAGTACCGTCACGCCTTTGCGCGCCTGCTCGCGGATCAGCGCCTCCAACTTCTCCTGGTTAATCGCGTCGAGACCCGAAAAGGGCTCGTCGAGAACGATCAGCCGCGGTTCGTGGACGATGGTGCCGAAGAGCTGGACGGTCTGCGCCATGCCCTTGGAAAGCTGCCGAATGGGTTTCTCGGCCGAGGCGCCCATGCCGTGGCCCTCCAGCATCGTCCTGGCCCGCTCGCGCCCGACCCGGAGCGGCAGCCCGCGCAGCGCACCCATGAAGGCGATCGCCTCGAACGCCTTCATCGAAGGATAGAGCCCGCGTTCCTCGGGCAGATAACCGATGGCGCGCGCTTGCCGCAGCGGCACGGGATCGCCCAGCAGGCTGCGATGCCCTTCGTCCGGGTCGACGATGCCCAGCAGGGTGCGCAGGAGCGTGGTCTTGCCCGCGCCATTGGGGCCGAGCACGCCGTAAATGGCGCCCGCGGGCACGGCGATGTCGATGCCGTCAACCGCGCGAAAGCTGCCGAACGTCTTGACAAGCCCATGCCCCTCGACGGCATAGGCGGGTGCGGGGGCCGGGGTGTCGCCGATCATCCGTCCCTGATAGTCTGGCGCCGTGCCCGTGCAAATCGAAACATTGGAACAGCGCCTGAAGGCGGAAGCGGCGCGGCTGGGCTTCGCCGCCTGCGCCATAGCGCGCGCCGACGCGGCGCCGCTGGCCGAGGCGCGGCTGCGCGACTGGCTGGCGGCGGGCCATCATGGCGACATGCTGTGGATGGAGGAGCGCGCGGCGCAGCGCGGATCGCCGCAAGGGCTGTGGCCCGACGTGCGGAGCGTCGTGATGCTGGGCATGAGCTATGCCCCGTCGCGCGACCCGCTGGCGCTGGCGGGCGCAGGCGACCGGGGCCGCATCTCGGTCTATGCGCAGGGCCGCGACTATCATGACGTGGTGAAGAAGGGGCTGAAGGCGCTCGCCCGCTGGCTGGTGGAGCAGCAGCCGGGCAGCCTCAAGGTCTTCGTCGACACCGCGCCGGTGATGGAAAAACCGCTGGCGCAGGCGGCGGGCCTGGGCTGGCAGGGCAAGCACAGCAACCTCGTCAGCCGCGCGCATGGCAGCTGGCTGTTCCTGGGGGCGATCTACAGCGAAATCGCGCTGGAGCCGGATGCGGCGGAGGAGGATCATTGCGGCAGCTGCACCGCCTGCCAGTCCGCCTGCCCGACCGACGCCTTCCCCAGTCCCTATGTCGTCGATGCACGGCGCTGCATCTCTTATCTCACGATCGAGCATAAGGGACCGATCCCTGAGGCGCTGCGGGCGGGGATCGGCAACCGCATCTATGGCTGCGACGACTGCCTGGCAATATGCCCGTGGAACAAGTTCGCCGATGCGGCGGCCGCCAATCGCGCCTTCCTCGGCCGGGCGGAGCTGGCAGCGCCGGCGCTGGCGGACCTGCTGGACCTCGACGACGCCGCGTTCCGCGAAATCTTCTCCGGCTCGCCGATCAAGCGCATCGGCCGCGACCGCATGGTCCGCAACGCCGCCATCGCAGCGGGCAACAGCGGCGACCCCCGGCTGCTCGATCGGCTGCGGCCGTTGCTGGGCGATATCGATCCCGCGGTAGCGGACGCCGCGCGATGGGCGATCGGGCGGCTCTCGCCCTGAGCCTCTACTTGGCCTGCAATGCGGCGACGCAGCTCGCCGGATCGACATCCGTTCCGTTCGGCTGGCGGGCATCGACATGGGTGACCACCGGTTCCTTGCCGCGCGCCGGGGCATAGAGATAGGCGTCGAGCACGCAGCGCCCATTGGCGAACTGAAGCTTGCGCACCGTGCTTTCGCGAATGTCGAGGCGCGGCGCGCCGAACATCCGGCTGAGCTGCTTCGCGTCCATGCCGTTGATCGGCCCCGGCTTCGTGAAGGCGCTGGGCGGTGGGCCGGGCGGCGCGGGCGCCGGCGCATAACCGGTCGCGGGCGGCACGACGGTCGCGGCGCTACAGGCGGCGAGCGACAACGCAAGCGTGCAGACGGCGGCGAGGCGCAGGGCGTTCATGCGGTGGTCCTTCGGGCGCCGTGCAGCATGTGCACCGCCATAGCCGCGCTCCAGATCGGCGCAAGCAGGTTGACCAACGGGATCAGGAACAGAAGCGCCGAGACGAGGCCCATGAGCCACCGGCTGCCACGCGGGATGGGCGGCAGGGCGGGATGGCGCGGCTCCACCATGTCGGCCATGTCGCGGCCCAGCAGATAGGCGTTGAGCGCCAGGAACAGCGTGATCGTCCCGACGCCCGTCACCAGCAGCAGGACATAGGCGGGCAGCGCCAGCAGGTTCCAGCCGATCGTGCGGCCCACGGAGGCGAGGGCGAAACGCAGGCTGCGCGCCATGCCCATCGGCCGCGCGGCGGCGGCAGCCTCCGGATAGCGGTCCCGCTCGACCGCCATCACGATGTCATCGGCGAAAAGGCTCATGGTCGCCATGGCGGTGGCGCGGAACAGCAGCCAGCCTGCTGCGACGACCGCCAGCACGGCGGCCACCGCCTCCGCAAAACCGCCGCCGCCCCAGCCGAAATGCAGCCGTACCGCGTGAAAAGCCCACCACAAGCCCGTCCCCAACAGGGCGAAGATCAGAAGGGTCAGCGCCAACGTCTTGAGCAGCAGGCGCAGTGCGGCCGAATGGAAGATCGTCGGAAAGGCGCGGAAGGCGGCAGTCAGGACCATGGGCCAGCTATCCAGCCAAAGCCCGATCCGGTCAATCGTCCCAGCCGCCTCCCCATCTCCGGTTGCGCCCGGTCCCGGCCACCGATAGACACAGCGCAATTTGTGCCATTCCTTCCTCCAGAGACCAAGGATCCTGCTTGACCGTTTCCGCACCCACGCTCGATGTCGTCGCGATCGGCAATGCCATCGTCGATGTCCTCGCCCGCAGCGACGACGCCTTCCTCGCCCAGCATGCGCTGACCAAGGGGGGCATGCAGTTGATCGATGCCGAAATGGCCGAAACACTCTATGCCGACATGGCGGCCGCGCGGGAGATCAGCGGCGGGTCGGCCGCCAACACGCTGGCAGGCCTCGCCGCGCTCGGCAAGAGCTGCGGCTTCATAGGCCAAGTGTGCGACGACCAGCTCGGCAAGGTCTTCGCCCATGACATTCAGGCGATGGGCATCCGCTTCGATACGCCGGCCATGACCGGCGAGGTGCCGACAGCGCGCTGCCTGATCCTGGTCACGCCCGACGCGCAGCGAACGATGAACACCTTCCTCGGTGCGTCCCAGTTCCTGCCCGAGGCGGCGCTCGACCTCGACCTGATCCGCTCGGCGGGCATTCTCTATCTGGAAGGCTATCTCTGGGATCCCGAGCAGCCGCGCGCGGCGATGCGCGCGGCGATCGAGGCGGCGCGAGGCGCGGGCCGCAAGGTCGCCTTCACCCTGTCCGACAATTTCGTGATCGACCGGCACCGTGCCGACTTCATCGACCTGATCGACTCAGGCATGATCGACATCCTCTTCTCCAATGAGGGCGAGATCCAGTCGCTCGCGCAGATCGACGACTTCGACCAGGCCGTCGCGTCCATCGCCGCACAGGTTCCGGTGCTGGTGTCGACCCGCAGCGAGAAGGGTGCGATCGCGGTGGTCGATGGTCAGCGCTACGAGGCGCCGGCTGCGCCGGTAGCGCAGATCGTGGACACGACCGGTGCGGGCGACCTGTTCGCGGCCGGCTTCCTGGCGGCGCATATCGACGGCATGGCCGTGGACGATTGTCTGCGCCTGGGCGCGGCAGCGGCTGCCGAGGTCATCTCCCACTGGGGCGCCCGGCCCGAGGAGGATTTGAACCTCATTCGGGCAAAACTGTTCGCCTGAACCGCAAAGGTCGTGCTCCGCTGCCGAAGCGGGGCACACGGCCCGGCCTTCAGGCCGCAGCCTTGTCGCGACGGAACAGCGTTCGATCCTCGGAGCCGAACCCCCAGCGCCAGATGACGATGCCATAGGCGCCCAGGATCGCGGCGACGCCAAAGACCAGCTCCACCCATTCGAAACGCGGCGGCAACGCCACGAAGCCCATGCCCACGACGCTCGCCGCGGCGGCGGCGCTCAGCAGCGGCCAGCGCCAGGCGTTGACCGGCGCGCCCAGCAGCCGCGCCAGCAGCCGCGCCTTCACCAGCGCACCGACGCCCAGCGCAAGGCAGAGAGCCAGCGCGGGCGCCGCGGCCACGGCCATGGCGGGCATGCCGAGGCGCTTCGCCGCCAGGATCAGCAGGAAGCTCAGCACCGCCTGCAGGGCGATCATGAACAGCGAGATCATCAGGTTCCGGTGGCGCGCGATATAGACGAGCGCCGATTCGCTCACCACTGCGGTGGCCGCCACCACCTCGGCCAGCAGCAGGAAGGCGAGAGCGCCGGTTCCACTCACGAAATGCGGGCCGACCAGGCCCATCACCGCCTCGCCGGGAATGCCCAGCGCCAGCGCGATGCCCGCCTGGGCGGCGATGATCCAGAAGCCGACCTGACTGACCTGCCGGGCGATGGCGACCAGATTGCCCTCCGCAAGGTTGCGGGTGATGACGGGGCCCAGGATCGGCTCGAAGCTGGTCTTGAGCTTCTGCGGCAGGGAGGCGACCTGCTGCGCGACATAGTAGATGCCGACCGCCGCCGGGCTGACGAACAGGCCGAGGATGGCGAGATCCAGCCGGCGCGACCCCCATTCCACGCCGTCCGCCGCTGCCAGCGGCAGGTTTCGTCGCGCGAGGCGCCAGAGCCGCCCCGCATCGGGACGCCAGCCATAGGGAATGCCGTAATGACGGGTCATGGGGATGATGGAGGCGACCATCGCCGCGATCATCGAGGCGACATAGGAGAGGATGAGGCCGTCGCGGGTCGAATAGAAGGCGAAGGCGAAGGCGCCGATGCTGATCGCCCATGGCTCGATGATCGACCGCGCGCGTACCGTGGCGCCGATGTCGAAGCGATAGGCGCAGGCCGCCAGCGCCACGTCGGACAGCGCGACCGCAATGGCCGTCAGCGCCAGCAGCCGGTCCAGCCCGTTGATGCCGCTGTTGGGGAACATCGCCTGGGGGAAGGCGACGAGCAGCCCGCTCGCGACCAGCGAAGCGGCGAGCGTGACCACCATCGCGTCCGTCACGACATGGCTGTGCGGCCGCTCGGTCTGGGTCAGTGCGCCGGCCAGCCCGCGCTTGAGGCCCAGTGTCGCGAGCTGCGCGGCGAATTCGACCACCAGCACCGCATAGGCGAAGCGGCCCAGCGCGTCGGCGCCGTACCAGCGCCCCGCGATGAACAGGAAGGGCAGGCGCGCGGCCAGCCGTAGCAGGAAACCGAAGATGTTGGTGCGCCCGCCCCTGGCCAGCGCCGCAATGTCATCCTGCTGATCCGGAGGGGATACCTCGGCCGCCAAAGACTTATGATCCCCCTGTCGCGTCATGGTGTCGAAAGCGCAATGTAAGCAATATCGGCTGCGGGGGCGATGCTTTATTCGGGCCGCAGCGGTCGGGCGAGCAGTGCGTCGATCACCTGTGCCAGCGGCGCAACATCTTCCAGCAGCGCGCAGACCGCTTCCGTCACCGGCATTTCCACGCCCGCGGCCCTTGCCGCCGCCCGCAGCACGGGGGCGGTGAACGCGCCTTCCGCCACGGTGCGTCGGTTGGCGAGAAGCTCGGCCGCCGGACGGCCTTCGCCCAGCCCCTTGCCCAGCGAAAAATTGCGCGAGTTGGTTGAGGAGCAGGTGAGCACCAGGTCGCCCAGGCCCGACAGGCCGGCCAGCGTCTCCACCCGCGCCCCGCGCGCGAGGCCGAAGCGGGTCATCTCCGCAAAGCCCCGGCTGATGAGCGCCGCGCGCGCATTGAGGCCAAGCCCCGCGCCCTCGGTCACGCCGCAGGCGATGGCGAGCACATTCTTGACCGCGCCGCCGATCTCCGCGCCGATCACGTCGTCGGAGAGATAGGGCCGGAAGGCCGGCCGGGCGATGCGCTGTGCGATCCGCGCGGCAAGGTCGCCATCGGCGCAGGCCAGAGTGATCGCAGTGGGCAGGCCGCGCGCCACCTCCGCCGCGAAGGTGGGACCGGACAGGACGGCGATCGGCGAAGTCGGCTGCGCCTGCGCCGCGACTTCGGACATCAGCAGGGAGGTGCCGGCCTCGATGCCCTTGGAACAGAGGACCAGCGGCACGCCCGCCGGCGCCTGCGCGACGACGCTGCGCAGATGCTGGGCGGGGCTGACGACCAGCAGCATCTCGCGGTCGGCCATGTCCGCCATCGCATCGGTGGAGACGATGCTGGCGGACAGCGGGACTCCGGGCAGATAGAGCGGGTTCACATGGTCGCGATTGATCGCATCCACCACGTCGGGCTCGCGCGCCCACAGGCGCACCTCCTGCCCGTCGGCGGCAAGCAATTGCGCCAGCGCCGTGCCCCAGGCCCCCGCGCCGATGACGCCCGCCTTCATGCCCTCACGCCCTTCATGCCTTGACTCCGGCGCCGCGCGCCTTCTCGGCATCGGGATCGAGCGGCCAGCGGGGACGGGCAGGGATGGAAAGATCGTCGACCATGCCGGCAGCATAGCGCTCCGCCCCGGCCCAGGCGATCATCGCCGCATTGTCGGTACACAGCCACAGCGGCGGCGCGACGAACGGCAAATCGCGTTCCGCCGCCAGCGCGGTCAGCGCCCCGCGCACGGCCTGGTTCGCAGCGACACCGCCCGCCACGACCAGCGCGGTCACGCCCGCGCTCGCCCCCAGCGCCCGGCGGGTGCGGTCGACCAGACAGTCGATCACGGCCTGCTGGAAGCTGGCGGCGATATCCTCGGTCGCATATTGGCCGGACTGCGCCGCGCGCATCACCGCGCTCTTGAGGCCGGCGAAGGAGAAATGCGGCTCGTCCGATCCGACAAGCGGGCGCGGCAGCGGCACGGCCTTGGGATCGCCCTTGGCCGCCGCTTTCTCCACGGCAGGACCGCCGGGAAAGCCGAGGCCGAGCAGCTTCGCCGTCTTGTCGAAGGCCTCGCCCGCCGCGTCGTCGATCGTGGTGGCGAGCCGGGCATAGTCGCCCGGACCCCTGACGTGGAGCAGCTGGCAATGGCCACCCGACACCAGCAGCAGCAGATAGGGAAAGCGCAACGACGGGTCGGCGAGCCGGGGGGAAAGCGCATGGCCCTCCAGATGGTTGACCGCCACCAGCGGCTTGCCCGCCGCATGGGCGAGCGCCTTGCCGGTGACGAGGCCGACCATCACGCCGCCGATCAGGCCCGGCCCGGCGGTCGCGGCGATCACGTCGACATCGTCCAGGGTCATGTCCGCATCGGCCAGCGCCGCCTCGATCAACGGGCTCAGCGCCTCGACATGCGCGCGCGCGGCGATCTCCGGCACGACGCCGCCATAGGGGCGGTGCGCTTCCTCCTGCGTCGCGAGCCGATGGGCGAGGATTCTGCCCTCCGCCGTCACCAGCGCCGCCGCGGTCTCGTCGCAGCTCGATTCCAGGCCGAGGATGATGGTCATTGCCGCTTCCATCTAATGCCCCCGGCCATTAGAGCAAGGCCGCATATGACTGCCCTTTCCCGACCGCTTCGCCTCGGTACCCGTGGCTCGCCGCTCGCGCTCGCCCAGGCCCATATGACCGCGCAGGCGCTGCGCGCGCGCCATGGCTGGCCTCTGGAGGCCATCGAGACCGTGATCGTCCAGACCAGCGGCGACCGCATCCAGGATCGTGCCCTCGCCGAGATCGGCGGCAAGGCGCTCTGGACCAAGGAGCTGGACCGGGCGCTGGCAAGCGGGGAGATCGACATCGCCGTGCACTCCATGAAGGATGTGGAGACGCTGCGCCCGGAAACCATCCGTATCGCCGCCATGCTGCCGCGCGCGGACGTGCGCGACCGGCTGGTAGGGGCGGAAAGCCTGGCGGCGCTGCCGCCTGAACCACTGGTCGGAACCAGCTCGCCGCGCCGCGCGGCGATGGTGCGCCGGCAGCGACCGGACGCGACCATCACAGTGTTCCGCGGCAATGTCGCCACGCGCCTCGCCAAGCTGGAGGCGGGAGAGGTGCACGCCACATTGCTGGCGGCTGCGGGGCTGGACCGGCTGGGACAGGAGAACATCGGCACCGCGATGCCGGTGGATATGATGCTGCCCGCCCCTTCGCAGGGGGCGGTCGGCATCGAGACGCTGGCCGCCAATCAGACGGTGCTGTCGCTGCTGCAGGCGATCAACGATGCCGATACGTTCGATTGCGTGACGCTGGAACGTGCGGTGCTCAAAGGGCTTGGCGGCACCTGCCATTCGCCGATCGGCGCGCTGGGCGTGCTCGCGCATGATGACACCGTCCGCCTGCGCGCAGAGATACTGAGCAGCGATGGCCGGGAATGCGTGGCCGACGAGCGGCTGATCGCGCGCGGCGATACATGTGCGGCGGAGGCGATGGGCCGTGCCCTGCTGGATCGCGCGAGCCCGGCACTGCGGGCGCTGTTCGAGGCATGAAGCCGCTCGTGATCCTGCGGCCCGAACCCGGCGCCGGCAGGACCGCGGCGCGCGCTGAAGCTCTCGGGCTTTCCCCGCTGCGCGTCCCCCTGTTCGAAGCCGAACCCCTGCCCTGGCAGGCGCCGCCGGCGGGCCAGTTCGACGCGCTGCTCGTCACCAGCGCGCAGACAGCGCGACTGGCCAACCTTCGCGCCTATCGCGCCCTTCCCGCCTATGCCGTGGGTGAAGCGACGGCCGACGCGCTCCGCCAGGCAGGCTTTCCGCGCGTCACGGCCGGGGATGGCGACGGCAGCGCGATCGCTGCGCGGATCGTCGGCGACGGCCATGACAGGGTGTTGCACCTTGCGGGCGAGAGCGTCGCACCGATCGAGGGCAGACCACTGCGCATCATGCGTATCCCGGTCTATCGGATGCGTCCCACGGGTGCTGCCGCGCTGGAGGAAAGCTTGCCGGACGTCGCCGTGCTGCTGGTCCATTCGCCCCGCGCCGGCGCACGCCTCGCGACCCTGGTGCCCGAAGCGGCGCGCATGGGGAAGCATATCGTTGCCATCAGCCCGGCCGCGCTTGCCGCCTGCGGCGGCGGCTGGGCAAGCGCCGTGAGCGCCGAACGCCCCGCCGACGACAGGATGCTGGCCCTCGCCGCGCGATTGTGCGAAGGACTGTCGCCCTATGGAGGACACGCCACCGATGCGCGATGAGGACGGAGCCGCGACCCCGCCCGCTATAGCCGCTCCTGCGCCGCGCCGCGGCCTTTGGCTGACGCTGCTCCTTCTTCTCGCCGCCTTCGCCGTGGGCGTCCTCATCACCCTCTGGGCCCTGCCGCTGATCGAGCGCCGCTGGGGCGACGCGGCGACACAGCCCGTCGCCGCCGTGCCCGCCGCTGACCTGGGTGCCGCGCCGATGCGCCCGCTCAGCCACGACGCCGCGCAGATGCTGGACGGGCGTGTCGTGCAGCTCGAAGAGCGGCTGAACCGCATCACGGTCGAAGCGCAGGCCGCCTCCGGCAATGCTGCCCGTGCCGAAGGTCTGCTGGTGGCCTTCGCCGCCCGCCGCGCGCTCGATAGCGGCGCCCCGCTCGGCTATATCGAAGGCCAGCTGCGGCTGCGCTTCGGCCAGGCCCAGCCGCGCGCCGTCGCCACCATCATCAACGCCGCGCGGGAACCGATCACGCTCACCGATCTGCGCGGCGGATTGCAGGACATCGCCGATCAGGTGACGACGCCGCCGCCCGATGCGAGCTGGTGGCAGGCGCTGCGGCACGAGGCGCGCGAGCTTGTCACCATCCGCCGCGCCTCCACGCCTTCGCCGCGCCCGCAGATCGCGCTGGATCGTGCGCTGCGCTACATCGACGCGGGCCGCGTCGGATCGGCCCTGGTCGAGGTGGAACAGATGCCCAATCGGGCCGTTGCCGACCGGTGGCTGCAATATGCCCGCCGCTATATGGAGGCGCGCCGCGCGCTCGACCTCATAGAGACCGCGGCGATCCTGGAGCCACGGGCGCTTCGCACGTCCGAAGGCGCACCAGTGGCGCAGACCTCGCCGCTGGCGCCCTGACCCCCAAATCCGCGACGATCCGTTCGCCGCGCAAGATGAAACCGATGGACGCCGGACGCGTTCGTCACGAGAATGTCATCTTTTCCGTTTCGGACAGGATATATTTTCGTGCCTCCCTACGCAGACGCCATCGCCACCCTCTGGAAGACCCGTCTTGCCAGCGGCCCGCGCGCGGCGATCCTGCCCTCCTGGCAGCATCTTCTGGGCAATGCCTCGGTACCGTTCGACCTGGCCCGCACGAAGGCGCAGGCTGCGGCGCTGGCCGGGCAGATCCGGGGCGACGGCCGCCATGTCCTGCTGATCCCCGGCCTGCTCGCGTCCGAACAGCGCATGGAGCCGCTGCGCGGCGTTCTGGGCCTGGCCGGGTTCCAGGCGCATGGCTGGGGCATGGGGCGCAATTTCGGGCCGAAGCCTGATAGCCTGGAGAAGATCGACCAGCGGGTGGACGCCATCCGGCGCGAGACCGGCAAACCGGTCACGCTGGTCGGCTGGAGCCTGGGTGGCCTGTTCGCGCGCGAATATGCGAAGTTCGCGCCGGTCAAGGTGGCCGGCGTCGTGACGATGGGTACGCCCTTCTCCGGCAATCCCCGCGCCAACCACGCCTGGCGCATCTACCAGCTGGTATCGGGCTTCCCCGTCGACGAGCCCCCTTTTCCCTGCACGCGCGAGGAAAAGCCGCCGGTTCCGACAATCGCCCTGTGGTCGCAACGTGACGGGGTGATCCTGCCCGAATGCGCCCGCGGTCGCGCTGGCGAGCGCGACCATGCGATGGAGGTCGACTGCACCCATATGGGCTTCGCCGCTGCGCCAGAGGGTATCCTGGCAGTCGGCCGCGCGCTGGAGATGATACGGGTAAATTGAGGCTGGCGTGCTCCTGCTCTCGCAGGAGCACATGCCGTCAATCCGCAGCCAGGCGCCTCAATGCCTCTTCCCGCCCGATCAGCGGCAGGAGCTGACCCATGTCGGGGCCGTGATCCAATCCGGTGAGCGCCCGACGCAAGGGCAGGAACAGCGCCTTGCCCTTGCGGCCGGTCTGTGCCTTTAGCGCTTCGGTGAGAGAGCGCCACACGCCTTCGTCAAAGGGCAGAGCAGCCAGCCGTTCGCGCGCTGCTGCTAGGAAGTCCTGATCTTCCGCCTCCGGCCCGGATGCATCCACCGGCCCGGTGACGATCCGCCACCAGTCCGCCGCCTGCGCCACCGTCTCCAGATTGGGCCGGATCACGTCCCAGGCAACCGCATCCATCCCCTCGGGCAAGCGATCCGCCACGGCTGCATAGGGTAGGAGATGGACGATCTTCTGGTTGAGGCCTGCCAGTTCGCCCTCGTCGAAGCGCGCAGGCGCGCGGCCGAAATGGGCGAAGTCGAAGCTTTCGACCAGCGGTTGCGGATCGGCAAAGGGCTCGACCGGCAGGCTGCTGCCCAGCCGCGCCAGCAGCGACAGCACCGCCATCGGCTCCAGCCCCAGCTCGCGGAAATGCGCGACGCCCAGCGACCCCAGCCGCTTCGACAGCTTGCCCTCGCTGCCGGTCAGCAGCGCCTCGTGCGCGAAGGCGGGAAGCGGCGCGCCGAGCGCGGCGAACATCTGGATCTGCACCGCCGTGTTGGACACATGGTCCTCGCCGCGCAGGATGTGCGTCACGCCCATGTCGATGTCGTCGATCACGGAGGGCAGCATGTAGAGCCAGGTTCCGTCCGCCCGGCGGATCACCGGATCGGACAGCAGCTTCGGATCGAAACGCTGGTCGCCGCGGATCAGGTCGGTCCAGGCGATGGGGCTGTCATGGTCGAGCCGGAAACGCCAGTGCGGCCGCCGCCCTTCCGCCTCACAGGCCGCGATCTGCTCCGCCGTCAGCGACAGCGCGGCGCGGTCATAGACCGGAGGCAGGCCGCGTCCCAGCAGCACCTTGCGGCGCAGTTCCAGCTCCTGCTGCGTCTCATAGGCGGGATAGACATGCCCCGACGCCCTCAGCGCCTCGAACCGTTCCTCGTAAAGCGCGAACCGTTCCGACTGCCGCGCCTCCCCGTCCCAGTTCAGGCCCAGCCAGCCGAGGTCGGCGCGAATGCCCTCCTCATATTCCGGCCGCGACCGTTCCAGGTCGGTATCGTCCAGCCGCAGCAGGAACCGGCCGCCGCTCTTGCGCGCCCACAGCCAGTTGTGCAGCGCCGCGCGGATGTTGCCGACATGCAGCTGGCCGGTCGGCGACGGCGCGAAGCGGGTGACGACGGTCATAGGCTGCGAAAGGCGCTGGTGATCGGATAGCGCCGGTCGCGCCCGAAATTGCGGGTGCCGAGCTTGACGCCCGGCGGCGACTGGCGGCGCTTGTATTCGGCGACGTAGAGCAGCCGCTCGATCCGCGCGACGGTCTCCCGCTCGAAGCCGCGCGCAACGAGTTGTTCCACCGACAGTTCCTCCTCGACAAGGCCGTAGAGGATGGGGTCCAGCACCTCATAGGGCGGCAGGCTGTCCTCGTCCTTCTGGTTCTCGCGCAGCTCGGCCGTGGGCGGCTTGGTGATGACCCGCTCGGGCATCACGGGGCCGGCTGGGCCGAGGCCCAGCGCGGGCCTGTGCGCATTGCGCCAGCGCGACAGGTCGAACACCGTGGTCTTGTAGGCGTCCTTCAGCACCGAATAGCCGCCCGCCATGTCGCCATAGATGGTGGCATAGCCCACCGACATCTCGCTCTTGTTGCCGGTGGTCAGCAGCATGTGGCCGAACTTGTTGGACAGCGCCATCAGCGTGACGCCGCGGATGCGGGACTGGAGATTCTCTTCGGTCAGGTCGCGGGGATGGCCCGCGAACGTGTCCGCCAGCATCGCATCGAACGCGCCGACCGCCGGCTCGATCGGGATCGTGTCGTATCGCACCCCCAGCAGCCGCGCGCATTCCACCGCATCGTCCAGGCTCTCCTGGCCGGTGAAGCGCGACGGCATCATCACGCACCACACCCGCTCCGGCCCCAGCGCATCGACGGCAACGGCCGCCGACAACGCCGAATCGAGCCCGCCCGACAGGCCCAGCACCACGCCGGGAAACCGGTTGCGGTTCACATAGTCGCGCAGCCCCAGCACCATCGCGTGATAGATGTCGGCGGGCCGCTCGTCCGGCACGTCGCAGGCGCCGGGCAGGCAGGTCCAGCGCCCCTCCCGCTTCTCCCACTGCGTCAGCACCAGCGCCTCCTCCCATTCGGGCAGGCGGTGGGCGAGCGACAGGTCGGCGTTCATCACGAAGGACGCGCCGTCGAACACCAGTTCGTCCTGGCCGCCAACCCGGTTCAGATAGGCGATCGGCAGGCCCGTCTCGCGTACCCGCGTGCCGGCGACGGCATTGATGCGGCGGTCGTCCTTGTCGATCTCATAGGGGCTGCCATTGGGGCTGATCAGGATTTCCGCCCCTTCCGCCTTCAGATGGGCGGTGACGAAGGGAAACCAGATGTCCTCGCAGATCGGCACGCCGATCCTGATGCCGCGGAAGTCGATCGGCGCGGGCAGCGGCCCCGGCGCGAACAGCCGCTTCTCGTCGAAGGTGCCGTAATTGGGGAGTTCGCGCTTCTGCCTGATCTGGGTGACCGCGCCGCCCTCCAGCAGGGCGACGACGTTGAACAGCACGCCCTGCGCCGCGACCACCGTCCCCACCAGCATGGCCGGGCCGCCATCCGCCGTCGCCTGGGCCAGCCTGTCCAGCTCGCGATTGGCGCGATCGACCAGGGCCGGCTTCAGAACCAGGTCCTCGGGCGGGTAGCCGATCAGCTGCAGTTCGGGATAGACGATCAGGTCGGCGCCCCCCGCGCGCGCGCGCCATTCCAGCATGGCATCGGCATTGGCGGCCAGATCGCCCACCGACTGCGTCATCTGGGCAAGGGCGATCGTGATTTTCTCGGTCATGGCGGCGCCCCTAAAGCATTTTATGATGTCGCGCAAAAGCGCCTTTCCACCGGGGGCTTGCACCGCTAAAGGGGCCGCGTCTCCGTCACCGTCATCAATTCGTCACGAGGGGTTTTTGGCCATGAAGCTCATGACCGGCAATTCCAACAAGCCGCTGGCCGCCGCCATCGCCGACTATATCGAAATCCCCCTCACCGACGCCAGCGTCCGCCGCTTCGCCGATGAGGAGGTGTTCGTCGAGATCCACGAGAATGTGCGTGGCGAAGACGTGTTCGTGATCCAGTCGACCAGCTACCCCACCAACGACAACCTGATGGAACTGCTGATCATGATCGATGCGCTGAAGCGCGCGTCGGCCAAGCGGATCACGGCGGTGCTCCCCTATTTCGGCTATGCCCGGCAGGACCGCAAGCCCGGCCCGCGTACCCCGATCAGCGCCAAGCTGGTGGCGAACCTCATCACCACGGCCGGCGCCAACCGCGTCCTCTCGGTCGACCTGCACGCCGGCCAGATCCAGGGCTTCTTCGACATCCCGACGGACAATCTCTTCGGCGCGCCGGTGATGTCGGCCGACATCCAGGCCCGTTTCGGCGACCGCAACCTGATGGTCGTCTCGCCCGACGTCGGCGGCGTGGTGCGCGCCCGCGCGCTCGCCAAGCGGCTCGACAATGCGCCGCTCGCCATCGTCGACAAGCGCCGCGAGCGCGCCGGCGAATCGGAAGTGATGAACATCATCGGCGACGTGAAGGGCCGCTTCTGCGTGCTGATCGACGACATCGTCGATTCGGCGGGCACGCTCTGCAACGCCGCGGGCGCGCTCAAGGCGGCGGGGGCCGAGGAAGTCGTCGCCTATGTGAGCCACGGCGTGCTGTCGGGCGGCGCGGTGGCGCGGGTCGAGGCGTCCGAGCTCAAGGAACTGGTCATCACCGACTCGATCCAGGGCACCGATGCGGTCTGCAACGCCGGCCACATCCGCCACCTCCCCATCGCCCCGCTGCTGGGCGAGGCGATCAAGCGAATCGCGGACGAAAGCTCGGTCTCCAGCCTGTTCGATTGATCGTCCGGTCGGCGGAGCGCCTCCCGAACGGCGCTATCAGACCTTCGGCGACAGCCCCCGGATGGCCGCCTCGATCAGCCGGCCGAAGGGATCGATGAACTTGGGTATCGGTCCACGCTGCGGCGTCGTGTCGCCGGCGAAATCGATCTCGACCTCGTCGACATAGCACCAGCCCCAGCCTTCGGGCGGGTCATAGCCCTCGATGATCGGATGGCCCGTCTCATGAAAATGGGCGGTCGCATGGCGATTGGGGGAATCGTCGCAGCACCCCACATGACCGCAGGTGCGGCACAGGCGCAGGTGCACCCACCAGCTGCCGCTCGCCAGGCATTCGGCGCAGCCCAGGCTCTGGGGAATGACATCGTTGACGCTGGCGGCATGATCGCAGCCTTCGGCCATGCTTTGCTCCTTCGCGCTGTCGCGCTCTTGCCCTAGCATGGCCGCGTCGCATCGCGAACGATTCGATGAGCTGCCAAACACGTCCCGGGATGCACGCGCCATGAGCCAGACCTTCGATGCGATCATCATCGGCGCCGGACAGGCGGGGCCGCCCCTTGCCGGGCGCCTGACCGCGGCGGGCTGGAAGGTCGCCCTTGTCGAGCGCAAGCTGATCGGCGGCACTTGCGTCAACACGGGCTGCATGCCGACCAAGGCCCTGGTGGCCAGCGCCTATGCAGCGCATCTGGCGCGACGGCAGGACCTGGGCGTGATCGTGGGCGACGTTAGGGTCGACATGAAGGCCGTGGCCGCGCGCGCCCGGAAGGTCGCGGACGACGCGCGCGAACGCAACGAGCAATGGCTCGGGAAGATGAAGGGCCTCACCCTGCTGCGCGGCCATGCGCGGCTGACCGGCCCGTCGCAGGTGGAAGTGGACGGGGTCGCGCTGACGGCGCCGCACATCTTCCTCAACGTCGGCGGGCGGGCGAGCGTGCCCGACATGCCGGGTGTCGGCGATGTGCCCCATCTCGACAATACCGACATGGTGGCGCTCGACAGCCTGCCCGACCATCTGGTGGTCGTGGGCGGCAGCTATATCGGCCTTGAATTTGCGCAGATGTATGCGCGCTTCGGTGCGAAGGTCACGATCGTCGAGCGAGGGGAGCGGCTGATCGCGCGCGAGGATCCGGAGATTTCCGATGCGATCCGTGCCTTTGTCGAGGCGGAGGGCATCACCGTCCGGACGGACGCCGACTGTATCGGGTTCAAGCCGCATCCTTCGGGCGTCATCGTCACGGTCGCCTGCCGAAACGGCGAACCGGAAGTCGTGGGCAGCCATGTCCTCCTGGCGGTCGGACGCCGGCCCAATACCGATGATCTAGGCCTCGATGCCGCAGGCGTCGCGACCGACGAGCGTGGCTATATCAAGGTGGACGACCGGCTCGCGACCAGCGTGCCCGGCATCTGGGCTCTGGGCGACTGCAACGGCCGCGGCGCGTTCACCCATACCGCCTATAATGATTTCGAGATCGTCGCGGCGAACCTGCTCGACGGCGCCGACCGCCGGCTCGGCCAGCGCATCCCGGGCTATGCGCTCTACACCGATCCTCCACTCGGCCGCGCCGGCATGACGGAAACGGAGGCGCGGGCGAAGGGACATGACGTCCTCGTTTCGTCCCGGCCCATGTCCCGCGTCGGCCGCGCCGTGGAGAAGGGGGAAACGCTCGGCCTGATGAAGGTGGTCGCCGATCGTGCAACGCGGCATATCCTGGGCGCGGCGATCCTGGGGACGAGCGGGGACGAGGCGATCCACGGCATTCTCGACGCCATGTCCGCCGGGGAGCCGGTCGATACGTTGCGCTGGGCCGTGCCGGTGCATCCGACGGTGTCGGAATTGATACCGACTTTATTGCTCGGGCTGGACCAGGGGAGTGCGTGAGATGAGCGTGATAGAGGAACGCGCGGCGCAGCTCTTCCCGAGACTGGACAAGGCGCAGATCGAAATCGCGTCCCGGTTCGCCAGCGGGCCCGCACGCCGCTTCGAGCCGGGGCAGACGCTGTATTCGATCGGAGCGTCGGGCGAGCCGGCCTGGCTGGTGCTGGAAGGCTGTATCGAGGCGGTCCGCCGCGACGGGCTTGCCGGGGAGGCGCTGATCCACCGGCACGGTCCGGGCGAGCTCAGCGGCGAGGTCAACCAGCTGGCGGGCCGGCCGTCGATGGCGAGCGGGCGGGCCGGCGAGCATGGCTGTCTCGCGCTGCCCTTCGATGCCCCGCACCTGCGGGCGCTGATGGTCGGCGCGGCCGAACTGGGCGAGACGATCATGCGGGCGCTGATCCTGCGGCGCGTCGGCCTCATCGAAGCTGGCGCCGGCTCGATCCTGATCGGGCAGCCGGGATCGGCGGACCTCGTGCGCATCCAGAACTTCCTGGCCCGCAGCGGCTATCCCCATCTCGTGATGGATGCCGATGCGCAGGGGGAGGGACATGATCTGGTGGTGCAGCTGGGCCTCGGCCGCGCCGACCTGCCGGTCATGGTCTGCCCCAACGGCACCTTGCTGAAACGGCCGACGCAAGCGGAGATGGCGGCCTGCCTTGGCATGGTGCCGGAAATTTCGCCCGACAGGCTTTACGACGTCGCGATCGTGGGTGCCGGTCCTGCGGGACTGGCGGCGGCCGTCTATGCCGCGTCGGAGGGCCTCTCGGTCCTCGTGCTGGACGAGCGGGCCTTCGGCGGACAGGCGGGCGCGTCGATGCGGATCGAGAACTATCTCGGCTTTCCCACTGGCATCACGGGGCAGGCGCTGGCCGGCCGTGCCTTCAATCAGGCGCTCAAGTTCGGCGCGGAGATCGCGATCCCCAACTGCGTCTCCCACCTCGAATGCGGCTCGGACGACGTGCATCGGCTCGTGCTGGCGGGGGATCATGGCGCCCTCGCCCGCACGGTCATCATCGCCTCGGGCGCGCGCTATCGCAGGCCGGACATTCCCGGCATCGAGGCGTTCGACAATGTCGGCATCTCCTACTGGGCCTCCCCGATCGAGGCGAAGCTGGTGCAGGGGCAGGTCGTCGGCCTCGTCGGCGGCGGCAATTCGGCGGGGCAGGCCGCAGTCTATCTGGCTCCCTTCGTGGAGCGGCTGCATCTGATCGCGCGCCGCCCGCTGGAAGCGACCATGTCGCAATATCTGATCGAGCGCATCGCCAGCCAGCCCAATATCGACGTGCATGTCGGCAAGGAGATCGCCTCGCTCGAAGGACCGGGCGACGGCATGATCGACGCGGCGAACTTCCGGTGCCGCACGCAGGGCACTATCGTGCGCCAGCCTCTGCGGCACTTGTTCCTGTTCATCGGGGCCGATCCCAACGCAGCGTGGACACGGGGCTGCGTCGCGACCGATGCCGGGGGCTTCATCCTGACGGGGCGCGACATTCCCGAAGGCGTTCGGGACCCGGCCAATCCCCCGCAGCTGCTGGAAACCAGCATGCCGCGCGTCTTCGCGATCGGCGATGTGCGCGCCGGCTCGACGAAGCGGGTTGCCGCCGCCGTCGGGGAAGGCGCAGCCGTCGTCGCACAGATTCATCAGGCGCTACAGGCGATTCGCGGCTAGGCCCATTGGGGGGCGTGCTCACAGCGGCCAGATCCACAGGATCAATGGCGTTCCAATCAGGATCACGAGAAGGGACAGTGGCGCCCCCAGCCGCGCATAGTCGCTGAAGCGGTAGCCGCCTGGCCCAAGGACCAGCGTGTTGCACTGATGGCCGATCGGCGTCAGGAAATCGCTCCCCGCGCCGACCGCCGTGGCGATCAGAAAGGCGTCCGGACGATAGCCCAGGTCATGGGCGAATACGGCGGCGATCGGCGCCATCACCAGGACGGTGGCGGCGTTGTTCAGAAAGGGCGTGACGGCCATGGCGGTGGTGAGGATCAGCGCCACCGCGCCCCAGGGGGGAAGCATCGCCGCCGCATGGGCAAGCTGGGTCGCCAATATGCCCGATGCCCCGGTGCTTTGCAGCGCCTCACTGACCGGGATCAGCGCTCCCAGCATGATGAGGATGGGCCATTCGACCACGTCATAGGCTTCGCGGACCGGCAATGCTCCGGTGATGACGACCAGGCTCGCGGCGGCGAAGAAGGCGATCGCCACAGGGACCAGGCCGGTCGCGGTGGCGATCATGGCCAGGCCGAGGATGACCACCGCCAGCCAGCCGCGCTTCGCCGAACCGAGCCTGATCGACCGCTGCGCCAAGGGCAACGCGCCGAGCTGCGCCAGATGATCGGGGAGCCGGTCGATCGGCCCCTGCAGCACCAGCACGTCTCCGGCGCGCAGGACGATCTGGCCCGGCTTGTTGGTCAGGCGCTCGCCGGCGCGGGCCACCGCGATCAGGTTGATGCCCAGCCGCTCGCGCATGAGCAGCCGGCCTGCGGTCCGGCCGATCAGGGCGGAATCGGTCGTCACCACCGCTTCGATCACGCCGATCTCGTCGCCATCGCGCTCCCCGCTTTCCTCCTGCCCCACGAGCGCTAGCTGATCGCGGGCGACCACGCGTTCCAGCGCCTCCGGCGGCCCGCCCAGGATGAGGATGTCGCCTTCCTCCAGGTGAACCGTGGGGTGCACGTCGCCACGCATGTCGCCACGCAGCAGCCCGGTCAGCGTTACCTGCCGTTCGTTGCGGTCCAGAAATTCCTCGACCGTCCTGCCGATCAGCGGCGACCCCTCGGTGATGGTCGCCTGGGTCACATAGTCGGAAATGTTCAGCGCCTCGCCCAGGGTCGGAACGCCCCGGCGGTTGCGCGGCAGGAGGGGGTAGCCGAAGCGGAGAAAGAGCAGCCCGACGATGAACAGGCCGAAGCCGGTCGGGAAATAATCGAACATGCGGAACGGCTCGCCCGTCATCTCTTCCCGCACGCGGCTGACGATGATGTTGGGGGACGTGCCCACCATGGTCATCAGCCCGCCCAGCAGCGAGGCGAAGGACATGGGCATCAGGAAAACGGATGGGCTCGCCTCATTCTTCTTCGCCATCTGCAGGGCGGCCGGCATCAGCATCGCAAGCGCACCCACATTCTTGATGAGCGCCGAAGCAAGGCCCACGGAAGCGGTCAGCAGGAGCAGCTGCGACGGAATGCGGCGGATGCGCCGCGCGGTGACGCCGAGCGCGAGCTCGATCACGCCCGATCGCTGCACCGCCGCGGAAAGCACCAGCGCGGACCCGACGATGATGACGATGTCGTCGGAAAAGCCCTTGAACGCGTCGGCGGGCTTGACGATGCCGATGAGCACCGCCGCCAGGAGCGCGATCACCGCGGTCACGTCATAGCGAAAGCGTCCCCACAGGAAGAGGCCCATCATCCCGACCAGCGTGATCACGGACAACCATTGGGAAAGGCTCATGCGTGGCACCCCGGATCGACGATCATTGTACCCATACTCCGACCAGAGCAGAAAAGCTCACCAGCAGCAGGAAACCGTTTACGCCGATCAGCAGCCATGAGGGGAGGCGCGGCGTATCGGGTCGGGGCGGCGCGACCGGGATCATCTGACGCCACACCGCCGCCAGGAAGCAAAAGCCGCTGAACAGGATGAGCACGGTGCCGGCCGCCATGGCCAGCGGCCTGGGGACGACATCCTCCAGCAAGGCCCGGGCGCCGACGCCGGACGCCAATGCGGCAAGGCCGGTCCTCACCCAGGCGGCATAGGTTCTCTCGGCGGCAAGCACGGTACGATCCGCCGCCAGTTCCGTCCTGCGATCGGCGCTGTCGGCCTGCTGCTCAGCGCTGCTGGCGAGATCGGCAGCGCTGCTGGCCAGTCCCTTCTGCGCTTCCATCGCTGCCTGCTCGCCCTGCTGCATGGAGGCCAAACGCCCGTGCCGCGAAGAAGTGGCACACCATCTTCACTTGGGGTACCGGTCGCCCGGGATCTCCCTCCGGCGACCGGCGAGACTCACGCCGGCAGGGGCGCCGCCGCGTCGACCAGCCCGGCCGCACGCAGTTCGCGCCAGAAATCGGCCGGGATGACCTCGGCCAGCGCGGCCGTGTCCTCGGCGATCCGCGCAGGACGGCTGGCGCCGGGGATAACGGCGGCGACGGCCGGGTTGGCGAGCGCGAATTGCAGGCCCGCGGCCTTCATGCTGATGCCGTGCCGGTCGGCGATCGCCTTGATCGCAGCGACCCGAGCCAGGATTTCCGGCGTGGCGGGCGCATATTCGAAATTGGGCCCGCCCACCAGAGCGCCCGAGCTATAGGGCCCGCCGACCACGATCCCCAGCCCCCGCTCGGCCACCTTGGGCATCAGCCGCTGCAGCGCCCGGCTATGGTCGAGCAAGGTATAGCGCCCCGCCAGCAGCGAGCCGTCGGGGCGGGGACCGTCGAGATCGAGCAGCAATTCGACCGCCTCGACCCGGTTCACGCCCAGGCCCCAGGCCTTGATCACGCCCTCGTCACGCAGCCGGTCGAGCGTCTTGAACGCGCCGGTGCGCGCCTCCTCGAACCTTGCCAGCCACTCGTCGCCATAGAAATCCTGCGCGACGTCATGGACCCACACGATGTCGATATGGTCGGTCTGCAGGCGCTTCAGGCTGTCCTCGATCGATCGCAGCGTCGCGTCGGCCGAATAGTCGTTGATCACCTTGTTGGGGCGGCCGTTGGCGAACACGTCGCCCTTCTCGCCATTGTCGCGCGGTGCCTGCTCGATCTCGTCCAGCACGATGCGGCCGACCTTGGTGCTGACGACATAACCGTCGCGCGGCTTCGACTTGAGCGCTTCGCCCATGCGGATTTCGGCAAGGCCGGCGCCATAGAAGGGGGCGTTGTCGAAATAGCGGATGCCGTCGTTCCAGGCGGCCTCGACCGTCGCCAGCGCTTCCTCCTCGGGAATCGCGCGGAACATGTTGCCCAGCGGCGCGGCGCCGAAGCCCAGGCGGGAGGGGAGGATATCCTTGAGAGCCATGATGAGGTTCCTTGTGGCCGGGATTGGGGGTCAGGCCACGCCGAGCGGGCGAAGCGTGAAGGCGCTGCGCTCGGCGAGGTCGTTGATGGCAGCAAGATAGGTCTGGAAATGGCTGCTCGCACGATGGGCGGCAACCGCCTCGGCATTTTCATAGAGTTCGTCGAGCACGAACCGCTCGGGCTCGGCCTCGTCAGTCCAGAGGTCATAGCGCAGATTGCCGGGCTCGGCGCGCGAAGGAGCGAGCATCGAGTCGAGCAGATCGCGTAGCGCTTCGGCCTTGCCGGACCGGGCGGTGAGGATCGCGACGATCTTGATGGGGGTGGTCATGGCGGTAACTCCAGGCTGACGGGATGAGGCGGACCGCCTGCGCAGCGCTCCGCCGGTCATTCGAGTTCTCACGCGGTCTGCCGGGCTTCGAGCGCCGCGACCAGCGCCTTGGCGATGGGGTGGTCCGAACGCGGATTCTGCCCCGTGATGAGCTCGCGGTCGACAACCACATGGGGTTCGAAGTCGACCGCGCTGGTCTCGACCACCCCGCCCGCGGCGGTCAGCGCCTGCGGCATGTCGAAATACATCTTCGCATGCAGGATGTGATCCTCGACCACCTTCTCCTCGGTCGCCGAGAAGATCGTCATGCGATAGCCCTTGTAGGTCCAGTCCTGTGCCCATTCGCGCGCTTTGGCCTCGTCGCCGGCGATCAACGCGGCGCGGAAGGCACGGGGATCGTCCGTCGCCGCAGCAAGGGCGATCGGGCCGTGGCAGAGCAGCGCGGTGGGCTTTTCGGCTTCATGGAAGTGGCGCAGGATCTCGCCGACCTCGCCGTCCTGCATCAGGTCGACGACCGGCGCCTGGCCGCCGGGGAAGAAGACGCCGACATAATGGTCGAGCCCCTCGTCGATGACCGAGCGCAGCGTGCGCGGTGCGTTCATCGCCGGGCCGTTGTCATAATAATCGCGGGCGGCCTTGTAGGCAGCCTCGTCATTGTCGAAATGGGCGGCCGCATCCGAAGCGGGGTCGATGGTCGGCTTGTTGCCGTTCGGCGTGGCGAGCACGACTTCATAGCCGGCCGCTTCCAGCGCCATCGCCGGCACCACGGTCTCGTTCAGATACTGGCCGGTCGCACCCCATTTGTTGCCGCGGACCTCGATCCGGGTGGCGTTGGAGCCGATCACAAGCACTTTGCCCATGCTCTGGTTGGTCATGGAAACCTCCTGTCGTCTGGTGGCGTCCGCGTTCCGGACGAACAGGAGATGCGCCTTTCGATCTCATTGCAGAAGTTTATTTCTTGGATTTTAGATATCATCATGAAAATATAACTGGTGCGCTATGACCTCAACCTGCTGCCGATCTTCATCGCCTTGATGGAGGAGCGCAGCGTCACGCGAGCGGCCGAGCGGCTCGGCATGACCCAGCCCGCACTTTCCAACGCGCTGGCGCGATTGCGCCTGATGCTGAAGGATCAGTTGTTCATCCGCGAACGCTACGGCATCCAGCCGACACCGATCGCGCTTGAGCTCGCGCCCGGCATCGCCGACGCGCTGGCCAGCCTCGACGATGCCGTGCTGGGACAGCAGGACTTCGATCCCGCCAGCGCCCAGCGGCTCTTCACCATCGCACCCAACGGCTATGTCGAATTCGTCATCGTGCCGGCGCTGGTCGCAAGGCTGGCCGAAGTCGCGCCCGGCATCAGGCTGCGCCTGACCCCTTATGGCAACGACCTCGCCGAAACCGGCGTCGTCTCGGGCACCACCGCGATGGTGCTTGGCCGCATCACCGACCCGCCCGACAATCTCGTGGTCCAGCATCTGATGGACGAAAGCCTGCAATGCGTGGTGCGCACGGGCCACCCGCTCATCGGCGACAGCATCAGCCGCGACCAGTTCGAGGCGATGAAGCATGTCAATGTCGTGCCGCCGGGCCGCCTGCGCGCCGGGCTGTTCCAGGCGCTCGCGCAGCGGAGCCTGAAGCGAGAGGTGGCGCTGTCGGTCACCAATTTCTTCGCAGTCGCGGAGATGGTGGCGGCCACCGACTATATCGCGACGCTGCCGCGGCTCATCTGCCGCCGGCTTGCCATCGATCCGCGGGTGAAGGTGCTGCCGCCGCCGGCGGACCTGGGCACCTTCCCGGTCGAGATGGCCTGGCATGTGCGCTATCGCCACGACCCGGCACACCGATGGCTGCGCCGGGTCGTGGCGGATACGATCGCGGCCGTGTCCTAGCCCGCGAAAGCAGGCTTCCGGTCGGCTATCGCTTCGCCAGCACCAGCCGCAGCCCGTGCTTGGGACGGATCGTCAGCCGGCTGATCGGCTCGGGCTTGTCGTCGGCGGGGCTGATGATGTGGAAATGGCGCACCATCGCCGCGACGACGATCATGGCCTCCTGCTGGGCGAAGCCGGCGCCGATGCAGATGCGCGGCCCCTTGCCGAAGGGCAGATAGGCGCGCTTCACCATCTCCTGGTTCTCCGGCTTCTCGAACCGGTCGGGATCGAAGGCATGGGGACAGGCCCAGTTGTCGCGATTGCGCTGGACCAGCCAGGGCGCGACCACCAGCATCGCGCCCTTTTCCAGATGCTTGTCGCGCATCTGCACCGGACAGATCACCTCGCGCGGCAGGAAGGGGACGGGCGGGTAGAGGCGCAGCGTTTCCCGCACGACATTGCGCACCAGCGTCATCTCGCGCACCGCGGCGCCGGTGAAGGGCGCGTCGCCCGCCAGCCGTTCCACCTCCTCGCGCAGCCGCTCCTGGATCTGCTGGCACTCGCCCAGCAGGTACAGCGCCCAGGTCATCAGGCTGGCCGACGTCTCGTGCCCCGCCAGGAAGATGATCGACACCTGCTCCATCACCTGGTGGAAGGTGAAGGGTTCGCCGGTGACGGGATGCTTCGCCTCGAACAGCGATTGCAGGATGTCGTGATGGGCGATCGTGCCGTCGCGATGGAACTGGTCGTAGCGGTCGCGCACGATCGGTTCGAACACCTTGTGAATCTCCCGCGCGCGCTTGTGCGAGCGGGCCATGAAGCCGAAGCTCGGCAGCTTGTACATGCGCAGCATGGACGCGGACTGCGCCTGCCGCTGGAAGCGGCTGAACGCCTTGTGGATGGTCAGCGACCCCGCCGGGTCGAGCGACACCGAGAAGAGCGTGCGGAAGATGATGTCGGCCGCGACATGGGTCATCAGCGGGTCGATGTCGATCGGTCCGCCGCCCTTTTCCGCGTTGATCGCGTCGAAACGGGCGATCAGGTCGTCGGCCGCCTCCACCATCATCGGCAGCGTCTTGGCGAGCGCGGTATGCTGGAAGGCGGGGTTGACCATCGCCCGCTGCTCTTCCCAGTCGTCGCCGTTCGCGGTGAACACGCTGTTGCCGATCAGCGGCGCGAGCGAGGTCACCATCTCCTCATGCTTGGGGAATTCCTTGGCCTGGCCCATGATCCGCTCGACCAGTTCCAGCTCGTTGGCGATGTACATGTGCTGGCCGGGCGTTTTGATCTCGCCCATCTTCATCGTGTAGCTCTTCTCGAACAGCACATGGATCCAGCTGTCCCAGGCGGTGATGAAGCGGGTGATGAAGCCGCGCTTGTTGCGCGGCGGCTGGGGATAGGGCGGGGTGAACAGTTCGGTCACGATATCGTCCTGAACAAGGCGACGGCTTCGTCGATGGTCCGCCGGCCGGCGGTGAGGCTCAGATAGTCGAGCGGGGACAGAACGTCACCCACCCGCAGATAGTCGAAGTGGATCTCATATTTGCTGCCCCAGCCGCTGTGATAGGTGGCCGGGTCGTAGAAGCGGTGGAAGCGCGGCGAAAGCAGGGTGAGCCGAGGCCTGCTCTCCCGGGCCACGATCGCCATCGGGTCGATCAGGTGAAACACCGCCCCGTCGGGCGGCGACCCGATGTCGATCCAGCGGAAATCCTGCGCCGCCACGCCGCGCAGATCCTCGTGGAACCAGCGCGCATCGGCGCGGCAGCCGATCAGCGGGATACAATGGCCCAGCGTCACCAGCGCGAAATTCTCCGGCATCTTCCCCTGCCGCAGCGCAAGGATTCGGTTCATGACCGACGCCGCCAGGATGGAGCCGTTGGAATGGGCGACGAACAGGATCTCGTCATAAGGCTCGTCCAACGTCGCCGCGATCCGCGCGGCGAACTGGTCGATGCGGGCGGAAAACTCCGCATCATAGCCCTTCGCCGCCAACTGGTGGTTGAAATGGAAAAAGCGCAGCAGCCAGGGGACGATCAGCTTGTTGAGCGGCCGGCCCGAAAGCAGGATGCCCGCCGCCAGCCCGACCGGCAGCGCAACATACCAGGGTAGAAGCAGGCAGAGAGCGCCCCCAACCAGCAGCATCCCGATCAGCGGGAACAGCAAGGCCAAGGCGGGCGGATAGAGCAGGGTGATCAGCGTCCCGCGCTTCAGCCGCCGGATCGTCGGAATGTCCAGGAAGCGCAGGAAGCCGGCATAGGTGAAGAGCGAGCGCCAGGCGAGCTGGAGCGGATTGCGGATCCAGCTCCGCCCGACCAGGTCCTCCCAGCGCAGGAACTCGTAATCGGTCTCGACCCCGGCGCTCTCATTCTCCACGATCCAGCGCGCCGCCGATCCGGGCGCGCTCCGGCGCGGCGAGACGGTCACGGTCTCGCCCGAAAGCGCGCCATAGCGCTCGGCCTGTTCGCGATACAGCTGGTGATAGAAGCGGACCCCCCGGGGATCATATCCGCCGAGGTAGAACAGTTTACGCTTGAATTTTTCCACGACCCCCGCCCTATTCGCGCGCATGAACGAGCCCGTCCGCGACTACTGCTACTTTCTGGACCATAGAAAGTATAACCGCAACATCGGCTGCCGCCGGCACGACAATGCCTATGGCATCAATGGCGGCGGCAGCGAGCGGGACCGCTGGCGCGCGGACATGGCGCTCTATCGCCACATGCGGGACAATGGCGATCCGATGGCGCTGCTTTCCGTGCTCGCCTGCCTCGCGCTCGGCTGGTTCTGCTGGAACTATCATCCGGGCAAGGGGCTGTGGCGCGGCCAGCTGCTGCGCCGCTTCGTCAAGGCGCCCAAATGAGCACGCGCCATGTCACCGTGGGGCGGGTCACGATCGGCAACGACCTGCCCTTCGTCCTGATTTCCGGCCCCTGCCAGATCGAGAGCCGCGATCATGCGCTGCGGATGGCGGAGGCGCTGGCGGGCATGGCCGCGCGGGCGGGCGTGCCCTTCGTCTACAAATCCTCCTTCGACAAGGCGAACCGGACCTCGGTCTCGGGGCGGCGTGGCGTCGGGATCGACGCGGGGCTGGCGATCCTGGCGGAGGTGAAGGCGACGTTCGGCTGCCCCGTGCTGACCGACGTGCACGAGGCGGGACAGGTGGAGGCGGTGGCGCAGGCGGTCGACATCCTCCAGATCCCCGCCTTCCTCTGCCGCCAGACCGACCTGTTGCTGGCGGCGGGGCGGACAGGCGCGGTGGTCAACGTCAAGAAGGGGCAGTTCCTCGCCCCTTGGGACATGGCGGCCGTGGCGCAGAAGGTCGCCTCCACGGGCAATGAGCGCATCCTGCTGACCGAACGCGGCGCGAGCTTCGGCTACAACACGCTGGTCAGCGACATGCGCGCGCTGCCGACCATGGCGCAGACCGGCTATCCCGTGGTGTTCGACGCCACCCATTCGGTGCAGCAGCCCGGCGGCCTCGGCTCGGCCTCGGGCGGGCAGCGCGAGTTCGCCCCGCTGCTGGCACGCAGCGCGGTGGCGGCGGGCGTTGCCGCGATCTTCGCGGAGGCGCATGATGATCCGGACAATGCGCCCTCGGATGGCCCAGTGATGCTGCCCCTGCCATGGGTCGTGCCGATGCTGGAAACGCTCAAGCGCATTGACGCGGTGGTGAAGGGATAATCGGTTCGCGCGGAGACGCGAAGCAGAATGCCAAGCCGCTACCGTCAGGCCATCAGCGCGGATACGCGCGCGAAATTGCTGCCAGCCGCACCTTCTTCGCGTCTCCGCGCCGCCGCGTGAATCAAATCAGGGCCGCGCCTGCCCGGTCCCCCGCACGATCCACTTGTAGGTGGTCAGCCCTTCCAGTGCCACCGGGCCGCGCGCATGCAGGCGGCCGGTGGAGATGCCGATTTCCGCGCCCAGGCCGAATTCGCCGCCATCGGCAAACTGGGTGGAGGCGTTCCACATCACGATCGCACTGTCGACGGCGTTCAGGAATCGCTCGGCGACCTCGGCATCCTGGGTGATGACCGCGTCGGTATGATGGCTGGCATGGGCCGCGATATGGGCGATGGCGTCCTCGACCCCGTCCACCAGGCGGATGGAGACGATGGCGTCCAGATATTCGGTGTCCCAGTCGGCCTCGTCCGCTGCCTTGACCCGCGCGTCCATCGCCTGCACCGCCTCGTCGCCGCGCACCTCGCATTTCGCGTCGAGCAGCGCCTTCACCAGGGCGGGCGCGGCCGGATAGGCGCGGTCGATCAGCACCGTCTCGGTCGAGCCGCAGACGCCCGTGCGGCGCATCTTGGCGTTGACCACCAGCTTCTCCGCCATGGCGGGGTCGGCCGCGCCGTCGACATAGCTGTGGTTGATGCCGTCCAGATGGGCAAGCACGGGCACCCGCGCCTCCTCCTGCACCCGCGCCACCAGGCTCTTGCCGCCGCGCGGCACGATCAGGTCGACGAACTCGGACGCCTTCAGCAGCGCGCCCACCGCCGCGCGGTCGGTGGTGGGGACCAACTGCACCGCCTCGGCGGGCAGGCCGGCGGCGACGATCCCCTCCACCATCGCGGCGTGGATGGCGCGATTGCTCTCCCTCGCCTCGCTGCCGCCGCGCAGGATCACGGCATTGCCCGCGCGCAGGCACAGCGCCGCGGCATCGGCCGTCACATTGGGGCGGCTCTCATAGATGATGCCGATGACGCCCAGCGGCACGCGCACGCGCGACAGCTCCAGCCCGTTGGGTCGCACCTGCCGGTCGATGACACTGCCCAGCGGATTGTCGAGCGCCGCGACCTCCTCCACGCCCTGCGCGGTGGCGGCGACCCGGTCCTCGTCCAGGCGCAGACGGTCGAGCAGCGCGGGGGACAGGCCGTTGGCGGCAGCATTTTCCATGTCCCGCGCATTGGCGGCGATGATCGCCGGCGCCTGGTCCCGCAGCGCCTGCGCGGCGCGGCGCAGCGCATCCGCCTTCTGCGCGTCGCTC
>NZ_AUWY01000110.1 GCF_000447205.1 Sphingobium ummariense RL-3 | reverse complement strand
GCAGCGCGGCGGCCTTGCGCGCGCGCGCGCCAAGCGTCGCGATCAGCATCTCGGGGGTCTGGGTCAGGTCGTTCATCTTGCTCTCGCCGTTTGCGCCGGTGCCATAGCATGAAAGCGCGAAACGAAGGAAGGCGGCGATGACCGGCAACCGGGCCATGGGTCGCAAAATGGCCCGGCTGCCGACGGCGGAACGACCCGCCTTTCCATCTCTTATCGGCCGCCAGCTGGTCGCGCATACCCCAATGGAGGTATGCCCTGAAAATATCGGCCGGCCTGAAAATACCGGCCGGAACGCCAGGCTCAGCCGCCGATCAGGCCGACCATACGCACGAGCTGCGATTCCCGGCCGCATCCGGTCTTTTCGTAGATGCTGCGCAGCTGCACCTTCAGCGTTTCCACCGACACCCCGCGCGCCGCCGCGATGTCCCTGCGCGACTGGCCGGCCGCCAGGCGGATCGCGATGTCGGCTTCGGCCGGCGTCAGGCGGAAGCTGCGAATCAGAACCTGCGCCTGCCGGTCGGTCGGCGCACCGATCCGCGCGACGACGATCGCGCGCGGCGCGAAGGGCAGCGCCCAGGGGCGGGCCGGCAGCGGGAAGAATTCCAGCAGGATGCCAACGCCGTCCCCCTCGCCCGGCAGCATCACCGGATCGGCGACCGACAGCGGCGGATCGACGACCGCGCGAATCGATCGCAGGATTGCCCGGCTCTCCTCCGGCCGCTCGCTCGCCAGCCAGCCGTCGCTCAGGCGAATCCGGCCTGCGGACAGCAGCGACTCCGCGCGCGGAGTCATGCCGCCCACCCGGCCGGTGGCATCGACCAGCCAGCAGGCCCGGTCCATCGCTTCGAACGTCCCGGCGATCAGCGCGAATCCCTGCTGTTCGATCGCGCGCTGCAGACGAACCGCCGAACGGGCGTGGCCGGCAATGCGCGCGAACAGGTCCCGATCCTCCTGCTCCGTCCGCCCGTCGCCGCTGGTCCGCAGCAGCGCGAGACCGATCATCACGTCCTCATTGGCGATCAGGCGGGTCTGGCAGCCGTCGAAGATATCGAAGTCGGCGCAGAGATCGAGATAGTCATCGCCGCGCAGCGTCTGTCGGGCGATGTTGTAATGCGCCTCGTACACGATCTCCGGCCGGTCGGGCAGCCGGTCGGCGGCGACACGAAAATTGAGGTCGGGCTTGCCGACGTCGATCGCCGCCGACTGGGTGACGACGCTCTCGTCGATATCGCTGATCCAGTTGAAGGCGGTCGCTCCCGGGCCGAAGCCGATCAGCTGGCCGTGCTGCGAGCCCGTGGCCGCCGCCATCGCCTTCAACGCCGCATCCCACCTGCCCGGCTCCAGCGCAGCCGACAGGAACAGATCGGCCCACGCATCGTCCGACCGAGCGCGCGCAGCCATCATTTCCCCCATGTCCCCGCGTCCTGCGTTGCAAAATCAGGACGGGGAGTCAAATTTTTGAAACTAGGGGATTAAAAAACGCGCCAGAATGCTGATCCAGATTAAGGTATCAGGCCGCCTGCGCCAACGCCTCTTCCTTGACGGCGCGGAAAGTCCTGCACGGTGGGATGTTGCGCCATTCCATCCGCTCCTCGACGAAGGAGAACAGCGGCGCCATCAGTCCACGCACATAGGCGGAATATTGATAGACCAGGAAGGCGCCGCCGGGCCGGAGCGCCGCGTGCGTCTCAGAGCAGATCCCCTGCCCCACGCCGTCAGGCAGGGTGGAGAAGGGAATGCCGGACAGGATGCAGTCGGCCTGGCGATGGCCTGACTCCGCGATGAAACGGCGCACATCGGCCGCCGACCCGTGCACGACCCTAAGGCGCCGGTCGGGCAGGCTGGCTTCCAGATAGGCGATGAAGTCGAGGTTGAGGTCGATCGCGAGCAGGGTCGCGTCGGGATGCAGCCGCTCCAGGATCGACCGGGTGAAGGTGCCGACGCCGGGGCCATATTCGACGAACAGCCGCGTCCGTGCCCAGTCGACCTGGTCGAGAATGGCCTCGACCATCAGGGGGGATGACGGGATGACGGACCCGATCATGCCGGGATGCTTCACGAACTGGCGGAAAAACATCCCCCATTGTTCCATGAATGTGCCGGACCGTAACAGCAATGCAGAAAGATTGTTCTTCTTTTTCAAAGGAATGGAAGCCATCAACACTCGCCCGTTCGACATTGTCATCGTGGCGTCGCAAATATGGGCCCAGGTTTCAAGCGGCTTTGCGGCGTCTCTTGGCGAACGCGCGGGCGGCAAGGATGTTCATTTCCGCCGCCCGCCGTCCTTTCAGTCCTCCCGCTGGCGGGCCCGCAGCATGCCCGGCGTGATGAAGCCGATGGGATCGACCTGCATCGCATTCTGCTTCAGCTTCGCCTGCATCTGCTCATATTCACGCTCGACCTCCGGCGTCACCGAAGCGCGGGTTTCCTCCAGCGCCGCGTCGAAATGCGCCTGCGTCACCTTGTCCACCGACAGCGACTGGCGCAGCGCGATCAGGCCCGCACGGCGGACCAGATCCTCCAGGTCCGCGCCGGTGAAGCGCTCGGCGCGCTTCGCGAGCGAATCGAGATCGACATCGTCGGCCAGCGGCATCTTCGCCGTGTGGATGGACAGGATGCGCCGCCGCCCCGTCTCGTCGGGCACGGGAACGTAGATCAGCTCGTCGAACCGTCCGGGACGCAACAGCGCGGGATCGACCAGCGTCGGCCGGTTGGTGGCGCCGATGACCACTACCGACTGCAGCTCCTCCAGCCCGTCCATTTCCGCCAGGATGGTGTTCACGACCCGCTCCGTCACCGCCGGCTCGCCCAGCCCGCCGCCGCGGGCGGGCACCAGGCTGTCGAGCTCGTCGATGAAGATGACGGTGGGCGCCACCTGCCGCGCGCGGGAAAACAGGCGCGCGATCTGCTGCTCGCTCTCGCCATACCATTTGCTCAGCAGGTCGCTCGACTTGGTGGCGATGAAGTTCGCCTGCGCCTCGCGTGCCACCGCCTTCGCCAGCAGCGTCTTGCCGGTGCCGGGCGGACCGTAGAGCAGGAAGCCCTTGGCGGGGCGGATGCCCAGGCGGCGGAAGGCGTCGGGATCCTTGAGCGGCAGCTCCACCCCTTCCTTCAGGCGCATCTGCGCGTCGTCCAGGCCGCCGATGTCGGCCCAGCCGATATTGGGCGCCTGCACCATCACCTCGCGCATGGCGGACGGCTGGACTCGCTTGATCGCGGCCATGAAATCGTCGCGCGTGACCGACAGCTCCTCCAGCACGTCGGGCGGGATCGTCCCTTCCTCCAGGTTGAGGCGTGGCATGAAACGGCGCACCGCCTCGATCGCTGCCTCGCGGGTCAGCGCCGCCAGGTCCGCGCCGACGAAGCCATAGGTCATGCGCGCCAGCTCGGCCAGGTCCACGCCCTCGCGCAGCGGCATGCCGCGCGTGTGGATGCCCAGGATCTCCCGCCGGCCCCGCTCGTCGGGGACGCCGACGATGATCTCGCGATCGAAGCGGCCGGGACGGCGCAGCGCCTCGTCGATCGCCTCGGGCCGGTTGGTCGCGGCAATGACCACCAGATTGGTGCGCGGCTCCAGCCCGTCCATCAAAGTCAGCAACTGGGCGACCAGGCGCTTCTCCGTCTCGCCGGTCACATTGCCGCGCTTGGGCGCGATCGAATCGATCTCGTCGATGAACAGGATCGACGGGGCGGACTTGGCCGCCGCCTCGAAAATCTCGCGCAGCTGTTTTTCCGACTCGCCATAGGCGGAGCCCATGATCTCGGGCCCGTTGATCAGGAAGAACTCTGCGTCCGATTCGTTCGCGACGGCGCGGGCCAGCCGCGTCTTGCCGGTACCCGGCGGGCCGTGCAGCAGCACGCCCTTGGGCGGATCGACCCCCAGGCGCTCGAACAGTTCGGGATAGCGCAGCGGCAGCTCCACCATCTCGCGCAGCTGGTCGATCGCCTCGGCCATGCCGCCGACATCGTCGTAGGTGACATCGGCACGCCGCGATTCGCGCGGCTCCTCATATTCGGCGCGCAGTTCGACCTCGGTCTCCGCATCGATATGGACGATGCCCTTGGGCACCGTCGACACGACGACAAGGCGGATTTCCTGCAATGCATAGGCCGGCGCGGCCAGCATCTGGCGCAGGTGAAGCGGCATGTCGCCTTGCGGCACCTGCTGCTGGCCTGCCGTGGCGACGACGTCGCCGGCGGTCAGCGGCCGCTGGAAAAAGACGCGCTTGAGCGCTTCGGGATTGCCCTGGAGACGAAGATTATTTTGTGCAGGCGCGAACACGACGCGCTGGGCGGCGCGGGTCTCGATCCGGCGGATCTGGACGAAATCGCCCGATCCCACCCCGGCATTGGCGCGTTGCAGGCCGTCGAGGCGGAGCACGTCCAGCCCCTCGTCTTCCTTGTACGGGCGCACCACTCGCGCAGGGGTGGTACGCTTGCCCGCGATCTCCACCACATCGCCCTCGGCCAGGTGAAGCTCCGCCATCACCGCAACCGGCAGGCGCGCAAGGCCGCGACCCGCGTCCTCGGGCCTCGCATTCGCGACCTGAATCCTGCGCCCGTCTGTTTCCTGATCGGCCATCCGCCATCCCCCTTTCCTCGTCGGTGGGTGAGGAGATAGGAAACCCCCGGCCCGAGCGAAAGAGCCCCGCATTGCCATGAGGCGAACAAAAAAAAGGGCCGGCCAAAGGCCAGCCCGGAAAGTTTATAGGAGAGGATGCCTGAAAGGCCTCTCCTATGTGCACTGCAACGCGAAATCTCGCAAGTGCGAAATAAGGGGGGCGGTTGCAAAGATTGCATCTTGCCATTTGCCCGCTTTTCCTGCTCAGTGAGGAGAGGATGCTTGACCGCCGGTCAGCGCGCCGTCGCAGAACAGCAATGACGCGGCGCAGCGGATCGGCCTGAGAACGACCAGAGAGATGCGCAGACTGCCGCCCCTTACGGCCCTGGAGGCCTTCGTTCAGGTTGCCCGGCTGGGATCGGTCAAGGCGGCCGCGGAGGAGCTTGCCCTCTCCACGCCCGCGCTCAGCCGCCGCGTCCAGGCGCTGGAGCGCTTCATCGGCCGCCCTCTGTTCGACCGCAAGCACCAGGCGCTGGAGATCAATGCGGAGGGTCAGCGGCTGCTCGACGACATCGCGCCCGCACTCGATTCGCTCAGCCAGGCGCTGGAGAACATCCAGAGCGGCGGCAACCAGCTGCGGCTAAGGCTGGCGGTGATGCCGCTGTTCGCGACACAGCGCCTCTTCCCCCATCTGGGCGAACTGCGGCGCCAGCATCCCCAGCTGCATATCGACATCGAGACCACGCCCTACGCCGTCGCCCGGCTGGGCGAGGGGCTCGACGCCGCGATCGTGCTGGCGAAGGACATCGATCCGGCGCTCTACGCGCACGAACTCGACCATGACGAGGTTTATCTGATCGGGCGCAAGGCGCTGCTGGAGGGGCCGCACGCCCTGACGTCCCCGCAGGAGCTGGCGCAGCACACGGTCCTCCTGCATCGCGACATGGTGCTGGCTTTCGACGCGTGGAAAACGGCGGTGGGCCTGCCCGACCTGCAACCGCTGGCGATCGACAATTATGATTCGGGCCAGTTGATGCTGGAGGCGGCGGCACAGGGGCTGGGCGTCGCGGTAATGCACGCCAGCCATTTCAACGAAGCTGCCGATTCGCGGCTGGTGCGCCTCTTCCCGACCTATGTCGAAAGCCCCTATCGCTATTTCTTCGTCTGCCGCCCCCGCGCGCTGCAGACGCGCGCGGTGCGGATCTTCCGGGACTGGCTTGTCGCGGCCGATATCTGATCCTGATTCCAGCGCCTTGGCGCTTTATCTTTGAAGCGCTCTTAACCCTGTTCCGGTGCATCCGTTATGGAATGCATGACCGGGGCAACATCTTCATCCGCACAAACGCAGCAGGGGCTGACCGACCGGCTGGCGCGCTGGGCCAGGGGTCTTTCCGGCAAGGCCGAGGAAGAGGAGGAGGATGCGCCCGACGCCCGCCGCCGCGCCGGCACGGCGTCCAGCCGGGAGATCGGCCGCCGCCGCCGGCTGTACGAGGAGATCGGCGACTTCCTCTTCGCCCATGACCTCGATCTCACGCCGCTCAACTTCGGCGTTGCCCATGACTATCTGACGGGTGCCAATATCGGCGTGGAGAAGGCGGTGCGCGCCGTGCTGATGGAGCGCGGCCGGATCACCAACGGCTGGATCGAGGGCGTCGCCGCCGAGCATCGCCCCGATGAAGTAACGCCGGAGGCGCTGGCGACCATGCTCGACAAGGTCGAGGAGAATCTGGAGCAGTTCACCGGCCTGATGGACGAATCGCGTACCTCCGCCCGCAATTACGGCGCAGCGCTGCAGGAACAGGCACGCGGGCTGGAATCGGGGGGCGACAGCGAGCCGATCCTGGCCCGTCTGGTCGGCCTGACCCGATCCATGGTGGAAAAGACCCGCCAGGTGGAAAGCCAGCTGCGCGACAACCAGCGCCAGACGCTGGCGCTCAAGTCCAGCCTGGAAAGCGCGCGGCGTGCCGCCGAGCACGACCATCTCACCGGCCTGCCCAACCGCCGCGCCTTCGAGACCGTTCTGCGCGACGAGATCAAGGTCGCGCAGGAGTCGGGCGAACAGCTGTCCGTCGCCTTCTGCGACATCGACCATTTCAAGCGGATCAACGACAGCCACGGCCATGACACCGGCGACCGGGTGTTGAAGTTCGTCGCCGGCCTGCTGGCGAAGGCATCGGATGACCGCTGCCATGTGGCCCGCCACGGGGGCGAGGAATTCGTGATGCTGTTCCGGGGCAAGACAGCAGCCGAAGCCTGCGAGGCGGTGGACGCGGTGCGCGAGGATCTGGCGACCCGCAGCCTCGTCAACCGCACCAATGGCGAGCGAATGGAGCGGGTGAGCTTCTCGGCCGGGGTCGCGAACGTACTGGCGCATGAGGATCCCCGCGCCGCGCTCAAGGCCGCCGACCGCGCGCTTTACCTCGCGAAGGAGCATGGCCGCAACCGCGTCTATCTCGCGTCCGACCTCGACTAGGGGCAATCAGCCTTCAGAAATCGGGCTTCTCATAATGGGACGGCGGGGTGATCACCTCCATCCGCTCCGACAGCAGCGGCCGGAAGGACGGCCGCGACTTGAACCCCGCATACCAGCGCCGCACCGGCTCGTGCCCGGCCCAGTCGATGCCGCCCAGATAGTCCGCGACCGACAGGTGCGCCGCCGCCGCGATGTCGGCCAGGCTCAGCGTCCCTCCCGCCATCCAGCTGCGGTGGTCGAGCAGATAGTCCATATAGTCCATATGGACGTTCGCCCGCTTCATCGCCTCGCGCAGGATGCGCGCGTCGGGCGGCGCGCGCTCGATCAGGCGCTTCTTCATCCGCTCGTGCAGCAGCGGCCCCACCACATCGCCGTAGAAGACCTGGTCGAAGAAGGCGGTCAGCCGCCGCACCTCCGCCCGTCCCGCCGCCGTGCCGGAGATCAGCGGGAATTTCTCCACCGTCTCCTCGAAATATTCGCAGATCGCCTGGCTGTCGATCAGGGTGATCGCCTTCTCCTCGTCCACCATCACCGGCGTCGTGCCCGCGGGGTTCAGGTCCAGGAACTCGTCGCGCATCGTCCAGGGGGATTCGCGCACCAGATCATATCCCACGCCCTTCTCGCCCAGCAGCAGCCGGACCTTGCGGGAAAAGGGACAGAGCGGGAATTGATAAAGCTGCCACATAAGCCGTTCCTGTTAGGCTTCGGCCGCGCGCCGGGGAAGCGGCAAAATGCGCATCATGGGCCGAAGTTCCGCTGCGGCGAAAAGAAGGGGGCTTCCCATCTTCCGATCCGCGTATGCGCGCACTAGAAGAAGCGCCGAAGCGAAGGTTTCGCACAGGAAAGGATGCGCGCATGGCTGACGATTATTACCCGGTTCCGGCGGGATGGGCAGCTGGAGCGCTGCTGGACGGGGCGGGGCGCGCGGCGGACTATGGTCGCTCGATCGGGGATAGCCATGCCTATTGGCTGGATCGGGCGAAGCGGCTGGACTGGACGACCTTCCCCACCCGGACCGACGAGAGCAGCTTTGCGGAGGCGGATTTCGGCGTGCGGTGGTTCGCCGACGGCCGGCTGAACGTCAGCGCCAACTGCATCGACCGGCATCTGGCCGAACGCGCCGACCAGGTCGCGATCCTCTGGGAACCCGACGCCCCCGACGAGGAGCCCCGGCGCTACACCTACCGCCAGCTGCATGAGGAGGTCTGCCGCTTCGCCAATGTGCTGAAGGCCGCCGGGGCGCGGAAGGGCGACCGCATCACCATCTACATGCCGATGATCCCGGAGGCCGCCTTCGCCCTGCTCGCCTGCGCGCGGATCGGTGCGATCCACAGCGTGGTGTTCGGCGGCTTCTCGCCCGAGGCGCTGGCGGGCCGCATCCAGGACTGCGATTCGCGGCTGGTCGTCACCGCCGACGAGGGGCGCCGCGCCGGCCGCAAGGTGCCGCTCAAGGCCAATGTCGATGCGGCGCTGCGGGAATGCCCCTGCGTCAGGAGCGTGATCGTGGTGAAGGCCACCGGCGGCGACATCGCGATGCAGGACGGGCGCGACGTCTGGCTGCACGAGGAAGCGGCAAAGGTTTCCGCCGACTGCCCGCCCGAGCCGATGGACGCGGAGGACCCGCTGTTCATCCTCTATACCTCGGGCTCCACCGGCAAGCCCAAGGGCGTGCTGCACACGAGCGGCGGCTACCTCCTCTGGGCCGCCCTGACGCACGAACTGTGCTTCGACTATCGCCCCGGCGACATCTGGTGGTGCGCCGCTGACATCGGCTGGGTCACCGGGCACAGCTATATCGTCTACGGCCCGCTTGCGAACGGCGCGACCACCCTGATGTACGAAGGCGTGCCCAACTGGCCCACGCCCAGCCGCATCTGGGAGGTGGTGGACCGGCACCAGGTCCACACCCTGTTCACCGCGCCGACGGCGCTGCGCGCGCTGATGAAGGAAGGCGACGCGCATGTGACCCGCACCAGCCGCGCCAGCCTGCGCGTGCTCGGCACGGTGGGCGAGCCGATCAATCCGGAGGCCTGGCGCTGGTATCACCAGGTGGTGGGCGATGGCCGCTGCCCGATCATCGACACCTGGTGGCAGACGGAGACCGGCGGCGCGATGATCGCGCCCATGCCCGGCGCCACCGACCTCAAGCCCGGCTCCGCCACCCTGCCGCTGCCGGGCGTCGTGCCCCAGATCGTCGATGCGGAAGGGCATGTGCTCGACGGCGCGGCCGAAGGCAATCTCGTCATCGCGCAGAGCTGGCCCGGCCAGATGCGCACCGTCTGGGGCGACCATGCGCGTTTCTTCCAGACCTATTTCACCACCTTCGCCGGCAAGTACACGACCGGCGACGGCGCGCGCCGGGATGCGGACGGCTATTACTGGATCACCGGCCGCGTCGACGACGTCATCAACGTGTCGGGCCACCGCATGGGCACGGCGGAGGTCGAAAGCGCCCTCGTGCTGCACGAGGCGGTGGCCGAGGCGGCGGTGGTCGGCTTCCCCCACGACATCAAGGGCCAGGGCATCTACGCCTATGTGACGCTCAACGCCCATGAAGAGCCGAGCGATGCCCTGCGCAAGGCGCTGGTCGCCTGGGTCCGCACCGAAATCGGCCCCATCGCCACGCCCGACGCCATCCAGTTCGCCCCCGCCCTCCCCAAGACCCGCTCCGGCAAGATCATGCGCCGCATCCTGCGCAAGATCGCCGAAGGCGAAACCTCGCCACAGGCGCTGGGGGATACCAGCACCCTGGCCGATCCCTCCGTCGTCGAAAATCTCGTCGCCAACCGGGTGGGGTGAAGCCGGATGAAATTTCCGGCCCAATGCCGTATACAAGGCCTGCAAAGGGCATGGCTTCGCTTTGTGCCAGGAACCCCCGTCATTGCCGTGGCGGGGGTTCAACCGTCCAGGAGGCAGGTTGCCGCCCGCCTCTTGTCCGTCGCACATCCTCTATTTGGAGCGTGAGACCTCCACGATCTTGAGGATCAAGGTCGCAAAGGCGATCATCACCCCAAGGGCGATGCACGCGTCTGCAAAGGACACTTCTTCTTTCTCCTGACGCCAAACGCCAGGATTGCCGCACGGCCGGTATGGGCAGATAAGACCGTCCCGCTACGGACGCTTACGGATATGGATTACACCATCTCTCCCGTCAGCAGCCGCGGGAGCGCACCCGATTGTCCCCGCGCCTCCGCCATGAAGCGCTGCTTGAGCGGGGACGTGCGCTGCACCATGGCCAGGCCCGCGCGGCGCACCAGCGAGGGGAGCTTGCCCGGTACGTCGAACAGCCGCACGAGCCCGTCCATCGCGATGCTGGTCATCATCGCGTCCAGCCCGCGCCAGCGCTGATAGCGCGCGAGCAGCTGCGCATCGCCCGGGTCGAGGCCCAGGCGCATGCCTTCCACCAGCACCTCCACCAGCGCCGCGACGTCGCGGAAGCCCAGATTGAGGCCCTGCCCGGCGATCGGGTGGATGCCGTGGGCCGAATCGCCCACCAGCGCGAGCCGCGTGTCGGTGATCCGCGCCGCATGGTGGAAACCCAGCGGATAGGAGGAGCGCGGCCCCGCCAGGCTGATCTCCCCCAGGAAGCCGCCGATCCGCTTCTGCGCCTCGGCCAGCCAGGCGCGTTCCGACAGCTTCAGCATGGCGGGCGCCTGGTCGGTCGGCACCGTCCACACCACGGCGGACCGGGTGCCCGGCAGCATCGGCAGCAGCGCGAAGGGGCCGCCGGGATAGAAGATCTCATAGGCGGTGTTGGCGTGCGGCACCTCATGGTCGACCGCCGTCACCATCGCGGTGTGCCGGTACTGCCAGCGCGTCGTGCGGATGCCCGCCGCCTCGCGCGTGGGGCTGTTGCGCCCCTCCGCCGCGACCAGCAGCGCGCCGCGCAGCTCCGCTCCGCTTGCCAGCGTCAGGCGCACGCCGGCGGCGTCGCGCTCTACCGTGACGGCACGGTCGGGCTGGAAGCGGACCAGATTTTCCGCGCCGGCGGCCGTCGCGGCGAGCGCGAGGCGCAGGTCGCGATTGGGGAACATGATGCCCATCGCCCCGTCATCCTCGTCGGGCACGAAGTCGAGCGCGCCCGGCTCCAGCCCGTCGCTGACCCAGATGCGATCGATCGGACAGCCCTTGCCCTCCAGATGCGCGGCGACGCCGATGGCGGAGAGCATGGCGACGCTGGTGGAGGAGATAGCCGAGACACGGCCGTCGAAGCCCGCCGCGGTCGTTTCGACCGGATCGGCGGGATCGACGACGGCGCAGCGCACACCGTGGCGGGAGAGGGCGATGCCGAGCGTGAGGCCGACCAGCCCTCCGCCCAGGATGACGACGTCGAAGCGTTGCATAAGGGCCTGTCTAGGCGCTGGGCGGAGGATTGGAAAGCGCCGTCCCACCTTTCCTGTCCGAAAGGGCCGGTGCGGCGCGCCCGCGCCCACCCCGTTCGCCCTGAGCGAAGTCGAAGGGTACCGCTGAACGCAGTGAAGCGCCTTCACTGCGTTCAGGCCAGGGCTTCGACTTCGCTCAGCCTGAACGGATGATAAGGTGCGGCCTTTTACAGCCGCCGCAGCCAGTTCGCCGGGTCGGCCACCGTCCCGCGCTGGATTCCGGTGAGCTCTGCGCGCAGCGCCTCCGTGACGAGCCCGCCATCGCCATTGCCCACGGTGAAGTCGCCGCTCGCGCTCTTGACGATGCCGATCGGCGTCACGACCGCCGCCGTGCCGCAGGCGAAGGCCTCGCGCAACCGCCCGCTCGCCGCGTCATCGCGCCACTGGGCGAAGCTGTAGCGCTCCTCGCGTACTGCGTGGCCCTTGGCGCGGGCCAGGTCGATGATGCTCGCGCGGGTGATGCCGGGCAGGATCGTGCCGCCCAGCGGCGGCGTCACCAGCGACCCGTCCTCCATCACGAAGAAGACGTTCATGCCGCCCAGTTCCTCGACCCACTTGTTCTCCGCGGCGTCGAGGAAGACGACCTGGTCGCATCCCTGCGCGATCGCTTCCTTCTGCGCCACCAGCGACGCGGCATAGTTGCCGCCGCACTTGGCAGCGCCCGTGCCGCCGCGCGCGGCGCGGGTATAATGTTCCGACACCCACAGCGTCACCGCCTTCTTGCCGCCCTTGAAATAGGCGCCGGCGGGCGATGCGATCACGCAGAAGATATATTCGGCGGCCGGCCGCACGCCCAGGAACGCCTCGCTCGCGAACAGGAAGGGGCGCAGGTACAGGCTGCCCTCGCCGCTCGGGATCCAGTCGGCGTCGATCTTCACCAGCTCCTCGACCGCCTCCAGGAAGATCTCCTCGGGCAGCACGGGCATCGCCATGCGCTCGGCGGAGTCGGCGAAGCGGCGGGCATTCTCCTCTGGCCGGAACATGGCGACGGTGCCGTCCTCCAGGCGATAGGCCTTCATGCCCTCGAAGATCTCCTGCGCATAATGCAGCACGGCGGAGGCGGGATCGAGCTGGAAGGGTTCGCGCGGCACCACGCCGTGGCTGTGCCAGCCCCGCCCCTCGGTATAGCGGATCACCACCATATGGTCGGTGAAAATCCGTCCGAAGCCGGGGTCCTCGAGCAGTACGGCGCGCCGGTCAGCCGCCACAGCCTGGCTGTTCCGGGTGAGCGTGAAGCGCGATGTCTGCTGGACGTCCATATTTCTACTCCTTCGGCTTGGACAGCGCGGCCTATGTCACAGAAGCGGGCTTGGAACAATGTTGCGCGGCCCGATTCCCGGCCACTGCCCGGCAACTGGCCCGCTCGCGCCCGCTTGCGCTTTGGAGGGGCTCGGCTAATCCGGCGCCATGCACTTCTTTTCCGACAACGCCACCCCCGTCTGCCCGCAGGTCATGGCCGCGATCGCGGCGGCCGACCATGCCGACCATGGCTATGACGGCGATGCCTGGAGCGCGCGGCTGGACGGCGCCTTCGCCGACCTGTTCGGCACGCCGGTCAGGGCACTGTGGGTTTCCACCGGCACGGCGGCGAACAGCATCGCGCTCGCTTGCCTATGCCCGCCCTATGGCGGGGTGATCGCGCATGAGGAGGCGCATGTCGTCGTCGACGAATGCGGCGCGCCGGGCTTCTTCACCCATGGCGCCAGCCTCCTGACCCTGCCGGGCGACGGCGCGAAGCTGTCGCCCGACGCGGTGCGCGCGCGGCTGAAGGCGATCCGCCCGGACGTGCACCAGGTGCCGGCCCGCGCGCTGACCATCACCCAGGCGACCGAATATGGCCGCGTCTATGCGCCCGACGAGGTCGCCGCGCTGGGCGAGGTCGCGCGAAAGCACGGGCTCGGCCTCCACATGGACGGCGCCCGCTTCGCCAATGCGGTCGCGCATCTGGGCTGCCATCCGGGCGACGTGACCTGGCGCGCCGGGGTGGACGTCCTCTCCTTCGGCTGCGTCAAGAATGGCGGGATGAACGCGGAGGCGCTCCTCTTCTTCGGCGAGCAGGCCGACGCCCGCGCCGCCGAGGCCGCGCGCTGGCGCAAGCGCTCGGGCCATCTCTTCTCCAAGGGCCGCTATCTCGCCGCGCAGATCCTGGCGATGATCGAGGACGGGCTGTGGCTCGCCAACGCCCGCGCCGCCAACGCCGCCGCGCAGGCGCTTGCCGAAGGGGCGGAGGGGCGGCTGATGCAGCCGGTCGAGGCGAACGAGCTCTTCATCAGCCTGACCGCCGAAGAGGCCGCCGCCCTGCGCGCGCAGGGATTCGACTTCTACGACTGGGGCGAAGGCGCAGCCCGGCTCGTCACCAACTGGTCGCAGGATGCGGCGAGCGTCGCCCCCCTCGCTTCCGCGCTGCGGGCGCTCGGCCGTGGCGCAGGATAGCCCCAAGGGCGGGATCGTCCTGCCCTTCCTCCTGGTGACGCTGATCTGGAGCTCGACCTGGATCGTCATTCGCGACCAGCTGGGCGGCGTGCCGGCAAGCTGGTCTGTCTGCTACCGCTTCCTGGTCGCGGGGATCGCCATGGCCGCCTTCGCGCGCCTGCGCGGCGTGCCGCTGCGGCTCCCGCGGGAGGGCTATGCCTTCGCGGCGCTGCTCGGCCTCGCCCAATTCGTGCTCAACTTCAACTTCGTCTATCGCGCCGAACAGCATCTGACATCGGGCGTGGTGGCGACGGTCTATGCGATGCTGCTGATCCCCAACAGCATCCTCGCCTGGATCGCCTTCCGCCAGCCGGTCAGCCGCGCCTTCATCGCCGGATCGGTGATCGCGGTCGCCGGGATCGTGCTGCTGCTGGTCCGTGAATATCGCGCCGCGCCGGTCTCGCCGGACGCGGTGCTGCTGGGCGTGGCGTTCAGCGTCGCGGGACTGCTCAGCGCCTCGGCGGCCAACATCATGCAGGGGATGCAGGTCGCCCGCCGCCTGCCGATGGTGGCGGTGCTGGCCTGGGCGATGCTGATCGGCAGCGCGGGCGATGCGCTCTATGCCCTCGCCACGGCCGGCCCGCCGGTGGTCGACATGCGCCCCGCCTATCTGCTGGGCATAGGCTGGCTGGCGATCGCGGGATCGGTGGTCACCTTCCCGCTCTATTTCGGCCTCATCCAGCGCATCGGCGCAGGGCGGGCGGCCTATACCAGCGTGCTGATCCCGGTGATCGCGATGCTGATCTCCACACTGGCAGAGGGCTATCGCTGGACTGGCATGGCCCTCGCCGGCGCGCTGCTGGCGGTCGCCGGCATGGCGATCGCGCTGCGAGCGAAGGCGGGCTGAGGGCGCGCGCCCCCTACCCGCTGTTGCGCAGCGCCGTCGCGATGGCGTTGATCGACAGCTCTATGCCTTCCTTGATCCGGGGGTCGTCCTCGCCCGCGCGGTGGCGTTTCATCAGCTCGACCTGCAGCAGGTTCAGCGGCTCGATATAGGGCAGCCGCAGCCGGATCGACGCGTCGAGCGCCGGGTTCTTCTCCAGCAGCCGCGACTGGCCGGTGGCGGCGAGCAGCCCGTCATGGGTCATCGCCCATCCGTCGCGGATGCGGCCGAAAATCTCCTGCCCCCGCGCCTGGTCCTCCACCAGCGGCAGATAGTGCGCGGCGATGCCCAGGTCCGACTTCGCCAGCACCATCTCCATATTGGCGAGCGCGGATGTCAGGAACGACCAGTGCTGCGCCATGTCGGCCAGCAGCGCCTTGTCCTCGAAGCCCGCCAGTGCGTGCCCCACGCCATACCAGCCCGGCAGCATCACCCGCGCCTGCGCCCAGCTGAACACCCAGGGGATGGCGCGCAGATCCTCGATCTTGGTGCTCTTGGTGCGGCTGGCTGGCCGCGAGCCGATCTTCAGGCCCGAAATCTCCTGGATCGGGGTCAGCTCGCGGAAGAACTCGCGGAACCCCTCGGTGCCGTACACCAGGTCGCGATAGGCGGCGAAGGCGGACTGCGACAGCGCGTCCATAGCCGTCGCGAAGCGCGCGGCGTCGCGCGCCGAAACCCCATCCGGCTCCAGGCTGGCGAGCAGCGTCGCGCTGGTCATCGCCTCCAGATTGGTCATCGCGACATCGCGCGACCCGAACTTCGCGGCGATCATCTCGCCCTGCTCGGTGATGCGGATGCGCCCCTGCACCGTGCCGCGCGGCTGCGCCTGGATCGCCGCGAAGGAGGAGCCGCCGCCCCGCCCCACGGCACCGCCGCGGCCGTGGAACAGCTGCATCGCCGTCCCCGCCTGCGCAAAGACCGGCGCCAGCGCCTGGCTCGCCTGATAGAGGCTCCAGGTGGAGGTGATATAGCCGCCATCCTTGTTGCTGTCGGAATAGCCGATCATCACTTCCTGATGGCCCCGCGCCTTCACCACGCCGGCGATCTCGGGCAGGCCGAAATAGGCGGTCATGATGCTGGGCGCCGCCTCCAGGTCGGCGATGGTCTCGAACAGCGGCACCGCCATGATCGCGGCCTGCGGCGGCTCGCCGTCCTGCCCCGCGCGCCACAGCCCCGCTTCCTTCAGCAGGATGTTGACCTCCAGCAGGTCGGACACGCTTTCCGCCTTGGAAATCAGATAATGGGTGATGCACTGCGGGCCATAGGTCGCATGCGCCTCCGCCGCCGCCTGCACGATCGCCAGTTCCGACGCGGTCTCCTCCGCATAATCGGAAAAGCGCGTGCCGAGCGGCCGGTTGCTCGCCAGCTCCCGGCGCAGCAGGGCGATGCGCGCATATTCGTCGAGCGCCAGATAGTCCGCCTCGACCCCCGCGACCTTCAGCAGTTCGGCGACGACCCGCTCGTGCACCGCACTGTTCTGCCGCATGTCGAGCGTGGCGAGATGGAATCCGAAGGTCTCCACCGCCCGGATCAGCCGCCCCAGCGCCCCGCCGGTCGCCAGCGCGCCGTCGCCTTCCGCCGCCAGCCCCTGCGCGATCACCACCAGGTCGCGGCGCAGCTCGGCCGGGTTGCCATAGGGCTCGCCCGCCAGCGCCGAAGGACGCGGCGGCGCATGGCCCACCAGCGTCGCATAGGTGGCGGCCAGCCGGGCGTAGATGCCGGAAATGGCCCGGCGATAGGGTTCGTCGGCGCGACTGGGCGATGCGTCGCCGCTCGCTTCGGCCAGCTCCAGCACCGCCTGCGGCACCTGCGCCAGCTCGGTGGAGACGGACAGTTCCGCCCCCAGCGCGTGCACGCCCTCCAGATAGAAGCCCAGCGCCGCCTGGCATCCCCGCCCGAGCGCCGACCGCAACTGCGGCGCCTGGACGAAGGGATTGCCGTCGCGGTCGCCGCCGATCCAGTTGCCCACCCGCAGGAAACTCTGCGGCCGCGCCTCCAGCACGCGCTCCCACCGGGCGTAGAGCGCGGGGAGCACCGGCAGGAAGATGTCGCGGAAATAAGTGAGGACATTGTCGATCTCGTCCTGCACGAACAGCTTTTCGCGGCGCAGCGGGCGCGTCTGCCACAGCAGCGCGATCTGGCGGAAGATCGCCTCGTCCAGCTGCTCGCCCTCGTCGGTCTCGGTCCGGCCGGCATCCTTCAGCAGCATCAGGTCGGCGATGCGGTTCTTGTGGTCGATCATGCTCTTGCGCCGCACCTCGGTCGGGTGAGCGGTGAGCACCGGGACGACCAGCGCATGGGACAGCAGGTCCAGCACCGCCTCGCGGCCGATGCCGTGGTCGGCGAGCCGCGCCACGGCGGAAGCGACGTCGGCGCCGGGCTCGGCCGCCACCCCCTGCCGGTCCTCGGCCAGGTTGGCGAGCATCGAGAACAGCATGAAGCCGCGCACGAAGCTCAGCGTGTCGTCCAGGCTCAGCGCCTCCAGGCCCGTGTCGGTCAGGTCCGCCCCCTGCACCCCCCGCGCCCGGTCGACCGATGCCGACCGGATATATTCGGTCTGCTTGTAGAGCTTCTCCCCGCCATAGGCGCGGATCACATCGCCCAGCAGGCGCCCGAGATAGCGGATATCGGGATTCTGCGTGATCGCAGGCGGCGGAGCCGCCGCTTCGGAGGAGAGAGTCGCCATGGCGGTAATGCTGCGCTGCGGTAGAGGGTGGGTCAAGGGGATTAGGGCAAACCAGATTTGCGGGTGGCGCAGGCAGCGCACCTGCCAGCGGGAGCGGCGGTCGTATAGACAGCTTGTTCACCTTAACCGTTACCCCGGCCTCGCGGCGGGGTATCGCTTCTTCATCGCTTCTGGAGAGCAAAAGCGGGATGCGGGGTCGTGCCCGGCATGACGATGCGGGGACGGGCAAATAGCGACCCATTAGCAGTCACTCGATCTCGACCAATTGGTGCCCGAAACCGGCCATTGCTGGAAGCGACTTAATACAGATCGGAAACAGGCATACCGACCCCACCGCCACCTTTATGTGGTCTTGCGTAGTAGCCTTCGGGGGCATCAGGAATGCGAGCTGTGCATTCCGAAGAACAGGAGTGAGCGAGCAAAGGGGTCACGTCAGTCCCAATCCGCTGGGTGGTCCAGTAGGGAGTCGCGCCGCGCTCACCGAAGGGCTTATCGCAAACACTGCAAGTTTGTGGCTGGAGAACATTCAGCGGACCGGACAATCTTGGGAAGGGCAAACGCGTTTTGATATTGCCATAGAGTGCGCGGGTGCTCATCCGCGTGTCACGCAAACGGGCGCAGCGGGTCACCTCGTAGGGTAGCCAATGCAATGAGTAAGAAGTGTATATGTCTAGATTGCAGAGCGCGGATAGTCTGCCGATCTCGGGCGGTAAGCGACGAAGATGGCTACCATAGAGGCGCAATTGGCTCACCGTTGTTAGAAATTGCACTTCTGTCGGCAGCGTGATGACGTCTGACCATTGCTCAGCAGGTATCGTCGCCGATGGCTCGATCACGGAGGTGTTCCGGCTTTCATCGATCAGGGTCAGCAGCGCCAGCCATCCGGGTGCGGATGTATCCTGCGGTTCCGCGTGTAGATTTGGAACGCTTGGTGTGCCCTTCTTCCCCCGCAATGAAAGGCAGGCGCAGTGACCGCTTCGTTCGACGCGCTGCGCCGCCGCGAGCGTTACGGGATCCTTGCAGATCACCGGTAGCGGTTTGCCCGGTCTGGGCTCGCCCAAAATGCGCCTGATTATGGACATGCTCTCTCCCGCGCGTAGCGGCCGTTATGGCAGCTATTAAACTGCACTCAACCAAAAGCTGCCCGACTGTTCTCCACCCTTGATCGCCGTTCACTGGGCCGATCGACGCCAAACCTTCCCGTTAGCGGTCGGTCCGCTCCTGGGCGGGAAAGCTGACCGGCAGGACGCGACCCATTTGCGGCCGTACATAGAGCCTTTGGGAAGCGTTAAAAGCTGCCTCAGTGTTTCACTAATCTTCCGGCATTACGCCCATTGGATACGATGAATGAAAGGATGACGGCATCTGGCCGCCTTTCTCAACGAAGTCATCGATGACCGATCGCACTAAGGCAATCGATAAACAAATAGACTGGAATGAGTCTGCGCCCGCGATGGGCCTGACCTTGTTTAGGAATGGAGACAAATGCACCGGGCACCACCAAATTCCTTCGTGATCTTTTGTTGGAATTTCTAGACCGATGGATATCTCAAATTTCTCACCTTGACGGTTTATTGCTGAGAAAACATGCGAAGCGATGAGAGCGGCCATATTTCCATGTCCATCGGATGGCTATTTTTTCTTGCAAAATAGCCAGAAGCCGACAGTCTGCAACCCACCCCATACCGCCATTCCTGCCAAGGCTTCGCTTCCAGCGCAGAGTCCGAGAGATGGATCCCCGCCTTCGCGGGGATGACGGGCTCTAGGGAGATTATCCAAACTACCCGCCCGGCCGTTACCCCACCCGCTTGAACAGCCAGCCGATGCTGGACCCGCCCGGCAACGCCTCGGCGGTGACGACGAGCTGGCGGGTGGGGTGGGGGCGGCCGTCGGGGTCGACCCAGAGGCTTTCCTCGATCGCGAGCTTGCCCGCGCCGGCGCGGAACTGCCAGAGGGGGCCGAGGTCGATGCGCAGCAGCGCGCCGAGGCCGTCCGCCGTGGGGGTCGGCTCGACACCGGGGGCAAGATGGAAGCGGAGCTGGACCGGCAGCGTCACCGGCTTGCGGCGGCGTTCGGCCGGGGTCAGCATGTCCTCGCCCCGGATCTCCTTGCCGTCGCCGCTGACCAGCAGCAGGCGGCGGTGGACATAGCCGAGGCGCCGGACATAGCCGTCATGGCTGAGGTCGATGCGGCTGCCATTTTCCAGCTCCTGCCGGTTCAGCTCCACCTCGGTCACGCCCTTGCCCAGCGTGCCGTCGGGCAGCAGCGCGGTGGAATTGCTGTCGTCCAGCACCAGCGTCGAATGCGCCGCCGTGGTGCGCAGGCCCTGCGCCAGATCGGCCGGAATCCATGCGCCTCCCAGCGCCGCGCCGCCGCAGTTGACGACCAGCCGGTGCGGCCCGTCGCTGAGCTCGATCGCGCCGGTCGAGGCGCAGCCG
>NZ_AUWY01000109.1 GCF_000447205.1 Sphingobium ummariense RL-3 | reverse complement strand
GGGGGCGGGGCGGCGTCGATCTGGAGCACCGTCTGCCCGGCGGCGATCCGCTGATAGCCCCAGTCGCGCGCCTGGCGCAGCGGGCGGCTGCGCACGCGGCTGGCGGCGACGATGGCGCTGACCCGTGCGGGATCGACCGCGGCGGCACCCTGCCAGCTGCCCAGGCCGCCATCGCCATGAGCGAGGCTGAGCAGCGCGGGCACGGTGCGGGAGAGGGCGTCCTGCAGGAAGGCGGGCGCGGGTTCCCGCCGCACGTCATAGACGGCCTGCACCATGGAAAGCAGCATGATCGCTTCCATCTGGTCGAGCGGCGAGCGCGAGAGGATGCCGCCATCGGCATGGATGCCCGCGTCGATCGCGCGCTTGAGCCCGGCCTCGCCGAAGACCTTGCGCGCCGCGCCGCCGGGGATGAGCAGCGAGGCGGCGACGATCCCGCCCCAGGCCACGATGCGCGGCAGGCCGACTGGGGCCTTGTCGGCGCTGCGGTCCAGATGGCGCGCGGTGCGGGCGACGCAGTTGAGGACGAGCGAACGATAGACGAGGTCGCTGGAGGACAGGATCAGCGGCGCATGGGTGGTCCAGAACAGCAGCCGCCAGGCGGCATTGTCGGCGCGCCAGGCCGGCTCGCTGGGCGTTTCGGCATGGACCTCCAGCCATTTGCGCATCACGCCTTCGGCGATCGGCGCACCCTGCTCGCGGCTCGCCACGCTGGCAAGGTCGCGCAGCCAGCGGAAGCCGTGGAGATGATCGGCGAAGTCGGGGATGAGGTCGAGCTTCGCGAAGTCGAGCGTGTCGACCGGCTGCTTGAGGCCGCGGAAGAGGAAGTAGCCGGCGCGGATCGCCTGCCCCGCGCGCGGGTCGCCCGGCACGTCGTCATCGGGCACGGCGAGCAGCTTCAGCGGATATTTGCCCTTCAGCCGCCGGCTGTGCAGCGGCGTCTTCCAGCTGAGCAGATAGAAGCGGTTGGCGATCTTCTGCGACAGCGACAGGCCCTTGTCATCCGCGACGCGGATGAGCCGCTTGCCCTGCTCGATCCCGTCCGCCGCCGCATCGGGCGCGTCGCCGGGGGAAGGGGGAGTCGGACGCCGCCGGTCGTTCACCCGCCCCTGAGCTTTCGGATATTGTCGGCATAGGCCGCGGGGCCGCCGCGGAAGGTGGCGGTGCCGGCGACCAGCACGTCGGCGCCCGCCGCGATGGCGCGCGGCGCGGTGGCGAAGTCGATGCCGCCGTCGACCTCCAGCCGGATGTCGCGGCCGGACTTGTCGATCATCCTGCGGCACGCCTCGATCTTGCGCAGCTGGCTTTCGATGAAGCTCTGGCCGCCGAAGCCGGGGTTGACGCTCATCACCAGGATCAGGTCGATGTCGTCGATGAGGTAGTCGAGCATCTTGGCCGGGGTGCCGGGATTGAGCACCACGCCTGCCTGCACGCCCAGCGACTTGATGTGCTGCACGGTGCGGTGGATGTGCGGACCGGCTTCCGGGTGAACCGTGAGAATGTCGGCACCGGCCTGCGCGAAGGCGTCAAGATAGACGTCGACCGGGGAAATCATGAGGTGGACGTCGAAGGGCTTCTTCGTGTGCGGGCGCAGCGCCTTCACCACGGCCGGGCCGATGGTGATGTTGGGCACGAAATGGCCGTCCATCACGTCGACATGTATCCAGTCGGCGCCCGCCTCGTCGATGGCGCGCACCTCCTCTCCCAGGCGGGCGAAGTCGGCGGAAAGGATGGAGGGCGAAATGCGGATCGGGCTGGTCATTTGACCGCTCGCCTTACCCCCCGCCGGAGCGGAGGGCAACGATCATTTCGGCCGGACATCGGGGGCGGGCGCGCGCCTGCGCTCAGAGCATGACGAAGACGGTGGGGTCGAGCCGGCGGGAGGGCGCCGCGCCGCCGGGAAGCAGTTGCTTGACGCCATGCAGCCCGGTGACGGCGCCATCCTCCAGGATCGGCGCGGCGATCAGCCGCATCGCGCAGCACCCGCCTTCCGCCGGGCGGATGTCGACGTCCAGCGTGAAGCCGCGCCGGTGGCGGATCGCATAGTCGCGCAGTTGCTCCATCGGGGCGCGCGAGTGCGGGTCATAGAGCGAGACGGCAAGCGCGCGGGGCACGTCGCTGTCGCGGTCCAGCCCGAAAATGTCGTAGACGCCAGCGGTCCAGCTGAGCCGCTGGGTCGCAAGGTCGCAATGCCACAGGCCCAGGCCCCGCTCCGCCAGGGCGGCGTCGCTGCGGGAGATCGTGTCGTCCAGCATCACCGGCGCCAGATGCTCGCGCAGCTCGAACAGCGGCCAGCTATGGTGGAGGGGCAAAGGCTCGGTCGGACGCACGGCAGGACTTTCTCACCAACGCGGGGGAGCATAGCGGATTCAGGTTAATCTCTGGTTTGCCCCGTCGCAAGGCAGGCGATGAAGAAGCCGTCGGTGCCGCCCTGCTCCGCCAGCGTGTCGGGCAGGGTGCGCAGCCAGCCTTCCTGCGCGGGCGCGATGCCGGCGGGAAGCGCGTCCGGTTCGGGGGGGAGCAGGGCGAAGTCCGGCCGCGCCGCCAGGAAGCGCGCGACCTGATCCTCGCCTTCGGCGCGTTCCAGCGAGCATGTGGCATAGACGAGTTGCCCGCCGGGCTTCAGCCAGCCCGCCGCGCGCGCCAGCAGTTCCGCCTGCAGCTCCGCCAGTTCGGCGATCTGGCGCGGGCCGATGCGGTGGAGCACGTCGGGGTGACGGCGGTAGATGCCGGTCGCGCTGCACGGCGCGTCGAGCAGGATCGCGTCGGCCGGTTCGGGCGGGGTCCATTGGCGCAGGTCCGCCTGCACCACGGTCGCAGCAAGGCCGGTGCGGGCGAGATTGTCCGACAGGCGCTCCAGCCGCTTCTTCGACTGGTCGACCGCCATGACCTGCCAGCCGGCGGCGGCGAGCTGCATGGTCTTGCCGCCCGGCGCGGCGCAGAGGTCGAGCGCGGTGCGGCCTTCGCCGGCACCCAAGAGTCGCGCGGGGCAGGAGGCGGCGAGATCCTGCACCCACCAGGCGCCCTCGGCAAAGCCGGGCAGCGCGGTGACGTCGCCATGGTCGGGCAGGCGGACATGGCCCGGCGCCAGGCTGGTCCCGCCCAGCCGCTCGACCCAGAGCGCTGTCTCGCCCGGATTGCGCAGGCTGAGGTCTACGGGCGGGCGGACGGCATAGGCGCGGGCCGCGGCCTGCGGCATTGCCGCGCCC
>NZ_AUWY01000108.1 GCF_000447205.1 Sphingobium ummariense RL-3 | reverse complement strand
GCAGGCGCAGCGCCGCGCGGCGGGCGGGCAGGCCGGGTATGTCTTCGGACCGGGGGGAGGGGCGGGGCATCAGGGCCCCCTACGCGCTTTGGCTCGCGCGGTCATCCCCGAACCCTCACAGGAAGGGCGTGACCGCGAGGCCAAGGATCAGGAACAAAGCTATCCAGCTGCCGATACCCACCCAGAGTGCCCACCAGTCGGCCGGGCGGGGTCGGGGGTGCGTGCCGACGGGAATCGTGCGCAAGGAAGATGGAATCCGTTTGCGGCCGAGGGTCGCGGCGGCGATCACCCTGCGTCCGACGCCATGGAAGAATCGCGCGGTGTGGCGGGAAAACACATGCTCGACGGTCAGGTCGACGACGAGGCCGCCCGCCTGACGGACGATGAATCCGACCGCCTCCCCGACAGCGTCGTCGATCGGCATCAGCGCCGATGCGGGTCGAGCGCGCTGGCGCGGCGGCGGGGTTGCGGAGCTGGGGACAGCGCCGAGGCGCGAGGCGGCGCGGCGATGGCAGGCCCGCCCATCTCCGCGGCCATGTCCTCCAGCGCGGCGATGCGCTTTTCGGTCGCGGGATGGGTGGAGAACAGTTCGCTCACATGGACCGGGACGATGTAGAGCTGGGCGGCGGCGGGGTTGCGCTCCGCCACCGGATTGGGGATCCGCCCGGCCTGGCCGGAGATCTTCGCGAGCGCCGACGCCAGCGCGCGCGGGTTGCCGCTGATTTCCGCGCCGGCCGCGTCCGCGCCATATTCGCGTGTGCGGCTGATGGCCATCTGCACGATCATCGCCGCGAAGGGCGCGACGATCACCGCGAGCAGCCCGGCGATCAGATTACCATGGCCATTGCCTTCCTCATGGCCGCCGCGGAAGAACAGGCCGAAATTGGCGAGCATCGAAATCGCGCCGGCGATCGTCGCCACCATCGTCATGATGAGGGTGTCGCGGTTGCGGACATGGCCGAGCTCATGCGCCATCACGCCTGCCACCTCCTCGCGGCTCAGCATGGAAAGGAGGCCGGTGGTCGCCGCGACCGCCGCATGCTGCGGATCGCGGCCGGTGGCGAAAGCATTGGGGTGCGGCTCGTCGATCAGATAGACGCGCGGCATCGGCAGCCCCGCCCTGCCGGCCAGCTCCCGCACCAGGCCATAGAAGTCGGGCGCGCTCTGCGCGTCGACCTCGCGCGCATGGTGCATCGACAGGACGATGCGGTCGGCGTTCCAGAAGGTGAAGAGGTTCATCCCCGCCGCCACGATCAGCGCGATCAGCGCGCCGCCGGTGCCGCCCAGCGTATAGCCCAGCGCCATGAACAGCGCCGTCAGCGCCGCCAGCAGCATGACCGTTCGGAAACCACTCACTTGCCTATTGCTCCTTTGCCGCCCAGATAACACGGTGAAGCTGAATATGGGGTGGCCGCGCGCGCCCCGCAACGAGGGAAGCATCGGCATGGGAACCTATGAAGGCAAGCGCCCGGCGCATGTGAAGCCGCCCGCCCACCTGTCCAAGAGCCCGCCGGTGCCGCAGCCCGACCCGATCGACAATCCGACGCCGCATGAGGAGGAGATGAGCCCGGTCCGCTACGGCGACTGGGAGCGCAAGGGGCTGGCGATCGACTTCTAGCGCGCATGAACGGCTCCGGACGATCGGCGGATGCCCCCGATCGCGGTCGTCTTGCGGATATGCTCAGGGTCTGAGCGGATCGACCTTCAGGCCAAGCCGAGCCTGCCAGTCAACCCTGCGTAGCTGGAACAGGGAGATGCCGTAGGCGAGCGCGATGCCGATGCTGACCGCGCCCATCCTGTTGCCCGGAAACAGATGCCAGGCGGTCAGCACGAAGACGATCCGCATCGCCAGGTGCACGAGGCCCAGCGGATGGCCGATGGTCCAGGAAAACACGACCCAATGGAGCGCGAAGCCGATGCCGACGCTGAGAGGAAACAGCGCCGGCGCATGGATCCAGATAGGGATGTGAATGGCCCAGGTCGCGAGCGCCATGATCCGCGCCATGGCCGACAGGCGCAGGAGCGGATTTTCGGGCGGCGTACTCATATCCTCGCCCCGCAGGCGTCCGACAAGGAGGCCAAGGGGCATGATCGCCCAGAAGCACAGGGCAAGCACTAGGTTGTGGAACGGCGCTGCAATCGCGAGGCTCAGAAGCGCGGCCGTCGAATAGACGATCAGGCCGGTGATCGGAAGCGCGAGCGATCCCCTGCGCCGCACGATAAAATCCACACGCATTTCGTCGAACGTCATCGCCCTGTCTCCCGCTTTTCGGCCTCAGCCGATCTTCTCGGAGGATCGGAAGCCGGATAGCCCGCGGCAGTCGACGCTATCGTCGTTCGTTTTGCAATGCCGCCTTTCCATTCCGTTCCCCTCGTTCGATCCTGTTCGCATAGCCCAGCGGGAGTCGGCTGCGCCTGCGGCCTAACCGGCTGGAACAATTCGGCTCACCGACGATTTCGCACATTAGCCGTTGGCCTGTGCCCTCGCTGCGTGCGAGCGCGGCGGCGGCTCTGGTCTTCGTTCCCGTCCGCAGGCAGTACCGGGGCAAGGAGATGTTCGGGCGAGGGTGTAGAGTTGGTTCCTGAAGTCAACGTGAAGGCTGTTTCTGATTACGCGCCGGAAGATGCGGCGCTGCTGTGCGCGGTGGGACGGCTGGTATGCGCCTGGACGATGCTGGAACAGAGCCTGGAAGCCAAGATCGCGATGATGCGCGAGGCGATGGGCGACGTGCGCACCATCGGCACGCGTACCCGGCCCACCATGGCCAAGCTGATGACGGAACTGCGCACGATGGTGGCGATGCGCGACCGTCGCAACGCCAGCGGCTTGACCGAGATCGCCACGCTGGAACGCGACATGCAGCGGATCGACCGGTTTCGCGCGCTGATCATCGGCGGGTTCCAGGAGCCGGCGCCCGGCGGCTTCACCGTGCGCGACGGGCGCAACAACCAGCAGCATGTGTCGCTGGAACAGCTGGACGCCGAAATCGGCGCGCTGGAACTGATCGCGCAGCGCCTGCTTGCCCTCTGACAGTAATTGTGCGGCGCGGCATCGTTCCGCTTGACCGCCATGACCTTTCCCAGCGATTAAACACTGGTCGCGCTTCAGCGAGAATGGAGTCCCATGTCCCATAAGCCGATACGCAAAGCCGTCTTCCCCGTTGCCGGTCTCGGCACGCGCTTCCTGCCCGCCACCAAGGCGGTGCCCAAGGAACTGCTGCCCGTGGTCGACCGGCCGCTGATCCAATATGCCGTCGACGAGGCGCGGGAGGCGGGGATCGAGCAGATGATCTTCGTCACCGGCCGCGGCAAGGGCGCGATCGAGGACTATTTCGACATCGCCTATGAGACCGAGGCCACCCAGCGCGAGCGCGGCAAGGACCTGGGCGCGCTGGAGGGCACGCGGCTGATGCCGGGCAATGCGGTGTTCCTGCGCCAGCAGGAGCCGCTGGGCCTGGGCCACGCCATCTGGTGCGCGCGCGACATCGTGGGCGACGAACCCTTCGCCATCCTGCTGCCCGACGAGTTCATGAAGGGCGCGCCGGGCCGCGGCTGCCTGAAGCAGATGGTCGACGCCTATGAGAAGGTCGGCGGCAATCTGGTCTGCGCGCTGGAGGTGCCGATGGAGGACACGCCGAGCTATGGCGTGATCGACCCGGGCGCACGCGACGGCGCGCTGACCGAGGTGAAGGGACTGGTCGAGAAGCCGAAGCTGGGCACTGCGCCGTCCAACCTGATCCTGCCGGGCCGCTACATCCTGCAGCCCGAGGTGATGAAGATCCTGGAGACGCAGGAAAAGGGTGCGGGCGGCGAGATCCAGCTGACCGACGCCATGGCCTCCATGATCGGCACGCAACCCTTCCACGGCGTCACCTTCGACGGGCGCCGGTTCGATTGCGGGTCCAAGGCCGGTTATATCGAGGCCAATCTGGCGCTGGCGCTGGAGCGGGCCGACATGGGCGCCCATATCCGCCGGTTCGCGATCGACGAACTGGGCATCCAGGACGTGGCGGTCGCCGCGTAGGACCGGTCCTCCACCTTATCCTGTCATGCATCGGGCTCCTGCGGAAGCAGGAGCCCGGAGTGGGCGAGCGTGACCTGACCCTGGGCTTCTGCTTTCGCAGGAGCACGTCCGATTTTGCTGCGGAGCACGCTGGGACCGGCCGCCATCCCGAACGAACAGTGCCAGTTCTTCGCCAACGGACGGTTGCCCCTCCGTCCGTTGCGCACTAAGGGACGCCGCGTCCGCTTCCGTTGCGGGCGAGGGGATTCTTCAGAAAGATTGTTGCCATGAGCCAGACTTCCGCAGCCCTGGGGCGTATCCAGCCTTCCGCCACGCTGGCGATGAGCGCGCGCGTGAACGCGCTGAAGGCCGAGGGCGTGGACGTCATCGGCCTGTCGGCGGGCGAGCCGGACTTCGACACGCCCGACTTCGTCAAGGAAGCCGGCATCGCCGCGATCCGCAACAACCTGACCCGCTATACCGATGTCGACGGCACCGCCGGGCTGAAGGACGCGGTGGCGTTCAAGTTCAAGCGCGACAACGGGCTGGAGTACAAGCGCAGCCAGATCAGCGTGAATTCGGGCGGCAAGCACACGCTGTTCAACGCGCTGGTGGCGACGGTCGATGCGGGCGACGAGGTGATCATCCCGGCGCCCTATTGGGTGAGCTATCCCGACATCGTGAACTTCGCCGGCGGCACGCCGGTGTTCATCGAGGCGCCCGCGTCGCAGCGCTACAAGATCACCCCCGCGCAGCTGGACGCCGCGATCACGCCGCGCACCAAATGGGTGATGCTGAATTCGCCGTCCAACCCCAGCGGCGCGGCCTATTCGGCCGAGGAGCTGAAGGCGCTGGGCGAGGTGCTGCGCCGCCACCCGCATGTCCTGGTCATGACCGACGACATGTACGAGCATGTCTGGTACGCGCCCACGCCCTTCGCCACGATCGCGCAGGTGTGCCCGGATCTCTATGATCGCACGCTGACGGTGAACGGCTGCTCCAAGGCCTTTTCCATGACCGGCTGGCGCATCGGCTTTGCCGGCGGACCGGAATGGATCATCAAGGCTATGGGCAAGCTGCAGTCGCAGTCGACCAGCAACCCCTGCTCGATCAGCCAGGCGGCGGCCATGGCCGCGCTGACCGGCGACCAGGATTTCCTGGAGGAGCGCAACGCCGCCTTCCGCAAGCGCCGCGACATGGTGGTCGCGATGCTGAACGATGCGCCGGGGCTGGATTGCCCGACGCCCGAGGGCGCCTTCTATGTCTATCCGGACGCGAGCGGCCTGATCGGCAAGACGACGCCCAAGGGCGCGGTGATCGACAGCGACGAGGCGCTGATCGGCTATTTCCTGGACGAGGCGCGTGTCGCGGCGGTCCATGGCGCCGCCTTCGGCCTGTCGCCGGCCTTCCGCATCAGCTATGCGACGTCCGACGAAGTGCTGAAGAAGGCCTGCACCCGCATCCAGGAAGCCTGCGCTGCGCTGAAATAGGCCCCGCGCGGGAAAAGGGCGGCAAACGGAAACGGTTCTTTTCCTTCCGCACCGTCTTGCCAACAGCGTCGCGCGGGCTATATCCCGTTGCGAACCGAAACGGGTTTTCCTTGTCATTGATCGCTCCTTCGCGGGCGTTCGTCGAATGGGCCTGCGCGCAGCGGAACCATTCATGCAGGGGCAAGCCCGCATTGACTAACTGCCCCGTCACGAGGGCCGAATATGGTAGAAAGGCGGAAAGCCATGCTGGCATTCCTGAAGTCCGAGCTGTTCCTGCGCTTCCTGGGCGGTTTCGCCCTGGGTGCTGTCGGTGTGTTCGCTCTGCATGCGGGCGACGAAGCAGCCCTTACCACTTCGGCCTATGCGGCGCAGGCTTCGGCGCCTGCCGCTCCCGCTGTCGTCGACCGTGCGGCGCTCTGACGGCATCCTCCTAACTTTCCTGGCGGCGCTGGCCGTCGCCTCGCCTGCGCGCGCGGAACGCGTGGTGCAGGCCCCCGCCCCGGCCGTCGACGCCGCGCCCACCCGCAAGCTCGAGACGGCGGTGTTCGCCGGCGGCTGTTACTGGGGCGTGGAGGGAGTCTTCTCCCATGTGAAGGGCGTGCATCTCGCCGTGTCCGGCTTCGCCGGCGGTCCGCGCGGGCGCCAGGTGGACTATGAGCGGGTCAGCGAGGGCGACACCGGCTTTGCCGAGTCCGTGCGGGTCACCTATGATCCCAAGGTGGTGAGCTACGGCACGCTGCTGCGCGTCTTCTTCTCGGTGGTCGCCGATCCGACGACGCTCAATTACCAGGGGCCTGACCGCGGCACCCAATATCGCAGCGCGCTCTTCCCGCTCAACGCGGAGCAGGCGAAGGCGGCCGACGCCTATCTCGCCCAACTGGGAAAGAGCGGCCTGTGGCGCGAGCCCATCGTGACGAAGGTCGAGCGCTTCACGGGATTCCAGGACACCGCGCCCGATCACCAGGATTTCATGCGCAAGAACCCGCGCCATCCCTATATCCTGCGCTGGGACGTACCGAAGGTGGCAGCGCTGAAGGCCATGTACCCGGCGCTCTATCAGGACAAGCCGTCCGCCTGAATCTACTGCTCGTTCGTTCCCACGAAGCCTGCGCGTAGGCGAGCAGGCAATGCCAGCGCGACGGGCGTTAATCGATCGCTGTCATGCGCGCCCTGAGCGCCTTCCCCCGACCCGATTTATGGCAGCGCGCTTCACGCGAATGACATCATTATGTCATCCAAATCGAATCAAACCGCCATGCCGTACCGCTAACCAGCCCGCCGCGCGCATCCCGCGCTCATAAGGTTTGGGGAACACGGCAGAATGATGGGAATTGGATCGACGGCGAAGACCGTCCGCTGGGCAATGCTGGCCGGCACCGCGCTTGCGCTGTGTTCGGCGGTACCCGCGATGGCGCGCGAAGACGCTGCGGCGGGCGAGGCGGCGGCGGCCGAGGCGGTCGTCGACAGCGGATCGATCATCGTCACCGGCGCCAAGACCACCCGGTCCGCCACCGCCATCTCCGGCGGGGAGATCCAGAAGATCCTGCCCGGCGTCGCGCCGCTGAAGGCGATCCAGACGCTGCCCGGCGTCCTTTATATCACGGCCGATCCCTGGGGGAACAACGAGCAGAACGCGCAGATCTTCGTCCATGGCTTCGCCGGCAACCAGCTCGGCTACACGATGGACGGCATTCCGCTGGGCGACCAGAGCTACGGCAATTATAACGGCCTGTCCCCGCAGCGCGCGGTCATTTCCGAAAATGTCGGCCGGATCGTCGTGGCGACCGGCGCCGGCGACCTGGCGACCCCTTCCAACAGCAACCTCGGCGGCACGATCGAGACCTTCTCGTCCGACCCGACGCAGCAATTCGGCGTGCGCGCCGCCCAGACCGTGGGCAGCTACGACACGTCGCGCACCTATCTGCGCATCGATAGCGGGGACATTGGCGGCGGCAATTCGGCCTATATCTCCGGCGCGCGCCAGCGGGCGCGGGCGTGGGACTTCAACGGCATCCAGAAGGGCTGGCAGGCGAACGCGAAGTTCGTGCATGACGACGCGGCGGGCAAGCTGACCCTGTATTTCGACTATAACGACATGACGCAGCCCAACGAGGATGCGACGGTCTTCTTCAAGCCCTCCGCGGGCGGCACCGCCACCCCGGTCCAGCTCTACACCCCCTATACCAAGCCCTTCTTCTATCCCGGCTTCGACGCGTACCGGACCAGCTATCTGACGGCGCTGGGCAATTCCCCCGCCGCGGAGGGCAACAACTATCGCAACTATTATTCGGATGCGCAGCGCACCGACTATCTCGCCTATGCCCGCTATGACGCGCGCCTGTCCGACCGGATCACCTGGTCCACCACCGGCTATTATCACCATAATGACGGCGTCGGCGTGGTTGCCGGCCCACTCGGCCAGTCCATCACGACGGCGCAGCCCTATCTCGACCCCAATTACGCCAGCCTGCCCGCCAACTGCCGGTTCGGCAGCAACGCGAACGGCATCCGTCCCTCCGCCTGCACGGCGCTGACCGACGCCCAGGCGGCTGCGGCGGGCGCGGCGCTGGTCGCCGCGACCGGAGGATCGGGCATGATCACCCGCACCACCGAATATCGCATCGATCGCGAGGGCGTGATTTCGGCGGTCAGCCTGGATCTGGGCGATCACAAGGTCGAGCTTGGCGGCTGGTTCGAACATAACAGCACCACCCAGTGGCGCCGCTGGTACGCGGTTCCCCTGTCCGATCCGTCGCTCAGCACGCCCTATGTGCGTCCCCGCGAAGTGATGGAGCCGCTGTTCACCCAATATCAGGGCGAGGCGCGGATCAACCAGCTGCAGCTGCATATCCAGGACACCTGGCGGCTGACGGACCGGCTGCTCGTCCAGGGCGGCTTCAAGACCAGCGCGCAATGGGCGGATGGACGCTTCCCGGTGCAGCCGCGGCTCGGATCGCTGGGCGGGACGACCGCCCTGCCGGAGGGCAAGATCAACACGAAGAACTGGTTCCTGCCGGCGATCGGCGCGACCTATGACTTCAACGGCCACGAACAGCTCTATTTCAACGTCCAGAAGAACCTGCGGCAGTATCAGGCCTATCTGGCCGGCGGCGGCGGGCCATGGTTCACCGGCAGCCAGGCGGCGTTCGATGCCTTTGCCGACGAGGGCAAGCCCGAAACCAGCTGGACCTATGAAGCCGGCCTTCGCACCAACCGCAGCTTCGGCAACGGCGTGACGCTGCAGGCGCAGGTGAACTATTATCATGTCGACTTCAGCAACCGGCTTCTGGCCATCCCCACCAATCCGGGCGGCATCGCCGGCAGCGGCATCACGGGCGGTACGTCCACCTTGGTCAATGTCGGCGACGTGAAGACCGACGGCGTCGATGCCGCCGCCACGCTGCGGTTCGGCACCCTCTTCTCGCTCTACAACGCGATCTCCTACAACCTGTCCAAATATCAGAACGACTATACGTCGACCGCGCTGGGCATCGGCGCCGCGACCGACAGCTGCATCGGCGGCTATCTGGTCACCGGCGGCGTCGTGCCGACCTGCGGCAAGCAGCTGCCCGGCACGCCCAAGTGGATGAACAAGACGGTGGCGACGCTGAACCTGGGTCCGGTGGAGGTGCAGGCGACCGGTGACTATGTCGGCCGCCGCTTCGCCACCTTCACCAATGACGCCAGCGTCTCCTCCTACTTCCTGACCTCGCTGCGCATCGCCGCGCGGGTTCCAGACAATGTCCTGCCGCTGCAGAAGGTCGAGCTTGCGCTGAACGTGACCAACCTGACCGACAAGAAGGGCGTATCGACGCTGTCGATCGGTTCTGCCACGAACAGCTGGTCGGCCTATCCGATCGCGCCGCGCCAGTGGTTCCTGACGCTGTCGGCCGCCTATTGATCGTGATCCGCGCTGTCCGGAGGGGCGGGCCCGCCCCGCCTCTCCGCGACGGGGGAAGGCTTCAGCCTTCGATCGGCAGGATCATGCGGCAGACCACGCCATCGGGCGCGAAGGTGATGCTGGCGCCAGTGTTGCCGCCGCGCTTGAGACTGCGGGCGATGAGCGTCTGCCCGAAACCGCGATGCGACGGTTCGGCGACGGGCGGACCGCCGGATTCGGACCAGACCACTTCGAACAGCCTGTCGTCTCTCAGACTGCCCTCGACCGTCACGATCCCGCTCTCCCGCGACAGGGCGCCATATTTGACCGCGTTGGTGGCGAGCTCATGGACCACCAGTCCGAAGGCGATCCCCACGTCGGGCGATACCGACCGATCCATGTTCCGGAGCAGCAGGCGCGGCCCCGTGCTCGATACATAGGGCGCCAGCTCGGTCTGGATGACGGTCGGCAGGTTGAGGCCGCCCCAGGAGGCATCGACCAGCAGGTCGTGCGTTGCGGCGAGGGCCTGGATGCGGCTGGTGAAACGGGTGCGGAAATCGGCCAGGTCGGCGGAACCCGCAATCGTCCGGCCGCTGATGGAGAGCACCATCGCAAGGGTGTTCTTCACGCGATGATCCAGCTCCCGCATCAACAGGGCCTGGCGTTTTTCGATCGCCTTGCGCTCGGTCAGGTCGATGAGCGTGATGACGCACCCGCCGATCTGTTCGCCCGCGAGGCGCAGCGGCGCGACGCTGACCAGCAAATCCTTGGGCGGATCAGTGAAGTTCGCCGAGGCCTCCAGCCCCTTCACGGCATGGCCGTCATTGGCCAAGGCCACGAGATCGTCGGGGTGCATGATCGCGCTGCCGATCGGGAAATCGAGCGGGAAGGCATCCTCGAACCGCTTGCCGATCGGATCGGTGTCGATGATCCCGGCGACCGCCGCATTGGCGTTGATCACTCGGCTGGGCTCTGTTGCAAAAATCGTGAAGCTTGAGCATGCTTGGCGGAGATTGGACGGACGGAACGATGACGGATTTCAAGTGGCGCCATTTCCAGGGTGATGTGATCCTGTGGGCGGTGCGCTGGTATTGTCGCTATCCGATCAGCTATCGCGACCTTGAGGAAATGCTGGCGGAACGCGGCATTTCGGTCGACCATACGACGATCTATCGCTGGGTCCAGTGCTACGCCCCGGAGATGGAGAAGCGGCTGCGCTGGTTCTGGCGGCGTGGCTTTGATCCGAGCTGGCGCCTGGATGAAACCTACGTCAAGGTGCGGGGCAAGTGGACCTACCTGTACCGGGCAGTCGACAAGCGGGGCGACACGATCGATTTCTACCTGTCGCCGACCCGCAGCGCCAAGGCAGCGAAGCGGTTCCTGGGCAAGGCCCTGCGAGGCCTGAAGCACTGGGAAAAGCCTGCCACGCTCAATACCGACAAAGCGCCGAGCTATGGTGCAGCGATCACCGAATTGAAGCGCGAAGGAAAGCTGGACCGGGAGACGGCCCACCGGCAGGTGAAGTATCTCAATAACGTGATCGAGGCCGATCACGGAAAGCTCAAGATACTGATCAAGCCGGTGCGCGGTTTCAAATCGATCCCCACGGCCTATGCCACGATCAAGGGATTCGAAGTCATGCGAGCCCTGCGCAAAGGACAGGCTCGCCCCTGGTGCCTGCAGCCCGGCATCAGGGGCGAGGTGCGCCTTGTGGAGAGAGCTTTTGGCATTGGGCCCTCGGCGCTGACGGAGGCCATGGGCATGCTCAACCACCATTTCGCAGCAGCCGCCTGATCGGCGCAGAGCGACAGCCTACCTCTGACTGCCGCCAATCTTTGCAACAGAGCCCCTTATCATACCAGTAGATCTGCATGCCCAACAGCGTCGTGAGCAAAACCGAGGGGCACGTGAACGTGGTCTTGATGTCCCGGAGATACTTCATCAACCGCGTCACTTTGCGGAAGCTGTTTGATCCCGACAGCGCGTTGCGCTCACGCAGCCAAGCTGTGAATTCGACCGGTTCGCTCGCATCGAAGCGGTCGGCAGCACGATTGCAGACTTCCAAGCTTCCGTCATATTTCCGCGATCGAACCAGCGGAGCAATATCCACCTTGCGCTCGCCGGGATAGGTAATGGTGACGCAATAATCCCAGGTTTTGGCCTTGGAGCCATAAACGGAGCTGTCAGCGAATGCCTTTCCCAGCTTTGCGACATAGTCCTTCGCGCTCCAGCCATCGACGGGATCGACGACGACCAGCAGGTCGGCATCGAACTCGCCGCCATCAACCGGCTTGATAATGGTGTCGTGCGCCCACGAACCCTGCTCTTCAAATCCACGGACACGGGGAGACCATTCACATTGGCGGATGAAGTTCCTGATCGCTTCCACGTTGGATTCAAGCAGGTCGATGCGAGTCTGATTGAGGTTGACCGTGTCTTTGAGAAACGACGTGAATTGAGAAACCAGCTTCATGATATCGCCTCAGGCCGCCAGAGCGATGGTCGTGCGCTCCGCACGATTGAAGGCGAAGCCTACCGGTGTGACCGCGCGCGTCCGGAAAAATGCGACCGTATCCGCGTCGAGTTCGACGCGATCCAGAGGGCCGAGCAGCCAGCTCTCCCCATAGATTTCCAGCCAAACCTCTAAGTTGCGTGTCGCCAACCCACCGAGTGCGAGAATATCCTCGGCAGACACAGACGAATGATTGGTCGCCCGCAGGCAGCCATCGATATCGATGATATGGTGGCCGATCACGGTCCTGTTTACGCATTTCATCCTATCGTCTCCGATTCGGTTGTCACACCGTTACAATCGGCGATGAGGATGACAAAAACGGACACCCATGCTCACAATAAGGAAATCGCCGTTCGCAGGGCCACGAAGCCAGGTATCCGTCTGTCCGTGCGGACGACTTGGGAACTACGTGAATTCAGGACCGGCGCTGCGCTCAGGCGAAACTGGCGAGGCGACCTGAAGCGTCGATCTCGATCGCGCCACGCCAGGCGCCAGGCACCGCAGCCAGATCTTCTGAACAGTGATCGGTGACGATCAGCTTGGTCCAGAACAGGCATATTGGCGCGGTGACCGGTTTGCCCCAGCCCGCAAGGTCGATACGGGCCTTGACCTCGATCCGGATGCCTCGCAGCCGCTTCGCGCCGTCAGTTGCCCCTCGCCACATGACGTTTCCTATGCGTTCGCCCTTAGCGAACAGATACGTCACGTTCGTTACCTCACCCCTGCAAGAAACTCCGCCAGGACAGCGGCATGGTTCACCACAGGATCGCGTGCTGCGTAAAGAAGCGTGATGTCCTGCCTTTTTGCGAGGGCGAGCAGCTGCCCAACCACCTCAGTGTTGTGGGTCAACTCGTCACGGTATTTTTGCCGAAAGGCGTCGAAACGCGCGGGATCGTGAGCGAACCATCCTCGCAGGTCCGGGCTGGGTGCGATGTCCTTGAGCCACAGATCGAGAGCCGCGGCCTGGCGAGAGACCCCTCTCGGCCACAACCGATCGACAAGCACGCGACAGCCATCGTCTGGTGCGAGAGGCGCATAGATCCGCTTGATCTGTATCTTGCCCATCAACTGCCTTTCCTGGCTTTGTGTCCGACCCAGGCCGGAGGATCGCTTGCCGGGAAAGATTCGATCGAAGCCTCATCGATCTCATCGATGAGTTTGCCGCTTGCCAACACTTCACGCACTTGGCGCGTGATTTCCAGCTTAAGGCCAGCCAGGATCGAAGCGCTGCGACTGTCATTGGCCGACGTCACGCAGCCGCAGAAGCGTTCGAGCACGACCTCTTCGACAAGCAGATCAAGCGGTCGATCCTCGACGCGGTGACGTTCGGCGATGCGCCGCGCGGCGGCGGCGACCGCTTCGGGATTGATTGGATCATCATATTCATGCGTCATCGGCCCGCTCCGTATTCGCCTAAACCAAAGCCATCCTGGCCGCAGCGATCAGAACATCGAGCCTCAATCCCGACTACTCATCGCGCCAGATTGAACAAGGTCAGCATACCGCCAATCGCGATACCGAAGACCATCATCATGACACCGGCGATCCGCAGAATATAGGTCAGCGGATCCTCATCCTCATTTCCCGCTCGCAACCGGCTTGCGGGCGGTTTCGGGCGTCCGATAGCTCGCCTGAAGCTGGCCTGCCGGAACGCCATGTTGAAACCGAGCAGCACAAGAAGCAGTCCGAAAAAATCCACGAGCCATACATAACCGGGCACATTTCTCTCCTGAAGTTTCCAGGATTGCCGCGCGCGTTCATCCCGCGCATGCCGCCAATCCCTGATCGAGGCCGGCGATCAGATCTTGTTCGGCTTCGAGGCCAATCGAAAGCCGTAGCAGGCTGTCGCTGATGTCCGCTCTTGAGCGCGCCTCCTCGCCCATATCGGCATGGGTCATGGTCGCCGGATGCGCGACCAGGCTCTCGATCCCACCCAGCGATTCCGCGAGCGTGAAATAGCCGACCGCAGCGACAAACCGCCGAACCGCTTCCACCCCTCCTGCGAGTTCAAAGCTCAACATCGCCCCGAAACCGCGCTGCTGGCGTGAGGCGATCCGGTGGCCGGGATGGGCGACGAGACCTGGATAGTGGACTTGGGACACCGCCGTATGTCGGTCGAGATATTGCGCGACGATCATCGCGTTGCGCTGCTGCTGCTCCATCCGGGCAAATAGCGTGCGAAGGCCCCGTAAGGTTAGCCAGGCATCAAACGGCGCGCCTGTGCTCCCCACGACATTTGCCCAATTACGCAAATCATCGACCTGCACCGGATCAGCCGCGACAACTGCGCCGCCGATCACGTCGGAATGGCCGTTGAGATATTTGGTCGTGGAATGGATGACATAGTCCGCGCCCAGCGCGATCGGTTGCTGGATAGCCGGTGAAAGAAACGTGTTATCGACGGCAACCGCAGCCCCCGCCGAGCGCGATTTTGCGGCAAGCTCTGCGATATCGACGACCCGCATCAAGGGATTGCTCGGCGTCTCGATAAGCACCAGTGCCGGAATGTCCTCCAGCGCGGCGGCAAAGGCGCTCTCGTCCCCCTGATCAACGAACCGGACGACGCAATGCCCTCGGTTCGCGCGCGCCTTCAACAGGCGCATCGTACCGCCGTAGCAATCATGCGGTGCGAGGATAAGATCGCCCGGCCCCATTCTCCCGACGAGAAGATCGAGCGCGGCCATTCCGCTCGCCGTGATGACCGCGCCTGCGCCACCTTCAAGCTTCGCCAGTGCCTGCCCGAGAAGATCGCGGGTGGGATTACCCGCCCGACCATAGTCATAGGAGCGCGGTTGATCGTAGCCGGCAAACTCATATGTGCTCGAAAGATAAAGCGGCGGAGCGACAGCTCCAAAGGCCACATCGCTGGCAACGCCGTGCGCGGCGGCGACTGTCTGAAGGCGAGATGCCTGATCTTTGGGTTCAGTCATTGAAGCAACGCCCCTCTGTTACTTGAAGTACGATGCCAGATCGGCTGAGTGGCCAGTTTGCGGCCCAAATATTTTGTAAGTGACCGGCCTGACCGAACTTCGGAAAGACGCCGGCTGCGGCAGGGGGGGCCGCGAGCCGGCGTCTAACCTGGTGAAGTAGCCGCTAAACCGAGACGCCTGCGCCGCCTTCCGGCGATGCGGCCACATCCTGCACCGATCGCCATACTCCGTCTGCGTCATGCACTTATCCTCGGTTTCTGGCTCCCTTCCCGCGCTCCGGCCTGCTTTCGCAGGATCCTCTCCGGGCGCTGTTGTCGTGAAGCAACTTCACTCTGCAGATCGCGTTGTGCCGGTTAGAATACCATAAGACAAATGAATGTTATTTCTGTTTCAATGCATCATAATTGCATTAAATGCTGCTTGCTCATCCCAATTGTTCGAAAATGCCGGTGAAGACCGGCCGCAAGCGCTGAATTTCCTCGCGATGGACAGCCGACAGGGCGTCGAGCAAGGCATAAGCCTTGGGGGTAAGGCGTAGCAGCGCCCGCCTGCGATCGGTAGCAGCCGCCTCGCGCGTAATAAGCGCCAAGGCTTCGAGGCGATTGATCAGGCCCGTGGCGCTATGCGGCTTTAATATCAGACGTTCAGCGACATGGCCGACGGTGGCTTCATCCGGCGGACAGCCCCGGATCGCGAGGAGAGCCTGGTGCTGTTGCGGCGTCAGCCCGACTTCGATGGCCTTTTCCTCGCTGAACGCCTGGAAGCGGCGAATGGCGTGGCGAAATGAGGCCAGCGCCACATAGTCGGCATCCCCCAGCAATTTATCCTTTTGCCTCAATTGATCCTCACTGATTGAAATACATCGCAATGCGATATAATGGGCTCGAGCTACTTTTGCAGGATAATATCGATTCATGTCGCTGACACCCCCACGTTCCGTTGAAGGCCACCAACTCGCCGACCATAGTGTCGATCGCCGCATGGTCATGCTGGCGGTCATGGCCGTCGTGGTCGGGACGGGCGGTGCCTTCGGCGCATGGGTGCTGGTCAAACTCATTGCGATTGCCACCAATCTCTTCTGGTTCGGTCGACTCTCCGCCGATCACTCCGTGATAACCGACGCATCGGTGGGCTGGCTGGTGGTCGTGATTCCGATCATCGGCAGCCTTATCGTGGGTCTGATGGCGCGTTTCGGATCGGACAAGATTCGCGGCCATGGCATTCCCGAGGCGATCGAAACGATCCTCTTCGGCGAGAGCCGACTGTCGCTCAAGGTGGCGCTGCTCAAACCCCTGTCCTCAGCGATCTCGATCGGCAGTGGCGGACCCTTCGGCGCGGAAGGACCGATCATCATGACGGGCGGGGCCATTGGTTCGCTGTTCGCCCAATGCTTCCATCTCAGCGCGGCCGAGCGCAAGACGCTCCTCGTGGCCGGTGCGGCAGCCGGCATGACCGCCATCTTCGGTACGCCGCTCGCGGCGATCTTGCTGGCCGTCGAAGTGCTCCTGTTCGAGTGGAAACCGCGCAGCTTCGTCCCCGTCCTCGTTGCAGCACTTGTTTCCTTCGCCTGGCGTCCGCTTCTGCTCGGATCGGGACCGATGTTTCCAATGGCGGCGATGGCTCCGCACGAAAGCTGGGCCCTGCTCGCTTCCGGCGGGATCGGCCTCGTCGTCGGTCTTGAAGCCGCTCTACTATCGACATCCCTCTACCGTATCGAGGATCTCTTCCATCGCCTGCCATTCCACTGGATGTGGTGGCCGGCGATCGGTGCGGTGGTCGTTGGTCTGGGTGGTCTCATCGATGCACATGTGCTTGGCGCCGGTTATGCGAGCATCGAGGCTCTCCTCAATGGCTCGTTATCGCTCCGGGTCGTTGCTGCGCTCCTCGTCGTGAAGGCCATCGTCTGGTTGGTCGCGCTGGGGTCGGGCACGTCTGGCGGCGTTCTTGCCCCGCTCCTCATCCTGGGCGGCGCAGCCGGCTTCCTGCTCGGGCAGTTCCTGCCCGGCGATCCGGGGTTCTGGGCCATGATCGGCATGGCGGGAATCATGAGCGGCGCGATGCGTGCGCCGATGACCGGCGCGATCTTCGCGGTCGAACTCACCGGGCACTTCAGCGCCATCCCATGCACGATCGCGGCTGCGGGCGGCGCCTATGCCATCAGCGTGCTGCTGATGCGGCGATCGATCCTCACCGAGAAAATCGCGCGGCGCGGACGGCATATCCTGCAGGAATATACGGTCGATCCGCTCGACCTCATCCAGGCCGGTCAGATCATGACGCGCGATCCGGCGACCCTACCGGGCACGATGACCGTGGAGGCGGCGGTATCCTTCTTCGCAACCAAAGCCGTGCATCGCAGCTATCCGGTGACCGACCCGCAAGGAAGATTGCTGGGTCTCGTCTCTCGCACCGATGCCCTGCGCTGGCAGGGCGAGCGCGACGACGATCAAACGCCGCTCATCGACGCCATCTCGGACGCAGCACAGCCCGTTGCCTATCCCGATACGCCCACCGGCGTCGTCGCCGATCTCATCGTCGAATCCGGCATCGGTCGCATTCCGATCATCGAGCCCGGAACCAGGCGCGTGCTCGGCATCCTTTCGCGCCAGGATCTGCTCAAGACCCGCAGCGCAAACCGCCATGCCGAACTTGGTCGCTCACGCCATCTCGGAACAAAACTCCAACCACGCACGCAGTAGAACGGCCTAGGATCGGTCGGTTACGACGTGCAAGGACGGGACCGGGGAACCAACCCGCACCTATTTTCGTTCGTATTGCGATACAAACTCCTGCCGCGGCATCGGAAAAGGAGGAACGGGGGGACGTCGCATGTCGGACGCCAAGGTGCTGCTGCTGGTTGAGGACGAGCGGCTTATCCTGTGGACGCTGCAGGAGATGCTAGAATTCGGCGGATACGTGGTCATCGCCGCGACCTGTGGGGTGGATGCCATCACTATTCTCGATAGCCGTCATCCTGAAATCGCCGGAGTGGTCACCGATGTGAGGCTTGGGGTGGGTCCCAACGGATGGGAGGTATCGTGGCGCGCCCGAGAACTGCAACCGGATATTCCTGTGGTGTATGCATCAGGAGATAGCGCCGCAGAATGGCCGCTTTATGGTGTTCCCAAAAGTATCATGGTTCCCAAGCCATACGGAACGTCGCAAATGCTGACGGCGATCTCGTCCATTTTTATATCGTCGACGCCCTGAGCGTCTCGTCACCAGTCTTTACAAACGACCTGCGTTTTCGAGATCGAGAGAGCTGAGAAGCGCGGCGGCATCACAACAGATTTCTTGATGGAAAACTTCAATATCTTGCGGTTTTGCGTTGGCTCGATCCCGCTAGAAGGCACAATATGTGTAAACCTCTTCTCGCGCTCGTCGCGCTGCTTTTGATCCCGTCTGAACTCGAGGCGAAGGACGAGGCAAAGCCGTCGTTGCAATTCACCGTTCTCGAAGACGACTATCAGTGGAACAATGACATCGAGAAGGCACGCACCACTCTTGCCCGGGAGATTCCGCCAGGCACGTCCTTCTGGAGCGCGCTCGACGTCCTTGAAGAGGCTGGCGCGCATTGCACGGGCGATCGGCAAGATCCCGAGATCGCGCGTTGTGTCTATTCCGACTGGATGATGGTGCATGACTACTACCGAGCCAATTTTTACTGGACGGCGGTCGTCCACCTCGACGATGGCAAGGTGGGGAGCCTCACGCTCGACCGCACCGTCGAGGAGAAATGAGCGGGAACCGGGTTCGGCATCACCGAATTTGTACTGCGGTCGTCGGTCAGCGAATCCTGGAAGGCTGCGCGCACGCGCCAGCAGCAAACGTGGCAGCCCAGGTTCTGACGGCAGAGGAAATCACATCGCGTTTCAGTTGGTCCATCCTCCGCCAAGTGTGAGGAACAGCGTAATCTGATCGTCATTGATCGCCGCGCGCGCCTCGGCCGCCGCCTGATCCGCCGCGATCCGATCACGTTCAGCCTCGAGCGCGGGCAACGCGGCGATCTTGCCTCCACGCCGCAACTGACTTATCCGCATCGCTGCTCGCATGGCATCTTCGGATGCACGATCCAGGCTTTCCTGCTGCTCAAGCCCAGCTTGATAATTGGTCAGCGCCGTCTCAACCTCTCGCAACGCCTTGATCACCGCGCCGTCAAACGCGGCGAGGTCGCCGCGACTTTGGGCCTCAGTTGCCACAATGCGGGCGCGAACGGCATGTCGGTTGAGCGTCCAACTGATCAGCGGCCCGAGACCAAAACGGTTGGTAAGCGGTGACAGGAAATCGGCGGCAGCCCCCGTGGAGCCGATCGATGCCCCCAGGCGGATGTCTGGATAGAGATCCGCCGTGGCGACGCCGATCCGCGCCGTCGCCGCGGCGAGCCGGCGCTCGGCCATGCGGATGTCGGGCCGACGCTTGAGCAGCGCGGCACCGTCGCCAACGGGGATCATGCGTGTCAGCGCAAGCGGGGCATGGCACGCCAACAGGCCGGGGTCCGCGTCGCTCGGCATGCGACCGGCCAGCGCTGTGGCACGGAAAAGGGCGTTGCGTTGGCGCGCCACCAATTGTGGGAGCCGGGCCTGGCTCGCTTCGAGCAACGCTTGTCGCCGGTCCAGTTCATAGGGTGCCGCGCGTCCATGCGACACCATGATCCGGGTTAATCGAACACTTTGCTCTAGGACAGCAATCGCACGACCCAACACATCGCGCTGATAGCCCGCGTTACAGATGTCGGCATAGGCGCGCGCCGTCTCGGCCGCGACGGTCACACGCACCAGATCGCGCGCCGCCACGGCAGCGTCGGCATCGGCACTTGCTGCCTCGATCCCGCGCTTTATTCCGCCGAACAGATCGAGATCATAGCTGGCCCCGATGCCCATATTGTAGATTTGCCGCGTCGGCGGCTTTACATGGCTCAACTCGGCTTCCGCCGAGCGCTGGGCCCAGCTTGTTTCGGCGTTCGCGCTGCCCTGAATTTCCCGGCCCGCATTGCGCTGGTCGAGCAAGGCCAGACTGCGTTCGAGATTGGCCTCGGCCACTCGCAGATCCGTATTGGCGGCGAATGCCTGTTCGATCAGCCGGTCGAGGGTCGGGTTCTCGTAGAGCCGCCACCAATGATCGGGCAGCGGTTCCTGCGTCGTGGCCGCGCCTATCGACTGAAACGCGCCTTGCGCCGCAGGTGCCTTCACCATCGCGGCGTCAGGCACATGATAATCGGGTCCGACCACCGTGCAGCCGCCCAGCGCGGCTGCAGCCGCCAGCACCAGCGCGCGCCTTACCATGGCAGGCTCCGGTGTACTCTGCGCCCATCATCGCGCGGATGAACGACAACCGTGGCCGTCTGGCCCGGAATCATCCGTACATTAGGCGGTATTCTATCAATCGTGACACGCACGGGAATGCGCTGCGCGAGGCGAACCCAGGTGAAGGACGGGTTTACATTAGCCAGTTGCCCGTCGGTTCCGGCCCGCTCGCGATCCTCGACACCGCCCGCAATGCTCTGAACATGCCCCTCGATCTCGTCAGCAACGCCCATCAGGTAGATGCTTGCACGGTCGCCGACGCGGATCGCCGGCAATTTTGTTTCCTCAAAATAACCTTCCACCCGGAGCGAGTGGTCATAGACGAGCGCTAACGCGGCTTTGCCGGCCGTCAGATAGACCCCGGGCTGGAGCGACATGTTGGACACGGTCCCGTCCACCGGTGCACGCACGATGGTTCGTTCCAGATTGAAGCGAGCCAGGTCGCGCGCTGCCACCGCCTGACCAATCGTCGCCCGCAGTCCTTCGACCCGCGCCGTGCCTTGTTCGATCACTTCAGCAGCGATCACTTCGGGCATGGCCCGGTTGCGCCGATCCTCACGGACAGCTTGCGCGAGCGCGGTGCGCTGGCTTGCCACGTTGGCCTCGGCCTGTTCCAGCGCAAGCCGGTAGCGCGGACGGTCGATGATGAAGAGTATCTCGCCCTTTCGGACCTTCTGATTGTCGGCGACCTTCACCTCGGTGACGAGCCCACTGACATCGGCGGCCACCGGCACCATGTCCGCGCGCACCTTGCCATCGCGCGTGACCGGCTCGACCTGATAGCGCAGCCACAGTGCATATATCCCCCCCAGAACTACGAGTATGACGAGGAGCGTGGCGAGCGATCGCAGGAGATTTTGTCGGTGCAACATGTCAAGACGCGACCCATCGGTAGAGGAAACTATCGGCGAGCGCGCTCAGGCCCCACCACAGCAGAATGAAGAGAGCGAGCTCGAGCAGGCTTGGGTGCCAGAGCAGTCGATAGCCCGGCAGGCGCTGCAGGAGCCCGCGCACAATATAGACGAGCACCGCGGCCAGCACGCCCCAGGCGAGCGCCGCCGGCATATAAACGCCGAGCACATTGATCTCCTCGATCATGCGCTTTCCCCAGCTCTTGATGAAACGATATGGGGCGCAGCGGCAGTCGGGAAGAGATTGCAGCGCATCCCTACCAGCGCCCGCAAGGCAGGCCGGCGATGCTCATCGAGCGGCAGGCTGAGAAGCGCTTCCAAGGCCCGGTCGATCGGATCGAGCAAGCCGGGCGGCGGAGCATCCGCATGGCCATGGCGCCAGCGATCCCCATAAAACACCGCCAGCACGGCAAGTACCGCGCCCAGGCGGTGCCGCACGTTATGCGGGACATGAGACAGCGCCCGGCGGATCGGAATGATGTTGCGGCCGATCCTGAGGTCCGCCAGACCGTCAGCGGCACGGAGTCTATCGCCGGCGGGTGCCACCGCCATGCGTGCAGCCACCTGCCCGAGCCGATCGACCGCTCTTGCCGTCCAGCGGTCCGGACGGAACGGCCGACGAATGTCCGCAAGTAGGGCCAGTTCACCCCAGTTCGCGCGCAGGATACGCCGGGCGGTCCACAGGACATTGGCCGATCGGAACATGCGGGTGACGGCAAGCGTCGCTACAATTCCACCCAGCTGGGCCAACCCCGTGTTGATGAACAGTGCAAAATCCGCCTGAAAACGCGCGAGAAAGCCCATGGCGACGATGAAGCAGGAGAACATCGGCAATGCCTGCGGCGAACGTGCGGGATCGGCCTGGATATAGCCCATCCACAGCAAGGCTGGCGCCAGGGTGACGATCAGCATTTCATAGCCATCGACCCGGGGCAGGATCACGAAAAGATAGAGGGCCGCCAACGGAAAGGTCTTGAGCGTCGCCACGAGATAGCGACCGATCACCGGCGCGGGATCGTCCTGTGCGGCAAAAGAACAGGTAATGAGCGCGGCAAAGGCCGCGGTCGCCGATCCATTAGGCCAGGCGAGCAGGATCCAGACGGCGCAATAGAGCCCGATTGCCGTGGCGGTCGCCAGGCCCGCGAGCGCAGCGACGCCATGATCGCGGGCAAGCGAAAAGGATTCTGCGGCAAGAATTTTAGCGCTGGGCCGACCCGGTGACCCGATCCTGTCCGCCAGCCTTCGACTCGCGGCCAATGCGGTCAGGAACTCGGCGATGCGGATGCAGGCGCTCGCGGTCAGCAGGCCGTTCCAGTCGCCGCGCGCCTCAGCGGCAGCCGCCAGCGCCTCGCACCGCCGCACCAGCGATCCCACCCGGTGCAGCTCGCTTTGCTCATCATCCAGCCAGTCGGTGACGTCGGCCAGCAAAGCTTCGAGCTCCGGGGGGAGATCGCCAGCTTCGCGAAGACGGTCGAGCCGGTTCGCCGCAGCCGAGGCAAGTGGCAGGACGGTGGCGAGCTGCTGTTGCAAGGCCGTAACCCGTCGCCGGGTCGCGGGAGCCCAGCGCTGATCGAACGGCAAATGGACCGCGATCATGCCGAGTTCGGTGACGTCCGCCGCCAGTGCGCGGCGATGCGCGTCCTCGAGACGGGTATGTTGACTGCCAAGCGCCTCTGCGGTCCAGCGGCGGGCGTGACCCAAAAAAGATTGGACACGGGCGCGAATAGCCGGCGTCGCGCTCCAGGGTTGGAGCAGCGCATGAACCGCCGTCACGCACAGGATAGCAACCGTCATCTCCTGCACCCGCGCGGCCGTGGTTTCGAAAATATTCCCCGGATCATCGAGATAGGGAAAGCTGATCACCGCTGAGCTGAACGCCGCCATCTGGAACAGGAAAGCACGCGGGGTGCGATCAAGAACCGCAAGATAGATGCAGAAACCTGTCCAGGCCGCGAGGCACAAGACCAGAAGTTCGGGCGAGTTCTGCAAGTTGGGAACGAGCAGGATCGTGACAGCGGCACCGGTTAGTATGCCGCCCAGACGGTAGAGAACCTTGGGCCGAAAGGCACCGGCCATGGGTTGAGCGGTAACGTATACCGTCAACAGAGCCCACCAGGGGCGCGGCAAACTGGCTGAGAAGGCTATGGCCAACGTAGCGGCTGCCGCCAGCAAGCTGCTGAGCGAAAAGAGCAGCTTCTGGGGGTCAACCACCAAGGGAGAGGCTGGCAGGCGTTTCCCGCCTGCAAACGCAACAAGCATCACTGACAACCATGACAAACGGGATTGTCACGATCGACAGCGACCGTGGTCATTACCTCCCATGGATATGAGAAAGCCCTTTAACCGAGCCAGCACCCTAAACCGTAAATCAAAATATTAATGGATAAACGCAAATATTTTGCGTTTAATTCTTTCTTGTGGACGCGCGCGAATTGGTGCCCTGGTCTGTCTTATTCGAACCATCAGACATGTCCTGCCCTTTGCCTGACACAAAGAATGCGGCGATCGGTACGGCGAGGAAAATCAGCAGCATAATCTGCTCCTCACTGAGGAGGCGATATTCGCTGAGGCAATAGAGAGCAAACGCGAGCCCAGCGAACAGAAGCGTCCATAGAGCCCGCGACCATGTAAAAACGGCCTGTGCAGCAGGGTCGCCCGACATAAACCTCTTCATGCGGCATCCTCTCCTGTCGATGCTCGCTCGCAACCAGCTATCTTCATGGTTTGATAGAAGCAGGGTGAAAGAATGCGCACTGCGTCGCAAACGAATGTTTTTGCAGGTTAAGCGCAAAAACTCTCAGGTCGCGCAAACGGGGCATCAGCATAGCACGCAGGGGCGTTCGCAAAGCGAGAGTAGGAAGCGCCTATTCGTCCGCTATCAACTGAGGAGTTGGCGCTTTCAAAGCCGCTTCGATCAGGCGACGCACCTTCCCTCGGCGTGCTACGTCCGAACCCCCAGCTGCAGCGGCTTCACGTCGGGCTCGTCGAACGAAACTGCGCATTTCAGCAAAGCTCGGCCGTCTATTCTGGCCTAGAACCGCGATGAGGGCAGGATAGATCCAGATCTGCGTTGCCATCAGTGCTTTCCTTTAGAGAGGGCGGAGCGGCCCGGCTTGGTATCGCGCGAAGATCCTCCATCCCGTTCTTCCCGGCCTACCAGATAGAGCAGGCCTGCCCCAACCAGAGCGAACACGGTGGCCATCTTCACGAACTCACTTTGCCCTAACGCAGCCAGCCAGGTGCCACCGACTATGATGAGCAGAAAAGCCGCGCCCCAGCGCGGATGATGAACGCGGGTGGCCAGCCACCAAGCCAGACAGGACAGCGATATCGCGACCAGCAAGCTGCCCAACGTCAGGCCGACAGCCGTGACCAGGATTTGCAACATCGGCATATCTGCCTCCATCGACATCCCCTCCGCGCCCTTCGTTCCAATATATCGTGTTGCGATATATTTACAAGGACCCCGCTCATCACTTCCAGCATTCAAGGCACGATGGTCTGGTTAATATATGGTGCGCGCGCCAGGTGCCGAACTACCGTCCAAACCAGAGGAAGGAACTGCCTTCATTCCGTGGCGAATTGGGGATGCCGCAGCGCCCAAATCGGTACTCGCCCATCTGTCGCGGACTGATAGACGTCAGGGTAGCGGCTCAGCGCAGCATCGACGGCACCCGGATGAAAGGGGGCGTCGGGCTCGAAGCTGTCGAAGCCGCAACGCCGCATAAAGAATACGAGATCAATGAGCACGTCACCGATCGCGCGGATTTCGCCTGTGTAGCCCGCCTCGCGCAATATGCTTGCGCTGGAAAAACCACGCCCGTCGCGAAACCGCGGAAAGTCGATCTCGACGAGCCGTACGCGGCCAAGTTCGGGTAACAAGGCGCGGACATCATCGCCCGCCTCGAGAAGCACTGAGGTTGCGTCCTTCTGATTGAGAAACGCATCCAGGGAAACTCCCGGCTCATCCGGTGCCGGATCGTCCCGGAAGCGTAACGGATCACCCATAAATAGCCTCCTTGAACGGATCCATGCCAACGCGGCGATAGCAATCGAGAAAGCGTTCACCTGGCTCGCGAATCTCACGATAGCGTTCGATCGTGCGTTCGACGGCATCGACGATCCCGGTCTCGTCGAAGCCCGGCCCGGTGATCTTGGCCTGCGAAACATCCTCGGCCCCGGACCCGCCAAGCAGCAACTGGTAGTTCTCTGTGCCCTTACGATCGACACCAAGGATACCGATATGGGCCGCGTGGTGATGACCGCAGGCGTTGATGCAGCCCGAAATCTTGATCTTGAGTTCGCCGAGGTCGAGCTGACGATCGAGATCGGCAAAGCGCTCTGCGATCTGTTGGGCGACGGGTATCGAACGCGCGTTGGCCAGGCTGCAATAATCGAGTCCGGGACAAGCGATGATGTCCGTGACGAGGCCGAGATTGACGCTTGCCAGCCCCGCCGCGTCCAGCGCCTGCCAGACCGCATGGAGATCCCGCTTGCGCACATGGGGCAGCACGAGATTCTGGACATGCGTCGAGCGCAGGTCATCGAAGCTGTAGCGTTCGGCAAGGTCGGCCACGAGCTCCATCTGCTCGGCTGAAATGTCGCCGGTTATACCCCCGTCGGGTTTGAGGCTGATATTGACGATGGCATAACCGGGCGCCTTATGTGCGGCGACCTGGCGATCGACCCATAGCGCGAAGTCGGGATCGGAGCGGTCGAGCTCCTCGGAAAGCCCGGTCTCGAACGGCGGCGGGTCAAAATGGGCGGCAATCCTGTCATACTCGGCCTGCGGAAAATCCCGGCCCAGCGTCAGGATGTGCTCGAACTCCATCTCCACCTGACGGCGGAACTCTTCTTCCCCCAGTTCATGAACAAGGATCTTCATCCTCTGCTTGTGGATGTTGTCGCGCCGCGCATGCCGGTTCCACACCCGCAGGATCGCCTGGATATAGGAAAAGATCTGGCCTGCCGGACAGAACGCCCTGATCGGGAAAGCGATAATCGGCGTGCGCCCCATACCGCCGCCAGCATAGACCTCGAACCCCTGCTCACCGTTCTCGTTCTTGATGATGCGCAGTGCACAGTCGTGCCAGCGCAGCGCGGCACGGTCTTCCTGCGCGGCGATCACTGCGATCTTGAACTTGCGCGGCAGATAACTGAATTCTGGATGGAACGTCGTGGCCTGGCGGATCAGTTCGGCCCAGGGCCGCGGATCGCATATCTCGTCGGGAGCAGCTCCAGCATAATGATCCGCCGACAGGTTGCGAATGCTCTCGCCGCTCGTCTGGATGGCGTGCATTTCCACCGTCGCGAGCTCAGCGAGGATGTCGGGCGCATCCGCCAGTTTGATCCAGTTATATTGGATGTTCTGTCGTGTCGTGAAATGACCGTAGCCTCGGTCATATTTGCGCGCGATATGCGCCAGCTTGCGCATTTGCCGCGAATTGAGCGTGCCGTAAGGCACCGCTACGCGCAGCATATAAGCGTGCAGTTGCAGGTAGAGCCCATTCTTGAGCCGCAGAGGCTTGAACTGGTCTTCGCTGAGATGGCCTTCGATCCGACGGCGCGTCTGGTCGCGAAACTCTTCGACCCGGGCATCGACCATGGCCTGATCATACTCGTCGTATTTGTACATATCAGCCTCTCACGCCCAAGGGGACATCAGGATGGCATCACGAGCACTCATGCACAAAATGACTTTTAATGCAGCGATCCATCAAAATAATTGCTCGATAAGGCAGGTCGCTGCAGGCCAACAACCATGGGCCGATCGTTGCAAGCCGGCATCGAGGGCAATCCCGGCCTTAACATGTCTGTGACATACAGGTATGGTGTTTGCAGATTGTTTCTCGGGAGTTCTGCGTGCGGCTGACACGCTACACGGATTATTCACTGCGGGTCTTGATTCACCTGGCCCTTCACGAAGAGCGCCTGTGTTCGATCGGCGAAATCGCGCGGGCTTATGATGTCTCCCACAATCACCTGATGAAGGTCGTCAACGCCCTGGCGCACGACGGCTTCATCGAAACCGTTCGCGGTCGCGCCGGCGGCATGCGTCTCGCCCGACCAGCGGATGAGATGACCGTCGGCGAGGTCGTCCGCCGCACCGAGGAAGGCTTCCAACTCGCAGATTGTTCCGGGTGTGCGCTGTCTCCCGCATGTGGACTGACCGGCGTGCTGGCGCAAGGCATGCAGGCGATGATGGCGGTATTCGATACCTACCGGATTTCCGATCTCCTGTCCGATCGTGAGGCCATGAAGCGGCTGATTAACCGCCAATCACCGCTCGGCGTCGGCATGGACTAAATGATACAGCCTGCGGATTTCCGCGCAGGTCAATGCTCCGCTTCAAGATGCGCTGCGGCGCGATCGATGTTGACCCGATGGCTCTCGAGCATCTCGCGCAGATCGGCATGCAATGCCTCGTCACGAACCCTAGGGGTCAGAGATTCCAGTTTGCGAACCACCCAGGCTTGTCCGCGGTTGAGAAAGGCGAGCCTTTCAAGCGGATCAGGGATTGCCAACGCCTTCTTGTAAAAGGCGCCGGTCTTGCGTGAGGGCGCTGCGCCCAATCGCCTGATCTGCCTCGAGAGCATCGCGCACCAACGTGCTTCGTCGGCACGGACCGATCGCATCAGTTCGGCGTAGTCGGGATCGTTCGCCGACTTGGTGCTGGCGAGCGCGACGCGGGCGCCGGCCCGTTCGGCTTCCAGCAGTTCGTTGAGCGCCGCGAGGATCTCCTCGCGACCGGCAAAGCCCATGTAAATGTCATCGGCTTCGCTGGCGTAGCAAACGGGCGAGGATGGTTCGTTCACGGTCATGCTGTAATCGCCGCGGCCGCCTTGAGGCCGGCACGAATGCGGTCCATCACGCCCGGGTCGGCCTTTGTGCTGTGGACGACATAGGCCGAGTACGAAAATTCAGGACTTCCGGGGACGAGAGCGAGGCGGCCTTCCTCGAGATAGGAGCGGATGAAGCCTTTGCGAAAATAGCCGCTACCCCCTGTCGCCAGGATATAATCGAGCGCGAGCGGACCATAGCTGATCGAAACGACGGAGTTAGGCTGATCCGGGAAAGCGGCGTGATAGCTCCCGGCAAACTCCTCACCCCAATCGATCTGAACATGATCTTCCGGTGCGAGAGGGCTGCTGGTTGGCGTGGTCCGCACCAGGACCAACTTTTCCTCGAACAAGAGTTCGGCGATGATCCCCGGACGGCTCGGCGCGGCATAGAGCACCGCCATATCGAGTGAGCCATCCTGGACCTGCTCCATCAGGCGTTCGGATGTGTCGATATGGGTGCTTACCGCGATTTCCGGACATTCCCGACGCATCCAGAGCAACCAGTGCCGCAGCAAGGGACTCCACAGACTGAGCTCGGCGCCGACCGTTACCACGGTCTCCCGTCCCGGCGGGAGCGCGACGGCGCGGCGCGCCCGATCCCAGACCTGCACCATGGTGGTTGCAAAGCGCAGAAACTGCTCGCCCGCCGGTGTCAGCTTCGCACCTGCCTTGTTGCGGATGAATACTGGCCGATCGAGCAGGTCCTCAAGCACCCGGATGCGGGCACTGACTGCGGTCTGCGTGAGGTGAAGGTTCGACGCAGCGTTCACAAAACTGCCGGTTTTAACGACTTCCAAGAATGTGCGCGCAACATTGATATCCATAAACCATCATCCTTGCGCTCAATGCGCAATAATATTCATTTGCTTGCTTCATGGTAGCGGGCCGATGATGGGATCACAAGGCAAGACCCGTGTGATCGACCCTGGACAGGCACCAACAACCATAAGGCGTCTAACGGTTTGGGCGAACTTTCAGATGAAACCTTTAGGCCGCTTCACGCCCGAACCGCCGCCGCCGCGGGCCGAAATCTGGAAAGTCAGCATAGCGCTGGCGTTGCTGGTTTTAGGGATAGGCATAGCACTTTTCAGTTTTTACGACGCTGGTGCGATCAGTGACGATGTCTTCGTTGCCGTGGTGGTCTTCGTGATCGCGGTTTGTATCGGTGTGATCCTCTCTCTCGATTGGGAACAAACGGCACATCGCCGAGTGCGTCAGCCCTGGCAGGAAGTGCCCCCTCCGTTTGACTTCATCGCGCTGTGGTCATCTGAAGACCGACAGCCGTCGGGTGAAGATGCCCCTAATCTTCAGGAAACCTGCCGCCGCAAACCGCCTCCCTCGTCACGGACAAAGCTGCCGTGAAGGCTGACAACGATGATGACCGACAAGCGCGTGGACCAGAGCGCCCGCCCTCCATGTCCGGGCTCTATCTGATTTTCGCCGCAAGCATCGCCTTCGTCTCGATCCGCCTTTTTGTCGATTTGCTCCGCCAAAACGGCTTCGTCGCCGAAGGGGACGGCAATGGGATAGTGCTGTTCGCCATGCCGATAGCCCTCCTCGTGATCGTGGGGCTCGGACCGGGAACCCGGCGCTAATTTATATCCAATATCTTTGCTGATAAATAATAATAACATTCGTTTGTATGATGCTTCGTCCATCTCCACATCAGATCTGCGATATGAAGGAGTTCCCATGGCCATTCAGCTCGGGCAGATCGCCCCCGATTTCGAGCAGGACAGCACGCACGGTCGCATCAGCTTCCACGATTGGCTCGGCGGAAGCTGGGGTGTCCTGTTCAGCCATCCCAAGAATTTTACGCCGGTCTGCACGACGGAACTGGGCGAGGTTGCCAAGCTCCGGTCCGAATGGGACAAACGCAACGTCAAACCCATTGGCCTCTCGGTGGATCCGGTCGAAGCCCATCACAAATGGGAGCTCGACATTCACGAAACCCAAGGGACGAAACTCGACTTCCCGATGATCGCGGATGCCAACACCAAGGTGTCGGCGCTCTACGACATGATCCACCCCGAGAGCGACCCGACGGTCACTGTCCGTTCCGTCTTCGTCATCGATCCGTCACGCAAGGTGCGGCTGATCCTGACCTACCCGCCTTCGACCGGTCGGAATTTTGCCGAGATTCTCCGTGCCATCGACAGCCTTCAACTTACAGATGCCCGTAGCATCGCAACGCCCGTCAACTGGGAACCTGGCGAGCCGGTCGTCATATCGCCGAAGCTGTCGGACGAGGAGGCATCCCGGCAGTTCCCACAAGGCTACAAGACACTGAAGCCCTACCTTCGGGTCGTCGATCTGCAGGCTCCCGGGCAATGAGGCAATTGGAGGAGAGTGGAAAAAGACAGACCGCCGCCGACGGAGCAGACGACGGCGGCCTCTCCGACCTGTTGGCCCGCAACCGCGTATGGGCTGACGCCAAAACCCTGATCGATCCCGGATTCTTTAAACGGCTCGTAGGCCAGCAGCGGCCACGCTACTTCTGGATCGGCTGTTCGGACAGCCGGGTGCCGGCCACCGAAATCGTCGATCTCGATCCCGGCGAGATGTTTGTTCATCGCAACGTCGCCAATCTCGCCACGCCGAGCGATCCTAACTTCGCCGCCGCCTTGGAGTTCGCGGTCGATGTTTTGAAGGTCGAGCACATCATCGTCGTGGGCCATTACGGGTGCGGCGGGATTCAAGCGGCAATGGCACCGGACAGGGACGACGCGATCGGGCTTTGGCTCGCACCGGTGCGTGAGCTCTATCAAACAGTCTGCTGCACCCCGGATACCAATGCGGACCGTTTGTGCGAACATAATATCCGCGCCCAGGTGAAAGCACTCGCAGCCAACCCATTGGTTCTTCGGGCCTGGGCGCGGCACGCTGCGCTAACGCTTCACGGTTGGGTCTACGCCATTGGAGACGGCCTTCTCCAACCGGTCTGCTCACCCGTCAGCCGCCACCCCGATGAGGCAGTTCCCAAACTCCGGATTGCAGGCGCGTCATGATCGCCGTGCGCGCCCTGTGCCGCGTGAGGGCGATTGGCCATGACGACAGCCTCGTCGACGCCATCTCCGCCTGCAAGGGCGCGAGTGAACCCGATCGCGACATTGATGCACGGATTGCGCTGGCCGTATTTCCGGCACTGCGCAGCTTGACCGTTATTGCTCCGGGAGTCTGGCTGCAGGACGACGGCAACCACGTTCGGGCACTGCTCTACACGGCGACTTGCCGCGCTGCCGCTATGTTGGTGCCATCCGGCTATTGGATCGAAGCCGGCCCCCAGGGAACCACCGTGGTGGGCGAGCTTGGCCAATGGACAGCCCATCACCCGGTTGAGGCAATCGCCCTGTGCATGGCCGCGCTCGATGCGCGAAGGGCGGAGCTGTCCTATGCACATTGACCGTTCTCACCAAAGACCATTGCAGCGCCCTGTGCGGCTGCATCAGCAATGGTCCCGCAGCGCTCATCATCAGGGCCTTCCTACCGACTTATCTGCGCCGGATGGTGCCGCATCATCACGCCTCGGCCGAAACGATTTCCGGCGCTATTTCTGCTCAAGGAGACAAGCGATGGCTGATCAAAGCCGCAATGCTGTAATACCTCAATCCGACCTTGAGAGGCTCGTCTTCGAATTGCCTCCCCTGCCCTATGGGACCAAGGATCTCGAGCCTGTCCTCTCGGCGGAAACACTGGAGATCCACCACGGCAAACATCACGCACGCTACGTGGAAACGCTCAATCGGCTGCTGGCCGAGCAGAATTTCTCGGCCCACACGCTCGAGGAAATCATCCGTATCGCGCACGGCAGCGGCGCGAAGGGCGTCTTCAACAATGCAGCCCAGGCATGGAACCATAGCTTCTTTTGGGAGAGCATGGCGCCGAAAACGGTTAAACCTGCCGGGCTGCTCGCCAGCGCCATTTCGTCCGAATTCGGGAGTCTCGAAACGCTCAGACAGCGTTTTTCCGCTGAAGGAACGGGCCATTTCGGATCGGGTTGGGTCTGGCTCATCGCGAAGCGCGACAAGCTCGAGGTGATCTCTACCCACGACGCGGGTAGCCCAATCCTTGAGGAAGGGGTGACGCCGCTGCTTGCTTGCGATGTGTGGGAGCATGCCTACTACATCGATTACCGCCAGGATCGCGCGGGCTGGATCACGTCCTGGTGGAACAGGCTCGCAAATTGGAGCTTCGCCGAAACGCAGTTTGACGCAGCGATCGGCCAGGGCAAGCCGTGGCGCTATCCACCATCACAGACCGCCCGTTGAATAAGGAGGAGAAGTAAATGCTCGTTGACGTTTTGGCTGGCGATAGCAGTTCCCCAGCAGCCCGGGGCAGTTTTCACTTCGCGCGGTCACCCCAGGCAGGCGAAGAGATCGAGATCGACGGAACGGTCGTCGTCGTGACGCGGGCCTGGCATCGGCCCAGCATCTATTACCAGGGTGCCAAGTTCGCGATTCTCGTCGAGGAACCTGTCGCTGACGCCCAAGTGCGTCCAGAAGTCCGAGATCACGCCGACATGGCGGTTTGAGTAGACGCGGAGAAGGGCGATGTCGCCCTTTTCCGCGCTCAGTCAGGCGGCGAGCAATTCGTCCGCCGGACCGAAGAATTCGTAATGAATGCGGTCGGATGGGACGCCAGCCAGCGACAAGGTCGAGACGGCGTGCCGCAGAAACGGGCGTGGTCCGCAGATATAGTAATCGGCCTCACCTACAGGCGTGTTGGCGACCAGCCATTCATCGGTAATGATGCCGGCGACGTCATAATCCCGTCCTGCGACTTCATCTTCGAGCGGGGTCTGATGAAAATCGGTGACGGTGATTGACTTGCCCCGCCCAGCGACAGCGCGAACATGATCACGCATTGCGTGGGTATCGCGGTCATGAGTTCCGTGGACATAGTGCACGGGGACTCCCGCCTCGCCCTCAGCAAGCGTTTCGAGCATGGCCACCATCGGGGTCAGCCCCACGCCGCCCGACAGGAGGATCACCGGGCGTTCGACATGCGCTGCCAGGAAGAATTCGCCTGCAGGCGCGGCAACTTTGAGCACCGTGCCCGGCTTGGCTTCATCATGAAGCCAGCCTGACGCAAGACCAAGCGGCTCACGCTTGACCGAAATGCGATAGGTTTCGCCGTTGGGGGCTGCTGAAATCGAATAGTTGCGCTTGACTGGCGGATGTCCCGGAATTTCAAGCCAGAAGGTCAGATATTGCCCGGGCTTGTGCCGCATGACGGCCCCGCCATCAACGGGGCGCAGAACGAAGGAATTGATGACGCTGCTCTCACGCACGACGTCCTCGACGCGAAAATCGCGCCAGCCATTCCATCCGCCGGTCGCATCCTTCTGTTCTGAGTAGACTCGCTGCTCGCGGGCGATCAGGATGTTGGCCAGGAACCAGTAGGCTTCGCCCCAGGCAGCGAGAATTTCATCGGTGGCCGCATCCCCCAGCACCGCCTTGATCGCCCCCAGGAGCGCCTCGGCAACGTGCGGATAATGTTCGGGCAGAATTTGCAGGCCAACATGCTTCTGCGCGATCCGCTCGACCGCCGGGGCAAGCGCACCGAGATTTTCGATGTTGCTCGCATAGGCGAGAATGGCGCCGGTCAGTGCCCGCGGCTGCGAACCGGCATCACCATGGTGCGATTGGTTGAAAAGGTCGCGAATGTTCGGGTTCTGGAACATCCGGGAATACATCTCGTTCACGATGTCGAGGCCATGCGCTTCGAGCGCGGGGACGGTCGCCTTGACGAGCGCAATGGTCTGATCGCTGAGGGGCTGCGTCATCAACTTCTCCTTTTTGAATGCGTTGAAAATCCCGGAATGTCAGAGCTTGGGAATGTGATCGTAAAAATCCACCTGCATCTTCATCGGCCCTGTCGGCGTTACGAAATGCGGTTGCTGAGGGAGAATCAAGCCAGGCTGGTCAGGCGTCAGGACGATCTCCGAAGGTGGCTCGAGGTAGGTTAGCCGGAGTTCGCCCTCGAAAACCCGGATCACGCCCCAAACACCAGCCTTCGTGTCATGTCGCGCGCGCAAGGCAGCCGGCAGAGTGTCCTGGTTGAACACCGGCGTGGAACGGTAAGGCAAGATTTCAGCCATGGGTTTGCCCTGGTCGCTCGATGGCATCCTTACGTTCCGCGTTGGCGACCGATGCAGCACTCCGTTCCTCCAGTTGGAAGAACATCGCCAGTTGCAGGCTCTCGGCGATGCGCCGCGCCTTCGCTTGTAGCGCCGCTGCCGCTTCGGGCGTCATCCTGTCATTGGTCGTTTGAACCCAGAGTGCGAACCACCGCTCGAACAGCGCGGGCGTTATCCTGGCCTTATGCTTCAAATGGGCCGGCACCGGTTGCCCCTTGTATCGGCCACTGGTGAGCATGACGGAGGACCAGAACGCAGTCAGCTTCCCAAGATGCTCCGGCCAGTCATCGATCGCATCGTTGAAAATCGGCCCAAGCGCGGGGTCGGCGCGGACCCGCGCGTAAAATTCCTCCACCAAAGGAGTCAGCTCTTCTTCTCTGATTTTCGAGACACCGTCCACGACTCGCGCTCCAATCATGTATATATAATACATCTATCATGATTGCGCATAAACGCAAGGCTAGCGCATATTTCCAGGCCGTCGGTCGCGGCGATGTACACAGCCTGAGAAACTGCTCAGCCCCGCTAGTTTAGCCTTGAATCCGAAACACGAAGGCATAGCATCAGCCAGCGACCCGAAGGAGTCTCGGTAAGACGTAGACACCTTTCCTTGCCCGCCCGTCAAAAGACGGGCGGGTTTTCTTTTCCGATTCCGTCGGACATTCGCTGGAACGCTAATCCGCGTGATCTGGCGCACTCGGAATTTTCAAACACCGTCACAAATACCTAATTATGCGCAGCTCAAGATCTAATCACCCGATTTTCGCGATCAAGCGGCCGGCGGCACCCTGCTCTGCCGCCAGATTGCGATTATAGGCGAGCGGCATCCGGGGACTCTTCCAGCGTAGCGCATCCATGATCCCCGCCAGATCCTCGCCGCTCGCAAACAGATCCTGGTTCAAGCCCACCCGCGTCGAATGCGCGCTCACGCCCTTGAGCAACTGCGCCAGATCATCGGCGGTGAGGTCGCTCAGCGCGCCCTTGTCGAAGGCGCGCCGGATCATTGCCCGCCAGATCGGCCCGATCGAACCCGGGTGCAACGCCCCCTCTCCCACATCATATTCGGTGCGCGCCGGCACCGCCGACTTCGGCAACGTCTTGCGCAGATCCCAGCTTTCGCGGCCAGAAATCGTCTCGATCCGCCGCCCCTTGACCGCAGCCCGCGCCTTGTAGCGGCGCACCTGCACCCGGCGAAACAGGGGGGCACCTCAAGGTTCGTTCGCCAGACAACGCTAAGCCGGAGATGTCTCTGAAACTCTGCAATAACCTTTTTGCATGCCTGCCCCATTGCGCGGGTCTAGCCTGACCGATTGGGGGGTCATTCCGACTCAGGCGGGGTACAACATGGCGCGGCGCAATTTACTGACGCGGGAAGAGCGCGAGCGGCTATTCCTACCAAGAACCGACCACTTCTCGATCATCAGGAACTACACGCTGACGGTCGAAGACCTGGATATCATCGGAAAGCGACGAGGCCCCGTTAATCGGCTCGGTATTGCTGCTCACCTTGCCTTACTGCGGCATCCTGGGTTTGGGCTGCGCACGAACTCGGACATCCCCGATGCTATACTCAACTACCTGTCTGCGCAGCTTGGCGTCGCTCCGGGCACATACGGTGCCTATGGCCAACGTCCGCAAACGCGAACCGACCACAGCTCAATTGCCGCTGATTACCTCGGTCTTAGGCCGTTCACACGCGCGGATGTTGCCCACGCTATTGAACTTGCAGCCCGTGCAGCCATGCGCAGTGACCGCGGAGAAACAATTGCCAGATCCTTGATGGATAACCTGAAGGCGGAGCGCTTTATTCTGCCCCCGCCCGACACCCTCGAGCGGGCCGGGCTTGCCGGGAGAGCACGCGCTCGTAAGCGCGCAGCATCGGAAATCGTCGCCGAACTGGGCGGCAGTACATTGGAGTTGCTCGACGCACTCCTGATCAATGACCCAGCCCTTGGTATGACGCCGCTGGCTTGGTTGCGGGATATGCCCGGATCTCCGTCAACCAAGAACATGAATGCGCTTCTCAAGCGGCTGCGGTTCATACGTGATCTCGGGATTGAACCGGCAATCAGCCTAGCAACCACGGGCTTCCGCTTTGGCCAATTCGTGCGCGAGGGCAGCGTCGCTCCGCCGTTTCTGTTGGCCGACTATTCCCACAATCGCCGCAGAGCGACGCTGGCAGCCGCGGTCGTCAATCTCGAGGTCAAGCTTGCAGATGCCGCAATCCTGATGTTCGAGCGCCTCATTGGCGGGCTGTTCACCCGAGCCAAGCGTGGCCAGGAACGCCGCTATCAGGACACAGCACCTTCGGTCGGCAAGCTCATGCGACTGTTTGGTGCAACGATCGCGGCGCTGGATATGGCAGAGGAAACTGGCGGCGATCCGCTGGTCCTGGTCGATGAGATGGTGGGCTGGCATCGCCTGATGGCAGCCCGTCCGCACGTCGATGCCTTGGCGGATCTCGCTCAGGAGGACACTCTGGTTCTTGCAACCGAGCGATACGCTACACTGCGCCGGTTCTCCCGCAACTTCCTCGACACATTCACGTTCAAGGCCTCGGGCAGCGGGACCAACCTGCTCTCCGCTCTCGATCTCCTCAAGCAGGCCAACGGCAGTTGGGGTACGCAGTTGCCAGCAAACCCGCCGATGCCCTTTTCCAATCGGCATTGGTCCAAATTGATAATGGAGGGAGGAAAGGTCAGCCGTCCGCGCTACGAGACGGCCGTGCTGGCGACACTTCGAGATAAACTGCGAGCGGGCGATGTCTGGGTCGAAGGAACGCGGGCTTACCAGCGTTTCGACGCCTATCTGCTCCCCCGCAAGGCCGCACAATCGGCAATCTCCGAACTGCCGATCAACGTGAATTCCGGAGAATATCTGGCTCATAAGAGCGCCGAACTTGATCGGCGATTGCGTCACTTCGCGCATCAGCTGCGGACCGGCCGCTTGCCTGGCGTGACGCTCGTTCGCGAAAAGCTGAAAGTCGTTCCGCTGCAAGCGGCGACTCCACCAGAAGCGGAAGCTCTTGACCGCAAACTCGATGCCCTACTCCCGCGCGTCCGAATTACCGAACTCCTGCTCGAAGTCGCTGAACGTACCGGATTTCTCTCTGCATTTCGGGATGTCCGCTCGGGCAAGGAGCACGATAAGCCCGCTGCCGTGCTCGCCGCCATTCTGGCGGATGGTACGAATCTCGGCGTCGAACGCATGGCCAACGCCAGCCAGGGCGTCACATATGCGCAGCTCGCCTGGACCCAGAACTGGTATATCTCGCCCGATAACTACGAGGCTGCTCTGGCCCAGATTGTGCGCGAACATCACCGCCTCCCGTTCGCGCGAAACTGGGGCGAAGGTGTCAGTGCATCATCCGACGGCCAGTTCTTCCGCACCGGCCGGATCCGATCGGGCGCAGCCGAGATCAACGCAAAATACGGTCACGAGCCAGGTATCAAAATTTACTCGCACCTTTCCGACCATTTTGCCTCGTTCAGTTCGCGCATCATGTCTGCCACCGCAAACGAAGCCCCATACGTGCTCGACGGCCTGATGCTAGGGGCCCGCGAATTGCCACTGAAGGAGCTGTATACCGATACCGGCGGTGCGTCGGATCACGTCTTTGGCCTGTGCCACCTGCTCGGGTTCCGTTTCGTCCCTCGAATGCGTGATCTTGCAGACCGGCGGCTCGGAACCATCGTATCCGGTGCAAACTACAAAGGCATCGAATGTCTGTTCGGCCAGGCGATCAAGGTCGGCACCATTGAGGCAGAGTGGGATGATCTCGTCCGAATGGCCGCCTCAATTCGGGAAGGAACTGTTGCTCCGTCTATCATCCTGCGCAAGCTTTCCGCCTATCGCCGGCAGAACAAGCTTGACCTTGCCCTTCGCGAACTTGGCCGCATCGAGCGGACGTTGTTCACGCTCGACTGGCTGGAACAGCCTGATTTGCGCCGCGCCTGCCAAGCCGGATTGAACAAGGGAGAGGCCCGGCACGCTCTGGCAGACGCCGTCTACACCAACCGCCAGGGCCGGTTCACCGATCGAACTCTTGAGAACCAGCAATACCGCGCATCTGGGCTCAACTTGCTCATCGCCGCCATTGCATACTGGAATGCCCTCTATCTCGGCCGGGCCGCCGATCACCTGCGGTACTCGGGAATTGAGATCGACGAAACACTGCTAGCGCACGTCTCACCTCTGGGTTGGTCGCATATCGGCCTCACAGGTGACTACCTTTGGGAAGATGCATCTTTCAGCGGCAACCGCGGGTACCGAGCACTCCACGACCCGAACGGCAGACTTCGGCTCGTCGCCTAGGATGTTCTCAGTATTTCCAGCTTAGCGTTGTCTGGCGAACAAATCTTGAGGTGAGGCCTAGAACGGCTCGTATGTCCCCAGCAGGTGCCCGAGCTTTGCGGCTCTGAAGTCGAGCCCGACAGACGCACTTTTGGGCCTCACGCCCCTTTTTGCAGGTAGCGCGTTCAGCCCCGTTGAGGGCGTGTACGTTTTCGGCCGCCGCGTTTTGGGGCGCCCCCCTTCCAGGAGACCAGACGGAGGTGCCCGAACTCCAGTGGTAAGAGCCGCCGTATCGGGGCGATGTCGAGCACCTGCGCCGTTGGAACTGCTGCGGCAATATTTCGGCCTTGACCTTGGACCATGGTCCTGCCCGTAAGAGGCCTCCCCAATAGCGGTGCCTTTGCGGCGCGGCACTCCAGATCGATCCGAGGAGTATGGGGAACAAGCGCGTCGTTCACATCGTCGATGACGAAGAGACAATCCGAAAGGCACTGCGATTCACGTTGCGTACCGCCGGCTTCGCCGTCGAGGCCTACGCTTCGGGGCCGGAGTTTCTGTCGGCCGCGGGTGACGCGAAGAAAGGCTGCGTGATCCTCGACATGCACATGCCGGACATGAACGGCCTTCAGGTCCAGGTGGAGCTGACGCGACGCGGGATTGATATGCCTGTCGTCATGCTCACCGGCAATGGCGATCCCACGCTCGCCGTGCAGGCAATGCAGGCGGGCGCTGCCGACTTTCTCGCCAAACCGGTCGAAAAGGCCGCATTGCTTGGCGCGATCGACCGCGCCTTCAGCTCGCTGGAGAATATAACCGGGCGTGCCGCAGAACAGGCCGACGCGCTGTCGAAAGCCGCGAGACTGACGCAGCGCGAACGGGCCGTTCTTAGAGGGATTGCGCGAGGCTATCCCAATAGCTTTATCGCAGATGAACTCGGTACCACGCCGCGCACGGTCGAGCTGGATCGAGCCAGCCTGATGGTCAAACTGGGAGCCCAAAGTTTGCCCGACTTGCTACGGATCGCGTTTGCTGTGGACCTGAACGGATCGCCTGAGGACGATCGCCATTAGGCTTCACCATCCTGCGACATCGGACGTTATGCGGATCGGCCCGTGGCGAGTTCGGCAATGATCGGACAATCCGGCCGCGCGTCGCCGTGGCAGCGTTCGGCGAGATCGACCAGCGTGTCGCGCAGCGCCGTCAGCGCTGCCGCCTTGCGCTCGAATTCCTCGGCACGGGCCAGCGCAAGCCGCTTCACCTCGCCACTCGCGCGACCCGTATCCGCCCAAAGGCCGAGCAGAGTGCGGATCTCCTCGATCGGAAACCCCAGATCGCGCGCATTGGCGATGAACCGCAGGCGATGAAGATCGCGCTCGTCATAGTCGCGATAGCCCGCACCCCGGCGCGGCGGCGCCGGGATGAGGCCTATCTTCTCATAATGGCGGATCATCCGCTCCGAGACGCCGCTCCGCCGAGACGTCTCGCCGATGTTCACAGCGCCTTCCGGTTGAGTCGCAGCGCGTTGGTGACCACGCTGACCGAGGAGAGCGCCATGGCGGCGGCCGCGATGATCGGCGAGAGCAGGATGCCGAACAGCGGATAGAGCGCGCCCGCCGCCACCGGCACGCCCGCGACATTGTAGATGAAGGCGAAGACGAGGTTCTGGCGGATGTTCGACATGGTCGCCTGGCTGAGCTTACGCGCCCGGACGATGCCGGTGAGGTCGCCCTTGAGCAGGGTCACGCCCGCGCTCTCGATGGCGACGTCGGTGCCCGAGCCCATGGCGATGCCGACATCGGCGGCGGCCAGCGCGGGGGCGTCGTTGACACCGTCGCCGGCCATGGCGACCACCCGCCCCTCGCGCTTGAACTTGGCGACCACGGCGCTTTTCTGATCGGGCAGCACCTCGGCTTCGACCTCGTCGATGCCCAGGCGCCGGGCGACCGCTTCCGCTGTCGTGCGGTTGTCGCCGGTCAGCATGACCACGCGAATACCCTCCGCCTTGAGCGCGGCGAGCGCTTCTGGCGTCGTGGCCTTCACCGGATCGGCGATGGCGAAGGCACCGCCGACGGTGCCGTCGATTCCGATGAAGATTGCGGTGGCGCCATCGCGTCGCAGTGCGTCGGCCTGGCCGGCGAGCGCCTCGGTGGCGACGCCCTCGTCGGCGAGGAACCGCGCATTGCCGAGGACGATGCGCCGCCCTTCGACCGTACCGAGCGCGCCGCGCCCGGTCGGCGAGTCGAAGTCGGTGACGTCGCTCGTGGCGATGGCGCGATCCTTCGCAGCCTCGACGATCGCCAGCGCGAGCGGATGTTCGGAAGCCCGTTCGACCGAGGCGGCAAGCCGCAGCAACTCGGCTTCGTCGAAGCCGGGCGCCGGCACGACCTGGGTGACGGCAGGGCGGCCTTCGGTCAGCGTGCCTGTCTTGTCGACGACGAGCGTGTCGACCTTCTCCATATGCTCGAGCGCTTCGGCATTCTTGATAAGGACGCCGAGTCCGGCGCCGCGGCCGACGCCCACCATGATCGACATCGGCGTGGCGAGACCCAGTGCACAGGGACAGGCGATGATCAGCACGGCGACCGCCGCCACCAGCCCATAGGCGAAGCGCGGCTCGGGGCCCCAGATACCCCAGGCGATAAACGCGACCACCGCAACCGCGATGACCACGGGCACGAACCAGCCCGACACCTGATCGGCCATGCGCTGGATCGGCGCGCGCGAGCGCTGCGCCTCGGCGACCATCTGGACAATCCGCGCAAGCATGGTGTCGCGTCCGACCTTGTCGGCGACGATCACCAGCGCACCGGTCTGGTTGAGCGTGCCGCCGATCACCGTGTCGGCCTTGGCCTTGGTGACGGGCATGGATTCACCGGTGACCATCGACTCGTCGAGCGAGGAGCGGCCGTCCTCGACTACGCCGTCGACCGGCACCTTCTCGCCCGGCCGCACGCGCAGGCGGTCGCCGACCGCGACCAGATCGAGACTGATCTCCTCTTCGCTCCCGTCGGCGGCGATCCGGCGCGCGGTCTTGGGCGCGAGGTTGAGCAGCGCCTTGATCGCGCCCGAGGTCCGCTCACGCGCGCGCAGTTCGAGCACCTGGCCGAGCAGCACGAGAACGGTGATCACCGCGGCGGCCTCGAAATAGACGGCAACCATGCCGTCCTCGCCGCGGAAGGCAGGCGGGAACAGCTGAGGCGCGAGCGTCGCGACGACGCTGTAGATCCAGGCGACCCCCGTCCCCATCGCGATCAGGGTGAACATGTTGAGGTTGCGGGTCTTGAGCGAGGCCCAGCCACGCTCGAAGAACGGCCAGCCCGCCCAGAGCACGACAGGCGTCGCCAGCACGAACTGGATCCATACCGAGGTCGACATCGGCACGAGGCGATGGATCACAGGAAACAGGTGCGCCCCCATCTCGAGGATCAGCACCGGCAGGGCCAGCACCAGGCCAACCCAGAAACGCCGCGTGAAATCGACCAGCTCGTGGCTGGGACCGCTGTCGGCGGTCACGGTCGCGGGTTCGAGCGCCATGCCGCAGATCGGACAGGACCCGGGATGGTCCTGCCGGATCTCGGGATGCATAGGGCAGGTCCAGATCGTGCCCACGGGCGCTGCGAACGGCGGTGCCGGCGGGCCGAGATAGCGCTCGGGATCGGCGATGAACTTTGCCCGGCAGCCCGCGCTGCAGAAATGATAGCGTTCACCGCCATGATCGGCATGGTGCGCGGTGGTCGCCGGATCGACGGTCATGCCACAGACCGGGTCCTTGATGCCGGTCGCCGCTTTCGCGCCGCCGTGGCCGCCGCAGCAACCGCCGCCATGCGCCGCTCCATGTGTCTCGTTCATCGCCTTGCTCCTTTCGACGCCTGACGATCTAGGGTCTGACACCGTGTCAGGGTCAATACGTAATCGCCTAAGCGGCCAAATCGGCGTACCCGGTCGCTCGGCCGGGATCAGCCAAGGTCGTTCGCAACCGTAAGGCCCTGGGCCTGCGCCGGTCGATGCGCGGTAAGCAATTCGATCGCGCCGGTGATGGTCAAGAGCCGAAACGTCTCGGCCACATGCCTGAAGCCGGCCGCCGCGATCAGGCCGGGGAGCACGCCGTCGGCGTTGGGTCGGGTATCATCGATGCCATCGAGTCGCTGCACGGTCAGGCGAAAGGCGAGCCGCATGAGACCGTGCTGGCGGCCATAATCTGCGATCACCAGGCGGCCACCCGGGCGCAGCATGGCGAACATGGCGCGCAGGGTTGCCGCCTTCTCCCTGACCGGCATCTGATGCAGCACGAGACTCGATACGACAGCGTCGGCGGTGCCCGGGGCCACGTCCCTGGCAAATCCCTGACGCCAGTCGATATCGGCCTGCCGCGCAGCGGCCTTGTGCCGCGCGATGTCGAGCGCCTCGGCATCGGGATCGAGACCGATCACCTGCGTCCTGGGCTCGGCTTGCTTGAGCATCAGCGCGAAGCTGCCGGTGCCACAGCCGACGTCGACGACCGTCTCACCGGCTTTGGGCGCCAGGGCGGCGAGCATGGCGGCACGCCACCGCTTCTCCCGCGTCCACAGGCGGATCGCGCGATCATAGTCTTTCGTCGATCCGGTCCCGAGCGGCGGGGTGTAGGATTGCATTGGCTTCTCCCAACGCGAGGCGTCCGAAACGATAAGCTACATCGACATGGGTGGCGACAGTGTCCCCAGCCAGGCGACCAGCCCGAGAATGACGATCGCAAGACCGCCTTCGACGACGAGGCTCGCGCGCAGCAGCGCCTGCGCCCGTGGCGCGTCCTCTTCCTCGATCGCCTGCGCAAGTGCCGGGGTCAGGCGATAACGGTTGAGCGCGGCCAGGCCCAGCATGCCGGCGAAGAGCAGCAGCTTGGCGATGAGCAGCAGGCCGTAGGTCGACTGCCCGAGAGACGCGATGTTGCCCGGGCCGACCAGGAACCAGCCGTTCACCGTCCCGGTCAGGATCAGCAGGGCGACGATGATCGTGCCGACGAGGGAGAAGCCCCGCAGCGCTTCCTCGGCGAGCATGACCCGGTCCATGTCTTCAGTGGCGAGATCATCGGTTGCGAGCCTGGTAAGAACCAGCGCAAGGAATGCGGCAAGCGCGCCGACCCAGGCGCCCGCGGCGAGCAGATGGATGAGATCGGCCCCCAGTTGCAGCCAGCCCGCCTCGCCTTCGCCGGCCGCGCCATGCCCGCTCCAGGCGAGGGTCGCGAGTGCGACCGCGCCTGCCAGAGTGGAGGCGATGAAGGCAGGACGGGATTGCCGGCGATAGAAGGGGATGGAGAGCAGAAGAACGAGGAGCGCGACGAGGCGCGCCTTCAGCGCCGTTCCCATGGACGTGCCGTTGAACAGCTCTGCGACCATGGAAAGATCAGGCTGGGTGAGCGGCAGCCCGGTCATGGCCGCTGCCTGCAACGCGAACCCCAGCGCCGACAGCAGGAGGGCGAGACAGGCGAGACCGGCCACCATTGCTACCATCGGCAGATGCCGCTGTACCATCCGGCCGCCGCCGGGCGCATAGAGCGCGAACAGCGGCAGGCCGAACAACAGGCCGAGATCGACGTAGAGCGCCCAGCGGACGGCGACGAGTGCCACGTCGTTCATGGCGTCACTTGACGGTAAAGGCGAGATTGCCCTGGATGCGGTGCGTGTCGGTCGAGACGACGTGCCAGGCGACCTGATAGCTGCCCGCCATGAGCGGCTTGGCGAGCGTCAGCACGAGCGTCTTGTCGCCTTCGACGGACGTCTTGAAGCCGGTTACCGCCATGCGGTGGTTGGGCATGCCGGGCATGCCGGTCATCACGATCTCGGCGCCCGACAGCTTCGGCATCAGACCTTCACTGAAGGTGAGCGTGATACGCGAAGGCGCCGAGACGCTGGCGTTCGCGGCGGGCGTCGAGGACACAAGCTTGGGATGCGCGTAGGCCGGAGCAGAAACACTCAGGCCGACGGCGGCGATAACTGCGAGAGGCGAAAAGAAACGCATTGGAACATTCTCCTGTAGATCCCATGAGACAATACGCAGCCCGAGCCCCCACCCCTCGCAATTATTCTTTTCAATCTACAGCAAGGGTTCCTGGACCATCGTGCGTATTGATGGATGAAGACGGAGAAGCACCATGGATGAACTTGACCACCTGCTCTCGCGGTTGCGCGATGCGCCTCTCGATCCCAGGCTCGGCGGCCTGGAAAGCCGGGTCATGGCGGAAATAGCGCGCATCCGGGCCATACCAAGCCTTGGCGCTATGACGTTCGGCATCGCGGCCGCAACCGCGCTGTTCATCGGAATTGCCGGCTCGGCAGTTTCGACACGGTCTGCTGATGCCAAACCGCTATCGCCCTTCGATGCTCGGCTCGCGCTTGCGCCCTCGACGCTGCTGAGCTCGCAGTGATGCGCGACCGCCGCCGGCTCCTGCTCCTCGTCCTGGTGACCTTCGCCGCGGCGATCGCTGGCGTTGTCATTGGCCGCGTCTATGTGGTTCCAGTGCGCCCGGTCGAAAATGAGCTGCACGAGCTGCTCCATCGCGATCTGAAGCTGAATTCAGCGCAACACAGCCGACTCGAGACAATCGAGAAGAACTACGCGATCCGGCGTCAAGCGCTGGAGGCCGAATTGCGCGCCGACAATGCGCGTCTCGCGGAAGCGATCGAAGCGGAGCATGGCTATGGCCCGCAAGTCGCAACTGCGGTGGATCGCTCGCACCAGGCCATGGGCGCGCTGCAGAAAGAAACACTTGAGCATATCTTCGCGATGCGGGCCGTGCTGCGCCCGGATCAGACGGACAAATTCGACGACGCCGTGGTGAAAGCGCTGACGGCCAAATCCGAATGACCGCGTGCCTCCCCGACTGCTCGGACGGGGAGCTCGCGGCTCTGGCGCTTGGAGGCCGGCAAGCGGCCTATGGCGAGCTGGTCCGCCGGCATCAAGGTTGGGTTCACCGGCTCGTGCGCAGCCATGTCGGATCTATGGATGAGGCATTGGATGTCACCCAGGCGAGCTTCGTCGCGGCCTTTGCCGCACTCAACCGCTATGACGTAACCCGACCCTTCCAGGTCTGGATGTCCCGGATTGTCATCAACAAATGCCATGACTGGCGGCGTCGGCGAGCGGTTCGAAATTTCTTTGCCCTAGCCCTACCGCTCGGCGAGGCGGACGGCGTCGCCGACGACGCACCGCTGCCCGATCAGGCGATCGGGGCCGAACAGCAGCTCGCGCAAGCAATGAAAGCGATTGCTGCCCTGCCGTCTTCCCTCAAGGACACGCTTATTTTGCGTACGATCGACGAGAAATCGGAAGCTGAAACCGCCGAAATTCTCGGGATCAGCCAGAAGGCGGTCGAAACGCGCCTCTATCGAGCTAGGGCACGCCTTTCGGAAATATTAAAGAAAGTTTGAGGGGGATGAGGCCATGCTGCGTATTCCCAATAGGTACGCCCTCTTTCTTAAAGCTGAGACAACCGAATGATTTCTGCTCTCGACCGCCGCCAGTTCCTCCGCGGCGCGGCCCTCGCCGGCGGCGGCGCAGCATTGTCAGCCTGGCTGCCGGCCTGGGCGCAGACGATCTCGCCGGGGATGCGACCGACGCTGCCGACCGTGTCGGGCGAAGACATTACGCTCACCATCGCCCGGCAGTCGATGACCATCGACGGGCGCAAGTTCCGGGCAATCGGCCTCAACGGCACGGTCCCCGCCCCGCTGATCCGGCTGCGCGAGGGCCAGCGCGTGCGGCTCAACGTCATCAATCAGCTGGAGGAGGACAGCTCGATCCACTGGCACGGGCTGATCCTGCCGGCCAATATGGACGGTGTGCCGGGCGTGTCTTTTCCGGGCATCAAGCCGGGCTCGAACTACCTCTACCAGTTCTCCGTCGTGCAAAGCGGCACCTACTGGTACCACAGCCATTCAGGCCTGCAGGAACAGGAAGGCCATTACGGCCCGATCATCATCGATCCCGCCGGTGCCGATCCGGTCGCCTATGACCGCGAGCATGTCATCGTGCTCGCCGATCACAGCGCGCTCTCGCCGCAGGCGATCTTCCGGCGCCTCAAGGTCAACCCCGGCCATTTCAATTTCCAGCGCCAGACCCTGGCCGGGCTCCTGTCGGGCAAGGATCAGCCGCTCAAGGACCGGCTCGACTGGGGCCAGATGCGGATGGACCCGGCCGACATCTCCGATGTGACCGGATCCACCTACACCTATCTCGTCAACGGCCATGGTCCGATGGACAACTGGACCGCGCTCTTCACCCCGGGCGAACGGGTGCGGCTGCGGGTCATCAATGCGTCGGCGATGACCACCTTCAACGTCCGCATCCCCGGCCTGCCGCTGACCATCGTCCAGGCCGACGGGCAGAATGTGGTGCCGGTCACCGTCGACGAGTTCCAGGTTGGTGTTGCCGAGACCTACGACGTCGTTGTCAGCCCAGGCGATGACAAGGCCTACACCCTTGTCGGCGAGGCGATCGACCGCTCGGGCATGGCGCGTGCCACGCTCGCGCCGCGCGCCGGCATGGCCGGCGAGGTTCCCCCCTTACGCAAACGGCCGCTCGCCGACATGAAGGACATGGGCATGGACATGTCCTCGATGCCGGGCATGGAAGGCATGGACATGTCGGGCGGCGCTATGCGGGGCGTCGATCCGACGGCCGAGAAGAACGCGTCCGCGCGCCTCGCGACCGGCGCGGCGGCAGCGATGGCGACCATGGACAATAGCGCCATGGCAGGCATGGATCATTCGGGGATGGATCATTCCGCGATGAGCGGGATGGACCACGGCGCGATGGGCGCCGATGGCCAGATGGCGGGCATGGACCATGGCGGGCACGCGATGGGGTCGATGAAGATGCGAGACTTCTCGAACGCGCCGCAGGTGAAGCGCGACCCGAGCGTCCAGACCATCTCGCCGATGCCCGTCGACCGCACCGGCGAGCCCGGCCAGGGCCTCGCCGACGTCGGCCACAAGGTGCTTGTCTACAGGGACCTGATGGCGCTCGATCGCAATCCGGACGTGCGCGCGCCGAGCCGCAGCATCGACATTCACCTCACCGGCAACATGGAGCGGTTCATGTGGTCGTTCGACGGCGAAAAAATGTCGGACCATCACGAGCCGATCCCCTTCATCGAAGGCGAGCGGGTGCGCGTCAATCTCATCAACGACACGATGATGGGGCATCCGATCCATATTCACGGGCATTTTTTCGAGCTGGTGACGGGGCATGGCGATCATGCGCCACGCAAGCATACGGTAATCGTCCAGCCCGGCGGCAAGGTGACCTGGGACTTCACCGCCGACGCGGTCGGCGACTGGGCCTTCCACTGTCATCTCCTCTACCACATGCATGCCGGGATGATGCGGGTCGTGAGCGTCCGTCCGAAGGGAGACGCGTAATGACCCGCATCCTCACGCCGCTGGTGAGCGCGATCGCCCTTTTCGCTGCCGCGCCCGCCTTTGCCCAGGATCATTCAATGCACGGCATGCCCGGCATGGCGCCGCCGGGCGAGGTGCCGCCGGCGCAGGAGAAGAAGAAGGACAAGGCCGCCGCCAGGCCGCGCGCTCAGACACCAGCGCCAGACGCCACCTCGGCGATGGACCATTCGCAGCACCAGGCCAGTCCTGCGCCGCAGGGAGATGCGGCCGGTCAGCCGCAACCCGCGTCTCCCGCGATGCCGGACATGCCGGGCATGGACCACTCCCAGCATCAGGACGGCGCGATGCCGGACATGCCCGGGATGGACCATTCGCAGCATGGCCAGACCGCCATGCCCGGCATGCAAATGACCGGCACGGCGCTTCCGGCCGGCAATGCGCCCCCGCCGCCTCCCCCCAGCGACCACTTCGCCGATCGTGATTTTCCCGGCGCCGAGATGGCGCGCTCACGCGACATCATGATGAAGGACAGCGGCGGCAACAATTTCGGGCAGGTGCTGCTCAACCTGTTCGAGTATCAAGCGCATAGCGGTCGCGATGGCTATCGCTGGGATGGCGAAGGCTTTTACGGCGGCGATATCAACCGGCTCTGGCTCAAGAGCGAGGGCGAAGGCGAGTTCGGCCGCGGCATCGACAGCGCGGAGGTGCAGGTGCTCTATAGCCGGGCCATCGACCCCTATTTCAATCTTCAGGGCGGTATCCGCCAGGACTTCGGCCGCGGGCCCGACCGCACTTACGCGACGGTCGGCGTCGAGGGCCTGGCTCCCGGCATGTTCGAAGTCGAAGGCGCGCTGTTCCTCTCGACCAAGGGCGATGTTCTGGGCCGGGTCGAGGGCTATTACGACCAGCGCATTACCCAGCGCCTGATCTTGCAGCCGCGCGCCGAGGTCAATTTCGCCGCGCAGGATATTCCGGAGAACGACATCGGTTCGGGGCTGGTCAACATAGAGCTCGGCGCGCGCCTGCGCTATGAGTTCAGCCGCCAGTTCGCACCCTATATCGGCGTCTCTTATCTGCGCAAAGCCGGCGACACGGCGCGGCTGTCGAGGCTTGCCGGCGAGGACGTCCATGCCACCAGCTTCGTCGCCGGCATCCGCTTCTGGTTCTAGCATCGGGACGGCTGATGGCGGGGGCGAACAGGAGAGCGGGGCGTTACACTGAGACCCAGGTCGGCCTGCGCCGAACGAAGGAGATACGCCATGGATCATTCGTCCCACATGAGCACACGGAAGATGGGCGCCTATTGGAGCCTGGCCTTCCAGACCGTCATCAGCGGCGTCATCATGTATCTGGTGATGTTCGTCATGATCGACGGGCTCGACAGCTTCTACAACAACCTCAACATGCTCTACATGACGCTGATGATGGTCTCACCGATGGTGGTGCTCATGATCCTCGCCATGCGGCACATGTTCCCGTCGAAGGCCGCCAACATCGCGCTGATCGCCGCGTCGCTGGTCGCCTTCTTGGGCAGCTTCGCGTTCATCCGCACGCAGACCACGATCGGCGACACGGCCTTTCTGCGCTCGATGATCCCACACCACTCCGGCGCGATCCTGATGTGCCAGGAAGCAAAGCTGAGCGATCCCGAAGTCATCCGGCTTTGCGAATCGATCAAGCGCTCGCAGCGGCAGGAAATCGACGAGATGAAGGCCATACTCGCGCGGCGCTGAGTGGCACGGTCCGGCTACGCCCGGATACGTGCGCCCGGCCGGGCGTGTGAGCCGGCCGATGGTCTACACGAGGCGCGGGCCCGACGAGATTGCCAGGGAGGTGGCGCGGCTTGCGCCGCTGTTCCTGCGACAGGCTGGCGGCCACGTCCTGACGCTGCTCGATCCTTCCGGGATGGTGCTGAGCTATAATGAAGAAGGCGAGCGTGCCGAATGCTGGCCGCTCGATCGCGTCCTGGGACAGCCCCACGACCTGTTCTACCCGCCCGACGAGATTGCGGCGGGGCGTCCAGGCGCAGACCTGGCGGCCGCCCTTCACGAGGGCACGCTGGAGCGCGAAGCGTGGCGGGTCTGCGAGAACGGCGCGGAATATCTGGCGCGCCTGACGATCACCGCACTGTTCGAAGGCGACACACATCGCGGCTTCGCCTGCATCAGCCGCGATGTCACCGACGAGGCGGCGGTCCGCGCATCGATCGAGACCCGCGAGCAGCATCTGCAATCGATTCTGGCGACGGTGCCGGATGCGATGATCATCATCGACGAGACCGGCGCCATCACGTCGTTCAGCGCAGCGGCACAACGCCTGTTCGGCTACAGCGAAGCCGAGCTCGTCGGCCGCAACGTCTCCTGCCTTATGCCCCAGCCCGATCGCGACCGTCACGACGAATATCTCGCGCATTATCTGCAGACCGGCGAGCGCCGGATCATCGGCCTCGGTCGCGTCGTGGTCGGCCAGCGCCGCGACGGCTCAACCTTCCCGATGCAGCTGTCGGTCGGCGAGGCCGGTGAAGACGGGCAGCGGTTGTTCACCGGCTTTATCCGGGATCTCACCGCCAAGGAGCAGGATGAGCTCAGGCTCAAGGAACTGCAGGCAGAGCTGGTCCATGTCTCTCGGCTGAGCGCGATGGGCACGATGGCCTCGACGCTCGCGCATGAGCTCAACCAGCCGCTTGCCGCGGTCGCGCTCTATCTCGAGACGATCCGCGACATGCTCGACGAGCGGGACGACGAACCCTTCGTGTCGCTACGGTCGGTGATGGATGATGCGGCACAGGAAACGCTGCGGGCCGGCCATATCGTCCGGCGCCTGCGCGATTTCGTCGCCCGCGGCGAGGTCGACAAGAGCCTCCACGAGCTGCCGCAGGTCATCGCCGAGGCGAGCCAGCTCGCGCTGGTCGGTGCACGCGAGCGCGGCATCCGCAGCTTCTTTGCGGTCGATCCCGCCGCGACGCTGGTCCTCGTCGACAGGGTGCAGATCCAGCAGGTGCTGGTCAACCTGATGCGCAATGCCATCGAGGCGATGGCGGAGTGTCCGGTTCGCGACCTCAAGGTGGCGACCAGGTTGCGCCCTGACGGGCTGATCGAGGTGACCGTGGAGGATACCGGTCCCGGCATCGCGGACGGAATCCGCGAGCAGCTCTTCACGGCGTTCAACTCGACAAAGGCCGACGGCATGGGCCTCGGCCTCTCGATCTGCCGGACCATCATCGAAGCGCATGGCGGCCGTATCTGGATGGAGCGCCCCGACCGTGGCGGCACCCGCTTTCATTTTACCTTGATCCATGCGCGGGCGGAGGAGGAACATGGGGGATAGACGCGTCATCCATCTGGTCGACGACGAGGAGAGCATCCGCAAGGCGGCGAGCTTTGCGCTCAAGACCGCGGGCTACGACGTCGTGACCTATGCCTCGGGCGTGGAGTTTCTCAAGGAGGCGAAGTCGGCGGCCGTCGGCTGCGTCATCCTTGACGTGCGCATGCCCGAGATGGACGGTCTCGAGGTTCAGGCCGCCATGGCAGCACGCGGGGTCAACATGCCGGTCATCGTCCTGACCGGCCATGGCGACGTGTCGGTTGCGGTGCAGGCCATGAAAGGCGGCGCGGTCGACTTTCTCGAGAAGCCCTTCGAGAAAGCGGCCCTGCTCGGCGCCGTCAGCCGCGCGTTCGCGCGTCTCGACGATGTCGACTTTCGCACTCTGGAAACCTCTGAAGCCGGCGTGCGGGTCGCTGCACTGACGCCCCGGGAGCGTGAAGTGCTGGAAGGGCTGGCGAACGGCCTGCCCAATAAGACGATCGCCTATGACCTGGGCTGTTCATCGCGAACGGTCGAGGTCCATCGCGCGAGCCTGATGGCCAAGCTCGAGGTCCGCAATTTGTCCGAAGCCCTGCGGATCGCCTTTGCCGCGGGCATGGGCCGCAAGCCGAAGTGACTGCGACCTCTACGTAGCGACGGGACGAGGCGCGATATGCGATCGATGGTGCAATCGTCACACGGGTGTCCGCTTCTCGCAATGCCATCGGTCCGTTCCACTCAGCATGATGGCAGATACACCATCCTCGTCTCCGACGACGATCCCGGCGTGCGGCGTGGCCTCCAGCTGCTGCTGAGATCGCGCGGCTATGCCGTGTGGGGATATACGACCGGCCACGCGCTGTTGGCCGACCCCCGCGCGAAGGAGGCAGACTGCGTCATCCTCGACTATCGCATGCCCGACATCGACGGATTCGCGATGCTGCGTCACCTTCGCGAGATCGGATGGTCGGGACGCGCCATCATGATCTCAGGCTTTCACGACACGCTGCTGGCCTGGCGGGCCGCCGAGGCGGGCTTCGATCACGTTCTCGCAAAGCCTTTGATCGGCAGGGCTTTGCTCGATGCGTTGGACCGGCACCGCGCCGAGGTTCTGCGAAAGCATTGAGTTATGGCGGCCGGCCCCCGGCAGCCTCAGCCCGGCGCGATGTGGAAAGCCGATCTGCGCCGTCAAAGCCAGTGGCTACGTTTGAACCGGATGTAGAGCCCAATGCAGACCGCAGCGATGACGCCGAGGATGACGAAATATCCCCATTGCGTCTTCAGTTCGGGCATATTCTCGAAATTCATGCCGTAGATTCCGGCAATCGCGGTAGGCACCGCGAGGATCGCGGCCCAGGCGGCAAGCTGACGCGTGATCGCACCCTGGCGCTGCTGTTCGAGCAGGTGACTCGCCTCGAACACCGAGATCAGGATGTCGCGGATGCCGGTGATGGCGCTCTCAACCCTGAGCATGTGATCGAGCAAATCACGGAAATAGGGTTTCCTTCTCACGATCTGGCTTTTGAGCCATTCGAGCATGGAATCTTTTGCCATCATGGGCGTCGTCGTCGCTCTCGGCAGCATCGTCTACCGGGCCAGCATCCGCCGGTCATCAACGTAGGGGTCACGACGGTGGAGCGAGCGGTCGGCTCTTCAAGCCCAACGCGATCGGCTCATTTCTCGCTCACCAGTCGTGAACTAACGGCAAATTTGTCAGAATTTGAGGGTGAAAGTGATTTATGGCCCTCATTTTTGTTTCAAGCAGCGCCTGCCGAATGCATCTCTGCGATTGATGTCTTCTGCAAAAGCTTGTTGGCATCGGATGCTCGCTGATCACACCTAACCCGTAATCGTGCCTCTGGCTGACATACCCGACAAACGTATAAGCTCGCCATGCGCGGGCGTCACCAACCCAATTCCGCGTGCGATCCCAAGCGCACAAGCTGCAAGGTGTCGTCATCGGGCTTGCGGTAAATCAGCACGAGGTCGGGCTTTATGTGGCAATCGCGATGGTCGCGCCAGTCGCCGGTCAGCGCATGGTCGCGGTGGCGCGGTTCAAGCGGCTCGTCGGATGCCAGCGCCTCGATGATCGGGATCAGGTCAGCGTCCAGCGTCTTGGCGTGCTGCCCCTTCTTCTCCCGCTTGTAGTCGCGCTTGAACCGCCCGAAGCGTTCAATCGTCCGCATTGAGGTCGGCCATCAGGTCGACCACCGTGGCGAACCGCTTGCCCTTTCCCTCGCGCGCTTCCTTCATGGCCTCGATCGTCTCGGCATTGGGCACCAGCGGTTCAAACGGCAAGGCCTTGTCGCGGGCAACGCGGGTCAGCATCAGGCGCACGGCATCGGAGACGGTCAGCCCCATAGCAGCCAGCACGGTCGCGGCTTCCTCCTTCACCGCTCCGTCGATCCGGGTCTGCACAAGAGCGTTTGCGGCCATGTCGATTTCCTTTCTGCATGACGATGTAATGCAAGCGAACGCAAAGTGCAATCAGGCAAAGCCCCGGCTATCGACATGGCGACCGGGCTTCGCGTTTTTCACCTTCAATGCTGTGAGTGCCATCGGTTCGGGGCCCTGATCGGGAATGTTGGGGCCGTTCTCACACTTTCGGTGGGCAAACGGTCCCACAATCGTTCCCACATTTTGGGCCAAATTCAGGCAAATCAGGGAGACGACCGCGAACAACTTACAAGACAAATCGTTGCTTTTTCAGTGTAGGTAGGGGTAGGGACGCCATCAGCTCGCTTGACACAAGGTTCTACACTCGACAGCGGGGTCCTCTACCACCGGGCAATTCTGCAGGATGCTGCAAACCGCGCGATATCAATGGCGGGCGAAAATTCGCTGACCGGCGCTGCCGAAGGCCACCACCGTATAGGGTTGGCGGGCAGCGCCTGCCACTTCCATGCCCTCCGAACCGATCGGCATCCCCGCAACCGCAATGCCTTTGACGCCCGCAGGACGGGTCGCCAGCAAGCGCTTGACGTCGGATATCGGGACATGGCCCTCGATCATATAGCCATCGACGATCGCGCTGTGGCAAGATGCCAGCGTCCGGGGCATGCCGGCCTTGCGCTGAAGCTCGCTGCGCGACGCATCGTCACGCATGACGACCTTGCGTCCCAGCTTCGCGCGCACGGCCTGCGCCCACTTCTCGCAACATCCACATCCCGGATCCCGGTGGACGACGATATCACTGGCCGCAAGCGCTACGCCGGGCATGGCGAGGAACAGCAAGGCGACGAATAGGCGGGTCTTCATGAAATGACTCCCGGAAGAACGATAAGCATGGGGCAGAGGCCCCTTCTTTTCTATACGCATCAATGCGCCCCTCCCCTCATCACGCAGATGATTTTACGATGGCGGGCGGCCTCCAGGCTAGCGGCAGGGACACAAGCAGCGCTAGCGATAGACCACCAATCCCCCACAGAACGAGCGGCTGCGCCCCGGGAGCGACGATGGCTATCGCCAGCGGCGCGAGCGCCTGCCCGATGCTGGCGGCGGAATGCTGGAAACCGAGCTTCACGCCTGAAGGGGCCCCGCCGCCGCTGATCCAGAAGCTGGTGACCAATCGAAGGGTTGCCGAGCTCCAGCCGGCAGCAACGATGATCCCACTGAGCTCGGCCATACTCGCGGCGACAGGAAACATGAAAAGTGCCACAGCCAGCAGGCCCAGCGTCAATCCGGCAAGCCGCCTCGGCACAGTGACCAGCCAATCCAGCTTTGCATGGAAGATCTGTGCCGCCAGCATGCCCAATCCGCAGAGACTGAGCATCCAGGCGATCTCTTCGCGGCTCAGCGAAATGGCGCTCCGCGTCACCAGGAGATTGACATGCATCGCCGCCAGCCCGCCGCCCGCGACGATCGTGATAAAAAGCAGGATCAACGTCGCGCCGAGCGTAGGCGCGGGCAGGTCTCCGCCATCGATGCAAGGTGCACACCAGCGCGGCAGACGCACGGCGCAAAGCGCCGCCCCGACGGCACCGATGCCGAGAGCGAGGATCATGAGGGGAGCGCGGGGCAGGATCGCGGCCGAGACCTCCGCCACCAGCGGACCGGCGAGATCGCCCAGAAACACGAAGGCGGTCAGCCAGGTGAAGCGGCGCGCCTGGTCCGCGCGCCCGCTTGCGGCAAAGCTCGCGCAGAGCAAGCCCAACGGTATGATGGCGGCCGACGCCATCCCCGCCACCAGACGCAATGCATAAAGCTCAGGCAACCCGACGAGGCCGATCGGCGCGGTCACCAGCGCGAGGATGACCAGCGCTGCGCGCAACATCGCCCGATAGTCGACCCGGTCCGCGATCCAGCCCCAGAGCGGCGCCGCCAGCAAGGCTGCCAGGGGATGGACCGCAGTCAGGCTCGCGACGTGAAAATCATGAGCGCTTGACGATAGCGCGCCACGAGCCGGGTCGACCAGTGCCGGAAGGAAGGCGAGAATGGCCGTCTGTCCCGCCGACGCCGCAGCCGCCGCGAGCAACAAGACGAAAAAGGAGGCCGGCCAGCGACCGTTGGCTTGCGATCCAGCCTTGTCGGCCCCTGTACATTATTCGGACACAGATTCACGGTTTGATGAGCAGGGGCATGAGGCCTTCGGCATCGAGGTCGAGGCGGTCGGACCAGATGTAATCGCCGGTGAGATTGATCCGGTCCCATCCCAGTGGCGACATTCGGGACAACATGGCCGGGTCGATCGCCCTACCCCGGCGTCGCAATTCACCGATGGCGCGACCGAGATAGCGGCAGTTGAACAGGATGATGGCGGCGGTGACGAGGTTGAGGGCAGCCGCACGGGTCTGCTGGTTCTCCAGGCCTCGGTCACGGAAGCGACCGAGGCGATGGAAGGCGACGGCCCGGGCCAGGCTGTTGCGTGCCTCGCCCTTGTTCAATTCGGCGGTGACGGTGCGGCGAAGATCACGGTCTTCAAACCATCGCAGCGTGAACAACGTGCGCTCGATCCGTCCGACCTCGCGGAGCGCGGCCGCGAGACTGTTCTGTTGCCGGTAAGCGGACAGCTTCTTCAGGATCAGCGATGGTGTAACGGTGCGGTCTCGCATCGCTCCTATCACCTCGGTGATCTCTTCCCAGTGGCTGATGATCAGGTCACGGCTGAGGCGGCGCCCGAACAGGGGCGCGAGCCGGCCATAACGCCGTGCCGGCTCGAAACCATAGAGCCGCCGGTCCGACAGGCGTGGAATGCGGGGCTCGAAGTCTAAACCGAGCAGGTGCATGACGGCGAACACGATATCGGATACTCCTCCTCCATCGGTGTGCAAGGCGGTGAGGTCGGCGCTGCTGTCGTGGCCGAGAATGCCGTCGAGCGCGTGGATGGCCTCGCCTGCCGTGCCAGCGATCACCGTCTGATGGAGTGGCGCATATCGGTCGGTGATAGTGGTGTAGATCTTGACCACCGGGTCGCGCCCGTAATGCGCGTTGATCGTCCCGCCGGCTTCACCAGGCCCACCGAGATAATAAGCCTGGCCGTCGGCCGAGGCACGATGCCCTGGCCCGAACCAGGCGGCGAGCGGCTCGACATGGATGGCGTCGGTCAGGCAGGCGAGCGCGGCGCGGAACGTCTCTTCGCGCATATGCCACGTCTGCATGCGCAAGAGGACGCGCCGGGAAGCCACGCCGCAGACTTCCGCCATGCGGGACAGGCCGAGGTTCGTTGCCTCGGCGATCAGTGTGGCGAGGAAGGCATGTTCGTCGGAGGGCGGCAGGCCCGTCGAGACATGACCGAAGTGCGAGATGAACCCGGTCCAGCGCTCGACCTGTGACAATACGTCGGTGATCCGGGTCGCGGGCACCATACCGTAACAGGCGAGCGCGAGTTGCCGGCCTTCGTCCTCGCCGGCCTCTTTGGCCGGCTCTTTCGGAAACCGCAGCCGTTCTCCGGCGAAGAGCGCGGGGTCGCGCTTGTCGAGATTGCTGGCGACATCGCGCAGGGTGTCGTCGAGCCGTGCCGCTCTCTCCTCGAGCCAGGCATGCGGATCGCCGAGCGAGAATTCCTGTTTCGGCACGGCATTGGCAGCTGACGGGGCGAGCAGCACGCCGAGCGAGCGATGGATGCGGGCTGTCGGCACCCACATCCCACCCGACGCCAGGGCGTTGGCGAGGGCGCTGTAGGTCGCCAACTCCCAATGGGCGCGATCGATCCCGCCGGGCGTCATGACATACCGGCGCCAGCGTCGTTCGATGTGACCGAGCGGTACGCCGGCAGGCAACGGCTTACGCCAGTCTCCGTCGAGATCGGCAAGGATGGCCATCGCCTCGCGCAACTCCTGCACGCCCGCTCGGCCCTGGAAATCGAAAGCACGCACGAACAGCGGCCCCGTCCGCTTGAAAGTGCGGTATTCGGCCGCAATCTCATCCAGAACCTCATCCCTGTGCGGTGTGGCGGTGCGTCGGATGATCGCGGCGTCCGCGTCGATCGTATCGAAGGATGCCACGGCGCTGACCGCCGCGGCGATATCGCCGCCAGTTCGTTTCGCTTGGCTCATTGCTTCCAGAATCCTGGCGATGCGCAGCAACCGTTCGCGCCCTTCGCGACCGGAAACGGCCACCCGCTGCTCGAGCCGTTTGCGGGCACGGAGATGAGAGCGCCCGACCAGCGCGCCAAACATATCGATCGCGGTATCGGTGAGCGTTGCTTCCAACTCACGCAGCGTCGCGAGAAGCACCACTCGCCTGCGGGCGGGACGCATCTGCTGGAAAGCCTGCGCTGTATAACGAACGCCTTCCCGGGCAAATTGCGCCAGGCGCGGTGTGGCGCGGGGATCGATCGACAATGCCGACACACCGGTCCTGCGGATCATGACGACCTTTTCGATGATTTCTATGAGCGAGCCGGCTGTTACACGCGGTTCCGGTTCACGCAGCCAGGACAGTCGGCTTTGCCGGTCATGGACCTTGTCATCGATGAGCATGTCGAGATGCTGACGGATTTCGGGTGCGAGGCTGCCGTCGACTGCGGCCACGATGTCCGTTTCAGCATGATGCATCGCCTCGGCCGTCATGCGTTCCACGACGCTGATACCGGGAATGACGATGCGGCGGGCGCGCATCTCGTCCAGGAACCGGTCCAGCAGTTCGCGCCCGTCGATGGTGGTCGCAGCCTCACCTTTCAGCCACATCATCAATTCCGCACGGCGTGGCCGGCTCAGGTCGCTGAAGCCAAACCGCGTCTTGATCGCGGCGAGTTGATCGTAGCGTGTGGGCATGCGTCTCGCGAAATCAGCGATGACGCCCGCATCCACTCCGACCTGTTCGGCAATATGGTCGAGCATGAGTGCTGGCAGCAGTTCGCCATGACGCAGATGCCGGCCCGGATACCGCAGGCAGCAAAGCTGCAGGGCATAGCCGAGCCGGGTTGCAGGGGTTCGCGCGGTTCCGACTGCGGCCATGTCATCGTCGGACAGGCTATGGTGCTTCACGATCACCGCCTCGTCTTCGGGCAACGCCAGCAGGGCGGCGCGCTGCCGCGTCGTCATCGGAATGCGTCCGGGCACTTGCGAACCTCCAAAAACCGCTTGCCTTTCAATACAATTCTGAAAGAGGATTGTGAAAGACGGAAGGGCGCGAGAATCCGTTCGTGCCGTGAAGACCTCCGGATACGGTCGTTTATGAAAGGCGGGATTTGACCAGGGTACCCTATCTGATCGGCTATGCCCGCGTGTCGAAAGGCGACGAGCAGTCGAATGCTGCACAGCGCCGGGCGCTCGACGCGGTTGGTTGCAAGCGGGTGTTCGAGGAGACCGCCAGTGGCGGGCGCTGGGACCGGCCGAAGCTGCTGGAGATGATCGGGCAGCTGCGGGACGATGACGTCGTTGTCGTGTGGAAACTGGACCGGCTGTCGCGCAGCCTCAAGGACCTGCTGCACATCATGGAACGGATCGAGACGGCAGGCGCAGGTTTCCGTTCGTTGACCGAGGCGATCGACACCACGACGGCCGCAGGCCGCATGATGATGCAGATGGTGGGGAGCTTCGCCGAGTTCGAACGCGCGATGATCCGCGAGCGCACCAGCGCCGGTCTCGCCCAGGCGCGGGCCGAGGGGCGCATTGGCGGGCGCCGACGCAAGCTCGGCGACAAGCAACGGAGCGAGATCGCGGAGTCCGTCATCTCCGGGCGAAAGTCAGGCGCCGAAATGGCGCGGCTCTACCATGTCAGCGAACCGACCGTTTCGCGCATCGTCGCCGCGCACCGGCAGACCATGGAGCTACCGGCATGAAACGCGGCCATGACCTGACCGGGCTGATGAAGTTCGCGACACGGCCCGAATGGGCCGACGATCTGCACGATGCGCTCGACGATCATCTGGGGACGGCACTGACGCAGTTCGACATTGATTCCGACGAATTGCCCGACATCATCGGCGAGCACTGGGCCATGACCCTGTGGGGCTGTGCGTTCGAGGATCTGGCGACCCGCGTCTTCGAGCCGGATGGTCGCAACCTCGTGGACGAGTACCTCAAGCGCCGCGGATGGAACGAGGGCGGCCCCAACAAGATCTACATGCGCGCGCTGCGCACCTCCGTCATGAGCGTCTACGAAGTCAGCGCGATCGAGCCTGGCGTCGGCTTCCTCGCGCGCGATCTGATCCGGGGCGGCGAGCCGGTTCAAGTCCGCGAGCGCACCGCCTCGAAGACGCTGGGGCCATGGGACAGGATCGGTGCGCGTATCATTCCGGTGAGTGGGCACATGATACTGGCTGGCGGTCTGCTGTCCTTCACTGCGGAAGCCACCAATTCCCTTCTCGAGGCATTGCGCCTGGGGCAAGGCAAGCGCGGGCCACACGCGAAACTCGCCATTGGTGATGATCAGCTGCGCGACCTGTCCCCGCTCATTTCGATGGTCTGGCTGTTCGATATCCTGCCCAAGGCTCTGGAACCCACGACCATTCCCACACTGCACAATGCCGACGGCGAAGAGGTCATCTTTCATCGCGTCCGTTTCCCGCTCGCGCGAGGTACGACGCAAGCTCTCATCGGAGAGCGCCTCGATACGGTGCCAGCCTTGCAGCGGGAAACCTCCCACTTCTGGAACTGGCTCGGAGCGAAGCCGGTCCCAGACAAGAAGGGCACCGGCCAGATGGCGTGGGGCGTATCGATGGCCGACGGCACGCCGGTGCTCGGCAATCTCGAACTCAAGGGCCGTGCCCTCATCCTGGCCGTCACCTCGGCCGAACGTGCGGAACGAGGGATCGCGCTCGTCGACCAGGCTCTTGGGGGCCTGGTCGCCACACCTCTGACCGAGATCGAGACGATCGAACAGGCCATGGCCGCGCGGCAGGAGGGGCGAACCACATCGGAGCCGGCACCGGACATTCCAGTCGAAGTCGCCACTCCACTGGTCCATGGCATGCTCGATCGTCAGTACCGGGCCCTCCTCGACGAGCCCGTCCCGATGCTCGATGACAAGACGCCGCGTCAATGCGCCCGCAGCAAGGCCGGACGTGACCGGCTCGCCACATGGCTCAAGCATCTCGAAAATCTCAGCGGGCGGCAGGCCGACACCAATGATCCGATGGCGACCTACGATTTCACCTGGATCTGGCAGGAACTCGGCATCGAGGATCTGCGCCGGTGACGGGTCGGCCCGACCAAGATAGTTCGCCCGCCCTTTCCACTCAGCAAAAAGGAACAAGACATGGCTAATCCCGATCTCGTGGCGAGGCTCGCCGACGAGCATGGCATCACCAAGGCCGACGCTCGCAAATTCATCGACACCCTCCTCGGCGCCGTCGTCGAAGCCGCATCGCAGGGTGAAGACGTGTCGTTGCACGGGTTCGGCAAGTTCAAGGTGAAGGACACGCCCGAACGCGAAGGCCGCAATCCCGCGACCGGCGAGACCATCACGATCAAGGCCGCCCGAAAACTCACTTTCGCGCCTGCGAAAGCGGTGAAAGACAAGCTGGCCCTCTGACAGGCGCCAATGCGCGGGTTTATAGCCGGGACCTGCGAATTTTGCACTTGCACAAACCTGCTCGCAAGCGCAGCATCATGGTGCCTTTCAGGCATCCTCTCCCAAAACTATGGCCGGCCGTTGCGCCGGCCTTTTTGCGTAGCCGGGACGGCTCGCGTTACGCGAACCCTGGAAGGAAAGCTGGCGCTGACGCCCCTCAAGCTTGCCTACCGTGAATCTGTGTCCAAATAATGCACAGGGGCCTTGTCACGCGGCGCGTTCGCGGTCGATCCCTCGAGTGGCCATCCGCGGATCACCACCAGGCGCGCAAGCCGATCACCAGCCTGTGTTCGGAAGGCCCTTCCCTGCGCAGGCGACGGAAATCGGCCGTGCCGTCAAATGCGCGCTCCCAGACGAAGCCGATATAGGGCGCGAACTTGCGCGACACCTCGTAGCGCAACCGTCCGCTCAGCTCGACATTGCTGAAGCCGCTGCCGAGCTGCCGATCGCTCGACCGCTTCGAATAGATATTGGTTTCCACCTGCGGCGTAAGGATCAACCGATTGGTGAACAGGACCTCATAGGAGGCCTTGGCGCGCGCCGCGAGACGCCCATCGGTTCCTACATAGCCGGTGAGCTGGACGTCGAACCAATAGGGCGCCAGTCCCTCGACGCCGGCGGCGAGCCAGGTGGTCGCACCCTTGCCGAGATCCTGCCTGACCCCGAGCAGCGTGCCCCAGAACGGGTTCTTGCTGTGCCACCACAGCGCCTCGACGCTGCTCTCCGGATCGAGACGTTGGTCGCGGGAGTTCTTGAGCCCCTGGCTGCGCAGCCAGAGCTTGTCATTGTCCTGACCCTTGGTGACGAGCACGGTCCAGCCCACGCCCTGACCCTCGTTGCCGCTGGTGAACTCGAGCTCATCCACAAGTATCTTGGGGATCGAGAGCTTGTCGGCCATCTCATAGCCCGGCAGCGTCGAGTTGCGATAGCCGTCGGCATAATCGTCCGAGTTGCGCGCGTCCGGCGGGGCCTTGCCACCCTGCATCGAGCCCATGTCCATCGTGGCGCCGTTACCGGACGCCTTCGTGTCGGTCATATCCATGCCCGGCATGTCCATGCCCGCATGCTCCTGAGAGCCTTGCGCGGAAGGTGAGTTTGGATCGGGAGTGGCCGTTTGGGCAGGGGTGGCGGCGGGCGACGGGGGCAAGGCATCCTGCGCGAGGGCGGGAGCCGTGATCGCCGGCGCCAGGAAGAGGGCAACGCCAAGAGCAATGCCGCGCGAGGGGATAATCCGGATCATGCGACCACCACCTCCCGGAACATGCCGGCCGCCATGTGATAGAGCAGATGGCAGTGGAAGGCCCATCGGCCCATGGCGTCGGCGGTGACGCGGAAGCTCACCCGCTGGGCGGGCTGGACCACGACCGTATGCTTGCGGACCTGGAAGGCGCCGTCCGGGCCTTCGACATCGCTCCACATGCCGTGCAGATGCATCGGATGCGCCATCATCGTGTCGTTGACGAAGGTGACGCGCAGCCGCTCGTTCGGCTTGAAATGCAGCGGCCGGGAATCGTTGAGCTTGATGCCGTCGAGCGACCAGATGAACCGTTCCATATTGCCCGTCAGATGCAGCTCGATGTCGCGCTCGGGCTCGCGCGGGTCGGGATCGCCGCCCGGCGTGCGCAGATCGGCCAGCGTCAGCACGCGCCAGCCGCGCCCGCGCAGCCCGGCGCCGGGATCGTCCAGATTGGTGCGGGGATAGTCGACGCGCATGTCGGTATTGGCGCCATATTCGGTGCGGGCGTGCTGTGCCCTGGCCGGCATCTCGGTCATGCCGTGCCCGGCATGCGCGTCGCCTCCCATTGCGCCCATCGTCGCCATCGCGCCCATCATGTCGACCGGCTCGAGCCAGGTCCGGGCATCGAGCGGCGGCACGGCTGCCGCCATGCCCGGAGCCGGTGCGATCGTGCCGCGGGCATAGCCGCTCCGATCGATCGCCTGCGCGAAGATGGTGCGGGCGCCGCCCTCGGGCATGGTGAACTCGACGTCATAGGTCTCGCCCGGGCCGATCCGGAATTCCTCGACCGTGACCGGCTCGACCGGCTGCCCGTCGGCCGATACGACCGTCAGCTCGACCCCCGGGATCCGCACGTCGAAGAACGTCGCCGTCCCCGCGCCGACGAAGCGCAGGCGCACGCGTTCGCCGGGCGCGGCGATACCGGTCCAGTTGCCGGCGGGCGGCGCGCCGTTCATCAGATAGGTGTAGGTCGCGGCAGAGACATCGCTGTAGTCGGTCGGGTTCATCCGCGAGCTGTTCCACATCCGCCGCCGCTCGAGCGCCTTCCCAAGGCCCATGGCGCCGACATCCTTGAGGAAGTCGCCGGCTGTCGGCTGCGCAAAATTATAGTAGCTGCTCTGCTTCTTGAGATTGAGGAAGATCTGCAGCGGCGGCTCGTCCGACCAGTCGCTGAGCACGATGCAATAGTCGCGATCGGGCGCCCGCGCCGCCGGCGCCTGTTTCGGCTCCACGATGATCGCTCCATAGAGTCCCGTCTGCTCGGCGAGCGTGTGAGCGTGATACCAGTAGGTTCCGCTCTGGCGGACCTCGAAGCGATAGGTGAAGGTCTCGCCCGGCGCGATGCCGGCAAAGCTGATGCCGGGCACGCCGTCCATCTCCGCCGGCACGATGATGCCGTGCCAATGGATGCTCGACATCTCCTTGAGGCCGTTGCGCACACGGAGCGTGACCGTGTCGCCTTCGCGCAGGCGCAGGACCGGCGCGGGCACGCTGCCGTTCACGGCGGTCGCGATACGGCGTTTGCCGGTGAAGTTGACTGGCAGCTCGGCGATCTCGAGGTCGAACTCGGTCCCGCTAAGCTCGGCGGGCGAGACTGGGGCGGATCGCGCGAGAAGCGCCGGGGCGAAGCCGGCAACCGCGCCGCCGATCGCCAGCCCCTGGACGAAACGGCGCCGTGCGATCGGCCGGATATGTAAGGGAGACATGAACTGTACTTTCGCGAAGTCGGGTTCAGGCGAGGTCGAGGACGATCCGGCCCTCGATGTCGCCATGGTGCATGCGGGAGAAGACGTCGTTGATGTTCTCCAGCTTGTCTGCATGGACCGTGGCCTTGACCTTGCCGTCGCCGGCGAACGCCAGTGCCTCGAGCAGATCGAGCCGCGTGCCGACGATCGAGCCTCGCACGGTAATGCCGTTCAGCACGGTGTCGAAGATCGACAGCGGGAAGTCGCCCGGCGGCAGACCATTGAGCGCGACCGTGCCGCCGCGCCGGACCATGCCGAGCGCCTGCTGGAACGCCTTGGGCGAAACGGCGGTGACGAGCGCTCCGTGCGCGCCGCCTATCGCCTTCTTGAGCGCTGCCGAAGGGTCCTCGCTGTGCGCGTTGACCGTCAGTGTGGCGCCAAGGCGTGTAGCGAGGTCGAGCTTGCTATCGTCGATGTCGACCGCGGCCACATTGAGACCCATGGCACGGGCATATTGCACCGCCATGTGGCCGAGCCCGCCGATCCCTGAGACGACCACCCACTCGCCGGGTCGGGCCTCGGTGGCCTTCAATCCCTTGTAGACGGTGACGCCCGCGCAGAGGATCGGCGCAATGTCGAGGAAGTCGACATTGTCGGGAAGGTGACCAACATAGTTGGGATCGGCGAGGACATATTCGGCAAAGCTGCCATTGACCGAATAGCCGGTGTTCTGCTGTTCGTGGCAAAGCGTCTCCCAGCCACCCAGGCAATGCACGCAATGCCCGCAGGCGGTGTAGAGCCAGGGCACGCCGACCCGGTCGCCTTCCTTCACATGGGTGACGCCCGCACCGACGGCGGCGACATGCCCGACGCCTTCATGGCCAGGAATGAAGGGCGGGTTGGGTTTGACCGGCCAGTCCCCTTCTGCCGCGTGCAGGTCGGTATGGCACACGCCGGTTGCCGCAATCTTGACCAGGATCTGCCCGGGGCCGACCGTCGGGATCGGCGCGTCCTCGATGACCAGGGGCTTGCCGAATTCGCGGACGACCGCCGCCTTCATGGTTTTCGCCATGTCCGTTTCTCCTTTTGAGCGAGGGGTCAGAACAGGCCGAGCGCGTGCTCGTCATAGGAGACGAGCAGGTTCTTGGTCTGCTGATAATGGTCGAGCATCATCCGGTGATTTTCACGCCCGAAGCCCGACGCCTTGTATCCGCCGAAGGCGGCATGGGCGGGGTACTGGTGATAGCAGTTGGTCCAGACCCGCCCGGCCTCGATCGCGCGGCCCAGACGGTAGGCGGTGTTGCCGCTCCGGGTCCAGACGCCCGCGCCAAGACCGTAGGCGGTGTCGTTGGCAAGTGCGATCGCCTCCTCGACCGTCTTGAAGGTGGTGACCGCCAGGACGGGACCGAAGATCTCCTCCTGGAAGATGCGCATGTGGTTCTGACCCACGAACACGGTCGGCTGTACGAAATAGCCCTGGTCGAGCGCACCGCCCGGCAGCGCCTTGGCGCCACCGACCAGACACTGCGCGCCCTCGGCCTTGCCGATATCGATATAGCCCAGGATCTTGTGGAGCTGGTCCTCCGACGCCTGCGCGCCGACCTGGACCGAGGGGTCGAGCGGATCGCCCTGGCGGATCGCGGCGACGCGCGCCACGGCGCGCTCGATGAAGCGATCGAAGATCGACTCATGGATCAGCGCGCGCGACGGGCAGGTGCAGACCTCGCCCTTGTTGAACGCGAACAGCGTGAAGCCTTCGAGCGCCTTGTCGAAGAAGGCATCGTCCTCGTCGAGCACGTCCGCCATGAAGATGTTGGGCGACTTGCCGCCAAGCTCCATCGTCTGGGGGATCAGATGGTCGGCGGCCGCATGCATGATCTGCTTGCCGGTGACGGTCTCGCCGGTGAACGAGACCTTGGCGATGCGCGGATTGGCGGCGATCGCCTGGCCGACGGTCCGTCCCGGGCCGGTGACGACATTGAGCACGCCGGGCGGCAGGATGTCGGCGGTGAGCTCGGCGAACATCAGCAAGGTGAGCGGCGTCTGGGATGCGGGCTTGATGACGGTGCAGTTGCCCGCCGCCAGCGCCGGGGCGATCTTCCACGCCGCCATCAGCAGCGGGAAGTTCCACGGGATGATCTGGCCGACGACGCCAAGCGGCTCGCGAAAATGATAGGCGATGGTGTCGGCATCGATCGTCGAGATCCCGCCTTCCTCGGCCCGGATGCAGCCGGCGAAATAGCGGAAATGGTCGATCGCGAGCGGAACGTCGGCAGCGCGCGTCTCGCGGATCGGCTTGCCGTTGTCGATCGTCTCGGCAAGCGCCAGCAACTCCATATTATCCTCGAGCCGGTCGGCGACGCGATTGAGAATCCTGGCGCGGTCGGCGGGCGAGATCCTTGCCCATTGATCCTTGGCGGCGTGCGCCGCATCGAGCGCGCGCTCGACATCTTCCGGCGTCGACAGCGCAAACTCGGCGATCTGGGCGCCATTGATCGGGCTCGTGTCCGCGAAATACTCGCCGCTCGCTGGAGCGCTCCATCGACCACCGATGAAATTATCATAGCGGTGTCGGAAGGACGCCGCAGCATTGATGGTCCCGATCGCCTTCTCGAACATCGCCTGTCTCCATCTTTACCGATGCCTGATGAAGTAGGCCTTCTGATGAGACGGCCTATAAGTAAGTTCCGCAGACAAAAATCAGGCAGAGTTTTTACGAAGCGCCAGGCTGGACACGCAAAAGAAGCCGATGATTTTCTCATCAGCTCATAGATTATCTCGTCGCCTAAGCAGGCAATGGCTCTCGCCATTCAATCGCGGCGCAGAGGTCACTGAAGTTGATCCGGCCATGCTTGGTCGGACCTCTTAATCGTAAGCGCGGACCCGCAGCTCGGTGCCAACTCCTGGAGCTTTACGCATCGCGGGCTCCTCTCTCTCGCGGTGGACGCCTGCTTCTCGTTATGAAATCCTAGAAACTTGGAACACCTCTTGAAGAACAGGCCCGCCGCGGGGGCAGCGGCGGGCCCTCAGCCCCAGGGGTCTGTTCTCGGGGCTGGAAACCTCACATGTCGCTCATCGGCTTGTCGGCCATAGGCGTGGCCGGTTTCTTCTTGGCGGCCGGCTTTGCCTTTTTCATCGGCATCTTGCAGCAACCGCTCTTGGGCTTGCCAGCCTTGCTCGAACCGCTCCCCTGCGACGAGCCACCAGACATTCCGGCCATGCCCGCAGCGCCCTGCTGGCCTTGCGGCTTCTGCATGCCGGCTTGGTGATCCTGCATCATTTGGTCGTGCATCTGCTGCCCTCCATGATCCATCCCCTGCTGATGGGCATGGGCGGTGGATGGCTTCGGCTGCGCAGGGGCGTGCTGGGGCGCGGCGGGTGCCGATTGCGCCAGACCCGCGCCAGCGAAGTTCAGGGTCGCCAGGCAGCCGATCGCGCCGACTAGAAGTTTCGTCTTTCGCATTGTGGTTCTCCGCATGATGAGTCCTTGCCCGATCGCCGTTTGCGACCGCGACCATACCGACCCCTCATGCGGGCTTGGCCCTTTGGTCTGAATACGTAAGTTACGAATCCGCACTGGATCAGGACTGGCAGGCCCGCGATCTTGCGGGCGAAACCATGGTCCAAGGGTCCAGCGGATTCATGACTGCATCGCATTAAAGCTCGTGCAGACCTTTATTCTGAAACGCAATTGGCCCGCCGGGGAAACGGCGGACCAACGTTGCGGCCCGGTCAAACGATACCAACGCCTTGTATGGTGAGGCTTTGATCAACCGACCTCTGATGGGCTTTTGGTTCAGCACCCCCCGCCCGACCGATGCGACATGTCAGAAGCCCCCTCCTGGCTCCCCGATTCCCGCATGGCCATCCGGTGGCCTCGCATCATCTCACCGTGCATCTGGTCCTTGCCGTGCCGCATGCCCTCCATATGGGCCGTGCCGGACTGAGCCGGCGCAGGCTTGGCCTTGAGCGTCTCCTCGAGATCCGGCATGTCCGACGGCATGCCATCGGCGAGAACAGGCCCGGCACCGAGGGCAAGGAGGCCGAGGGCTGCGAGCGAAGTGATAACTACCGTTTTCTTGCGCACTATCGATTCCTTCAAGTCTGGTTTCCGTTCGACCGGCTTCAGATCCGGTCGTTTCTCGCTCCTCCGGGAGCTTGCCCTTGAGATGGTATCGGTCCTGACCCGGCAGTATACGTAATATGCGAAGCGGGTGGTCAGCCGGTCATGTCCGCCATCATTCGGCAGCTCGCCGCGCATTTCTTGCAGGTGGCCGAGCAACGCGCGATCCGCTGGTCCTCGCTATGACGCCCGCATTCCTCGGCGCAGCGCTCGCAAGCATCGGCGCAGGCGCGGCACAGGATGCGGTGCAGAGCCGATTCCCGCAGCATCGAGTTGGCTGTCGCCTGGCACAGTTCCGCACAGTCGTTCAGCATGGCGATCAACGACGCGCTCGCCAGCGCGCTGCTTTGCTTCGTCAGCCAGGCGGCGGTTTCGAGGCACATGCGGTGTGAAGCCAGGCAATCGTCGATGCAGTCCGTCATCGACATCGCCATCCCTTCCATTCGATGCTGCTGCCCCGCCGCCGGCGCAGCCAGCGTTCCGGCGGCGGCAAGGCCGGCGCCCGCCATCAGCAATTCGCGTCTCTCGATCATCATGCACCCTCCATCGGCTATCCCTTGCGCGGTGTGCCGCATCCGGCGGCCTCAGCCGTCGCCGGCGACCCATCCGACGCCGCACGCGCCTTCTCCCGCGCCATCCGGGTTTCCTCCCAGGGCCAGTGACCGTTGATCTCGACCCCGAGCGAGATGCTCAGGAAGGTCCGCACCAGCACAAGCCCGGCCAGCACGATGAGATCGTCGAGCGTCGGGTTGATCACCAGCGACTTGACGATGTCGCCGGCGACCAGAAATTCCAGGCCGAGCAGGATGCTGCGGCCGAGCGCCGAGCGGAACGTGCTATAGGCCTCGGTTCGGTCGCCCGCCCTCGCCCGCCGCGCAAACAGAAAGGTTGCGAGCCCCGCGCCGACCAGGATGGTCAGCGTGCCCGCCAGTTCCAGGCCGATCACGGCGAGCCGGAAGAAGGCGCTCAGCCAGTCGGCCTCAATGGTGATCATACCAGCCTCGCTTGCGGATATTGTTGAAGCTGTCGGTGGCGTGACAGGCATAGCATTGGTCGACGCGCGCCTTCGATCCGGCTGCGCGCTGCGAGACCATGCTGAAATGCTCCATGAAGTGACTGGGCGGCGCCTTATGGCACTCGGCGCACTGCGTCGAATTGACCGATGGATGGCGGTAATTGGCGATCTTCCAGCTGTCGGTCTTGTGGCAGCTCGCGCAGTCGGTGCCGAACAGGCCCTGGTGCGGATCGCGGAACGCATGGCAGCTCGCGCAATTGAGCGCGGTCTCGGGGGTCAGGCTTCGAGTGTTTGTCGACATGCCCGCCAAAGGCTGCCGCCACTTCGCCATGTCGAGCAACGCGGCGTGATCCATGCGGATGATGCCGCGCTCTCCCTCATGTTCGACGTGGCAGGAGGTGCACTGCGTCGCTTTCGCGTGGAACTGCGTCGACTGCTTCGTCCCGAAATTGGTGCCCGCATGGCAGGTGAGACAGGTCCGGGTTTCGACGCCCTTGCCCGGCGTGTGGCAGGCCGTGCATTGGCCGGCAAAGGACTGGTGCGCGCTCGAGAGCGGGCCGGGCGAGACGAGCTGCGCCACCAGGCCGGCATCCCTCGGCGCGTCCGATCGCATCCGGATCGCGACCGCGGCGACCATCACCAGCAGGGCTGCGATGAAGACGGCGTAGGAAAGACGCTGCCAGCTCATAGCCAGCGCAGCCCGTAATAGATCGCCGCGCCGACGTGGAGCGCGAGCAGCGCGAAGATGAGACAGCCCAGCAGGATGTGCAGGAACCGCCACCGCGCGAACAGGGTGTTGGTTGCCTCTTCGGCACGGATCGCGAATTCGGTATCGGCCAGCGCTGCGGCGATCCCCGCCTTGTCCTGGGGGCGCTGGCCCGCGGACGCATCCCCGGCGACGAACAGATAGCGCTTCCAGCCCGACAGCGGCGGGGCTGCGGTATCGGCCTGCGTCGGCGCCGCCGGCTCCTCGAGGAAGGCGGCGCGAAGCGAGGCCAGTTCTGACCTGCGTCCGCGCAGCGCCCGACCAAGCTGGGCAAGCAGGTAGCGGCCGATGAAGCCGGTGATGACCGTCATCAGCAGGAGGACGGTCAGAAGCAGGCCGACCGGGCTTTCGAGCTTGTGCGCGGCGTGGACCAGACCCAGGATCGGCGCCAGCACGCCGGCATAGATGTGGATGGCGAGCAGGGTTGGCTTGCTGACGACCCGGGAGAGCGCCTTGTCGACCCAGGCGATGTGCTTGGCCGCGACATAAGGAAGCGTCAGCAGCATCAGCACGAGCGCTGCGATCCCGATGATCCCGCCGGCCAGGCTACCCGGAAAGCGGGGCGACACATGCACGAGATAGCCGAACGGGAACAGCAGCAGGAACGCGACCAGCAGGCCCACGGCAATGTCGCTGCGTTCGCGCATCAGGCTTCGACCACGAGCGGCGTGCCCGTCCCCTTCGCCTGGCACGCGAGCACATAGCCTTGCGCCTTGTCGGCGGGCGCAAGGCCGGATTCGACCTCCATCGTCACTTCGCCCTGCAGCAGCTTGACCACGCAGGCGCCGCATGTGCCCGCACGGCATGCATAGGGGATCTCGACGCCCGCGCCCTCGGCCGCCTCCAGCACGGTCTCGTCCGCGGGCAAGGCCGCCGACACCCCCGACACGGAGAAGGTCACCGTGCTCGGCGCCACCTCGGCGCTCGGGGCCGGCTTATCCGCTGGCGGGGGCGCGGGCTTGACCTCGAGATCCTCGTGGTCGGCCGGCAGCGAGGCCGGACCGAACGCCTCGGTGTGCAGCTGCGCGTCGGGGACGCCGAGTTCCGCCAGCACGCCGCGCATCGCGCCCATCATCGCCGGCGGGCCGCACATATGGATGCGCCGGCTCGCGATCTCCGGCACCGCGGCCAGGATCATCTCGCGCGTGATCGGCCCTTCGGGGCCCATCCAGACGGTGCCGGGCGCGCGCTGCATCGCGGCGACGACATGGAGGTTGGGAAAACGGCGTTCGAGCCGCTCGAGCTCGTCGCGGAACACGAATTCCTCGGTCGACCGTGCGCCGTAGAAGAAGAAGATATCACCCTTCCACGCGGTGTCGGTGAGATAGCGCAGCACCGACATCATCGGGGTGATGCCGACCCCGCCCGCGATCAGCACGATGCTCTGGGCATCCGTTCCCGTGAAGGTGAAGGCGCCGAACGGTCCGCTGACCTTCAGCAGATCGTCGGCGACGACCTTGTCGTGCAGGTATCGCGAGACCACGCCCTGCTCCTCGCGCTTGACCGTCAGTTCGACATAGGCCCGCTGGGTCGGCGAAGAGGCGATCGTGTAGGAACGGCGCGCGGTCTTGCCCGCTTCGGGCTCTACCTCGACCTGCAGGAACTGGCCCGGCAGGAAGTCGAACGGCAGCCGGTCGGCGGTCGGGTCCGCGAGCCGGAAGGTCAGCACGCTCGGCGTCTCTCGCACGATCTGGACCACGCGCAGCTGCCCCGCCCAGCTTTTGGGCTTGCGCAGCGACGCCCCAGCGGGTGCGGCCGCATTGCTCGGCGCGAGCCCGGCGCTGTCGGCAACGGGTGCAGGCGCGGGCGCAACCCTGGTAGCGGGAGGGGCAGCCTTCGGCTCCGGCTTTGCTGGAACCTTGGCGGTGGCGACACCGCCGGCGATCGCCCCGATCCGCCGCAGGCGGAAGATCTGCAGCGCGATAAGCGTGGCGCTCACCAGCCCCAGGAACAGCATGAGAAGGAGGTGCGAGGGCGAGATGCCGAACCAGTGATCGGCATGGCCGGGCGCGGCCTGGTCGATGTCGAGCTGATCGCGCAGCCAGGCAAGCCCGACCTCCCGGGGCGGCTGCAAGCCCCCGATCGCGCCCTGCGCGGCGGTGCCGGAGCGGAACAGGTCGGTTCCCTCGCGCAGGCGCCGCGCCGCATCGAGCCGGGCCGAGACCGTGGTCGCACGCGCGCCGTCGGCCGAGGCGGCGTTGATCATCGCCAGACCCGTGCTTACCCGTTCGCCGGCCTGCGCAGCGACCCGCTGCCTTGCCGCTTCGTCAAGCGCGGGAAAGGCGAGCAGCTGCGAGATGAAGCCGGTCCGGCGCGATTCGTGGCCGTGCTCATTCTCCCCTTCCCCATTGATCATGCGATCCATCATGGGGTTCATCATCTTCGCCATGTCCGACGACCCCGGCTCTGCCGGTGCGGACATGCCCCCGCCGGCCGGCATGCCTGCGCCATGATGCGCGGCATGATCCTCGCCCTCCTGCGCGCCCGCGCTCGCGGACAGGCTGAGAGCGATTGCGCAGCCGAGGCTCAAGCGTCGAAGGCTGATCCGCCTGGACATCCTCATCCCCTTAGTGTGCGAGCCTACATATCCTTCATCGGCATCGCCGCATTGCCCGGCGCGGGATCGGGTGCCGGCGCGGTCTGGTTGCCGGCCCCGGCGCGCATCGCGTCATGGTCCATCGCCTGACGGTGATGCCGCTCCATCTCGGCCTGGTTGCTCATCGCGTCCATCGGCGCCGCGTCTGCAGCGTTGCCGCTGTCGGTCAGGACCGGGGTGGCGGCGACGCTGTTCGCCGCGGGCGGCACCGTCTGGTCGGCCTGGCGGTCGCAGCCCGAAAGCGCGAGCGCCAGCAACAGGCTTCCGCCGACAAGTGGAAGGGCTTTCTTCGCATGGTCGATCATGGCTTTGCTCCTTGGCTTGAAAACTGTGTCCGGGCGCCATCCCTGGCGTCCGGACCGGCTCATTGCGCGCTGCGCAGAATCCGGAGACACCGGTCGTGCGAGAGGTTCATCGGGTTGCGCCCCTGCCCCTTCATCTCGCCATGATCATGCGGCGTCTGGAGACCCATATTGCCCTCCATCGCCCGGCAACTCTCGACCTGCGCCGAGGTCGGCCGCGTGGTCACACAGGCGCCTAGAAGCAGCGCCGGCGTGAGGACGGCGATCAAACGCATTTTCTTCATGACAAAACCCCTTTCGCTCGTGGTGATCGTTCGTCCTGCGCTGCCTGATGTTTCTTGTTATGCTGCTGGTCTTTCCGCCGCGCCGTCAGGAAGGCGAGGATCGGGCAATCGGAGACCGGCACTTCGCCCGGGCATTCGTCGGCGAGCATCCGCAGCATGTCGCGGATATCCGACAGGCGCTCGAGCCGGGCTTCGGCGTCCGCGATCTTGGCAAGCGTGATATCGAGCACGGCCTGGGCATGCGCGGTGTCCGACGCCCTGAGTGCCAGCAGCTGCCGGGCCTGTTCGAGTGTGAAACCAAGCTCCTGCGCCGAGCGGATGAAATTGACGCGCTCGAGGTCGGTCGCGTCGTAGAGCCTGTAGCCCGCTGCCGTGCGCGCGGGCTCGCGCAGCAGGCCCATCCGCTCATAATAGCGGATCGTATCCCGCCCCACGCCTGCGGCCGCGGCCAGTTCGCCGATCTTGAAATTGCCCATGTCATCCGCTCGATCATGCCGGTTGGACCATGGTCCAGGGTCAAGCGGTTTCGCTTTGACCCCGAACGGTCTCCTCGTCGCCGGCGGCCCGCTGCCCCGACGCGTCGCAGGGCAGCCCGTGCCGCCGGGCCACCGGCTTGTCAGTTCTTGCGAAGCTCGACGATGTCGTGCCTGGCAGGCGTGCCGTCGGCGACGGACACGTGCGCGAAGTGATCGTCAAAGATATGGTCGATCGTCACATGGCCGACGAGCTGGCGGTGATAGGTCGGCGCCACGCCCTTGGACGGACCCGGATGGGTCACGACGCGATAGACCTCGAGCTTCTGGCCGACCTCGGCGCCATCGGCCTTGCCGATGCAGACGACCGTGCCGTTGCTGCCCGTGTCGACGATCGAGCCGCGCATGAACAGGCTGTGCCCGATGCCCTGGGCCATAGCGGGGACGGCAGCAAGCATCGAAATGCCGGCAAGCGCGACCATGAGAGTTTTTCTGACCATATTCACCTCCTTGGATGGTAAGCCACCGCCCGGACTTTGCCGAGGGGAAGAGCGTCTCTTCAGGCTTGGGACTACGGTCCCGGGTCCAGCCTCGATATACGTAGAGGCCGCAGCCGATCTTCTTCCCCGGGCCGGATCTTTATTGACGCGGAGTTGACGGAATCAGCCGTCAGCACTTCAAAATCCGCGCGGCGCGAGACTTTGGTTGGCTGCGCCCGCGAAACCCGCTAGATATCGAGGCCCGTGAAACGCCTGCTCGCCCTCCTGCTCGTCATCGGAGCGCTGTCCGGTCTCTTCGGAGCCCAGATGGCGGCCGCGCACAGCGTGCCGCAGGCGGCAGGCGCGCCGCTGGCCAAGGGCATGGATGCGGACTGCATGGCGATGATGGCCAAGCAGCAGCCTGCGCCCAGCGAAAAGCCCTGCAAGGGCCTGACGCTCGATTGCATCGCCGCGATGGGGTGCGTGATCCCGCTGGTCGCAGCGGACCTGGCAGGCGGCGTTGCGCCTGCGCGTCTCTACGACGCGCCCAGCTTCTGGACGACCGACACGATATTGACCGGCAAGGCGGTTGCGCCCGAGCCGGATCCTCCCACCAGCCTTGCCTGATTGAACGAGCACGGGCTGCGCGCATCGATCGATGCGTGCGCGCCCGGTTTCCTTCTTTTCAGTCAAAGGTTTTCGTGATGATCAAACTGCTTCCGGCCGCCCTTGTGGCGGCCCTCAGTCTCGCCGCGCCTGCGCTTGCAACCGACGCGAGCCGCACGCCGCAAGGCCATTGGGAATGGCGGTCGGCGCCGCAATATGGTCCGCGGGCGACTGGCCCTGCGCGTGTCCGCATATGGGTGCCCGACAGCCGGGACATGGCCAGCTGCGATTGCGCGATGATGCAGGCAAGCGCCGCCGACTGCATGCGCGGCGCAGTCAGGTCGGACAAGGGCTAAACCCGCTCCGGAGCGGCGCGTCACATCTTGGCGCGCCGCCTCTGTCATGAGGGGATGATATCCATGATCATGATGCCGAGGCGCGCTGTGCGACGCCTGTTGCTCTCTATCGGTGCGACGCTTGCGAGCGCCTGGGCCGTGCCGGTGTCGGCCGGCCCGCTCACCTACGAGCAGGCAGTGAGGCTCGCTGCCGCCAACGCGCCAAGCCTCAAGGCGCGCGCGGCGGCGACAGCCGGCGCCCGCTCTTCGGCGGTCGCGGCCGATCGCCTGCCCGATCCGACGCTCGACCTGGGCCTGCAGAACTTCCCGGTGAGCGGCCCCAATGCCGGCAGCTTCACGCGCGACGATTTCACTATGGCGACGATCGGGTTCAGCCAGACCTTCCCCAATCTCGCCAAGCGCCATGCACGCGCCGCGCGCGCCGCGGCCGATATCGGTATCGCCGAGGCGGGCGAGCTGGTCGAAGGCCGCAACGTGCGGCTCGAGACCGCCCTCGCCTGGGTCGATCTCTATTATGGAGAACGCCGGCTCCGGCAGCTCGACCTGCTCGATGCCAGCCTCGACGACCTGCAGAAGACCGTGACCGCACGCCTGGCGTCGGGCAGCGCGCGCCCGAGCCAGGCGCTCGAGCCCGACCAGCTCCGCGCCGCCATCGCCGATCGCCGCGCCGAGATGGCTGCGGTGG
>NZ_AUWY01000107.1 GCF_000447205.1 Sphingobium ummariense RL-3 | reverse complement strand
CCCGGCTCGCGCGCTATACCGGCGACCCCGACCCGCAGGCGACGGGCGACCCGCCGATGCTCGATGTCGATCCGATCCGGCTGCGGGCCGGGATCGATGCGCTTCCCGCCCTGCGCGCGCAGGACGCGCGGATCGCAGTCGCCGAAGCGGACGTGCGTCTCGCGCGCGCCGACAAGCGCCCCGACTGGAAGGTCGGCGTCACCTATGGCCGGCGCGATCCCATGTACGGCGACATGGCCTCGGTCGGCGTGTCGATCGACCTGCCGCTGTTCGCCGGCAAGCGCCAGAACCCCAGGATCGCTGCAAGCGAGAGCCTTGCGCAAGGGGGTCGGTTCGACCGCGAGGCGATCCGCCGCGAGCTGGTGGCGCAGCTCGACGCCGATCTCGCAGACCATGCCATGCATCTCTCCCGGTTGCGCAATGCCCGCGAGACGCTGGTGCCACTCGCCAGGCACCGCGCCGAGCTCGACCGCGACAGCTATGGCGCCGGCAAGCTCGACCTTGGCGCCGCGCTGCTCACGACGCTCGGGCTCGCGGAGGCCGAGGTCGAGGCGCTCAACCGCGAAGCCGACGTCGCGCGCGACGCGGTCCGCATCACTATCACCTATGGGGAGGAGCGGCCATGACGCTCGATAAATCCGCGCTGCGCTGGGGCGCATCGATCCTGGCTGTCGCGCTGCTGGCCGGCGGCACAGGCTATTGGGCTGGCCATCGCCAGGCACCGCAATCGGAGGCGACCACGCCCGCCGGGGCAGGCAAAGTCCTTTACTGGTACGATCCGATGTTCCCCAACCAGAAGTTCGACAAGCCCGGCAAGTCGCCCTTCATGGATATGCAGCTCGTGCCGCGATACGCGGACGGAGGAAGCGCCGGCGCGGCCCCCACGGTCGCCGTCGATCCCGCCGCGCGGCAGAGCCTGGGATTGCGGGTCGTCGCGGCGAAGATGGGCAGCCTTGCCTCGGCCCTCGAGGTCACCGGCACGATCGACTTCAACCAGCGCGACGTCGCCGTCATCCAGGCGCGTTCGGGCGGGTTCGTGAGCCGCGTCTATGCGCGAGCGCCCGGGGACGTGGTCCGCGCCGGCGCGCCGATCGCGGACCTGCTCCTGCCCGAATGGGGCGGCGCGCAGACCGAATATCTGAGCGTCAGGCGGCTCGGCAAGCCCGACCTCACCGCGGCCGCGCGCCAGCGACTGCGGCTGATGGGCATGTCCGACGGCCTCATCGCCAGCGTCGAGCGGAGCGGACGCCCGAACGGCGTGGTGACGATCACGACGCCGATCTCGGGCACGATCCAGACGCTCGACGCCCGTGCCGGCGTGACGCTCGCCATGGGCCAGACGCTCGCCCAGGTAAGCGGGCTCGGCACCGTCTGGCTCAATGCCGCGGTGCCCGAAGCGCGCGCGGGCGATGTCCGGGTCGGCCAGAATGCCAGCACCACGCTGGCGGGCTTCCCCGGCGAGCGCTTCGCCGGCCGGGTGATCGCGATCCTGCCGACCACGCAGGCCGACAGCCGCACGCTCACCGTGCGGATCGAGCTGCCCAACCGGGACGGCCGGTTGCGGCCGGGCATGTTCGCCAGCGTCGCGCTTGGCGGCGATGCCAAGCCGGCGCTGCTGGTGCCGAGCGAAGCGGTGATCCGCACGGGCAGGCGCACGCTCGTCATGCTGGCCGCAGGCGACGGGCGCTATCATCCCGCCGAGGTCCGCATCGGCCGCGAGGCAGGCGGCGAGACCGAGATCCTTGCCGGCCTGTCGCCCGGCGAGAACGTCGTCGTCTCGGGGCAGTTCCTGATCGATTCCGAGGCGAGCCTGTCGGGAATCGAGGCGCGGCCGATCGGCGGCGGTGCGGCATCGGCGACCATCGCCGCGCCGGCGTCGAAAGCCACGCTGTACGAGACGACGGGCAAGATCGAGCGGATCACGGCCAATTCGGTGACGCTCAGCCACGAGCCCGTTCCCGCGCTCGACTGGCCGGCGATGACGATGACCTTCGCGCTCGCCAATCCGGGCATCGCGCGCGGCTTCAAGGCGGGTGACCGGGTCCGGTTCGGGTTCGACCGGCCCCCGGCGGGACCGACGCTGCGGCATATGGCGAAGGTGGCGGGCCAGTGATCGCCCATCTCATCCGCTGGTCGGTGAGGAACCGCTTCTTCGTCGTGCTCGGCATGCTCGCGCTGGTCGGCGCGGGCCTGTGGGCGGTGCGCTCGACCCCGATCGACGCGCTGCCCGATCTTTCCGACGTGCAGGTCGTGATCCGCACTTCCTATCCGGGTCAGGCGCCGCAGATCGTCGAGAACCAGATCACCTATCCGCTCACCACCACCATGCTGTCGGTGCCCGGCGCCAAGACGGTGCGCGGCTATAGCTTCTTCGGCGACAGCTTCGTCTATGTGATCTTCGAGGACGGCACCGATCTCTACTGGGCGCGCAGCCGCGTGCTCGAATATCTCAACCAGGTCCAGGGTCGGTTGCCGGCCAGCGCCCGCAGCGCGCTCGGGCCGGACGCGACCGGGGTCGGCTGGGTCTATGAATATGCGCTGGTCGACCGCACCGGCCGGCACGATCTCTCGCAGCTTCGCGGGTTGCAGGACTGGTTCCTGCGCTACGAGCTGAAGACCGTGACCGGCGTGGCCGAAGTCGCCAGCATCGGCGGCATGGTCAAGCAGTACCAGGTGCTGCTCGATCCGGTGAAGCTCGCGGCCTACGGCGTAACCCACGCCCAGGCAGTGCAGGCGATCAGCCAAGCCAATCAGGAAGCCGGCGGCTCGGTGCTGGAAATGGCCGAGGCCGAATATATGGTCCGCGCCTCGGGCTATCTGAAAACGCTCGACGATTTCCGGGCAATCCCGCTCAAGACTGCGGCGGGCGGCGTGCCCGTCCGGCTCGGCGATGTCGCCACGATCCAGGTCGGCCCCGAGATGCGGCGCGGCATCGCCGAACTGAACGGCGAAGGCGAGGTCGCCGGCGGCGTCGTTATTCTTCGGTCAGGCAAGAACGCCCGTGAGACCATCGCGGCGGTCAAGGACAAGCTCGCCGATCTCAGGAAAAGCCTGCCGCCGGGCGTCGAGGTGGTCACGGTCTATGACCGCTCGCAGCTGATCGATCGCGCGGTCGAGAACCTCACCCGCAAGCTGGTCGAGGAGTTCATCGTCGTCGCATTGGTCTGCGCCCTGTTCCTCTGGCACGTCCGCTCGGCGCTGGTCGCGATCCTGACCTTGCCGCTCGGTGTGCTGGCCGCGTTCGTCGTAATGCGGTTCCAGGGGGTGAACGCCAACATCATGTCGCTGGGCGGCATCGCCATCGCCATCGGCGCGATGGTGGATGCGGCGGTCGTCATGATCGAGAACGCCCACAAGAGGATCGAACGCTGGGAGCAGGATCACCCGGACAGACATCTCGATGGCGAGATGCGCTGGATCGTCGTCACCGAGGCGGCGGCCGAGGTCGGGCCGGCGCTGTTCTTCAGCCTGCTGATCATCACGCTGTCGTTCATTCCGGTCTTCACCCTGGAGGCGCAGGAAGGCCGGCTGTTCGCGCCGCTCGCCTTCACCAAGACCTATGCGATGGGCGCGGCCGCGATCCTGTCGGTGACCCTGGTGCCGATCCTGATGGGCTGGCTGATCCGGGGCCGCATTCCGGCCGAGCAGGCCAATCCGGTCAATCGCTGGCTCACCAATATCTACCGGCCCGCGATCGACTGGACGATGAAGCGGCCCAAGGCAGTGCTGCTGATCGCGGCTCTGGTGTTCGCCACCACGGCCTGGCCGCTCAGCCGGCTCGGCGGCGAGTTCATGCCCAATCTCGACGAGGGCGACCTGCTCTACATGCCCTCGGCGCTGCCGGGCCTCTCGGCCGCCAAGGCGAGTGAGCTGCTCCAGCAGACCGACCGCCTGATCAAGACCGTGCCCGAAGTCGAAAGCGTGTTCGGCAAGGCCGGCCGCGCCGAGACCGCGACCGATCCCGCGCCGCTCGAAATGTTCGAGACGACGATCCAATTCAAGCCCCGCGACCAGTGGCGGTCGGGCATGACGCCCGAACGCCTTGTCGACGAGCTCGATCGCCGGGTGAAGCTTCCGGGTCTCGCCAATATCTGGGTGCCGCCGATCCGCAACCGCATCGACATGCTCGCGACGGGCATCAAGAGCCCGATCGGGGTCAAGGTGTCGGGCAGTGACCTCGCCGAGCTCGACCGCATCGCGCATGATGTCGAGACCGTGGCCAGGAGCGTGCCCGGCGTCAGCTCGGCGCTCGCCGAGCGGCTGACCGGCGGACGCTATGTCGATGTCGACATAGACCGCGCCGCCGCCGCGCGGTTCGGGCTCAACATCGCCGACGTCCAGGCCATCGTCTCCGGCGCGATCGGCGGCGAGACGATCGGCGAGACGGTCGAGGGCCTCGCCCGCTATCCGATCAGCGTGCGCTATCCGCGCGAATTGCGCGACAGCCTCGAAAGGCTGCGGGCGCTACCGATCCTGACGCCCGCGGGCCAGCAGATCACCTTGGGCACCGTGGCAAACGTCTCGATCGCCGAGGGACCGCCGATGCTCAAGACCGAGAATGCCCGGCCTTCGACCTGGGTCTACGTCGATGTGCGCGGGCGCGATCTTGCCTCGGTGGTCGGCGATCTGCAGCGTGCGGTGGCGAAACAGGTCAGGCTCTCGCCTGGGGTCAGCATCGCTTACTCTGGCCAGTTCGAATATCTCGAGCGCGCGGTCGACCGCTTGAAGCTGGTCGTGCCCGCGACGCTGCTGATCATCTTCGTGCTGCTCTACCTCATCTTCGGCCGCTTCGACGAGGCGGCGCTGATCATGGGGACGCTGCCGTTTGCGCTGACCGGCGGCATCTGGACGCTTTATCTGCTGGGGTTCAACCAGTCGATCGCCACCGGGGTCGGGTTCATCGCGCTCGCCGGCGTCTCCGCCGAGTTCGGGGTGGTGATGCTGATCTATCTCAAGAACGCGCTGGCCGAGCGCGGCGCACATCCGGACGCTGCCGAGGTCGAGGCCGCCGTGCGCGAAGGCGCGCTGCTGCGCGTCCGTCCCAAGGCGATGACGGTGGCGGTGATCCTGGCCGGCCTGCTGCCGATCCTGCTGGGATCAGGCGCGGGTTCGGAGGTCATGAGCCGGATTGCCGCGCCGATGATCGGCGGCATGCTGACCGCGCCCTTGCTCTCAATGTTCGTCCTGCCCGCCGCCTACCTGCTGTTGCGCCGGCCCAAGACCGATCCCATCCCTCAACCCGTTTCATCATGAAGGAGAAGACGATGAACCATGCACGACTGACCATTGCCCTCGGCCTCGCCGCCCTGACTGCCGCGTGCGGCAAGAAGGCGGAGGCCCCCGTTGCGACTGAGACCAACGAGGCGGCGCCCGCCGCGACCATGAGCGGCGACATGGGCAACATGTCGATGGCGCCTGACGCGAACGCCGCGATCAAGGCCAAGGGCCATGGCACCGTCACCGCGATCGACAAGGCGGCAGGCACGATCACGCTCGATCATGGTCCGATCCCGGAGGCCAAGTGGCCCGCGATGACGATGGCGTTCAAGGCCGCGCCGTCGATCACCGATGCGGTCAAGGTCGGCGACAAGGTCGATTTCGACCTCTCGCTCAAGGGCAGCGATGGCGAGGTCACCGCGATCGCAAAGCAGTGATCCGCTAAGTTCGACCGGAAAAAGCTGGTTGCGGCGCCGCTCCCGGGCGGCGACGCCCGTGCCGGCCGTCTGCCTGGCTGTGCGCCCGGTCGACGGTTGCGACCGGCAACGCCCAATGCCAGCGGCGTTTCCCTGCGCGATCACCGACAATTTGAGCACGCTTCGCGGATCGCACATTGAACGTGCAAGCCGCCCTTGCTCGCGATAGCCTGAACGGCAAGGAGCCCAGTTTAGATGACCCAGCCAGTATGACCTTGTTACCCGCGACACATCATGATCTCGTGAGCGAGCTTGTCCGTCGTTGGCGAGACGATCCCGGCGCCACCTATCGCTCCTGGTTTCTGTGGGACGAACGGCTGAAAAACTTCCGCTCCATCCGTCGCGGGCTGCAGCAGGTGGTCGCAGAAATCGAAAGTGGGCGGTTCGGCGTCGCCTATCGCGGCTCGTCACTGGAAACGGTTGTCCACTCGATCGCCGAACAGCGGCAGATCTTCAAGGGCGCCGACCATGCCTGGCTGTGGAAGCCCAAGCTGCGCATTCCAGACATCTACGAAAGCCCGGACAACCAGCGGGCGTTCGGTCGCCTGCTCGACAATTGCTCGTGCTGCGATACCGCCGAGGAGATCATCAGCCACATCCGCAGCATAGACGCGCTCAAGATCAAGGGGCTGGGGCCGGCGGCGGCCAACCTGCTCTATTTCCTTCACCCGACGCTGGTGCCGCCCTTCAATACCGCGATCGTCAAGGGCTACAATGCCGTCACCGGCGCCAAGGTGAAGCTCGGGTCATGGGATCATTTTCTCGCCATGCGCGCCGGCATCCTCGACCTCAACGACCGTTACCGCGAGTTGCTCTCCAACGATCTCGGCGCGATCGGCGGACTGTTGTTCGACATTGGCTCGGGCCGCTATCCCGCGCCACCGCTGGAGGATGACGCAACGGCGGCCGACGACTGGCTCGGCAGATTGGAACATGCCAGAGCGGAGGCAAGCCGGCTCGACAAGACAGCCGCCGCGCAGGGCGAAACCGATCGCACGCACGCCGAAATCCAGGCCTGGCTGCGCGACCTCGGCCATGCCCTCGGTTACGATGTGTGGATCGCCGCCAATGACCGCGGTCGACTTCACGCTGGCTGCCCGCTTGGACAGGGATGCCTCGAGCGCCTTCCAGACGCCATTGCGACCTCTCCCGGAGCGGACTCGATCCGCCTCATCGACGTGTTGTGGCTGGCGAAGGGTGGCGACGGCGTCGCCGCCGCGTTCGAGGTTGAACATTCGACCTCGATCTACTCGGGGATCGTGCGCATGCTCGATCTGGCGCTGTCGGGGAGCGATCTGCACGCTGCCGCCGGGCTATTCCTGGTCGCACCGAATGCGCGCGAGCAGGACGTTCGCGCGCAACTCCGTCGCCCGGCTTTCAGCCGTATTGCCGATCTCGACTTCGCCTATCTGCCCTATGGCGAGCTGGAGAGAAACAGGGACGCGATCGCTCGTTTTGGAACGGGATTGAAGGCCATCAAGGCGATCTCAAGCCCCCTTCCCTGAAAGGGGGCGTTTGCGGGAGGGGGCGGAATCCTACGCCAAGCTCGCCCAGATAGCCGGCGCGAGATCTTACTTGTTGCTGCCTTCTACGGTCGCGCCAGAAAGGCGACGGCTCAGTTCTATCCGGCGATGGCTACGCATTTTGAAGGTGTCTGGCCCAACGCGCCGATACTCAATGAAGCCGAGAGAACGCCAAAATCGCTCTGCCGCTTCATTCGCTTCCAGCACGGCCAACCGAATCTCTGTGGCACCTCTCGCAGCGGCCCAGCTTTCGACCGTCGAGTAAATTGAGCGTCCGACGCCACGACCACGCTGTGCGGCATCTACGATCATGAAGCCGAGATACCATGTGCCATCACGCGGATAATCGCGGAGGATGGCCGCGATTGCATATAGGCCGCCAGGCCCCTTCCATCCCAGGACAGCTTGATTGTGGGCGCTCTTTTCGGGCGGCACATCGGAGAAAAGCTCGCGAGCATCGTCCAGCGTGGGCGCGGCCCCGTCCTGCAACAGGAAATAGTCGCTGCAACGGTTGTACAGGTCTGCAACGTCTGCGGCGTCCGCTTGGGTAAGTTTGATCGGGGCTCCCGTCATCATCATCGCGTTTTGGCAGCAAGCACGCGCTGACCGTAATCCCGGAGTTCCCCGTTGGGACCGACATAGCGGTAGAGAGTGACGCGCTCGATCCCGAGTTCCTTGCAGAGGTCGGAAACGGACGTGTCGCGTTGGGCCATAGCAGCCTGAGCGAGCCGCACCTGGGCCTTGGAGAGGGCGAACTTGCGGCCACCCTTGCGTCCCCGCGCGCGGGCAGCGGCCAGGCCAGCCATGGTGCGCTCGCGGATCATATCCCGCTCAAACTCCGCCAGTGTGGCAAAAATGCCGAACACCATCCGGCCGGCTCTGTTGCAAAGATTGGCGGCAGTCAGAGGTAGGCTGTCGCTCTGCGCCGATCAGGCGGCTGCTGCGAAATGGTGGTTGAGCATGCCCATGGCCTCCGTCAGCGCCGAGGGCCCAATGCCAAAAGCTCTCTCCACAAGGCGCACCTCGCCCCTGATGCCGGGCTGCAGGCACCAGGGGCGAGCCTGTCCTTTGCGCAGGGCTCGCATGACTTCGAATCCCTTGATCGTGGCATAGGCCGTGGGGATCGATTTGAAACCGCGCACCGGCTTGATCAGTATCTTGAGCTTTCCGTGATCGGCCTCGATCACGTTATTGAGATACTTCACCTGCCGGTGGGCCGTCTCCCGGTCCAGCTTTCCTTCGCGCTTCAATTCGGTGATCGCTGCACCATAGCTCGGCGCTTTGTCGGTATTGAGCGTGGCAGGCTTTTCCCAGTGCTTCAGGCCTCGCAGGGCCTTGCCCAGGAACCGCTTCGCTGCCTTGGCGCTGCGGGTCGGCGACAGGTAGAAATCGATCGTGTCGCCCCGCTTGTCGACTGCCCGGTACAGGTAGGTCCACTTGCCCCGCACCTTGACGTAGGTTTCATCCAGGCGCCAGCTCGGATCAAAGCCACGCCGCCAGAACCAGCGCAGCCGCTTCTCCATCTCCGGGGCGTAGCACTGGACCCAGCGATAGATCGTCGTATGGTCGACCGAAATGCCGCGTTCCGCCAGCATTTCCTCAAGGTCGCGATAGCTGATCGGATAGCGACAATACCAGCGCACCGCCCACAGGATCACATCACCCTGGAAATGGCGCCACTTGAAAATCCGTCATCGTTCCGTCCGTCCAATCTCCGCCAAGCATGCTCAAGCTTCACGATTTTTGCAACAGAGCCCACGCTTGATGGTGGCATCGGCACTCAGACCACTGCAACCTTCCGCGAGAATTCGGAAGATGTGGGCGGTACGGCTAGCGTTGTTGTCGACACGGCGGCCGCGCTGCAAGGCAAGGGCGTGCCGAGCGTCGCAGGCGATGTGAACGCTTCGGGCATCGGCGGCGCCTCGATCGCCATTGGTGCAGGCAGCGTTGTTGGCAATGCCGATCTCAGCAGCGGTGGCAATCTGTTCGCCAGCAGCCTTGGCGAAAGCATCTCGGAAGAGACCGTCACCACTTTCGCGGCTAACGGCTTCACGCCCGCCAGCCAGGTATCCACGACCAGCTTCGGTTCCGTGGGTGGCGCGGCTTCGGTCACCAACGATGGTACTGCCATTGGCGACGTGGAAGTTGAGGGCTTGACCTCTGCTTCGCTCGTCAACAACGGCGTGCTGGGCTCGGGCGGAAACCTGTTCAGTGTTTCGGCTCTGGACTCCGAAGCGAGCATCACGATCACCGACACGAATCCGACGGATGCCGGTTCGCGCACGATCGTTGCTACGGTCAATGCTTCGCCGGTCGGTGGCAATGCCAGCTTCACCAACAGCGGTGTGGCCCTGGGTAATGTCGAACTCGCCGGCCTCACTGGCGCGGTTACCAACAATGGCGTTCTCGCTGGTACGACCACCCTTGGTGAAGCGCAGTTCAGTGGCTCGGCAACGGTCAACGCGACGATCAACACCACCGACGTCAGCGTCGATCCGGTGCTGGCCTCCCAGACCTATACGATCGACCAGAATGGCGTGTCGCGCGGCTTCGTCGTGACAGGTGCCACCATCTCGCAGGATGAGGTCACCTCGGCCCTGGCCTCGCAGCTGTCTCCGTTGGTGCCGCTCGATGCCTCGCTGGTTGACCCGGCGACGTTCAACCTGACGGTGAACGGGCAGGCAGCGGTCAAGACGGCTGACATCAATGCGACGGTCAACCTCAACAACGGCTCGATCACGCTTGGCGACATTGACGCCCAGCGCGATGACAGCGGCGCTTACCTGACCAACACCACCGTCAACCTGAACGGCAGCGGCTTCCTAGGCGCGAGCGAGTTCAAGCCGACGGCTCCGGCAGTTACGAACTACAGCCCCGTGGCGCAATTGCCTGAAGAAGCTGAAGGTCTGTTCTCCCCGACTGGCGTCCGCGTGCTGGGCGTCAACGAGTTGAACAAAACCGGCACCGGCACTTTCGTCGTCACTGGCGCCGAATATGTCCCGGCGGAAGGCGCGACCCCGGCTGCCTGGACGCTCGACGTCAACAACTTCAACGTGAAGGCGGGTGAAGTTCAGCTGGATGTCGTGGGCTCGGACGACGCCGTGTTCGGCATCAAGGGCAACATCAATAATGATGCCACCCTTGTCCTTGGGCGTCGTGCACCGACCTTCGTTCAGACCGTCGGTAACAGCATCGTCACTCCGGGTCCGGAAGCGATCAAGGGCATCGAAATCCACCAGCAGGGCAACTACAACCAGAGCGCCAGCGGCACGACGGTAGTGGGTGTCAACCCCTCGCTGGTTCGTTTCGGCAACCTGTCGGTCGGCAATGCCGGTTCCTCGCCTGAGGTGTTGGGCCCGATCACCGGTGGTGTGAACGTCCCTTACTTCACCACTCCGACCAATGCCGGCGTCTTCTCGACCCCGTCTTCGGTCTCGGTGGATGGCAACCTGAACCTGGCCGGCAAGGTCGCGGTGACGGTGTCGAAGGACAGCCTCTATTCGACGGGTGACGGCTATACGCTCTTCACCTACACCGGCACCGGGGATGTCACGGCGACGGCCGCTTCATCGCTCGCTTCGCCCTTCGTCACCTTCGGCCTGAAGCATGACGCGACGGCCAAGACGGTATCGATCGAGGCGACCCGCAAGAGCTACGCCACCGGCGCGACCAATGCCAATGCGGCTTCGGCCGCAGTGGGCCTTGACAGCGCTCTGGCCGATGTCATCGCCCGGGTGAAGACCGACGCCGCTGGCGGCAACGGCTTTGCGACGGTGACGGAGATCGCCAATGCTCAGGACATCGCCAACATCGCTGCTGGGCTTGATTGGCGCCTGAACAGCGCACAGGCGGCGCAGGTTTTCAACGAGCTTTCCTCGGCTGAGATCTACGGTTCGCTTGCCGCTGTCGATCAGAACGCGGTCTTCAACACCACCGTCAACCGCCTGGCCGCTCGTCGCAGCTATGGTGAGGCGCTGGGCACCCAGCTCTGGTTCAACCCCTCGGCGAACTTCGCCAAGACGGGCGGCACCAAGTCGGGCGCGTCGAAGATCAAGACCAACAGCTATGGTGGTGCGTTCGGTATCGACGTCGCCTATCAGGACGATGGTGCCTTCGGCATCGGCTTTGGCTATGGCCAGCATGATGTGACCGCTCAGGGGTCGCCGGAAGAAGCGCAGGTTCGCACCTACACGATCGGTGCCTATGCGACCCAGGGCTTCGGCCCCTTCTACGGCAGCTTCCAGTTCGCATACGGCTTCTCGAAGTTCGAAGTCGAACGTGACCTGACCCTGCTGGCTCGCACGATCAAGGGCGACTTCAAGGGCAAGCAACTGGATGCGAGCATCGAGCTGGGCTATGACTTCGCTGCCGGCGGCAGCCTGGTTGTGACGCCCTACGGTAAGCTGGCGCTGCGTCGCTGGTCGATGAACGGCTTCACCGAAGAAGGCGGCGCGGGCATCGGCCTGCGTGTCGACGACGCATCGAAGACGGTCTTCTCGCCGGTGCTGGGTGTCAAGGCGGGAGCCCTGCTGGGTGATGCCGATGGCATCGCCTACCGTCCCTACGCCAAGGTGCAGTACAGCTTCCAGGGCAACATCGGCAGCGACCGCACGGTCCAGTATCTGGGCGGCGGCGATGCGTTCCGCCTGAAGGGTGTTGATCCGGACGGTAACGGCCTGATCGAACTGGGCGTCGATGCCTCGGTCAACAAGCGCGTCAACCTGTTCCTCTCCGGCGGTTATGGCTTCGGTGGCCACAACTCGATCGGCCAGGTTCGGGGTGGCATTAGCTTCGGCTTCTGACACAACGCACTAGCAAAGGAAGGGCGCGGCGGTTTCGGCGCGCCCTTTCGTTTGCATGCCCGCTTTGCTCTCGGGCGTGTGAGACAGGAATGTCGAGCACTGGACAGCGGCCTGGAAGAATTCTGCTGCGTCCAAATTTGTCGCGCGGCCTATTCAGATCCAGTGGAGAAGATATTGGTTCAGAATCAACGAGTAAACAGAACGTGAACAACTTTAGACAAAGCGCAGAAACGCATAAGACGCTTGCCCGTCTCCTTATGGAAAGGCTCGCACATTATGGTGTGCAGATTTTGACTAACGACAGCGGTGCGATATGTTTTTTCGTACCTTCTCCCGGCCACGTTGGTCGTCCTTGGGCAGACGGTGAATATGCGCATGGGCTAGAAGATGGTGCGATACGCGAACTGCAGCAGCTTGTCAGATCTTCGCCCCTGCTAACCGAGGCCATTTTGGAGGAAGTCGCGATTACCGGGCAGTGATCGGCTTCTGCATGAACAGCGACATTGAGGCACGTTGGACGAATGGAGGAGTGACGCAATGGCTGACGAAAAACGGAATTTGCTCGATGAGTTGATCGCCAACATCGGCCCAGAAAACTGCCGGACGAGATTGATTTCGGTCCTCCGGTTGGAAATGAAGTTGGCAGCCGACAGATCGTCGCGGAACGAATTTTGCGGGTTCTTGAATTTGCATCGTCCAATTGCGCCGATGCATCGAACTTGCATGAGTTCATGCGCCACCCCCATCCCATGCTAGGCGGCGAGTCGCCAATCGTTTGTGCGGTCTCCAGCAAGGCTGGTGCAGATCGCGTGATGAATATGTTAGGCCGCGCCGCGCACTCTGGAGGCGTTTAGGTGCCATTGGGGCAATGTCGCGGACCTTTTTGTCACTCGGCAATATCTGGACGATCAGCTATTGGTCTAAAAGGGCAAAGGAAATTATAAGAGTCTTCCCGATGGAAGGATGTTGTGATGAACGATGAAGACGTCCCTGGCGGCTAAGACCGTGATGCGTCCGGATATGTCGGAGGTGAAAGGTGCCGGCATTGAGGCAGTTTCCGGGTGAATCCCTTATTAAGCGCATTGCACGCCTTCTCTTATTGAGGTTTTTGTCATTAAAACTTACTATGGCTATGTTTTAAGGTCTTATGGTAAGGGTTAATGAACAGAAACAATCTCGCGCATGCAGTTCGCGAGCGGCTTGTCCGTTATCCTGAACCTCATGCCAGTCACTATGGTGTCGTGCCGCTTCCGCCTCCAGAATCAGCCCTGCCGCTGGGATCAGCGCAGCCCGCACATGAACGAGCGCTCGCTATGCTCGGACGTGCCGAAGCCCTCGCGGCGAGCCTGCCGGACCCCTATATTATCAGCCGTACGCTGAGCCGTCGCGAAGCAGTCGACAGCTCGGCCATTGAAGGCACGAACAGCACGCTCGACGAACTCCTGACAATCGAGGAAGAGGATGACGACGCGCGCGACGCCGCCCGTCAGGTACGGGACTATGCGCTGACCCTCGATCGCCTCCTGCCTCGTGCTGCAGCCGAGGGCATCGACATCTTTACAGTGCAGATGATCCAGGAACTCCACCACGAGGCGATGCAGCACGACCCGGAATATCCTGATTCGGCAGGGGCGCTGCGCAATATCGTGGTCTGGATCGGCGGTACGGGTCATATTTCGACATCGACCTATAATCCGGCGCCACCTGGGCAGGTGGGGGCCTGCCTTGAGGATACGGCCGCCTATATGCGCTGCGAAGGCATGCAGGCGATGACGCAGAGCCTGATCACCCGCATGGCGATTGCCCATGCGCATTTCGAAGCGGTACACCCCTTCCGAGACGGCAACGGTCGTGTTGGCCGCCTTTTGCTGCCGATGATGATGGCAGCGGAAGGGCAGGTGCCGCTCTATCTCGCACCCTATATCGCCGCAAACCGCGACGGCTATTATTCGGGCCTCAAAATCGCTCAACAACGGCTCGAATGGGGACCGCTCGTTGGCTATCTGTCCGATGCCATAACTGGAACGGTGGAAGAACTCTTCGCAACGCGGGATGGGTTGAATGCCTTGAAGGAACAGTGGCGCGGGCGAAGGAAGTTCCGATCGAACTCCGCTGCACTGCGGGCACTGGACCTCCTTAGCGACTATCCCGTCGTCACTATGAAGCGGCTGGCTCAGAAACTTGGAGTATCGCGACCGCAGGCCCTTTCCGCAATTAACCAACTGATGGAGGCAGGCATCTTGTCGGAGCGGACCGGCTACAGTCGCAACCGGATCTTTGCAGCCCAAGAAGTCCTGGCCATCGTCAACAGGCCTTTCGGCAGCAATCCTTCCGAGCGATCGTGACCCCTTGTTCGCCTTCTTTCTGCGGTAGCCAAACACCTCTGGGCGACCGGCTTTGGCCGATTCCCGAATGGCGGCTTAGCGGCAAGGGACTCAGGAAAGCTGCCATGCTCCGATGAATGTCGTGCTGCTAGCTCCAGGTTGCAGGCTGCGCGACAGATGGAATGGCAGGTCACGCTTTGTTGGATCGGATGCGAGATGATCCGGTCATCACAACTACACAGGGTTGCTGCTCATGCAGTGCACCGATGCCGAAAATGGATGAGCCGCCTCAACATGCTTCTATTCGCGGGGGGGGGCAAAAGACCGAAGCTTGTTGAGGCGGCGTCGCAATGCTGCTGAAAGCAGCGTCCGATATACTCCTGACTCTCTTTTCGGTTCCTTTTTCGGCTACTGCTTTCGGGCAATTGAATGCGTCGCTCACGATACACATCTGAGAAGTGCGACCCAAACTCGCCCCGTCTCCTTGCTGGAGAGGGGCCCTTGCGGCCGCGCTCGCGGTGCCTCGCTTCCCCCGCTGAGGCACCGCGAGGTCCATCCATCGGCGTCAAATTGAATCGACCGGAAATGCAAAAAGCCCCGCCTCAGAGAAGGCGGGGCCAGTTTGGGTCGCAATGCAGGCGAACCTGCAGAGCCACTAAACCATCGATCAGCTAGCTCGACCATATAACTAAAGTAATCATTTGGAGAAAAATTGAGTAACCTCAGTTAGTTAACATGTGGCCATCGATACAAGGATGACCTCGCCTAGGCTATCTAGGCGAGGTCATCAAGTCATGCAGCGGTATCTGCGACGAGGTAAATGCTTGATTTCACAATTAGTTCATTCGCCCAGAGAAGAAAGGTTGAGCGGATATGTTCAGAGTGCGCCCAGCTTCTTCTGCACGATGGCGCAATCGCGGCTATGTTCAACCGCGATGCTGTAAGCCTCAACGGCCTCGGTCTCTGTCTGGAATTCTTGCAATTCGCGCGTTCACAGCTAGCGTCGTGCAGCGATCGACACCCGGAGACCGGCTGAGGCATCGGAAGAACCTTATTGCATGAACCAACCGTGGCTGACGACGATGGACTGACCCGTCAGCGCGTTGCTCGGGAACCCCGCGAGGAACACCGCGGTGCGGGCGACGTCTTCGACGGTCGTGAACTCGCCATCCACAGTCTCCTTGAGCATCACCTTCTTGATCACGTCTTCCTCGCTGATCCCCAGCTCCCGTGCCTGCTCCGGGATCTGCTTTTCGACTAGGGGCGTGCGGACAAAGCCGGGGCATATCACGTTCGCGCGGACACCGTGCGCCGCGCCCTCCTTCGCAACGACCTTCGCCAGCCCGATGAGTCCATGCTTCGCCGTCACATAGGGCGCTTTCAGTACGGACGCTTCCTTGGAATGGACGGAGCCCATGTAAATGACACTGCCGCCGCCCTGGGCGTACATGTGCTTGAGGCACGCCCGCGTCGTCAGGAATGCGCCGTCGAGATGGATCGCGAGCAGCCGTTTCCAGTCCGAAAATTTGAACTCATCCAGCGGTGCGACGATCTGGATTCCTGCGTTCGAAACCAGAATGTCAACGCAGCCAAAGCGCTTTATGACGGCCTCGACGCCAGCTTCCACTTGGCGCTCGTCGGCGACATCCATCGCGACGGCCATCGCTGCCTCACCTTTGGGATCGAGCACCGCCGCCGCAGCTTCGGCCTTCTCGAGCTGGAGATCGGCGATCACGACCTTCGCCCCGTGGCGCACGAACTCGAGCGCGATGTCATTGCCGATTCCGCTTGCCGCACCTGTAATGACCGCGACCTTGCCTGACAGCATCATGGAGACTCCTTTTTGCTTTTCCGTTTCCGCGGGGTGCCAAGAACTGGCGCAGCCTGCGCAATCGTCTGGAGAACCGCGTCGGCGCCCGAGAGCGATCGGCCGGCTGCCGTGCCTGCTGCCGCTTCGGCGTGCTTGATTTCTTCGAGCGCGGAACTGGCTTTGGGCGTGGCTGACACGCCCGCCTTGCTGGTTTTGACCAGCGTCTGCTTTACTAAATCATAGCCTTCGGCTTGCAGCCGTCGGATCGATTCGTCCGAGAAGTCATAGTCGCGAGATGACGCTTCGCCCGGTCTGCGAGGGCGTTGGAACCGCGTGATCTCGTTGGTGAAGCCGTCGCCCATCAACTGAATGAAGCGGGGATGCCGCATAATCTTCGCGCGCTCGACCTGATCGATGCCCGACAGAATAATGTTGATCATGCTGCGGTACGCGTCGGTCATTTCGCGAATGCGGAGATCGCTGCGCACACGTTCGGAATAGACGACCTCGTCGCGCCGCGCGAGAACCTCGATCATGTTGGTCGGAAGCGGCGCGTCGCCCGCGAAGAGATCGACGATATAGATCCGCTTCCCGTCCGGGCCGCACCGATCGAGCACCAGATCCAGCGGCGAGTTGCTGACGATACCACCATCCCAATAGGCCGTGCCGTCCACCACCGTCCAGGAGAAGCCCGGCGGCAAGCTTCCGCTCGCCAGAACATGATCCGGCGTCAGATCGTCGATGTAGCTGTCGAAGACTTCCAACTGCGCGGTTGTCACGTTGACCGCGCCCACCAGCAGTCTGACCGGGCTGCTCTTGAGGCTCGAGAAATCGACATACTGCGCAATGAGCCTCCGCATAGGCGACGTGTCGTAATAGCCGGTCCACGGGGCCAGGAAATCGAAGGGCGGCATCCAGCGGGGCTTGAAAAACTTTGGCACGCCAAAGGCCAGGATCTGAGCCCCGACGGCGGCGCGACGCATTTCCGCAAATGGCAACGGCGGCGCGACGACTGTAAGGTCATTCCAGAATGATTGGAGCGCTTCGGTGGAGTGGCGGGGATTTCCGGCGATGATGGCGCCATTTAACGCGCCGATCGACACGCCCGCGACAATATCTGGGAAGATATGCTCTTCCTCCAGCGCGTGAACGACGCCGCACTCGAACGCACCAAGCGCGCCTCCGCCCTGCAAGACGAGCACCTTCTGCGCGGGAATGGTTTCGAGCAGGTATGCCGGATCGCCGAGTTGGTCCCGATATCGCTCAAGGTTGACCCGGTATCGGATCAGCCCCTCGGCTACCCGGATCTCGCTTGACGGGCGGCCCATGGAGAAGGCGGCCTGCGGAACGTCGTCGCGCAGATAAAAGAGCGCATAGGAACCATCCTTCAGGTCGCCTCGACTGATCCAATCCTCGGCGTTCTCCGGAATGCCAAGCATGTCGAAGCCCAACTCGCCCATTTCGCAATAGAAGTAGGAAACTTCATCGTACCGGAGCCGACGTCCGATCATATTCCGGGCGGCAAGGCGCCCCTGGCGAACAGCATTGTCCCAATGCTCAATATGGCGCCTACGCCGAAACACTGGATCGTAGAAGGACGTAACGTCGCCTGCCGCAAAGACATCCTCGGTGTTCGTGCGCAGTCTGTCGTCAACGGCGACGAAGCCATGCTCAAGCAGAATACCGCTACCATCGAGAAAACTGGTGGCCGGCATGACTCCGACGCTGACGATCACCATGTCGCACGGGATTTCGCGCCCTTTTTGCGTGCGGACCCCCGCCACGTGGCCGTCCCCGATCACCTCGACCGCCGTGTCGTCGAGCAGGATCGTCGCCCCTTTCCCTTCAGCATATCCCTGGAAGAAGGTCGAGATCGCCGGCGCTTCCAGATGCGGCAACACCCGCGTGGCGATGTCGAGCATCGTCACCTCCAGGCCCAACTCGATCAGCGAGAGCGCGATTTCCATGCCGAGGAAACTCGCACCGAGTACCACCACCTTACGGCCTGGCTGAGCCGCTTTCCGCACGACGTCGCAATCGACTTTGCGCCGAAGGTAGAAGACCCCCTCCTTATCCGCGCCCGACACGTCAAGGCGACGCGGGGCGGCGCCCGTGGCGATCAGCAGTTTGCCATACTCGAATGAGTCGCCGTCGTCTGTCCGAACCGTCCGTGACGCCGGATCGACGGCTGTCACCTCGGCGCCGAGGACGAGGCTTATGTTCTGCTGGCGATAGTAGTCGACAGGATGGACGAGGATATCGACGTCCGTCGACGTTCCGATAAGATATTGCTTCGACAGTCTGGGACGATGATATGGCGGGAATTCCTCAGCCGAGAGGATGCCGATCGTGCCAATGGCGCCCTCGCGCCGCAACGTCTCCGCCGCTGTCGCGCTGGCCAAACCGCCGCCCAGCAGCAGGAAATCGAATCTCTCACTTGCCACGGCGCGCGGCCTCGCCTCGAAAGCGCGGTCGCCGCTGGATGTCCGGGACTGAGGCGGCGTCTCGACGCTGCGTGCGCGATTGGCACCGGATCATACCCGCGGATCATCCTTCAGATAGTCATGGACGACCTCACCCAATCCCAGCGTGAGATCCGCGATGAAATGGGTTGCCGCGACAATCTCGCGCACTGGCAGCCTTGCGACGTCGGCGAGAGCGTGCGGGTAGAGATCGAGCGCGGCGGGGCCGCCCCACGCGCCCTTCAGGTCGATATCCTCAAGATGATAGCGCACCAGTTCACAGATGCGCGGCGTGCAATCGACGTGAGGGATCACCTTGAGCATGAAGTTGGGCTGCCGCATGGCCGCAAGGATCGGTTCATGATCGAGAATGACGTGCTTGTAGCCCATCGTGCCCAGGGCGCAGAGCGCGCTTCCATAGTGAAGCTTGCCAACGATCACGTCCGATTCATGGGCGATTGAAGGCGTGGCGAGCTTCTTCGGAAAGCCCCAGATTTCTCGCCCTCCGGCGATAGGCGCATCGTCGTCCAGATACATGGAGTGGACATAGCCCCCCGGCACGCCGTTGAAGCGCACCGGGATAACCTGCCCGGTCTCCGTATAGTCGCCGAACCCAGTCGAGTCCGGCATCCTGATGAACTCATAGTTCACAACCGGCTCGTCTATTTCGAGCGGTGCCGGAACCACTTCCCGCAACGCTTCTGGGTCGGTTCGGTATTTGATGACGATGTATTCGCGGTTGTAGAACCGATAGGGCGGGCGCGGGAACGCCGGGTTACATACAGGCATCGCAAACGCCCGCGACCTCACCTCATCAAAATCCATGGACAGTTCTCCTATTGAAACTGACCTGTGGCCCACATTCTGAGCTGCTTCTGCCGTCTACCGACTACTCCCCGAGATGCCCTAGAGTCAACCGAACGGTTCGGTTGACTCTAGTCGGTTGAAGGTCTACTGACATGGCCGAAACCGAAGCGACGTAGGACGAGTCATGACCGCGAACGACAGCCCTCCTGATAGCGACGTTGGCGCGCGGACGCTGGCCGCCGCGAACCTCGATCGGATGCACCAAGTCCTCGACGTGGCCATGAAGTCGGGACAGTCGTCCCTGAGTGCCGCGCGCGCAAACGGCGTGCGAGCGAGCAAGCTGGCGGTGGAAACGACTACGAAAACCATCGCCTACTCGCAGGCGACCGCCGCAGCGAGCACCGAGCATCTGACGCGCCTGATGCAGGTTCGAGATTTCAAAGAGGCGGCAGATCTTCAGGCGGAGTTCGTCCGCTCACGCCTTGCCGCGTTCCAGGACTATCTCAGGGACATCAGCAAGACGGCAGAGACCGCGCTGTTGGACCCAACCTCGGAATAGGACAGCCAGCTCGGACGCGGAGCCTTCGGGTCGCACCCTTTCCATCGCCTGAGCAGATATAAGATCGCTCGATACCAAACGGGGACCGGAGGGGCGCGAGAAGGGCCATACAATGCATGTGTGCGTCGGCCACACTCAGCGCCCGATCGCTGCGAAACGTGCTTTCCTCGTCAAAGCTATGCGCTGCTGGTGTTTAGCACGGCGGGAAACCCGGCTGGTCCAACCGCACCTCGCCCGATTACTCGCACCATGCGCCTGCGAAGTCCTCGCACCCGTCCTCGACGCGTTGTTTTCAAGCTTCGAGGCGTGCCTTGGACGTCCGGTTGTCGCAGGTCACCACCATCCTCTAGCTCGAGACGAGCTTGACCTTCTCGCGCTACTGACTCGGCCCGCCTCAGCGGACAGTCGGTTTCCGCAGTCGCCGCTCAAAACGGTCCTGCGCGTGGCACTGTGCTCCACTCGCATCATGGTTGCCTTGACCCTGCAAGAGATTGGACAACGGTAGCCGGCGCCGCCGGACATGCGCCCACGCCCGTCGTCGCGTGGCGTCCAGAGCTACGCAGCCCTTCTGCTAAAGCCGGTTCTGAGCGATGGTGCGGGCGGTCGGACTCGAACCGACATGGATTGCTCCGGCGGATTATGAAGTGAATCGTGCGTTCGACCAGGCTAAATTTCTACGGGCGGCGGCTTTTCAAACAGGGGCGAAGGCTTAGGGGTTGCTCTTAGGCGACACCTGCTCGCTGGGACTACCCGTCCGATGTGTACGCTATGCCCCGATATTACCGCACACGTTTACGCGCGGGCTTCAAAGTGGGCGATCTATCGTCTTCTATCTTCACAAAAGTAAAAACGTGGAGATAGAGTATGAGTGCTGCGCCCCATGTCGCCCGCAGGACAATTCGCCGGCAGCAGTTGCGAGAGATCGTGCCGCTTGCCGACAGCACGATCTACGACATGGAGCAGCGAGGAGAATTCCCGCAGCGCTTCTATCTTACCTCGCGCTGCGTCGTCTGGGACTTGGCAGAGGTCGAAGCCTGGCTCGACGCTCGACGCCATGCCTCTCGGGCTAGCACCGTTAAGCGCGCTCCCAGTCCCGATGTGAGATTGCGTCGTTCTCGGCCGGTCAAACACTAGGCTCGAGCTCAAGCAGCTCCATCGTGGCCGGGAGTAAGGTCGGCACATACTTCCGACCCACGACCCATGCGTCTACCAGATTGGACCACTCCTGCATCATGTGCCGGCGTTGATGCTCATACTCCGCCTTGTTGTAGACACCGCGCGAGGACCGTCCGTCCTCATGCGCCAGGCATTTCTCGATCCAGTCACTGTTGAAACCGAGCTCATTCAATAAGGTCGAGCCGGTGCGTCGAAGATCGTGAACAGTGAAGGGTTCGAGTGGCAGCCCCTCCTTCTTCGCCCTAACAACCACCGCAGTCGTAATCCGATTGAACGTCGCCCGCGACATCGGCGCGTCAGCGTCATATCTCGACGGGAGGACATAGCGCGAATTGCCCGCGCAGGTTTTCAGCGCGATGAAGATGTCGACGGCCTGCTGTGACAGGTAGACGTTGTGTGCCTTCGACCGCTTCATTCTTTCCTTGGGTATCGACCAGACGGCGTTCTCGAAATCGACCTCATCCCAAGTGGCATCCTGGAGCTCGCTCTTCCTGACCATCGTCAAGAGGAAGAGTTTCATTCCCAACCGTATGGTCGGCAGCGTCGGCACATGCTCAAGCTGACCGAGCATGACGCGGATCTCCGCCGGTGATAGCGACCGATCCTTTGGTACGAAGGTCGCGATGGACGCGGGCCCAACTTCATCCGCCGGGTTGGCGACCTTCTCACCATGCAAGACCGCGAATGCAAAGATCAGCTTCACGATATCGCGCACATGGACGGCCGTAGCCGGAGCGCCGCGATCCTTCACCTTCCCACACATCATACGGAGATCGTCGGGCGTGATCTCCGTCAGGAGCCTGTTTCGGAATATCGGCAGGATGTCGCGCTCGTAGATGGAGCGCCGCATAGCCCGCGTGCTATCGGCCATACGCGACTCTTGGAACCACTTTTCGCCGAACTCGCCGAACCGCTTCGCCTCTTTCAGTCGACGCTTGTCATGCTGCTTCTCTTGAGCAGGCGACCGTCCCTCTGAAATGGTCCGCTTCGCATCGATCAGCTTCTCGCGCGCCCTGGCAAGCGAGAGGCCGTCAGGGCCGTATCGACCGAGCGTCAGCGTCTCGCGCCGGCCGTTGAGTCGATAGTCGTACCGGAACACGATCGCACCTGATGGCTGGACCACGACGTACATACCGTCACGGTCGCTTACCTTGTACAATTTCTTCTGTGGTTTCAGTGCCTTAATTGCTGTGTCAGTAAGCATTGATGCCTCCAATTCTGTTCAAAAACAGCAGAGAGGCGCCAATTATACCGTCAGGCCGAAACAGGGGACGCTGAACGCGCTTTTCCCTCGTGTTTCTAGCTATTTACGGCCAAAAACTATACCGTCAGCAGCTCTCTTAGCTGTGACGGTATAGAGAAATCCGGCATCGAACAAGTTTCCCTATGCCGTCCGCTATACCGTCAAGCCGAGGCACTGCTGCTCGATAGATGATGATAGACGACGCAGTATTTATTGATATTATTCAGCGAGTTAGGTAGCGCCATGGCGTACAGACGGATACCACCGGATGGGTAAAAATCATTCCCACTCGATCGTGCCCGGCGGCTTTGACGTATAGTCGTATACCACGCGGTTGATGCCCTTCACCTCGTTGATGATGCGGGTGGCGACGCGGCTGAGGAAGGTGGCGTCGAACGGGTAGATGTCGGCGGTCATGCCGTCGGTCGAGGTCACTGCGCGCAGCGCGCAGACGCTGTCATAGGTGCGATAGTCGCCCATCACCCCTACCGTGCGCACCGGCAGCAGCACCGCGAACGCCTGCCAGATCGCGTCGTAGAGACCGGCGGTGCGGATTTCCTCCAGATAGATGGCGTCCGCCTTGCGGAGGATATCGCAGCGCTCCTTGGTCACTTCGCCCGGGATGCGGATGGCGAGGCCGGGGCCGGGGAAGGGGTGGCGGCCGACGAAGATGTCCGGCAGCCCCAGTTCCTTGCCCAGAACGCGCACTTCGTCCTTGAACAGCTCGCGCAGCGGCTCGACCAGCTTCATGTTCATCCGCTCGGGCAGGCCGCCGACATTATGGTGCGACTTGATCGTCACCGAAGGGCCGCCGGTGAAGCTGACGCTCTCTATCACGTCGGGGTAGAGCGTGCCCTGCGCCAGGAAGTCCGCGCCGCCGATCTTTGCGGCTTCTTCCTCGAACACGGCGATGAATTCGCCGCCGATGAACTTGCGCTTCTTTTCCGGGTCGGTGAGGCCGGCGAGGCCGCCCAGGAATCGCTCCTCGGCGTTCACATGGACCAGCTTGATGCCATAATGCTCACGGAACAGGCTGACGACCTGCTCCGCCTCGCCGAGCCGCATCAGGCCATGGTCGACGAACACGCAGGTCAGCTGGTCGCCGATCGCCTCGTGGATCAGCACGGCGGCCACCGCGCTGTCGACGCCGCCCGACAGGCCGCAGATGACGCGGCCGTCGCCCACCTGCTCGCGGATTTCGGCGATCTTGACCTGCCGGAATTCGGCCATGGTCCAGTCGCCGGCGAGGCCGCAGACATGGCGGACGAAGTTGGCGATCAGCTTGCCGCCGTCGGGCGTGTGCACGACTTCGGGATGGAATTGCGTGCCGTAGAATTTCCGCTCTTCATCCGCGATGACGGCGAAGGGTGCGCCGTCCGACACGGCGACGATCTTGAAGCCCGGCGCGAAGCGCGTGACCTTGTCGCCATGGCTCATCCAGACCTGATGGCGTTCGCCCACGCTCCACAGGCCGTCGAACAGGGCGCAAGGTTCGGTCACGGTCAGGAAGGCGCGGCCGAACTCGCCGCCTTCGCCGGTCTCATGGCCCGGCCGCACTTCGCCGCCGAGCTGATGACTCATCACCTGCTGGCCGTAGCAGATGCCCAGGATGGGCACGCCCGCGTCGAACAGCGCCTGCGGGGCGCGGGGGCTGCCTTCCTCCGGCACGCCGGCGGGGGAGCCCGAGAGGATGATGCCCTTGGGCTTCATCCTTTCGAACGCGGCCAGCGCCTGGGTGAAGGGGGCGATTTCGGAATAGACGCCGGCTTCGCGCACGCGCCGGGCGATGAGCTGGGTCACCTGGCTGCCGAAGTCCACGATGAGGATGGTGTCCTGATGAGGCAGCGTCATGGGAATCGCCTTTTCGAACGGAGATGGTAAGGGATTCGCGCCCGGTTAGTCGCCCGGGTCCTGCCTGTCCAGCGGTCGCCGCACCGGCGAGGCGCTGTGCCATATTTCCGCTGGCGCCAGTGCCCGGCTTTCCTCTATCGCGCCGCGGACGCGCCGGATATCGAAGGAAGCCTTTTTGAACCGACCATCAGCAGCCGCGAAAAGCGGCCGCAGGACGCTTTTCGACCGGCTGAACATCGCGCAGCCGCCGTTGCGTACCCCGGCAGGCACCGACCAGGACGACTTGCTGGCGTTGATGCGATCCGTGCGGCAGGAAGGTCATGAAGGCGCTGAGCTGGATGGCTATCTGGCGCGCGATTGGCGGCGTTTCGTCTATACCTGGCAGCTGAGCGAGGGCGTCGCGGGCACCTGCCTGGAGATCGGCGCCGGCCCCTATTTCACCACGGTCCTGCTGCGCGAGCACAGCGACCTTTCGCTGACCCTGACCAATTATTTCGGCGGCGATGCGACGACGGGGGAGGACAGGGTGCGCTATGCCAGCCGCCGCTTCCCGCAGGCCGACGCGCATGTCTTCCGCTACGATCATTTCAACGTCGAGACCGATCGCTTCCCCTATCCCGACAAAAGTTTCGACCTCGTTCTTTTCTGCGAGGTGCTGGAGCATCTGACGCATGATCCGTTGCCGGCGCTGCGAGAGATCCGGCGGGTGCTGAAGCCGGGCGGGCGGCTGGTGCTGACCACGCCCAATGTCGCGTCCTCGCGCAACCTGTTCCGGCTGCTGCGGGGCGGCAATGTCCATGACCGCTATTCGGGCTATGGCCCCTATGGCCGGCACAACCGCGAATATACGCTGGAGGAGGTCGAAAGCCTGCTCGCGCATTGCGGCCTGTCGGTGGAGTGTGGCTTCACCGCCAATGTGAAGGATTCGAGCGCCGGCAGCCTGGCGGCGGACTTCCTGGTGCAACTGTCCTTCCGGATCTTCTCGCGCCGCCGCTGGCGGGGGCTGGGGCAATATATCTTCGTGTCGGCCGTGCGCGCGGGGGCCGATAAGCCCGGCCGGCCCGACTGGCTGTTCCGCAGCTTCGCCGACCTGGACTAGCCGGCGGTCAGCGGCGTGTTCCGGCGTCCCGCCGCCCAGCCCAGCAGCGCCGCGCCCGCGAGCACCGCTGCGGCGATCAGGAAGGCGCTGCCGATGAAGGGGAGCGCCGGATGCGCGCCGGCCGACAGCGCATAGACCCAGCCGAAGAAAAGCGGCGAGGCGATGCCGGCGATGCTGCCGACGCTGTTGTTGGCGCCCTGAAGCTGGCCCTGCTCCGATTCCGACACGCGCTGGGTCATCAGCGACTGGATGGTCGGCATGGCAAGGCCCCAGAGCGCGTTGGGGAACATCGCGGCGACGAACAGCCATCCCGTGGGTGCCAAGCCCATCGCCGCCACGCCGACCGCGCCGAAGGCGAGGCCCACCACCATCGTCCCGCGATCGCCCAACCGTTTCACCACCGGGCCGACCAGCACGCCCTGCACACCCATGTCCATGAGGCCAACCAGCGCCAGCAGCGTCCCCACCTGCCACGCCCCCCAGCCATAGCGATCGCCCGCATAGAGCACGAACACGGCCGAGAAGAGGTGATGCGCGAAATAGAGCAGGAAGTTGACGACCGCGAGGCTCGACAGCTCCGGGTGGGAGCGCAGCAGCCTGAGCGCGCCGAAGGGATTGGCGCGTGTCCAGTGGAAGGCCATGCGCTTGTCCGGCGCCAACGATTCCGGGAGCACGATCAGGCCGTAGAGGAAGGCCAGCCCCGACAGCCCCGCCGCCGCCCAGAAAGGCGCGCGCAGTGAGATTTCGCCCAGCACGCCGCCCAGCAGCGGCCCGGCGACGAAGCCGGCGCTGAATGCCGCGCCGATCAGGCCATAGCCGCGCGCCCGGCTTTCCGGCGGGGTGATGTCCGCCATATAGGCGAAGGCCGAGGTGAAGCTGGACGAGGTGACGCCGGCCAGGATGCGCCCCAGCGCCAGCCACCACAGGGTGGGAGCCAGCGCCATCAGCAGATAATCGAGCGTCAGCCCCGCGACCGACAGCAGGATCACCGGCCGCCGCCCATAGCGGTCGGACAGCGATCCGATCACCGGCGAGCAGAGGAACTGCATCGCCGCCCACAGCGCGACGAACAGGCCGTTCCACAGGCTCGCCTCGCTGCTGGAGCCCGTCAGCTGCTCGATGAGTTGGGGCAGCACCGGGATGACGATGCCCATCGACATGACGTCGAGCAGCGCCGTCACCAGGATGAAGGCGATCGCGGCGATGCGGCGCGGGGGAGGGGCGGCGGACATGGGAGAGCGCCTAGTGACTGCGCAGGCGCCTGCCAAGCCTCAGCCGTCGGCGGGCAGCGGCCCGATGTGCAGGCTCCAGCCGAGCAGCAGCGCACACCAGCCGCACGCGATCCAGAGTGCTGCGAGATCGAGGACCGGGAACAGCGCGGCGCCCGCCACCGCCCCGGCGACAAGCCCCAGCCACAGCAGCAGCCAGGGCACCCAGCCGATCGGGTCGCCGCCGGTCAGCGCGGTTGCGAGCGCCTGACCCAGCTTCACCAGCGCGCCGGTCATGTAGGTGACGCCGATGCTCACCTCCCCGTCGCGCTGGAAGACGTTGTTCACCGCCCCCATCGCCAGCGCCATCAGCAGGGTCAGCCCCTCGCCGCCCGCTCCGCTCACCGCGAGCAGCGCAGCCAGGACCAGCAGCAGCAGGACGAGCGCCAGCACCGCCTGCTTGCGCCAGCGCCCTGCCCCGCGCCCCGCCAGCGCGCCGATCATGACGCCAGCGACGAAGGCCACCACCAGCGCGGCGGCGGCCATCGCCACGTCGCTGCCGCGCGCCAGACCCACGCCGAGCCGGGTGGAGTTGCCGCTCATGAACGACACGAAGAGCCCGCCCAGCTTCAGGAAGCCCAGCGCGTCGACAAACCCCGCCTGGGCGGAAAGCCCGACGGCGAGAGCATGGCGGCGGAAATCATAGCGGCGCATGGCGTCGTCCTAGGGCATGGCGCGACCGGACCGGAAGCGAAACCTGTTGCCTCCTACGACGTCGCCTTGTCCTTGTCCGGCATGATCGGTTCGACGATGACCGGCACGACGGGAGCGGGCTCCACCGCGCCCTTGACCAGCGCGTCGAGACTGGAGCCGTCGAGGCCGAGTTCCTTCATCAGGCCGTCGATCACCGGCGCCTGGGCGCGGTAGCGGAGGGCGGCCGAGACAGCGGCGTTGGCGAGATTCTGGTCCCCGCCGACACTGGCCAGACCGTCGCTGCCCGTGCTCCCGCCGGTGATGCCGTCCACCTGCACGATCTTGATCGAATCGATCGCTTCCATGGGCTTGGCGGCTTCGCGCACCAGGTCGGGCAGCACCTTGAGCAGGGCGAGCTTGGTCTGGAGCGATACCTGGTCGGAGGAGAGGAGGTTCGCCGCCTCGTTCACCGCGCGCTGGCCCGCCGCCTCGACCTCGAAGCGCACCCGGTCGGCCTCGGCGCGCAGCTT
>NZ_AUWY01000106.1 GCF_000447205.1 Sphingobium ummariense RL-3 | reverse complement strand
GGCCCGGTCGGCCGCTGCCTGCTTTTCCGCGTCCGCCTGCACCCGCACGGATATCGCCGCGCGCTCCGCCTCGCGCGCCGCGTCGATCAGCTCGATGCGCTTGGTGCGCTCCGCCACCTCGGTCGCGCGCGACGTCGTGACCTGCTCCTCCGCCGCCACGGCCTTGGCGCGCGCCGCGTCCGCCTCGGCCTTGGCCTGGCTTTCCTCGCGGCTCTTGTTCTGCACCGCGATCTGCTGCTCCTGCCGGGCGAGCTCCAGTGCCTGTTCCTGCGCGATCTTCGCCTGCCGCACGGCGCGGTCGGCTTCGATCTGCTGGCTGTCGACCAGCTTCTTGGCCTCGATCTTGGCCTGCTCGGCCTCCTGCTGGCGCAGCGACTGCTCGCGCGCGACCTCCGCCGCCTGTTCGGCGCGGCGCATCTCCACCTCGCGCTCCTGCTCCAGCCGGGCGAACTCGGTATCGCGCGCGATCAGCAGAGACTGGCGCTGCGCCTCCAGATTCTTGGTCTCGATCTGGACGCGGGTATCCTGTTCGATGTCGTTGCGCGCCTTCTTGCGCAGCTCGATCTGCTCGGTCAGCTTGGTGAGACCCTCGGCGTCGAAGGCGTTGTTGGCGTTGAAATGCTCGATCGAGGTCTGGTCGAGGCCGGTCAGCGACACGCTTTCCAGCTCCAGTCCGTTCATGGCAAGGTCGACCGACGACACCTGCTGCACCTTCTGCACGAACTCGCTGCGCTGCTCGTGCAGCTGGTTCATCGTCATGCCGGCCGCGACCGAGCGGAGCGCGTCGACGAACTTGCCCTCGACCAGCTCCTTCAGCGCTTCCGGGTGCATGGTCCGCATGCCCAGCGTCTGCGCCGCGGTCGCGATCGACTGCGCGTCGGGCTTCACGCGGACGTAGAATTCCGCCTTCACGTCGATCCGCAGCCGGTCGAGCGTGATGAGCGCGTCGCTGTTCTTGCGCTCCACCGCGAGGCGCACGGTGTTCATGTTGACCGGCATGGTTTCATGGAAGATCGGCAGCACCAGCGCGCCGCCATTCATCACCACCTTCTCCCCGCCGAAGCCGGTTCGCACGAAGCCGATCTCCTTCGAGGCGCGCTTGTAGAGGCGGGCGATGATGACGCCCAACACCACCAGCAGGAGCAGCCCGCCGCCGGAAAGCACGGCATAGGGCAGGATGGAAAAGCTCTGCTGCACCGCAGGCAGGTTCATGACTTCGCTCCTAGAGGCTGGGGAGATAGTGGTCACCGCGGGCGATGGCGCGGAAGATGAGATCCTCGCGGCGGACGAGCAGGACGGTCTCGCCCTCCTCGAAGCTGGCGGTGGGCGCGTCCGGCTCGACCATCACATAATGGGCCTGACCGTGATGGTCCTCGACCCGCGCGCGGGCGGGAGATCCCTGGCGGGCGCGGCCGGTGACGATGCGGGCGAAGCTGCCGACCAGCGCGTCGAGCGACACGGCGCTCGTTTCGTCGCGCGGCAGCAGCGGCGCGAGGAGGCGCGCGGCAAGGCCGGTTGCGGGCAGGGCGGCGGCGGCGGCCAAGGGGACGGCGACCAGGGGGCGCAGCAATCCGCCGGCCAGGTCGAGTGCGGCCTGCTGCCCGACCAGGCCGATGATCCCGAACAGGGCGAGGAACAGCGTCAGCAGCATCAGCAGCGGCAGGTGGCCGAAGCCCAGCCAGCCCAGCAGGTCGCCGTCCATGTCGATGTCGAGATCGGCGTCGCCGCCCAGGCCCGCAGCCTGCACCAGGCCGATCAGCAGCATCAGCAGGATGGCCGACAGAAAGACGATATTTTCAGGCGCGAGAAGAAACGCCAGCACCCCGTATCCCCTGATTCGGGGCCATGCTATCCGACCAGGGGATGCAGGGACAGGATAAAGCGACCTGTCCCGCCGCGGTTCACCGCGTTGCGACGTCGCGGCTGAGATAGACCTGTGCGACGCGGCCGTCGGTCATCGTGCAGGTAAAGCGGCGGGTGGTGCCGGTCGCGGCGCGATAGCTGTCGCGCGTTTCGACTTCGCCGTCGATATTGTAGCTGCCACCGGCCACGGGTTTTGCCGCGTCCATCCGGCGGACCTCGGCATAGCCGCCGTCGGCCTGCGCTTCCTCGCGCGCGGCCCGGGCGCAGCTGTCGGCCATCGCGTCCTCCTGCGCGGGCGCTCCCGTCACGTCGGAGAAATCCTCATCGTTGCGGACGGAACGGTTGGAGGGGCCCCGGTCCGACCGCATGTCGGCGCCATAGTCGGTACCGTCCGCCGGCGGTGGCGCGTCGGCGCGGTCGTCGTTGTCGGCAGGAGCGGGGCCTGCGGCGCGATCGGCCTTCCTGTCCTTGGAGATGGAAGTCGCGACGATCGCTGCCGCGCCGAGCAGGGCGGCGATCCCGATCGCGTCACCCACGCCGAAGCCGTCACCGTCCCGATAATGGCCATGATGCCAGCCCCGGTCGTAGCGCGGCCGCGCCTGCGCCGGCGTCACGCTTCCCGCCGCCAGCGCCAGTCCCACCAGCGATCCCGTCAGCCACCGCGCCTTGCCCATGGACATATACCTCCTGCGATAGAGCGTTTCCTATGCCCGACCGGCTGTCCGGGGGCTGAACGATCGGAGAGTCCTTTGCCCTAGTCCCGCCGCCGCCACTTCCGTAGCAGTGACAGCCCCAGGAAGCCGCCCCCCAGCACTGCCGCGATGGCGCCGCCCGCCGATGCCAGCGCCCAGGCGCCGGCCGCGAGCAGGCCGGTCAGGAAATCGACGATGATGAGGGTGAGATGGATCATGGCGAAGGGAAGACGGGATCATTGCCCAAGTTCCTTCGCCTCCTGATATTTGAGCTCGAGGAAGCGATTCTGGGTCGCGAGCTTGTCCAAGTCGCCGCTTGCCAGAGTCTCGCTCATCCGCGCGATCTCGGCGTCGATCACCGCGAGTCCCTCGACCAGCTGCTTTTCGGGCACGCGGCCATTGCGCTCCTCGCGCCGCAACGGGGCGGGGATGGACTGGTAGCCGGTGACCAGCTCGGGCAGATGATCGGACAGCAGGCGGCGGATCTCCTGCGCGGCGGGCTCCTGTTCGCCCAGCCGCTCGAGCTGCGGGGCCAGCGTCTCCAGCTTCACCCCGATGCTGTCGACCAGCGTCACCGCGGGCGCAGGCAGCGCCCTGCGCTGGTTCTCCAGCCAGATTTCGGTCTGGAGCGGCAGGGCGGGCAGCGCGGTCTGGGCCAGCGCCTCCGTCCGCACGCGCCGCTCGGCCGGGATCAGCGCGACCAGCAGCAGCGCCGCGATGATCAGCCCCAGCACGATCATCACCCCGCTGGTGCCCAGCGGCATGACGAAGCCCGCCACCGCGCTGCCGATCAGGATCGCCAGCACCGCCGCCACGGCATATTTCACCTTGCGCATCAGCCCGGCATTGCGCCGCTGGCGCGCGCGCGCCGACAGGCTCTGCCCGCGCTCGCTGTGCCGGCGCAGCACCGCCTCGGCATCGGCCAGGATGCGGTCGGACCGGCTCATCGCCTCACCCCTCGATGCTGCTCAGCAGCGGGTTTTCGGTACGGGCCTGCGCGGCGGCCTGCGCCTGTCCCTCGGCACGGGCGATATAGCCCTTCGACTTCTCCACCTCGTTCGACAGCGTGTTCACCGTCGACTTCATGTTCTCCAGCGCCTTGAGTTTGAACGTATCGATGCTGTCCATCGTGTCGTAGATGTTCTGGAAGGCCCGCTGCAGCGTTTCGATCGGAATGGTGCTGGACGCCGCCTGCTCGTGGATCTGCGCGGTCTGGCTCTTCAGCAGTTCGCCGGTCCGGTCGATCATGTTGGCGGTGGTGGTGTTGAGCGCGGTGATCTGCTCCAGCACCAACCGCTGCCCCACAAGCGCTTGCGCCACCGTCACCGCTGTGCGCAGCGCGGCGACCGTTGTGGTGCTGGCGCGGTCCACGCCTTTCACCAGTTCGACATTGTTCTTCTTGACGAGGTCGAGCGCCAGATAGCCCTGCACCGTCACAGCCATCTGCGTCAGCAGATCCTGCGTCCGCTGGCGGATATAGAAGAGCGCGCTTTCCCGCAGCGCCTTGGCTTTGGTGGGATCGGTCGAATCCAGTTCGAGCGCCTTGGCCTCCAGCCGCGCGTCCAGCGTCTTGGAGATGTGGATCATCTGTTCCAGCCGGCCCATGGTCTGCCACATGTTCTGGCGTTCCACGTCGATCGCGGCATTGTCCTTGATCAGCACGTCCTTGCCGCTGGCGAGGCTGCCCAGGATCGAGTTGATGTGGCTCTGCGCGCTTTTATAGCTGTCGAAATAGTCGCGCATCTTGTTGCCGAACGGGATGATGCCGAACAGTTTCTTGGGCGCCAGCAGGCTGCCGCGCTTGCCTGGGTCGAGATCCTCGACCGTGCGGCGGAGTTCGGCGAGGTCGGCACCCACCTTGTTGTCGCTGTCCATCGCCCGGACCGGCCGGTCGAGGAAGCGGTTGCTGTGCCCCGCTGCCTCGGCGATCTCCTTGCGGCCCATATTGGTCAGCTGATCGACGCGCGCGCCGAATTCGGGCGAATTGGCGTCCTGCGCGACCAGGTCGGCGACGAAGGCGTCCACCTTCTCGTCCAGCTTCGACTTCTTTTCCTCGTCGATGGGGACCAGCCCTGCCGCCTTTTCCGGCGCGACGGCGGGCACCGGCTCGGGCGGCGTCAGGTTCAGCGTGTCGGCGGTCGCGGTGGGCGCGGTGGTGGCCATATCGTCTCCTTGAGTGCGTGAGCGCTCGGGGTGTCATATGGAGATAAGTCACCTCGGCGGCAAGCCCCGCCGATATTGCCCCGCACCGCGCCCCATTGCAATCGCCCCGCGGAGCGGCTTCCTACAGCCCCAGCAGCCCGATCAGAACGGGATCGCGCGTGCTGCGCGGGTCGGCGCGGATGGCCGCTTCCTCGCGGCCGATCGCCCGGAATATCGCGGTGCCAATCTGATCGGTGACATTGTCGGCCATCGCGGTCAGGCCGGAGCCGGACGAGGCGGAGAGCGCGGCGGACATGATCTCGAACAGGTCGGACCGCAGGGCACGCGTCATGCCGGGCAACAATGCCTCCACAACCGCGCCGCGCGCGTCGCGCGCCAGGAGGTCGGTCGCGGCGGTCGGCCCGCCCCGCAGGACGCCGACCGCATCGGCGATCGACATGGATCGCACCCTGTCCATGACGATCGGCGCGGCCCCGTCCGCCAGATCGACCGCCACATCGTTCAGTGCCATGGCGATACGATTGCGCACCGCGTTCGTGCGCAGGATCGCGCCCAGGATCGCCCCGCTTCCCGAGCCGCCGAGGTCGGGCACGGCGATGCGGGTGATCTGGTCGTCATAAAATCCGCCCGGCTCGGTCAGGCGCGCGAAGGCCCGTTGTGTCGACAGTTCCAGCAGCCGGCGCACGCCATCTTCCAGCCCGTATCGGCCCATGGTCGTGGCGCAACCGGCAAGCGCCATGAAAGGGAGGATAGCGCCCGCCGCCAGCAGGCTTCGGCGCGGTACGGAGATCGGAGTGTCTGACATCATATCGCATCGCCTCCTTCGATGGTGGGCAGAGGCGCTATGCCGGGAGCCCCATGTCGCTCAAATGAACGGCCTGACGGGCGCAATGCCCACCGGGCGGATTTGATCCCTGAGCGAATGTCCCCGGCGCCGCATGGGCGTGGTGGCCGGTCTTCACTCGCCGGTTCCGGTAGCGGACCGCCCGCGCGCAGCGCGCCACCCTTGCCGCAGCGCGTCATTTCCTGTAGGGGCGCGCGCAAACCTCCTGGACAGGCGCGGTGCCGGCCGGGAAACCCCGATCCCAAAGGCATAGTATGTCCCTGCGTAATATCGCGATCATCGCGCACGTCGATCATGGCAAGACCACCCTGGTGGACCAGCTCTTCCGCCAGTCCGGCACCTTCCGCGACAACCAGCGCGTCGAGGAGCGCGCGATGGATTCCAACGACCTCGAAAAGGAGCGCGGCATCACCATCCTGGCGAAGCCGACCTCGATCGAGTGGAACGGCACGCGCATCAACATCGTCGACACGCCCGGCCACGCCGACTTCGGCGGCGAGGTGGAGCGCATCCTGTCGATGGTCGACGGCGTCATCCTGCTGGTCGACAGCTCCGAAGGCGCGATGCCGCAGACGAAGTTCGTCACCGGCAAGGCGCTGGCCCTGGGCCTGAAGCCGATCGTCGTCGTCAACAAGGTGGACCGTCCCGACCAGCGCATCCAGGAAGTGCTGGACGAGGTGTTCGACCTGTTCGTCACGCTCGAGGCGAACGACGAACAGCTCGACTTCCCCGTGCTCTACGCCTCGGGCCGCAACGGTTATGCCAGCGAGGACCCGGATCGCCGCGAAGGCACGCTGGAGCCGCTGTTCCAGAAGATCGTCGATCACGTCCCGCCGCCGTCGCTGGACCAGGACGCGCCCTTCACATTCCTGGTGACCCTGCTCGACCGCGACAATTTCATGGGCCGCGTGCTGACCGGTCGCGTCAATTCCGGCGTGGTGAAGGTCAACCAGCCGATCCATGCGCTCGACAATGACGGCAACGTCATCGAGACGGGGCGCGCATCGAAGCTGATGTCCTTCCGCGGCCTGGAGCGCGTGCCGGTGGAAGAGGCGCGCGCGGGCGACATCATCTCGCTCGCGGGCCTGGCGGTCGCTACCGTTGCCAACACCATTGCCGACCCGTCGGTCAGCGTGCCGCTGAAGGCGCAGCCGATCGATCCGCCGACGCTGTCGATGCGGTTCGCGGTCAATGATTCGCCGATGGCCGGCCGCGAAGGCAGCAAGGTCACGTCGCGCATGATCCGCGACCGCCTGATGCGCGAGGCCGAATCCAACGTCGCGATCAAGGTCACCGAGAGCGCGGACAAGGACAGCTTCGAGGTTGCCGGCCGCGGCGAACTCCAGCTCGGCGTGCTGATCGAGACGATGCGCCGCGAGGGCTTCGAGCTCGGCATCTCGCGCCCCCGCGTACTGTTCGGCGAGGACGAGAATGGCGACCGCACCGAGCCCTATGAGACGGTCGTGATCGACGTGGACGATGAATTTTCCGGCACGGTGGTCGACAAGATGAACGTCCGCAAGGCGGAGATGACCGACATGCGCCCGTCGGGCGGCGGCAAGACCCGCATCACCTTCTCGGCGCCCTCGCGCGGCCTGATCGGCTATCATGGCGAATTCCTGTCCGACACGCGCGGCACCGGCATCATGAATCGCCTGTTCGAGAAATACGGCCCCTATAAGGGCCGGATCGAGGGCCGGAAGAACGGCGTCCTCATCTCCAACGGCGCGGGCGAGGCAGTCGCCTACGCCCTCGGCCCGCTGGAGGAGCGCGGCATCCTGTTCGTCGGCGTGGGCGAGGCGCTGTACGAGGGCATGATCATCGGCGAGAACGCCAAGCCCGAGGATCTGGAAGTCAATCCGATGAAGTCGAAGGCGCTGACCAACTTCCGCGCCAGCGGCAAGGACGACAGCATCCGCCTGACCCCGCCCAAGCGCATGACGCTGGAGCAGGCGATCGCCTATATCGACGAGGACGAGATGGTCGAGGTCACGCCCAAGAATATCCGCCTGCGCAAGACCCACCTCGACCCCAATGAGCGCAAGCGCGCCAAGCGGGTGAGCGAGGCGGCCTGACGACAGATCGGCGGGGGCCGGGCGCCTCCGTCGTTCCGACAGCGCGAATCACCGTGCAGGAAGGGGGCGGGAGCGCTCCGTCCGGGCCTTGCCGCGTGCGTAATAGCTATCCCTCATTGCGCCGATCGACAGAATAGTGCCAATTTAGGCCGCTCGCCAACCGAATCGCAACCAGCGGCTGGCAAAGCCATGGGTGCGTGGCTGGGTATTTCGGGCCGGTCGTTCGTTGATCGGGACGGGTCACGCAGGAGGACTGATGGAGTGGCGCAAACCCTTCCAGCTTTGAGCGAGGGGGAAAAGCAGTGCCTGCGCCTGGTGGCGCAGGGCTTCAATTCCAAGGAGATCGCGCGCCAGCTCCATATTTCGGAGCATACCGTCGACCAGCGCGTTCGCACCAGCCTGCGCAAGTTCGGCGTGCCCACCCGCAAGGAAGCGGCCCGCCTGTTCGCCACCGCCGACCAGGCGAAGCCCCAAAGTGGCACATATCAGCCCTTGATATATCAGCCGAACGGGCTTGCCACCGATCCCGATCCCGCGTCATCCCTTGTGCAGCCGGACGGTTGGAACAGGCAGACGGAGCGAGGGTCGCTCCTGCGCCGGGTTCTCGCCTTCGGCCCGCCGCTAGGGGGATCGACCAATGAACTAAGTGTCGACGGCCGCATATTGGCGATGATCCGCGCAGCGGTGCTGACCGGTGTCGGAGTCGTCACATTGCTGCTGCTGATTGCCGGAGCCTTCAAGGCGCTGGCCTGATCCTCCCGAAATCGCCACGCTGACAACGCACCGTCCGGACAGGGGCGCGTGCGAAGGAGATGACTTGTGCTCAACCTCGATCCCGTGAAGACCCAGGCTGTCGCCGATCAGACCCGGCACGCCTTTGCCGCGCTCGACAATGCCCTGGTCGATACCGCGCAGCTCACCAGCGCCTTCCTGGCCGCCGCGGAGGGTTCGGGCCTGACCGCGAGCGAGAGCCAGCGCATCATCCAGCGCATCCATGAAAGCGCAGGCAAGATCATCGAGGGCCGCAGCGACATGGTCCGCGCCACCGCGCTGCTGACCCGCTGCCTGGAACATAGCCGCATCGACGTCACAGCCGTGGGTTGCCCCCTCGGTATGGACGCTCCCGCCGGGGACGACTCCCCCCGTCACCTGGCCCTGGTCGCCTGACCAGCTGGAGCCGCCCGCATCCGAATGGACGCATGAACCCTCTCTCTCTCATTCGGAAAATCGGATGCTGGCGGCTCCCTTTTGGGTCCTGACCCTCTTCACCTGCGGGTTCGCTGCGCTGCTCGGCGGCAAGGACGGGCGATGGTTCGCCCTGATCTTTCTGCTGAGCGTCCTGCTGACGATGCCGGCGCAACTGCTCGGGTCCTGGCACGGCACGCAGTTCTGGCTGGCGATCGTCGACACCCTGCTGTTCGGCGCCCTGGTGTGGCTGATGCTGCGCAGCAACAGCTATTGGCCGATCTGGGCAGCCGCGAGCCAGTTCCTGACAGTGCTCACCCATGCCGTTACCCTGCTTCTCCAGTCCTTCTCCGACCGCATCTATGAAGCGCTGAGCACGGTCTGGGTGATCCCGCTGCTGCTCTTCACCATCATCGGCATCGAACTTGATCGGAAATCGCGCCATGACCGCGCTTATCCCGCCTGATCGTCCGCTGCCCAACCAGGAGGCGATCGACCTGGTGGTCGCGTTGCAGCGCTGCCTCAGCACTTTCCATGCCCGCGCCGACGAACCTGCCCTGCTGTACGGCGCGGACGAGCCGCCCGAGATGCTCACGCGCTACATCAAGGCGCGGCGGCTGCGCGGGACGATCTTCGGCCAGAACCTCTTTTCCGATCCGCCGTGGGACATATTGCTGCTCCTGTTCCAGGCGGAGCTGCAGGGACGGCAGATGACGCTCGACCAGCTGAGCGAGACGTTGCGGATATCGATGAACACGCTGCTCGGCCATGTCGGGGCGATGGAACGCCGCGGCCTTCTGATGGAACATGCCGGATCGCCCGCCGGTGGACGCCGCCGCATGCGCCCCTCCTCGTTCGCGATGGACGCCATGGCCGCCTGGCTTTCGCTCGCCTTCGGCGGCTGACGGGCAGGCCTTCACCAGCATGCCCGGTCAAGCCCACTGGCCTCCCGGCGGTGGGCCGCTATAGTCCTGCCGAATTCCACTGCCGCAAGGGCATTAAATGCATCTTCTCATCGGCATCGCCGGCATCCTGCTGATCCTCGGCATCGCCTTCTCGCTTTCTTCCAACCGACGCGCCATTCGCCCCCGCGTGGTCGGCGCCGCTTTCCTGCTGCAGGCGGGGATCGCGCTGCTGGTGCTCTATGTTCCCGCCGGGCGGCAGGTGATCGCCGGCATGTCGAGGGGCGTGGCGAACCTGCTGGGTTATGCGCAGGCGGGCACCGATTTCATCTTCGGTCCGCTGGCGCGGCCGGATGTCGGCGGCGCGAGCTTCGCCATCGCAGCGCTGCCCGTCATCATCTTCTTCGCCAGCCTGGTGTCGATCCTCTACTATCTTGGCCTGATGCAGCTGATCGTCCGCTGGGTCGGCGGGGCGATCGAGAAGGTGACGGGGGTATCCAAGGTCGAGAGCCTCTGCGCCGCAGCCAACATCTTCGTCGGGCAGAGCGAGAGCCCGCTGGTCATCCGGCCCTATCTAGCCGGGCTCACCCCGCCGCAGCTCTTCGCGGTGATGACGAGCGGCATGGCGGGCGTCGCCGGCACCATCCTTGCCGCCTATGCCTCCATGGGCATCAAGATCGACTATCTGCTGGCGGCGAGCTTCATGGCCGCGCCCGGCGGGCTGCTGATGGCCAAGATCATGATGCCCGACGAGCCGGAGCGCGAGCCCGAATTGCCGCTGGAGGACGAGATCCACCTGCCCGAGGCGCGGCACAGCGGCGCCGGCCTGGCGGCGCTCAATGCCGAGACGGTGCCCGGCGAGCCCTTGCCCGTCGCCACCCATGACGAAGAGAAGCCCGCCAACCTCATCATGGCCGCGGCGCAGGGCGCGCAGACGGGCGTCAAGCTGGCGGTTGCCGTTGGCGCGATGGTGCTGGCCTTCGTGGCGCTGGTGGCGTTGGCGAACGGGATATTGGGTGGGATCGGCGCGTGGTTCGGCTATCCCGACCTCAGCTTCCAGATGCTGCTCGGCTATGTCTTCTCGCCGGTCATGTACCTGCTCAATATCCCCTGGCAGGAGGCACAGGTGGCGGGCGGGCTGTTCGGCACGAAGGTCGTGCTGAACGAGTTCGTCGCCTATATCAACCTGGGCCAGGTGCAGGGCACGCTGTCGCCCGCCACCATCGCCATCGTCACCTTCGCGCTGTGCGGCTTCGCCAATTTCAGCTCGATCGCGATCCAGATGGCGGTGACCGGCAACCTTGCCCCCAATCAGCGGCCGATGATCGCGCGCCTTGGCCTCAAGGCGCTGGTGGCGGGCAGCCTCGCCAATCTGATGAGCGCAGCGCTGGCGGGCCTGATGCTCAGCCTGCAGTAAAGCAGGCAGGCTGCACGCGGACTCTATCGTTCCGCCTCCGGATCGGCTATGGTTAACGCATGGGGGCGAGACATTTTTGGACGGGGGCGGCGCTATGCGCCTTAACCTCCTTTTTCGGACCGGCTGCGGCGCAAGCGCCCAAGCCCGGCGTGCTGGAAACCTACAAGGACTGGACGGTCGGCTGCGACAACCGCAACCACTGCGAGGCCGTCGCGCTCCAGCCCGAAACGGGCGAATGGCCGGAAACGCCCGCGACCGTCGTCATCAGCCGCGACGCAGGTCCTGACGCCGGCACGGAAGTGAGCATCAGCCGCGACGCCAAGGGGCGGTCCGAACTCGGCTTCTTCATCGATGGGCATAAGGTGGCGGGCGTCACCGCCACCAATGGCGAGGCGGTGCTGCGCGGGCCGCAGGCGTCGGCGCTGGCGATCGCCATGGCGCATGGCGCGGTGATGGAGATCCGCAGTGGTGCCAAGGTGCTGGCGCGCCCGTCCCTGTCCGGTTCGGCGGCGGCGCTGCGCTACATCGACGCGCGACAAGGCAGGGCGGGCACGTCCACCGCGCTGATCGCCACCGGCCCGCTGGGACCGGTGGCCGTTCGTGCTGCGCCGGCCACCCCGGCCATCCGCCGCGCGCCATTGCCGGAAGGACCAGCGCCGAGCGCGCTGTGGCGCGACGAGCTCACCGCTCTCGGCAAGTTCACCGGCTGCGCCGAAGAGATGCGCGACGCGTCGGAGCCGCCGGAACTGCATCGGTTGTCGAAGACCGAAACCCTGATCCTCGTGCCGTGCGGATCGGGGGCTTACAACGCGACCTCGATCCCCGTGATCGCCACCGGGCCGATCGGACGGCGGGCGTTCCGTTATGCCGCCTTCGACTATCAGCCTGGCTGGGGAGAGGACAAGGCGCGGCCCGACCTGGTCAATGCCGGCTGGACGCCCGCCACGCTGCGGCTCGACAGCTTCGCCAAGGGCCGGGGCATCGGCGACTGCGGCACCAGCGCCGCCTATGTCTGGGACGGAACCCGATTCCGCCTGATCGAGCAGGCGGCGATGGGCGAATGTCGCGGCGCCTGGCACTGGATCACCACCTGGACAGCCGTGGCGGTGGAGTGAACTGAGGGCCGACGGCGGTCAGTCCGCCTCGGCCAGCAGCAGCGAGAACATCCCTTCCTCATCGGTCCATTCGCGCACCGGTTCCCAGCCGCCCGCGCGCAACAGCAGGCGGGCGTCGCGTGAGCCATATTTGTGGCTGCTCTCGCTGTGGATCGTCTCGCCTTCCTCCATGTGGAAGCATTCACCCGCGAGGTGGAAATCCAGGGGCCGCGTCGCTTCCAGATGCATTTCGATCCGGGCCTTGTCGTCGTTCCATAGGGCGCGATGGCGGAAGGCGTCGACGGGGATGTCGCCCCCAAGTTCCCGATTGATCCGGGTCAGGAGGTTGAGGTTGAACGCCGCTGTCACGCCCGCATCGTCGTCATAGGCGGCGATCAGCAGGTCGCGGTCCTTGATCCGGTCCATGCCGATCAGCAGCATCGCTTCGTCGCCCAGCATCGCGCGCATCGACCGCAGCAGATCGACCGCCATGGAGGGTTCCAGGTTGCCGATGGTCGATCCGGGGAAGAAGCCCAGCCGCGCCATGCCCTCGATCGCGCCGGGCAGCGGCAGCGGCCGGTTGAAATCGCCGGTTACCGGTAGCACGGGCAGGCTGGGAAGAGCGCTGGCCAGAGCCGCAGTGCTTTCGCGAAGGAAGGCGCCGTTGATGTCGATCGGCACATAGGCGCCCGCCTCGATCGCGCGCAGCAGCGGCGGCGTTTTGCGCGCGCTCCCAGCGCCGAACTCCACCACCGCGCGACCCGGCCCGGCCAGCGCGGCGACATCCTCGCCATGACGGTTGAGCAGGGCGATCTCGATCCGGGTCGGATAATATTCGGGCAGATGGGTGATCGCCTCGAATAGTTCCGACCCGCGCTGGTCATAGAGCCAGACCGGCGGCGTCGCCTTCACCGGGCGCGAAAGGCCTTCGATGATGTCGCGGCGGAAGGCGGGGTCGGCAACATGAGCCGTTTCGGCGGCCTGCGGGGACTCGCGATCGATCAGCAGCATGTCACAGGTCCTTCGCCAGCCGCAGCCCGGTGAACTGCCAGCGTTGATGGGGATGGAAGAAGTTGCGGTAGCTCGCCCGCACATGACCGCGCGGCGTGGCGCAACTGCCGCCCTTCAGCACGAACTGACCGGACATGAACTTGCCATTATATTCGCCCACGGCGCCCTCCGCCGGGCGGAAGCCGGGATGGGGACGGTAGGCGCTGCCGGTCCATTCCCACACGTCGCCGAACATCTGCGTCAGGGCGGGGGTGCCCTCTGCGGCGCGGGGGCGGGGACAATAGGCACCGTCGAGCTGCGTGCCGCCGACAGGCGAGACATTCTGCGCTGCGCTTTCCCATTCCGCCTCGGTCGGCAGTCGCCCGCCAGCCCAGCGGGCGTAGGCATCCGCTTCGTAGAAGCTGATATGAGTGACCGGTGCGGCGGGATTGACCGGACGCCGCCCGTCCAGGGCGAAGCGGGTCCATCCCCGCTCCGTCCGCTTCCAGTAGAGCGGAGCCTCCACATCGTGCGCCCGTACCCAGGCCCAGCCTTCGTCCAGCCACAGGGCCGGCGTGCGATAGCCGCCATCCTCGATGAAGCCGGCCCATTCGCCATTGGTGACGGCACGGTGGGCGAGCGCATGGGGGTGCAGCACAGTCCGATGCCGTGGCCCCTCGCAATCGAAGGCGAAACCGCTGCGGCCGTCGTCGCCGATCTCGACCAGTCCTTCGCGTCCCTCGATCCAGTGGAGCGTTTCCGGCACCGGGGCGGGCAGTGCGCTGGGCGCGTCGAACAAGGCGGGTTCGAGGGGGTTGAGCGACAGCAGGTGCTGGATGTCAGTCAGCAGCAGCTCCTGATGTTGTTGCTCATGATGTAGCCCCAAGGTCACGAGCATGCGCGCCTCATCCGGCAGGGCTCCCATCGCCGCCATCAGGGCTTCGTCGACATGCCGGCGATAGGCGCACACCTCCGCCAGCGTCGGGCGCGTCAGCATACCGCGCAGCGGGCGTGCATGGCGCGGCCCCTCAGCCTCGTAATAGCTGTTGAAAAGATAGGCGAAGTGCGGGTCGAACGGGCGATAGCCCGGAACGTGATCGCGCAGCACGAAGGTTTCGAAGAACCAGCTTACATGCGCGAGGTGCCATTTGGCCGGGGAGGCGTCCGGCATGGACTGCACGGTGGCGTCCGCGTCGGACAGGGGAGCGGCGAGGGCGTCGGTAAGGGCACGGACCTCGCGGAAACGCTCCGCCAGATCATCCTCCCGCCCATGAGTCCAGCTGCGCGGCAAGGCCTCCCCTTCCGATAGGTTTGCTCCGCTCTCATATAATAAGCGCGCGGAGGATAGGAAGGTTCCCTGCCTCCTAGGGGCAGCGCTCCTCCAGCAGCGCTCGTCCGGCCCTGCGCACCTGGTCGCGGCCCGCCTGCTTGGCTTCGTACAGGGCGTCGTCGGCGCGTTCCAGCGCCCGCTCCAGCGGATCGAAGGCCCAGCGCGCCACCCCGGCGGAAAAGCTGATCGCACGGCCGTTCACTTCGCCCAGCGGATCGATCCGCATCCGCTCCGCGATGCGGGCCAGCGACCAGCAGGCCTCGTCCTCCATGCAGTCTTGGAAGAAGAGGGCGAACTCCTCCCCTCCCCAGCGCGCGACAATGTCGGCGCGCCGAACCTGGCTCGCGAGCCTGCCCGCGAAGGCGCGCAGCAGGCGGTCCCCTTCGTCATGACCGAGCTGGTCGTTGACCTGTTTGAAATAGTCGATGTCGATGATCGCGACCGATCCCTTTCGCCCATCAGCCGGCAGCGCTTCGAGCTGCGCCAGGAAGCCGCGCCGGTTGGCGATCCCGGTCAGCGAATCCTCATGCGCGGCGGTCTGGAGATTCTCGATTCGCTCGCGCGTTGCATCGGCGGTTCGCTGCACGCCGGCATAGAGGGTGCGGATCACGTCCCCGACCTCGGGCAGCACGGGCGTCTCCGCATCCTTGCTGTTCAGCGCGTCGGCGAGCCGGTGGATCGGGTCGAGCAGCGCGCCGATGCCGATCAGCGCAAGGGCCGTGCCGGCGACCGTCGCCGCGACCAGTAATGCGAGCTCCGCCAGTGCGATCCGCCCCGTCGCCGCGCCCCAGCCGATATAGCCGAGCAGCGGCAGATGGGTGGCGACGAAGCACAGGGCGAACAGGCGCATCCGCAAGGATCGCGGGAAGAGAAAGGAGGTGGCGAGATAGAAGCGCATGCCCGGCGAACCTGTCGTTGGAGAAGTGGCAGGGTCAAAGGGTGGGGTAAAGGCATGCTGAAGAAACAGGGTTAAAACCGGACGGTCGGATCAGCCGTGCCCGTCCTGAGTCGAACCGAGTCCCGGCGCGCTCAGCGCGAAGCGCCGGGCACCCATTTGACGTCGCGCACGCCATTGCCGTTCAACCGCCGGGCGAGCACGAACAGCAGGTCCGACAGGCGGTTGAGATAGGCGAGCGCTTGCGGGTTCAGCGCGACCTCCGCCGCGGCGGAGGTCGCGCTGCGTTCCGCCCGGCGCACCACCGCGCGTGCGAGGTGGACCGCGGCAGCGGCCGAGCCGCCCCCTGGCAGGACGAAGCTGTCGAGCGGGGCCAGTTCCGCGTTCATGGCATCGATCTGCGCCTCCAGCCGGGCGACCTGACTTGCAACGATGCGCAACGCCCAGGGCTCGTCCGCCTCCTCGGGCAGCGGCGTCGCCAGATCAGCGCCCAGGTCGAACAGGTCGTTCTGGATCATAGTCAGCCATCCGGCCTCGACTGCGTCGCCGATCGCCACGATGGCGAGGCCGATCGCGCTGTTCGCTTCATCCACGTCGCCTACCGCCTGCATGCGCGGCGCATGCTTGGGCAGGCGCGACCCGTCGACCAGGCCGGTTGTGCCGCCGTCGCCGGTGCGGGTGTAGATCCTGTTGAGCTTGACCACGGCGGTCTAGCCGTTGCCCTTCATCAGCAGTAACAGGGCGACGATGATGATCGCCACCGCCTGGAACAGCACGCGGTTCATCATCGCCTTGTTCTGTTTCAGGCTAGACTGGCTGGGACCGCCCTCGGGCGAGTTCAGTTCCTCCTTCGTCGTCTTGAGGAAGATGACGATGCCGCGGATCAGCGCGAACAGGGTGGCGCCCATGGCCAGGATCAGGGCGATGACAAGCACGACGTTCATGCCCGGAGTCTAGGCGCTCGCCAGCGAAATTCCAACCGGAAAGCGCCCTTGGCGCAGTTCGTCGGCCAGCCGCGCGGGGTCGACGCCCTCCGCCCGCAGATCGGCAAGGGCGATGGATCCGTCCCGCTTCGCCAGACGCCGGCCGTCCGGCCCGACCAGCAGCGGATGATGGACATAGGCGGGCGAGGACAGGTCAAGCAGCGCCTGCAGCAGCCGATGGACATGCGTGGCCGCGAACAGGTCGCTGCCGCGCAGCACATGAGTGACGCCCATGGCCGCGTCGTCCAGCGTGCAGGACAGGTGATAGCTCGCCGGCGCGTCCTTGCGCGCCAGCACTACGTCGCCAGCGGCAAGGGGATCGGCGGTGACGGGGACTGGTGGGGCTGGGCTGTAGGGAAACGGCAGGGCCACCCATTTCAGCGGGCCCGTCCGTGCTACCGCCCGCGCCATATCGAGCCGCCAGGCATGAGGCTCGCCCGCCGCAATGCGCCGCTGCCGCGTCGCCTGGTCCAGCATCCGGCACGTGCCGGGATAGACTGCGCCTTCCGGCCCGTGCGGCGCGGTCGCGCTGGCGGCGATGTCGGCGCGGGTGCAGAAGCAGGGATAAAGCAGGCCCATTCGGCGCAGCCGATCGAGCGCGGCCTGGTAGTGCGCCAGCCGCTGCGACTGAAACATGATCTCTCCGTCCCAATCCACGCCCAGCCAGCGGAGATCCTCCAAAATCCCCGTGACATGCGCGGGCCGGCTGCGTGTCCCGTCGATATCCTCGATCCGAAGCCTGAACGCGCCGCCCGCCGCGCGCGCCATCTCCTGCGCCATCAGCGCCGACCAGCCATGGCCGACATGCAGCCGCCCGGTGGGGCTCGGGGCGAAGCGCGTCACCATATGCTGTGGGCTAAGCGGCTGAGTCATACTGACTCTTGACTAGGACAAGCGGTTGGTGCTGTCATGCTGGCGTCACGTTTCTGGTCAATCAGGGCGGCGGCAAGGGGGTAGAAGGTTTTTATGTACCATCCCGACCTCATACGGCATCCGGAAAACTGTCCGGCGCTGGTCCTGAACGCGGACTATACGCCGCTGAGCTACTATCCCCTCAGCCTCTGGCCCTGGCAGACCGCCATCAAGGCGGTCTTTTTGGATCGGGTGGACATCGTCGCCTCCTATGAGCGGCAGGTGCACAGCCCGAGCCTGCACATGCAGATCCCCTCGGTCATCGCGCTCAAGCAATATGTGAAGCCTTCGGAGCATCCCGCCTTTACCCGCTTCAACCTGTTCTTGCGCGACCGGTTTTCCTGCCAATATTGCGGCACGACCACGGACCTGACGTTCGACCATGTCGTGCCGCGCCGTGCCGGCGGCCGCACCACCTGGGAAAATGTCGCAACCGCCTGTTCTCCCTGCAATCTCAAGAAGGGCGGTCGCACCCCGCGCGAGGCGGGGATGCAGCTGCATGTCCAGCCGATCCGCCCGACCAGCTGGCAGCTGCAGGAGCATGGCCGCGGTTTTCCGCCCAACTATCTGCACGAAAGCTGGCACGACTGGCTCTACTGGGACGTCGAGCTGCTGGCATGACGGCGGCGGCGGGCAGGACGGGCCTTGTCCTCGCATCGCTCGCCCTGCTGGTGGCTTTGATCTTGCCCGCCGCGGCGCAGGAGGACCGCTCCGGCCTCACCCGCGCCCGCTTCGTGCGCAACTGCCTGATGTGCCACAACCGCGCCGCGCCGGAAGGCGTGTCCGCCGAGATCATCGCCGGCCTCCATCCCGAGCCCGGTCTGACGCCTGCTGCGGCGATGCCGGGGGTCATGTGCTGGCGGCGGTGCGAGCGCTGCTTCCCGCCCGATCCGGTCCGCCGCAAATAGGTTCAGGCGGCCGGCAGCCAGTCCAGGTCCATGTCCTTATGCCGGTTGGTATAGTGGCCGATTTCTTCCAGCCGCTTGATGTCGAGCAGCGAGATGCGCCCGTTGGCGCGGCTGATCAGCCCCTCCAGCTCCATCTGCCGGACCATGCGGTTCACATGGACGGACGTCAGCCCGATCGCGTCGCCGATCTCCTCCTGCGTCAGCTTCAGGTCGAAGCTGTCGGTGATGCTGTCATCGGTCAGCCGCACGCGGTTGAAGATGTCGAGCAGGAAGGCAGCCACCCGCGCCTTGGCGGAGGTGCGGCCGAGCGAGGCGAGCCTGTCAGTCATCGCGACGCGTTCTGCATTGGACAGCAGGAACAGCAGCGCCGCGACCCGGGGAAATTCCTCCAGCAGGCGCCGCAGAGCGTGCTTGTCGAACGGGCAGACGACCGCATCGTCCAGTGCCACGAGCGATTCCGGTGCCTTGCTGTAGACGGTGCTGGCCGATCCGATGAAGTCGCCAGGGAAATAGACGCGCAGGATCTGGCGGCTGCCGTCGGGCAGGATGACGAAGCTCATCACCCGGCCGTGGCGCAGCACGAACAGCTCGGTCACTGTTTCATTCACGCGCTGGATCATCGCGCCGCGCTTCACGCGTCGGGGATTTTCTTCCAGTCTTGCCAGCGCCTTCTTTTCCACGTCCGACAGGGGCACATGCTTTGCCAACCTGTCCGCGAAGCAGCTTCCAGCCACCTATAAAATACCTTCTTGCTCTATTGTTACGATGGCAAAACGCCCTTCGCGTCTTTTGGCTGCATTTTCGTGCCGTGCACTAAACTCGATCAATGTTCGGCCGGGCGTCGAAATATTGTCACGGCACGTCGATGTGATGGGTGCGGGGCGAGACGTCATGACCCGCCCCCCGCCTTGCGCGGCCCGCGTTTGGCGCTATGAACCCAGCTGATGGACCGCATTCACATTCGCGGCGGCAACGCCCTCAACGGCCGCCTTCCCATTTCCGGCGCAAAGAATGCGGCCCTGACGCTGCTGCCCTGCGCGCTGCTGACCGACGAGCCGGTCACCCTGCGCAACCTGCCGCGCCTGGCGGATGTGGACAGCTTCGGCCATCTGCTCAACCAGCTCGGCGCTTCGACCATGGTCGAAGGCGCGCGACCCGAGGATTTCGGGCGCGTCATGACGCTACGCGCCGGCCGGGTCACCTCGACCGAGGCGCCCTACGACATCGTGCGCAAGATGCGGGCGTCGATCCTGGTGCTGGGTCCGCTGCTGGCGCGCGAGGGTGAAGCGCGCGTGTCGCTGCCGGGCGGCTGCGCCATCGGCAACCGGCCGATCGACCTGCATCTGAAGGCGCTGGAGGCGTTTGGCGCGCATATCGAGCTGGCGGCCGGCTATGTCCGCGCCAGCGCGCCCGACGGCGGCCTGCCGGGGGGCATCTACACCTTTCCGGTGGTGTCGGTCGGCGCGACCGAAAATGCCATCATGGCCGCCGTGCTGGCGAAAGGCACCTGCACGCTGGAAAACGCCGCGCGCGAACCGGAGATCGTCGACCTCTGCAACCTCCTTCTCGCCATGGGCGCGGATATCGAGGGGGTGGGAACCGACAAGCTGGTCATCCGCGGTCGCGACCGGCTGCACGGCGCCACCTATGGCGTGATGCCCGACCGGATCGAGGCGGGCAGCTATGCCTGTGCCGCAGCGATCACCGGCGGGTCGCTGGACCTGGTCGGCGCCGATCCGGACGATATGCACGCCATTCTCGCGGCGCTGCGCGAGGCTGGCGTGCAGGTGGAGACGATAAGGGACGGCATCCGCGTCTCTTCCGACGGGAAGCTCAAGCCGCTGACGCTTTCCACCGCGCCCTTCCCGGCCTTCCCTACCGACATGCAGGCGCAGTTCATGGCGATGCTGACGCTGGCGGACGGCGCATCCGTCCTGACCGAAACGATCTTCGAAAACCGCTATATGCATGTGCCGGAACTGGCGCGCATGGGTGCGGACATCGGCGTCAACGGCCGCACCGCGGTGGTACGCGGGGTCGACCGGCTGGTCGGCGCGCCCGTGATGGCGACCGACCTGCGCGCATCCATGAGCCTGATCCTCGCCGGCCTCGCGGCGGAGGGCGAGACCCAGGTCAACCGCGTCTATCATCTCGACCGCGGCTATGAGCGGCTGGAGGAAAAGCTGTCGGCGGTCGGCGCCGATATCGAGCGGGTGGGCGATGGCTGAAGACGCCGGCCTCGAGACGGACCGCGCGGCCCTGATCGCGCTGTACGATCTCGACGCCGGGGGCTTCCGCACCCTCGATGCCATCGCTGATTTTGCCGCCGCGCTGTGCGGAACGTCGATCGCGATTGTCAGCATCGTGGAGGACCAGCGGCAGCGCTTCGTCGCCCGCACCGGCATCGACGTGGAGGAGACGTCACGCGACGTCTCCTTGTGCGCGCAGGCGATGATGGAGCAGGGCATCTTCGTCGTTCCCGACGCCGCGCAGGACCCGCGTTTCCGCGACAATCCGCTCGTGACCGGTTCCCCCCACATCCGCTTTTACGCCAGCGCGCCGCTGATCGACGCGCGGGACATGCCCCTGGGGACGGTCGGGGTGATCGACACGCGGCCCCGCCCCGATCTCACGCCGTTGCAGCGGCAAGGGCTCTTGCTGCTGGCTCGCCAGGTGATGCTGGAACTGGAAGGCCGCCGTCGCGACCGCGAGGCGCTGGCGAGGCAGCGCCGCGACGCGGAGGCGGTGGCGGAGAGCGACCGCCTCTTCCGCACGCTCGCCGACGCCATGCCACAGATGGTCTGGTCCACGTTGCCCGACGGTTATCACGACTATTACAATGCACGCTGGTACGAATTCACCGGTGTCCCTCCGGGGACGACAGACGGCGAGGGGTGGAGCGACATGTTCCATCCGGAGGATGTGCCCAAGGCATGGGCCCGGTGGAGCCGCTCGCTCGAGACCGGTGACCCCTATGAGATCGAATATCGGCTGCGCCATCGCAGCGGTGATTATCGCTGGACATTGGGTCGCGCGCTGCCGATCCGGGATGCGTCGGGCAGGGTGGTCCGCTGGATCGGCACTTGCACCGATATCCACGAACAGCGGCTGATGATGGAAGAGCGCGAGCTGATCGCGCACGAGCTGTCCCACCGCATCAAGAACATCTTTTCGGTCATTGCCGGGCTGATCGGCCTGTCGGCACGCGCGCATCCCGAGATACAGGATGTGGCCGACGACCTGCGCGACCGTATCCTCGCGCTCGGGCGCGCCCATGATTTCGTGCGTATCCACAAGGCGGAGGTCGCGACCGGCCGGGGCGCGCTGCGCGGCATATTGGACCAGATATTTCTGCCCTATCGGAAGGGGGAGGAGCCGCGCATCCTGGTATCGGGCGATGATCCCGCGATCGATGACCGATCCGCTACGCCGCTGGCGCTTCTGTTCCACGAACTCGCGACGAACGCCGCCAAATATGGCGCCCTTTCCAGCCCCACCGGCCGGGTGCGGCTGCATGTCGCGGGCGATGGCAGCGACATCCGCATGGACTGGCAAGAGGAGGGCGGACCGCCGGTCACCCCCGCCACGGCGGAAGGGTTCGGCAGCAGGCTGATGGCGCTGAGCGTCGAACGTCAGCTGGGCGGCAGGATGGCGCGCGAATGGCGCCCCGACGGCCTGTGCATCAGCCTCTGGATCCCATCTCGCTCAATGAGCCGTGTGCCTCCGCAAAGGGCGTGAAGCCGGCAACCGCGTCTACCGGCGCCTCACCGGTCGCGAAGCGTAGCGCGGCGGTGATGCAGGGGGCCCGGAACGGCTTGGTGACGACGCCGAGCGCCGCAGCCTTCGCCTCCCCGATCTGCGCGGGGTTGGCCGTGACATAGATCACCCGGATGCCGTAGCGGCTGGCCAGTTCCTTGCCGATGGCGGTACCGGTGGGACCGTCGCGCAGGTTGAGGTCTACCAGGGCGATGTCGCATTCGCCGGCAACCGCCAGGGCCGCCTCGCGATCGGCGGCGATCGCGCGCACGGTCAGCCCGGCGTCCTCGACGATCTGCTCGATTTCAAGTGCGACGAAAATCTCGTCCTCGACGATGAGAACCTTCTTGCCCATTCCAACGCCCGTATTTCCCGGAAGCCTAAATGCGGAGGGCTGCGACTGGTTCCCGGCGGATCGAAAGAATCATCGCGTCAATCCGGGACGTTGGTCCACAGCGTGTCGAATGCCGATCCCTTCATCAGCAGGACGGACGCGGGATAGCCGGCATCACCCGCCTTGCGCGCGCTGTCGGTCGCATTATCGACCGCCTGCGCCTGGGTAGGGAAGGGGCCGTAATAGCGGTTGTCGAGGTTGATCTTCCAGGCGCCCTCGTGTTCCAGGACGATGTAGCGGGCATGGGGCAGGGGCATGTCAGAGTACCTCGGTGTTGTAATGGTGCCAGGCCATGATCGCTGCAGCGCCGCGATGCGGACGCCAGCGCTCGGCCAGTTCGCGGGTCAGTTTCTCGCTCGGCCGCTCGGGCAGGCCAAGTATACGCCCGACCTCGATCTGGACGGCGAGGTCGCCCGCCGGCCAGACATCGGGCCGACCCTCGGCGAAGAGCAGGTAGATTTCCGCCGACCATCGCCCGATCCCCTTGATGCGCACGAGCTGCGCTATTGCTTCCTCGTCGTCCCGGGGCAGGGCGTGGAGATCCAGCGCGCCGCTGGCCACCAGTTCGGCCAGGCTGCGGGCATAGCCCTGCTTCTGGCGGGAAAGGCCGCAGGCGCGCAGCGCGTCGAAATCGCGCGCCAGCAGCGCCTCGGGCGCGCAGCCCTCGCCCAACTCCGCCTCCAGCCTGCGCCAGACGGCCGCTGCTGCCGCGACGCTGACCTGCTGCCCTACGATGGTGCGCAGCAGCGTTTCATAGCCTGGCGCACGCACGCGGGGCAGGGGGTAGCCGACCCGTCCCACCGCCGCGGCGAAAGCGGGTTCGACCGCCGCGATCGCGTCTATGCCGTCTCGCAACTGTTCCGCCGTCGTCACCATGCCGCTGCCGTTTGTCCTTGATTTCCCAGATACCCTTTCTAAGAGCGGCGGGAATTGATCTGGGGATGGATAGATGGCGAAACTGATCGTGGTCAACCGTGCGGGCGAGGAACAGGCTGTCGAGGGCGACAACGGCCTCAGCGTGATGGAGATCATCCGCGATAACGGCTTTGACGAGTTGCTGGCGCTGTGCGGGGGCTGCTGTTCCTGCGCGACCTGCCACGTCTATGTCGATCCGGCCTTCGCCGGCGCGCTCTCTCCGATGAGCGAGGACGAGAACGACCTGCTGGACAGCTCCGACCAGCGCAACGAGACCAGCCGCCTGTCGTGCCAGCTGGTGTTCAGCGATGCGCTGGATGGCCTGCGCGTGACGATCGCGCCGGAGGACTGATCCGCCGCTCCGGGCTCACGGCCGCAGCCGCAAGGTCGCGGCCGGGGCGTCCTCGGTCATGGGCGTGACCTTCCAGACGATCCTTTTGCCCTGCGGCGTGTCCTGTGCGCCGTCTTCCTGGTTCTGGCTGACGATCTCCGCATCGGTGGTCAGCGTGAAGGTGCCGTCGAGCGCCTTCGCCGCGTCGTCGCCCACGCCGCCGCCCATCGCCGGCCCCTGGCTTCGGTCGAAGCCGTTGGCAAAGCCCGGCGCCTTCACCCGTACCCGGTCCTCGCCCCGCAGCTCCACCGCAACGAAGGGCAGCACGATCTGCGCGTCGATGTTGAACGGGAACAGGAAGGCGTGGTCCAGCCGCCCGGCAATGGCATAGTCAATGGCGAAGGTGCGGTTGCCCAGATAGCGCGCGGAGCGAAAGCCCTTCTCCTTGGCCAATGCGGCAGCGATCATCTCCATCCGCGGCGTATCGTCCTGGCCGTTCTTGTCGCGGAAGCCCTCCGTGGGGGTGTCGCCACCTTCCTGCCACAGCAGGACGTTCTGATAGGCGCTTTCCTCATTTTGCAGCTGTGCGGGCGGGTCGCCCGTCTCCTCCCCTGCCTGCGATGCGATGATCTCACCCTTGTAGGCGAAGCGGAAGCTGCGGTCGGCGCGGATGTCGAGCGACGCGTCGAACTTGCCCGGTGTCACCAGGCAGGCAGAAAGCAGGAAAGGCGCCACCAGCGCGGCGGCGGCACGCAGCAGACCGACCATAGACATCCCCCGTCCGGCGCCTGCGCCGCCGTTGCTATCTGGCGGCGGCAGCGGCGTAGAGCGCGATCGCCGCAGCGTTGGAGACGTTCAGGCTCTCCATCCGCGGGCTGATCGGCAGTTTAGCGATAATGTCGCAATGCGCCATGCTGTTGTGGCGCAGCCCTTCGCCCTCGGCCCCCAGCACCAGCGCAACGCGCGATTCGCCGATCGCTTCGCCCAGCACCGTGTCCGCCTCGCCGTCGAGGCCGATGCGCCAGTAGCCCGCCTCAGCAATCTCGTCGAGCGCGCGGGCCAGGTTCACCACCCGCACCCAGGGGACGATCTCCAGAGCGCCCGATGCCGCACGCGCCAGCACGCCCGATTCGGGCGGCGCATGCCGATCCTGCGTTACGATGCCCAGCGCGTCGAAGGCGGCGGCTGAACGCAATATGGCGCCGACATTGTGCGGGTCGGTGACCTGGTCGAGCACCAGCACGGGCCGCCTGTCATCCTGCCCGTCCTCCAGCACGTCGCCCAGCCAGACGTCGTCCAGCGGCTCCACCTCCGCCACGATCCCCTGGTGGGGCGCATCGGCCGGGACCATCCGGCCGAGATCGGCTACGTCCGCATAGACGATGGGCAGCACCGGCGGCAGATCGAGCGCGCCGAGCGCTTCGCGCGTGCCCCAGATCTTGCGCACCGTTCGGTCGGGATTGGCGAGCGCGGCGGTGACCGCATGGCGGCCGTAGAAGCGGGGGAAATTGCCCTTGGGCTTGGAGGAACGATGACCTTTTTTCATCCCCCGCTCTTTTCACATCGGACCATTGACAGGCAAGCCTCCTTTCGCCATTGAGCGCCCTCCAGCCGGACGGGCGATCGCCTTTGCCGGTCAGGCGACTGGACAGGTGGCCGAGTGGTTAAAGGCAGCAGACTGTAAATCTGCCCGGGTTTCCCGTACGCTGGTTCGAATCCAGCCCTGTCCACCACTGCCCTTCGCTATTTCCGTCATGCAGTCCAAAATGAACTGGACGGCCGTGGTACGCCCATCCCCCACCTCCCATGGTCGGACACGGGTCAGGATATGGCCGGGCACCTGCCGGAAAGCGCCTTCGCCAGCGACTGCGAATTTCCCGCTATGTAGCGCGAACTGGACGGCTGCTCGCGCGACGCTCGGCCGTTGACCGAATCCCAGACGTTGAGCCAGGGTTGTTTTCCGATCGGGCTCTGAGCCACATTGGCCTGGGACTGGATGCTGTTCGGATCGGTTTGCAGGGTTCGGACGAGGTTGATCAGGCTGGTCAGCTTAGCCTGCTGCGCCCGGTTCCCTCCGCATTGCGTCCGGATGAGCTGGTAAAGGGCGAGCGGCTGGGCAGCAAACGCGTGATACGAAGCGGCACGGCGACCCCTTTTCATTTCCAGCGGCAGGAATCCCTTGTCCTGAATCTGGTTCAGGGCAAGCTGGAACATGCTGTCGGCGTCGGCGACGAGAGCGCGATCCCGGGTCGCATATCCGATCGATCCTACTGTCAGGACTGCCCAGTCAAACATGTTGTTGCGGTTCGTCACCCGGGTATGAAAGTCGCGGACGCTCAGGGCGAGCCGCTTCAGCCATTCCCGGACGATCCGATCGTCGGCGCTTGAGGCGAGCGGACCAAGCTTGATCCTCGCGAGGCCGAGGCTGGCGGCGGTCCAGTGCTGCACAAAATGGGATTGGTAGTCGCGCTGCCTGATCCCGGCCCCAAAACCGGTCAGGGCATTGCGCTTCGCCCACCCCAGCATCAACGCGTCGGCGCAAGCCTTCGCCGCTTTCGATCCCTGCATCACAAAGGCGTCCGAATTTCGGGCGATGGCATTCTGGAAATCGAAGATGGGCTTCAGCCCCGCGCGGTTCTTCTCGAAGAGCGCCCCATCGCGCTCTACGGTCCCCTTCTTGTAGAAGGCATTGGCCTGGATGACCGTCACTGGCGGCGCGGCGGTGGGGCAGCCTGGATTGGCGGCCTGCGCGAAGGACGGGACGGCGAAGAGGCACGCCGCCATGGCCGGCATGCCGATCGCGCAATTCCTGATCCGTACCTTCCAGTCCGTCATCCGCCGTCTCCTTAGCAGGTTCGAAACTCGCTTCGCGGAACGAACGGCGCAGAACGGCGATCGTTCCTTCCATCGGTTTTCCGTCCCGGGTCGCGGATGTGCCCTCAACCGCCTCTGAGCGCGACCCGGCACAGCATGTCGGACGAGGTCAGGAACAGCGTCTTGCCGCCATTGCCGATGCAGCAATTGGCGATCGGCTTGCCGGTGGCGACGATGCCAAGCAGCGTGCCCTCCGGGGAGCAGACATGGATGCCGCCGGGACCGGCTGCAAAGACATGCCCCATCGCATCGGTCTTGATGCCGTCGGGCTGGCCCGGCAGGTGCTGGTCGCGCTGCGCCGCCATGTCGCGGAAGACGCGCATGTCGGTGGGCATGCCCTTCGCACCCAGCGCATAGGCCAGCACATGCGGCTGTTTGAGGTCGCTCAGCGCCAGGTAGAGCGTGCGCCCGTCCGGTGAGAGAGCGATGCCGTTGGGGCGGGAGTGGCTGCGGTCGATCACGCTTACCGTGCTGTCTGGCGCGAGGCGGAAGACGCCGTTGAAGTCGAGTTCCCGCAGAGGCGAAGTGTCCCCCGCCGTCAGGCCATAGGGCGGGTCGGTGAAATAGATCGCGCCGTCCGCCGCCAGCACCAGGTCGTTGGGGCTGTTGAAGCGCTTGCCCTCGAACCGGTCGGCCAGGATGGTTCGTTTCTTGGTGCGCAAGTCGATCTGCACGATCGCCCGCGTCCCGCTGTCCGCGATCACCAGCCGTCCCGATGAATCGAGCCGCATCCCGTTCGCACCCGCCTCGCGGACGCCCTCCGGCACTGGCCCCTGCAGCCCCGATGGCTGGAGGAAAGGCCGCGCGCCGCCCTTTTCGTCCCAGCGGTGAACGATGTTGGCGCGCGGATCGGAGAACAGCAGATAGCCGCCCTCCTGCGGCACCCATACCGGCCCCTCCGCCCAGCCATAGCCGCGCGAGAGCACCTCCACTTGCGCCGCCGGATCGAGGATGCGATCGAGCGCCGGATCGATCCGCGTGACCCCCGCCGGGATGGCGACCGGCTGCGCGAAGGCGCGAGAGCCCGCCAGCGCCATTGCGCCCACGCCGATCAGCACCTCCCGCCGTGCGGCATGCGCACCGCTCATGCCTGCACCTTGACGGCGCGGCCCTCTCGCGCGGAACGATAGATCGCCTCGATCACGCGCATGTCGGCCAGGCCTTCCTCGCCGGGCACGATCACGTCCGTGCCGTTCAGGATCGCCTCGGACAGATGATCGAGCTGCCCGGCCCATTGGGTCTTGGCCGCCGGGGGCAAGGTGCGCTGGGTCACCTGCCCGTCCTTGCGGATGCGCATGCTGTGCCCTTCATAGGGGGTTGCCGGCTCCATATCGATGTAGCCCTGCGTGCCGATCACGCGATAGCTGTTGTGCGCGGAGCTGTAGCTCGACACGCAGGTCGCCGCGACGCCGGAGGGGAAGCGCAGCAGGAAGTTGATGCGGTCCTCCACCGTGGCGAAGCGCGGATCGGACTTGTCGGTCGATTCGCTCGCGACCACCTCCACCGGCTCCTCCCCGGTCAGGTAGCGCGTGGCGTTGAGGCTGTAGATGCCGATGTCCATCAGCGACCCGCCGCCCGACAGCGGCCTGTCCAGCCGCCACTGGTTCGGCCGCGCGTAGAAGCCGTGCTCGGCGGTGATGATCTGCGTCGGCCCGACATGGCCGCCCCGCGCCAGCTCGATGGCGAGGCGGTTATACTGCTCGAAGCGGGAACGATAGCCGATCATCAGCTTCTTGCCCGCCTTCCGGCAGGCGGCGATCATCGTCTCGCATTCCGCGACCGATATCGCCATCGGCTTCTCGCACATCACATGCTTGCCCGCCTGCGCCGCGCGGACCGTATATTCGGCATGCATGCTGTTGGGCAGGATGATGTAGACCGCGTCGATGTCCGGATTGTCGCGAATGCGGTCGAAATTGCCGTAATTGTACCAGTGCGTCTTGGGCACGCCATATTGCGCGCCATATTGTTCCAGCTTGGCGGGCGTGCCGCTGACCAGCGCGACGATGCGCGAATGTTCGCAGCCCACGAAATTGGGCATGATCTGCCGCGTCGCATAGGAACCGAGGCCGACGATCGCATAACCGATCTTGCGTCCCGGCGTCGCTGCCAGCGCGGGCATGCTGGCCGCCGCCAGGCCCATGCCGATTCCGCCCACCACGTCGCGCCGGGTGATTGCGCCCAGTTCCGTCATCCTCTTCTCCTTTGCCGAGCCTGTGTCTCAAGGGGATGATAACTCATACAAAGACGTTCGCCCACTCCCCTGGGTCGTCTCCGCAACATTATCCATGACGGGGCGTTTCCCGGATAACTCTCGTTCATGCTATCCCTGCTACCCATCGCCCGATGACCTTCGACCGCCGCGCCGTTCTGACCGCAGCCTTTGCCGGCTTTCTTTCCCTCCCTCTCCCCCGCCGCGCTTTTGCAGCGGACGAGGTGACGCGCGTCGATCAACTGATCGGCCGTATGACGCTGGAGGAGAAGGCGGGGCAGATGACTTGCCTTGCCGACAGCTTCCGCCCCTTCAACCCGCCCAATCCGCAGGTGGGCATCCAGGACGAGAAGCGCCTGGCGGAGGAAATCCGAAAGGGCCGGGTCGGTTGCCTGTTCAACGGCATCGGCGTCGCCGGCGCGCGCCGCGCGCAGGAGATTGCGGTCAAGGACAGTCGCCTCGGCATTCCGCTGCTGTTTGCGGGCGACGTGATCCACGGCCTCAAGACGATCTTCCCCGTGCCACTTGCCGAAGCGGCGAGTTTCGACCCCCGACTCGCCGAGCGCACCGCGCGGGTGCAGGCGCTGGAGGCGACGGCGGCGGGCCTCCACCTCACCTTCGCGCCGATGGTGGATGTGGCGCGCGATCAGCGCTGGGGGCGCGTGGTGGAGGGCGCAGGCGAGGACGTCACCTTGGGCAGCCTGTTTGCCGCCGCGCGCGTGCGCGGCTTCCAGGGACGTGATTTGCGCCGCGACGATAGCCTGCTCGCCTGTCCCAAGCATTTCGCCGCCTATGGCGCGGTTGCCGCCGGGCTGGAATATGGCAGCGTCGACATTTCCGACGAGACGCTGCGTGAAACACATCTGCCTCCCTTCGGCGCAGCCTTCGCCGCCGGCGCGCTCACCACCATGGCGGCCTTCAGCGAGATCAACGGCGTTCCCGCCACTGCCGACCGCGACCTCCTGACCAACCTGCTGCGCGGCGAGATGCAGTTCCGCGGCTTCGTCTTTTCGGACTATACCGCCGACGAAGAACTGATCGCCCATGGCTATGCCCAGGACGAGCGGGACGCTGCGCGTCTGGCGGTGCTGGCCGGCGTCGACATGTCGATGCAGAGCGGTCTCTACATCAAATATATCCCCGATCTGGTGAAGAGTGGCGCGGTGCCGATGGGGACTCTCGATGTCGCGGTGCGTCGCATCCTCTATGTGAAGACGGCGCTGGGCCTGTTCGACAATCCCTGGCGCTCTCTGGACGAGGAAGCGGAGAAGAGCCGTATCGCCACCCCCGCGCACCGGGCGCTGGCGCGCGAGGCGGCGACGCGGTCGGTCGTCCTGCTCCAGAATGACGGCGTACTGCCGATCGACCCTGGCAAACGGCAGAAGATCGCCCTGATCGGCCCCTTTGGCGAGGACCGCGCCAATCTCTATGGGCCCTGGGCCTTCTATGGCGACCCGGACAAGGGCATCGATATCGCGACCGGCCTGCGCGCCGCGCTGCCCGATCCGGCCCTGTTGACGGTGGAAAAGGGGTGCGACATCGCGCGGCCGATCGACGGCGGCATCGCTCGGGCGGTCGCAGCCGCGAAGGAGGCGGATATCGTGCTGCTGGCCATCGGCGAGTCGCAGGATATGTCAGGCGAGGCCCAATCGCGCACCGTGATCGAGATTCCCGCGGCGCAGCAGGCGCTGGCCGACGCCGTCGCGGCGGCCGGCAAGCCGGTCGTCGTCTTGCTGCGCCATGGCCGCGCGCTGGCACTGCACGAGGGCGTCGCGAACGCCAGCGCGATCCTCGCCACATGGTTCCTGGGGAGCGAGGCGGGGCACGCCATCGCCGACATCCTCTTCGGCACAGCCGATCCCTCCGCCAAGCTGCCCGTCAGCTTCCCTTGGGAAAGCGGGCAGGAGCCCTTCTTCTACGACCGCAAGTCGACCGGGCGGCCCACGGTCGGCAATGGCGCGACGGAATATCGCGCCCGCTATGCCACCACCGACAACAGTGCGCGATTCCCCTTTGGCCATGGCCTGTCCTACACCGACTTCGCGCTGGACCAGCTGAAGCTGTCCGACACCGCGCTGCGCTGGGACTCGGCGATCGAGGTGACAGTGCGCCTTACCAACAAGGGCAAGCGCAAGGGCAGCGAAGTGGTGCAGCTCTATATCAGGGACAGGGTCGCGAGCCGCACCCGCCCGATCCGCGAGCTCAAGCGCATCGAGCGAATCACGTTGGCGCCGGGCGAGAGCAGGACCGTCCGCTTTTCCCTGTCGCGCACCGACCTGCAGTTCGTCGGCGCTGGCAACCAGCGGATCGTGGAACCTGGCGTGTTCGACCTGTGGGTAGGACAGGCATCGGAAGGCGGCCTGAAGGCGCAGTTCACCCTGTATGCCGAGGCCGGCAAGGGGTAGGCAAGATTCGGCCGGAATCATTCCTGCACGATACAGAAAGGGCGGCACCTTGCGGCGCCGCCCTTTCTGTATCGTGCAGGCTTCGTGCTTATTTCGGCGCGAGCACCATCAGCATCTGGCGGCCTTCCATGCGGGGATAGGCCTCCACCTTGGCGATCTCGCCGACATTTTCCGCCACGCGCTGGAGCAACTGCATGCCGAGCTGCTGGTGCGAAAGCTCGCGACCACGGAAACGCAGGGTGATCTTCACCTTGTCGCCCTCGCCGATGAAGTCGTGGACCTTCTTCATCTTCGTGTCGTAATCGTGATCGTCGATGTTCGGACGCATCTTGATCTCCTTGATCTCCTGCGTCCTCTGGGTCTTGCGGGCAAGATTCGCTTTCTTCTGGGCCTCGTACTTGTACTTGCCGATGTCCAGGAACTTGCAGACCGGCGGATCGGCGTTGGGCGACACCTCGACCAGGTCGAGCCCGATCTCGGCGGCCTGCTCGATCGCCTCCTGCGTAAACATCACGCCCAGATTTTCGCCTTCGTCGTCGATCACGCGCACCTTGGGCACGGTGATGAACTCGTTATACCGGGGGCCGGACTTCGGCGGCGGCGCCAGCGGGCGGCGCATCATCGGGGGACGTATAGCAGTATCTCCTGTGGTCGTTGGAACATCGGCTCTTCGCGGCCTTTAGCGCAAAGCCGAAAGGGGCGGCAACCCCGCTAGTGCGGAATCGCCAACCCCGTGCGGCATTTCTGCCTCACCGCATATCGGGTGGCAGCGCCTCTTTTGCAAGACGGGCGATGACGTCCTCGACCGAAAGAACGCTCTGCCCCTCCTTGCCCAGCTCGCGCAGCGCCACCGTGCCCTCGTCCGCCTCGCGCCGGCCGACGACCAGCAGATTGGGCACCTTGGCCAGGCTGTGCTCGCGCACCTTGTAGTTGATCTTCTCATTGCGCACGTCCGCTTCGGCGCGGATGCCCGCCGTGCGCAGCTTTTCGACCACCTGCTGCGCATAGCCGTCGGCGTCCGACACGATGGTCGCGACCACCGCCTGCACTGGCGCCAGCCAGAGCGGGAACCGGCCGGCATAATGCTCGATCAGAATGCCGATGAAGCGTTCGTAGCTGCCCAGGATCGCGCGGTGCAGCATCACCGGCCGGTGCCGATCCCCATCCTCGCCGACATAGGACGCGTCGAGCCGTTCGGGCAGGACCGTGTCTGTCTGGATCGTGCCCACCTGCCAGGTGCGGCCGATCGCGTCGGTCAGGTGGAATTCCAGCTTGGGCGCATAGAAGGCGCCTTCACCAGGCAGCTCTTCCCAGCCCCATTCGGGCGTGGCGCGGCCGGTCGCCGCCACCGCGTCGCGCAGCGACTGTTCCGACCAGTCCCACATTTCATCGGAGCCGAAGCGCTTGTCCGGGCGAAGGGCGAGCTTGATCGCATAATCCGCGAAGCCCAGATCCTTGTAGACCACGTCGAGCAGGTCGCAGAACTGCGCGACCTCGCTCACCAGCTGGTCCTCGCGGCAGAAGATGTGCGCATCGTCCTGCGTGAACTGGCGCACGCGCATCAGCCCATGCAGCGCGCCGTGCGGCTCGTTGCGATGGCAGCAGCCCATTTCCGCGAGGCGAAGCGGCAAGTCGCGATAGCTCTTGATCCCCTGGCGGAAGATCAGGACGTGGGCCGGGCAGTTCATGGGCTTGAGCGCCATCCACTGCGCGTCGTTCGACACGACCGGGCCTTCGTCCTCCGTGTTCGGCACCTCGTCCGGGATGACGAACATGTTCTCGCGATACTTGCCCCAGTGGCCGGATTGCTCCCACTGCCGCGCGTCCATGATCTGCGGCGTCTTCACTTCCTGGTAGCCCGCCGCATCCAGTCGGCGGCGCAGATAGGCCTCCAGCGCGCGCCAGATGATGTAGCCCTTGGGGTGCCAGAAGACTGACCCGTGCGCTTCCTGCTGGAGGTGAAACAGGTCCATCTCCGCGCCCAGCTTACGGTGGTCGCGCTTCGCCGCTTCCTCAAGCATGGTAAGGTGCGCTTCGAGCTGCTTCCGGTTGAGCCAGCCAGTGCCGTAGATGCGGCTGAGCATCGCGTTATTCTGGTCGCCGCGCCAATAGGCGCCCGACACGCGGGTCAGCTTGAACGCCTGCGGGTCGAGCTTGCCGGTGGAGGCGAGGTGCGGACCCCGGCACATGTCGAGCCAGTCGCCACCCGAGCGATAGACGGTCAGTTCCTCGTCGCCGGGCAGCTCCGCCGCCCATTGCGCCTTGAAGCTCTCGCCCTCGGCCCGCCAGCGGGCGATCAGGTCCTCGCGGCTCCACACCTCGCGCACCAGCGGCTTGTCGGCGCGGATGATCTCCCGCATCTTTTCCTCGATGGCGGGCAGGTCCTCCTCGGTGAAAGGGCCGCGCTCCGGGGCGGGGGCGAAGTCGTAGTAGAAGCCGTCCTCGGTCGCGGGACCGAAGGTGATCTGCGTGCCCGGGAACAGCGCCTGCACCGCCTCCGCCAGAACATGGGCGAAATCGTGGCGCGCCAGTTCCAGCGCGTCGGCTTCGTCCTTCGCCGTGACCAGCGCCAGGCGCGCATCCTGTTCCAGCGGCCGGCCGATGTCGCGCAGCTCGCCGTCGACCCGTGCCGCGATCGCCGCCTTGGCGAGGCCCGGGCCGATCGCCGCCGCGATCTCTGCCGGAGTGGTGCCGGGCGCGACTTCACGCACGGAACCGTCGGGCAGGGTGATCTTGATCATGGCGGACACGGGAGTTTCCTTAGAAAAAGGGGTGATTCAGGCGGACGCTATGCCGCGCCTTCCCCTTAAATGGGGCTTCTGTCCTGTCAATAGAAGGCAAGGCGTGCGAGGGTGCGATCCGGGCGGCTTGCTGCCGTCAGCTTGGCGGTGCATCGTTGCAGTATGACGAAATATCTCATTTCCTTCCCCAGCGAAGCCATGGTTCTGACGGAAGAGGAATTCCCCCTCGTCGTCGCCGCGGCCCATGCGGTCATCGATGAAGCCAAGGCGGCCGGCGTCTATGTGTTCGGGGGAGGAATTGAAGAGCGGGTCGATCCCGTTCTGGTCGCCGGCGACGGATCGGTATCCACCCAGATCTATCCCGGCAGCCACCTGAAGGGCGGTTTTACGGTGCTGGAACTGCCGACGCGGGCCGATGCCGTCGAATGGGCGAGAAAGATCGCTGTCGCTTGCCGCTGCGCGCAGGAGCTGCGCGAATTCATGTACGATCCCGCCAGCTAGGCGGCGCACACATCCTGGGGCTTCGGATGGCGATAAGGGCGGCTTACGGACGCACCCTCCGTTCGCCCTGAGCTTGTCGAAGCCTGTCCTGAGCGCCTGCCCTGGCAGGCAGTCGAAGGGGGCCTCCCTTCTTCTTCAGGCACAGCGCCTTGAAGAAAAGTGCAGGGCTTCGACAGGCTCAGCCCGAACGGGTGGCTTGCGATCGGCAGCGGACCGTTCAAATGAGTCCGTGCCCCTGACCGGCCTGCGCCGGAGCTGTTTCAGGGCTTGACCGTCAGGCGATAGACCATCGCATGATGATAGGGCTTGCCGGGATCGACCCTGGCGGAGCCGAAGGCGGGCTGGTTGGGGGTGTCAGGGAATTTCTGCGGTTCCAGCGCGATGCCGTCGCCCATGCGGTAGAGATGACCGCCCTTGCCGACCAGCGTGCCATCGAGGAAATTGCCCGTATAGAACTGTACGCCCGGTTCGGTGCTGAGCACCTCCAGCACGCGGCCCGAGGCAGGATCCTCCAGCCGCGCCGCCAGCGCTGGAGTGCGCGTCGCGCCCTTGTCCAGCGCGAAATTATGGTCGTAGCCGCGGCCCGCGACGATCTGCGGATCGCGGCCGTCGCGGATGCCGTCGGCGACCCGGCGTGGCGACTGGAAGTCGAAGACGCCGCCCGTCACCGGCTTCAGCTCGCCGGTGGGGATCAGGTTGGCGTCGACCGGGGTATAGGCCTTGGCCGGGATCGTGAGCAGGTGGTCGAGCGCCCCGCCGGGCGAGCCTTCGCCCGCCAGGTTGAAGATGGCGTGGTTGGTCATGTTGACGATGGTCGGCTTGTCGGTCTTCGCGTCGAAAACAATGCCCAGATTGCCCTGCTCGTCGAGCGTGTAGGTAACGGTGACATCGAGCTTGCCGGGATAGCCCGAATCGCCATCGGGGCTGACGTGCGAAAGGACCAGCATCGCGGTCGGTCCGCTCTTCAGCGAGACGACCTTCCACGCCTGCTTGTCGAAGCCCTTGCCGCCGCCGTGCAGCGAATTGACCTTGTCGTTGAGCGGCAGCTGGTAGCTCTTGCCGTCGAGCGTGAACTTGCCGCCCGCGATGCGGTTCGCGTAGCGGCCGACGGTCACGCCGTAATAGTTGGGATGGTCGACATAGCCGGCAAGATCGTCATAGCCCAGCAGCACGTCGGCGACCTTGCCCTGCTTGTCGGGGCCGGAAAGCGACTGGAGCGTCGCGCCATAGGTCAGGATCTTGGCCGAGACCCCATGGCCGTTGCTGAGGGTGATCGTCTCGATCGCGGTTCCGTCCGCCAGCTGGCCGGCCGGCGCGCGGCTGGCTTCGGCGGCAAGGGCGGGCGCGCTCGCCGCGAACAGGGCTATGCCGCAGGCCAGGATTGCCTTGGTCGAAATGTTCATGATCGCCTTTCGCATCGACTTCCTCCCGGAACGGACGCCATTGACGCGCTCCGCGCAGCCATATACTCCGACAAAATAACAAGGTGCAAGCCCCGGCCGCACCGCCCGGACTTCTTTGGAGAAGGATGAATGGCAGGACCCGTTTCCTCGACCGCAGTGCCCGTCGCACCGTCCACGCCCGGCACACGTTATGGCCCCGCATTGGCGCTGTTGGCCAGCCTTTTCTTCATGTGGGGCTTCATCACGGTCATCAACAACACGTTGCTGCCGCATCTGCGCAGCGTGTTCGACCTGAGCTATACCCAGACGACGCTGATCGAATCGGTCTGGTTCATCGCCTATTTCGTGGCGTCGATACCCTCGGCCAAGCTGATCGAGCGGCTCGGCTACCAGAAATCGATGGTGATCGGCCTGCTGATCATGGCGGCGGGTGCGCTGGGCATGACGCTGGCGGCTTCGATTCCCTCCTATGGCGTGACCCTGGTCATGCTGTTCGTGATCGCGAGCGGCATCACGCTGCTGCAGGTCGCCGCCAACCCCTATGTCGCGGTCGTCGGCAAGCCGGAAACCGCCTCGTCGCGCCTCAACCTCGTGCAGGCGATGAACTCGGCGGGCACGATGCTGGCGCCGATGTTCGGCGCCTATCTGATCCTCGGCCGGTCGAAGGGCGGTACGGCGCAGGGCGACGTCGTGCTGACCCAGGCGGAGCGTTTGGCCGACGCGCAGTCGGTTGTGCTGCCCTATGTGCTGGTGGCCGGCGTGCTGGTGGTGCTGGCGGTCGTGATCGCGCGTTTCCCTCTGCCTGCCATGGGCGCGGCGACGCAGCGGCACAACAAGGAAGAGCGGAAGAAGCATTCGCTCTGGAACCACCGCAATCTGGTGTTCGGCATCCCCGCCATCTTCATCTACCTGATCGCGGAGATCGGCGTCGCCAACCTGTTCGTCAATTTCGTCAGCCAGCCCGACATCGCCAACCTGACGCACGAACAGGCAGGCAATTACCTGACCTTCCTGTGGGGCGGGATGATGGTCGGGCGCTTTGCCGGCTCTGCCATCATGCAGAAGTTCGATGCAGGCCATGTCCTCGCAGCCTTCTCGATCGGCGCGTTCCTGGTGATGCTGGTGACAGTGTTTACCACCGGGCCGATCGCCATGTGGTCGCTGATCCTGGTCGGCCTGTTCCACTCGATCATGTTCCCGACGATCTTCACCCTGGGCATCAAGGGCCTTGGTCCGTTGACGGAGGAGGGATCGGGCCTGCTGATCATGGCGATCGCGGGCGGCGCGCTGGTCGTGGTGCAGGGCTGGCTCGCCGACATGTACGGGCTGCAGACCAGCTTCCTGCTGACCGCGGCCTGTGAGCTTTACGTGCTGTTCTACGCGCTCTGGGGCTGCAAGGTCACCAACGCCCTGCCGGACCAGCACGCGCAATAGACCATCATAGCCCCAAGGGTCGCATCCTCGGGGGAGGGAAGGCCGGAGCGTTCGCCGCTCCGGCCTTTTTCGTGGAGGCTCCCGCCCCCGGGCGCCTCAGGGCTGCATGGCGCTCGCCGTGTCCTCGAGCGCCAGCTCCACCAGCACGCCCATAGCGTCCGCCGCCGCCTGCGGATCGCCGGCGGCGATCGCCTCATAAACGCGCGCATGATCGGGAATGGGGTTGCGCGGCAGGGCGCGCGAGCGCTGCTTGAACTGCGTGGTCCAGTTGACCGCCGCGCCGATGCTGGCGGTCAGCACCAGGATCGCGTCGTTGCGGGTGGCGTTTAGTATCGCGCTGTGGAAATCGCGATCCGCCGCTCGCCCGATGTCGGTCGCCAGCGTGTGCCGCCGCATCGCCATCAGCGCTTCCTTCATGATGCGCAGATCCTCGCGGTCGCGCCGCTGCGCCGCCAGCCGTGCGGCGGCCGGCTCGACGATGGCGCGCAGCTCGAACAGGTCGCGCACGAACTGCAGATCGGGCTCTCCGGCAAAGGCCCAGGCGAGCACGTCAGGATCGAGCAGGTTCCAGCGGTTGCGTGGCATCACGCGCGTTCCCGCCTTGGGCCGGCTTTCCACCAGCCCCTTGGCGGTCAGCACCTGCACCGCCTCGCGATAGGCGCTGCGGGACACCTCCAATTCCTCGGCGAAGGCCACCTCGCCCGAAAGCGTGTCGCCCGGCGCATATTGGCCGGAGAGGATCGCCATGCCCAGCTTGTGCGCGATCGCGCCATGCAGGCGCCGCCCGGGACCCCGTGTTTGCTTCGGGACGGGCCGGCCATCATCCGCCTCGCTGTCGTTCGACAGCGGCTTGTCCTTTGCCATCCACTCTCCTCCCCACGCCCGCTCTAGCCGATATGATCGTCTTAAAATACAAACATTGCCAACACCATTTTCCTGTAATATGTCGGAGTAATAGCCGGATTCAAAGGACAAAACACCTCTCCGCTAGTGGAGCTGGGAGGGAAGTCCGCAGGATGGCGGTCCTCCGCGCATACATGCGAGGGTCGTTTGGACGGGATGGAAGACGCCTCCCCCGGAGGCGCGCGGGAGGAGAATTTCATGACATTTCGCCTGTTGCAGCATCGCGCCGGAAACGGTGTCCGGTCGGTCATCGCCGCCGATGGGGATGGGGCCCATTTCGTTCCGGGCTTCGAAAGCGTGCGTGCATTGGCGCTCCATGCCATCGCGACGAAGAGCACGCTGGCTGATGCGGTTGCGGCGGCGGGCAAGGGTGACGCGATGGACATCGTCGCGGCGTTCGAGGCAGGCGAACTGATCGCGCCGATCGACCATGAGGACGCCGCCCATGTGCTCATGACCGGCACCGGCCTCACGCACCTGGGATCGGCCGAAGGGCGCGACAAGATGCACCGCGCGGCGGCCTCCGGCGAGAACCTCACCGATTCGATGCGAATCTTCCTGGAAGGCTTGGAAGGCGGCAAACCCGCGCCGGGCCAAGTAGGCCAGCAGCCCGAATGGTTCTACAAGGGCGACGGCTCGCAGCTGGTGGGGCCGTCCGATCCGCTGACCATGCCCGCCTTCGCCAAGGATGGCGGCGAGGAGCCGGAGCTGGCCGGCATCTACATCATAGGCCCGGACGGCACGCCCTTCCGTCTTGGCCTGGCGCTTGCCAACGAATTTTCCGATCATGTGACCGAACGGCACAATTATCTGTGGCTGGCGCACAGCAAGCTGCGCCAGGCCGCGCTCGGCCCCGAACTGCTGGTCGGTCCCCCTCCCGCCCATGTGGAGGGCACCAGCCGCATCCTGCGCGATGGCGCCACGATCTGGGAAAAGCCCTTCCTGTCGGGTGAGGCCAACATGTCGCACAGCCTGTCGAACCTGGAGCATCATCACTTCAAATATGCGCTGTTCCGGCGCCCGGGCGACATTCACGTCCATTTCTTCGGCACCGCGACGTTATCGTTCAGCGACGGCGTGCAGACGCGGGAAGGCGACGTGTTCGAGATTGCGGCCGCCCCGTTCGCGCTGCCGGTCCGCAACCCGCTGGCGCGCGCCGCCGACGCCCCGGTCACGGTGCAGGCGCTCTAGGCCGATGGACCCCATCCGCATCGCCATCATCGGCTTCGGCAAGATCGCGCGCGACCAGCATGTGCCGGCCATTCGCGGCAATGGCGCGTTCAGCCTTGCCGCCACCGTCAGCCCCCATGATTCGGGGCTGGAGGGCGTACCCCATCACACGAGCCTCGATGCCCTGCTGGCCGAAGGGCCGGCGGTCGATGCCGTGGCGCTCTGCACCCCGCCGCAGGTCCGCTACGACCTGGCGGCGCAGGCGCTGGCCCGCGGCGTGCACGTCTTCCTGGAAAAGCCGCCCGGCGCCACCCTGGCGGAGGTAAGTGCGCTGCATGCGCGGGCGGACAAGGTCGGGGCGACGCTGTTCGCAGCCTGGCACTCGCGCTTCGCCTCCGGCGTCGCGCCCGCGCGCGCCTGGCTCGCCGAGCGCCGGATCGAGAAGGTGTCGATCGTCTGGCGGGAGGATGTGCGCGTGTGGCACCCCGGCCAGGCGTGGATCTGGCAGCCCGGCGGCCTTGGCGTGTTCGATCCGGGCATCAATGCCCTGTCGATCGCCACCCATATCCTGCCGCGGCCGTTCTTCCTCACGAACGCCACGCTGGTCCTGCCGGAAAACCGGGCCGCGCCGATCGCCGCGGACCTCCACTTCCGCGACACGGGTGGGGCGCCGATCCACATGGATCTCGACTGGCGGCAGACCGGCCCGCAAAGCTGGGACATTACGGTGGAGACCGACGCCGGCACGCTCAAGCTGAGCAAGGGCGGCGCGGTGCTCCAGCTGCCCGGCGGCACCGAACATGGTGAGGATGTCGAATATGCCGGCCTCTACAGCCGCTTCGCCACGCTGATCCGCGGTGGCCGCAGCGACGTGGACACCGATCCGCTGCGGCTGGTCGCCGATGCCTTCCTGCGCGGCTGGCGCGAGACCACCGACGCCTTCCACGACTGAACCAGAAAGAGGGGATTGCCATGATGAAAGCCCTGCGGAGCACCGCCGCCGCGCTGCTGCTGTCGGCTACCATGCTGACCGGAGCCGCCGTCGCCCAGACCGACGGCAAGCCGACCACCGCCACCATCCATGCGGACAAGCCCGGCCCCGTCTATGACAAGCGGATCTTCACCCAGTTTGCCGAGCATCTGGGCCACGGCATCTATGGCGGCCTGTGGGTCGGGAACGACAAGTCTATCCCCAATACCAACGGTTTCCGCAACGATGTGGTCGCCGCGCTTCGCAACCTGTCGGTGCCGGTGATCCGCTGGCCCGGCGGCTGCTTTGCCGACGAATATCACTGGCGCGAAGGGATTGGCCCCCGGAACAAGCGTCCGGTCAAGGTCAACACCAACTGGGGCGGCGTGACCGAGCCCAATGCGGTGGGCACGCACGAATTTTACGAGCTGCTTCGCCAGGTCGGCGCGGAGGCCTATATCTCCGGCAATGTCGGCAACGGCACGCCGCAGGAAATGGCCGAATGGGTCGAATATATCACGGCGCCCGCCGGCAGCCTGGCTGAAGAGCGTGGCCGCAACGGCCACAAGGAGCCGTGGGCGCTGCCGTCCTTTGGCATCGGCAACGAATTGTGGGGCTGTGGCGGCAATATGCGCGCCGAATATGCCGCGGATGTCACCAAGCGCTACGCGACCTTCATCAAGGTGCCGGCCGGCACCAAGACCGTGAAGATCGCGGCGGGCGCCAATGGCGGCGACTATAACTGGACTGAGGTGTTGATGCGGGAGGCAAGCAAGCAGCTTGATGCCCTGTCGCTCCATTACTACACCATTCCCCAGGGCGGGTGGCCCCCCAAGGCCGACCCGGTCAATTTCGACGAAACCGCATGGGCGGACACATTGGCCGCGACCTGGCGGATGGACGAGCTCATCACCGGGCACAGCAAGGTGATGGACAAATATGATCCGGAAAAGCGGGTCTTCCTGGCCGTCGATGAATGGGGCACCTGGTACGCGCCCGATCCCGGCACCAATCCCGGTTTCCTGCGCCAGCAGAACACGCTGCGCGACGCGCTGGTCGCGTCGATCAACCTGGACATCTTCGCCAAGCATGCCGACCGCGTGCGCATGAGCGCGATCGCGCAGATGGTGAACGTGCTCCAGGCGATGATCCTGACCGACGGCAAGAAGATGATCCTGACGCCGACCTACCATGTGTTCGAGATGTACAAGCCCTGGCAGGACGCCACCGTGCTGCCGATCGACATCGCGTCGCCCTGGTACAGCAAGGACAAGTTCGTGATGCCCGCCGTCAGCGGATCGGCGGTGCGCGGCAAGGACGGCAAGGTGCATGTCGGCCTGTCCAACCTGGATCCGAACCAGACCAACACGGTCACCGTGAAGCTGGACGGCCTCAGTGCTGGCGGCGTCTCCGGCCGCATTCTGACGGCGCCCGCGATCAATTCGCACAACACGTTCGACGCGCCGGAAACGGTCAAGCCCGCCCCGTTCACAGGCGCGCAGATCAGCGGCGGCACGCTGAGCGTGACGCTGCCACCCAAGTCCGTGGTGGTGCTCGACCTGCAATAGGCTCGATGGGCGCGGGCCGCCGGGTG